>NZ_LGEG01000257.1 GCF_001280125.1 Streptomyces sp. NRRL F-6492
CCCCCCAGCAGCAGTACGCCCCGCCCCGGCAGCAGTACACGCCCCCGCAGCCGCCGCCCCAGGCCCCGGCACCGCGCGAGCCGCGCCCGCCGCGCGAACCGCGCCGGCGCAGCGCCAACCCGGTGCGGATCCCGGGCCTCGGCTGCCTCAAGGGCTGCCTGGTCATGATCGTCCTGTTCGTGGTCGCCGGCTGGCTCGTCTGGGAGCTGACCCCGCTCCAGAGCTGGGTCGCCGAGGGCAAGGGCTACTGGGAGGCGATCGGCGACGGCGTCTCGTCGTTCAGCACCTGGGTGTCCGAGCTGTTCGACAGCGCGAGCACCGGGACCGGAACCGGCACCGGAACGGGTGCTACCGGCGGTACGGGACAGTAATACTGTTGATTTGTCGACTTCCGGGGGGTGTTTTCCTCCCGGAAGTGACGACCGGCGCCCGCGGACGCGTACGTTTGGCGTGAACCGCAGCCGCTGAGGGAGCAGTCTTGGCACGGAACATCGGCAGCCGCTACACCGCCCACCAGATCCTCGGGCGGGGCAGCGCCGGAACGGTGTGGCTCGGCGAGGGCCCCGAGGGGCCCGTCGCCGTCAAACTGCTGCGCGAGGACCTGGCCTCCGACCAGGAACTCGTCGGCCGCTTCGTCCGGGAGCGGACCGCCCTGCTCGGACTCGACCACCCCCGCGTGGTCAAGGTCCGCGACCTCGTCGTCGACGGCAACGACCTCGCCCTCGTCATGGACCTCGTGCGCGGCACCGACCTGCGCACCCGCCTCGACCGCGAGCGCCGGCTCGCCCCCGAGGCCGCCGTCGCGATCGTCGCCGACGTCGCCGACGCCCTGGCCGCCGCGCACGCCGCCGGGGTCGTCCACCGCGACGTCAAGCCCGAGAACATCCTGCTCGACATGGAGGGCCCGCTCGGCCCCGGCGGCGCCCACCCCGCCCTCCTCACCGACTTCGGCGTCGCCAAGCTCATCGACACCCCCGGCCGCACCAAGGCCACCCGGATCATCGGCACCCCCGACTACCTCGCCCCCGAGATCGTCGAGGGCCTCCCGCCGCGCGCCGCCGTCGACATCTACGCCCTCGCGACCGTCCTGTACGAGCTGCTCGCCGGCTTCACCCCGTTCGGCGGCGGCCACCCCGGCGCGGTCCTGCGCCGCCACGTCACCGAGACCGTCGTCCCGCTGCCCGGCATCCCCGAGGAGCTGTGGCAGCTGCTCGTGCAGTGCCTCGCCAAGGCCCCGGCCTCCCGGCTGCGCGCCTCCGAGCTCGCCGCCCGCCTCAAGGACGTCCTGCCGCTGCTCAAGGGCATCCCGCCGCTGGACGTGGACGAGCCCGACGCGGAGCCGGCCCCGGAGCCGTACGAGGACGACGCGTACTCCGCCACCGCGACGGGCGCCGCCGAGCCCGGCCCCCGCCGGGCCGCCGTCCCGCTCGTCCCCGGCGCCTCCGCCGACTCCCACCGCGACACCCACACCTCCATGCGGGTCCCGGCCCCCGACGAGCTCTCCGGCGGCCCCCTCGGCACGGCCCGCGCCCCCCGCCCGGCGGGCGCCCCCCCCCCCGGCCCCGCCCGCCACAAGGCGGGGGCGGGCCGCCAGCGCCGGATCGCCTTCCCCGCCGCAGCGGTCGTGGTCCCGGGGGCCCCCGGCGCCCGCCGCCCCGGCTCGGCCCGCCACAAGGCGGGCGCGGTCCGCAAGCGCCGGATCGCCTTCGCCGTCGCGGCGGTCGTGATCACGGGAGCGCTGGGCGCCGGCGGCTACTACGTCGCCTCCGGCGACGGGGAGGCCCCGCCCCAGGACTCGCAGCAGTCCTCCCCCCTCCCCTAGGGGGTGTCCGCGGACCGCCGAGACACCCCCGGCGGCCGCAGGTTCGGCTCCCCGCCCGGAGCCGTTACGCTGGACGCGTGGCAGTCGTCGACGTATCCGAAGAGCTGAAGTCCCTCTCCTCGACCATGGGGTCGATCGAGGCCGTCCTGGACCTCGAGAAGCTGAGGGCCGACATCGCCGTGCTCGAAGAGCAGGCCGCGGCCCCGTCCCTGTGGGACGACCCGGAGGCGGCGCAGAAGATCACGAGCAAGCTTTCGCACCTCCAGGCCGAGGTCCGCAAGGCCGAGACCCTGCGCGGGCGGATCGACGACCTCGGGGTGCTCTTCGAGCTCGCCGAGGAGATGGACGACCCGGACACCCTCGCCGAGGCCGAGACGGAGCTGACCTCCGTCCGCAAGGCCCTCGACGAGATGGAGGTCCGCACCCTCCTCTCCGGCGAGTACGACGAGCGCGAGGCCCTGGTCAACATCCGGGCCGAGGCCGGCGGCGTCGACGCCTCCGACTTCGCCGAGCGGCTCCAGCGCATGTACCTGCGCTGGGCGGAGCGCCACGGCTACTCCACCGAGATCTACGAGACCTCGTACGCGGAGGAGGCCGGCATCAAGTCGACCACCTTCGTGGTGAAGGCCCCGTACGCCTACGGCACGCTCTCCGTCGAGCAGGGCACCCACCGCCTCGTCCGCATCTCGCCCTTCGACAACCAGGGGCGCCGCCAGACCTCCTTCGCGGGCGTCGAGATCCTGCCGGTCGTCGAGTCCTCCGACCACGTCGAGATCGACGAGTCCGAGCTGCGCGTCGACGTCTACCGCGCGTCGGGCCCCGGCGGCCAGGGCGTCAACACGACCGACTCGGCCGTGCGCATCACGCACCTGCCGACCGGCATCGTGGTCTCCTGCCAGAACGAGCGCTCCCAGATCCAGAACAAGGCGAGCGCCATGAACGTCCTCCAGGCCAAGCTCCTGGAGCGCCAGCGCCAGGAGGAGCGCGCCAAGATGGACGCGCTGAAGGACAGCGGCAGCTCCTGGGGCAACCAGATGCGCTCGTACGTCCTCCACCCGTACCAGATGGTCAAGGACCTCCGTACGGAGTTCGAGGTCGGCAACCCGCAGGCCGTCCTGGACGGCGAGATCGACGGCTTCCTGGAGGCGGGCATCCGCTGGCGCAAGCAGCAGGACAAGTAGCCTCCGGCTCCTCCTCCTCACGGGCCCCGCACCGACACGGTGCGGGGCCCGGTGCCGTTCCGCCCTCCCTCCGCATGCGCCGGGTATTCGCTGGAGCAAGCGGGAGACGGTCCGTCAGGACGCTTTGTCGACAAGGGAACTGACGCGGCGGGGCCCGTAGTTCAGGGTTTACGTCACAGTTGCATCGTCGCATGTCGGTCAGCAAGTGATCTTTCGGGCATCGCACGCGCAACGACCTTGACGCTTCTTCGGAAACTCGGAAGGGTGACGTACTGGCATGCGCATTTCTGGGACGCGTGTGAACGGGGGCCGGTCCGGTCGTGACCGCCGCCCCTGCCGCGCAGGCCCCGAGCGCTGCCCCATGACGAGATGAGCTACTGGGGGTAGCAGCCAGATGACCAACAAGACGCGGGTCCGCCTGGTGCGGGTCGCGGCCAGTGCCGTGATCATCGCCGGTGCGTCCCTGACGGCGGCCGGCGCCGCACAGGCCGTCGACAGTTTCGGTTCGGACACGAACCAGTCCGAGGAGATCACCCTCCAGAGCGAGGGCGACACCGACGGCAACACGATCGTCGGCACCATCGAGGGCGCCGAGAGCGGTGGCACCGACACCGCCGGTGGCAACGATGCTGCGGGCGGCAACGACGCGGCCGGTGGCAATGATGCTGCGGGCGGTAACGATGCTGCCGGTGGTAACGACGCTGCGGGCGGGAATGACGCCGCTGGCGGTAACGATGCTGCGGGCGGTAACGACGCGGCCGGTGGTAACGACGCTGCGGGCGGGAATGACGCCGCTGGCGGTAACGATGCTGCGGGCGGTAACGACGCGGCCGGTGGCAACGACGCTGCGGGTGGCAACGACGCGGCCGGTGGCAACGACGCGGCCGGTGGCAACGACGCGGCCGGTGGCAACGACGCTGCGGGCGGTAACGACGCTGCGGGCGGTAACGACGCCGCGGGCGGTAACGACGCGGCCGGTGGCAACGACGCCGCGGGCGGTAACGACGCCGCTGGTGGCAATGGCAACAACGGCGGTAACGGCAACAACGGCGGTAACGGCAACAACGGCGGTAACGGCAACAACGGTGGCTCGGGCAACAACGGTGGCTCGGGCAACACCGGTGGCTCGGGCACCACCGGTGGTTCCACTGCCACCGGTGGTTCCACCGCCAACGGTGGTTCCACCGCCACTGGTGGCTCCACCGCCACCGGCGGTTCCGCCGCGACCGGTGGCGCCGGTACCTGCACCGTCGACCTCGACGGTGCCGAGTGCGTCGACGCCGGCAACAACAACCCCGACACCCAGAACGCCGGCTCGCAGCCCGTGCAGCAGGGTCAGGCCAAGGAGGAGCTCGCCGAGACCGGTGCGGCCGAGACCTCGTTCCTGATCATCGGCGCCGCGACCATGATCGCCGGAGGCATCGGCTTCCGCATGCTGCCGCGCCTCGTCGCCGGCGGCCGTACCGCCGCGTAACGCCTCCGCGCGTGCGCAGGGCATGACGAAGGGCCGGGGAGACCTCTCCCCGGCCCTTCTCACGTTCCGGCTCGTATGGGCCGTCCGGGCGGGCCCTAGGCCGTACGGACCGCCGCGAGCAGCGCGATCGCCGCCAGGAGGGCGATCGCCACCGTCAGCAGCATGGCGGGGGAAAGACCCTGGGGGGTCAGTCGCTCCCGGTTCGCGCGGCAGACGGGGCAGCGGCCCTCGGCGACCGGGGCCGCGCAGTTGGCGCACACCAGTCGGTCGTAGGTCATGCGCTCTCCTCCTCCCGCACTGGGGTACCCACCAGGGCAACGACCGGAGGGATCCGGACGTTCCCCTACCACTGTGCCAGCTCCGCGCCGTTTCGGCGCGCCCCGCCGGCCGGTCGTGCTCCGCCCGGAAGGGCGAAAAGGATATACCGCACAAGCCAGGACCGCGACTGCGGGGGCCGTCCCCGGTCGCGTAAGGTCACGCACACCTACTCCCGGCCGACCGTGGTGCATTCGTGATCCGATTCGACAACGTCTCCAAGTCCTATCCGAAGCAGAACCGCCCCGCGCTCCGGGATGTGTCCCTGGAGATCGAGAAGGGGGAGTTCGTCTTCCTCGTCGGTTCCTCCGGCTCCGGAAAGTCGACCTTCCTGCGGCTGCTCCTGCGTGAGGAGCGCGCCAGCCAAGGCCAGGTGCACGTCCTCGGCAAGGACCTGGCCCGGCTGTCCAACTGGAAGGTGCCGCACATGCGGCGCCAGCTCGGGACGGTCTTCCAGGACTTCCGCCTGCTGCCCAACAAGACCGTCGCCCAGAACGTGGCCTTCGCCCAGGAGGTCATCGGCAAGCCGCGCGGCGAGATCCGCAAGGCCGTGCCGCAGGTGCTCGACCTGGTCGGCCTCGGCGGCAAGGAGGACCGGATGCCGGGCGAGCTCTCCGGCGGTGAGCAGCAGCGCGTCGCCATCGCCCGGGCCTTCGTCAACCGTCCGATGCTGCTGATCGCCGACGAGCCCACCGGCAACCTCGACCCGCAGACCTCCGTCGGCATCATGAAGCTGCTCGACCGCATCAACAGGACGGGAACCACCGTCGTCATGGCGACCCACGACCAGAACATCGTCGACCAGATGCGCAAGCGCGTCATCGAGCTGGAAAAGGGCCGCCTCGTCCGCGACCAGGCGCGCGGCGTCTACGGATACCAGCACTGAGCCTGTAGCGAGTAGGAGAAAGCAGACCCATGCGCGCTCAGTTCGTGCTCTCCGAGATCGGCGTCGGTCTCCGGCGCAATCTCACGATGACCTTCGCCGTCATCGTCTCCGTGGCCCTCTCGCTCGCCCTGTTCGGCGGCGCGCTGCTCATGCGCGAGCAGGTCAGCACGATGAAGGACTACTGGTACGACAAGGTCAACGTCTCCATCTACCTCTGCAACAAGGCCGACGCGGCCACCGCGGGCAAGTGCCCCAAGGGCGCGGTCACCGGACAGCAGAAGGAGCGGATCGAGGCCGACCTGAAGGACATGGACATCGTCGAGTCCGTCCACTACGAGACGTCCGACGAGGCCTACAAGCACTACAAGGAGCAGTACGGCGAGACCGCCCTCGCCTCCGTGGTGACGCCGGACCAGATGCCGTCGTCGTTCCGGGTCAAGCTCAAGGACCCGGAGAAGTACAAGGTGGTCGCCACGGCCTTCGCCGGCCGGGACGGCGTCGAGTCGGTCCAGGACCAGCGGAACATCCTGCAGAACCTCTTCGACCTGATGAACGGCATGAACATCGCCGCGCTCTGCGTCATGGGCCTGATGCTGGTCATCGCGCTGATGCTGATCGTCAACACCGTGCGCGTCTCGGCCTTCAGCCGCCGCCGCGAGACGGGGATCATGCGGCTCGTCGGCGCGTCCAGCTTCTACATCCAGATGCCGTTCATCATGGAGGCCGCCTTCGCCGGACTCCTCGGCGGCGGCGTCGCCTGCGTGCTGCTGCTCGCCGGCCGGTACTTCCTGATCGACCACGGCATCGCCCTCGCCGACAAGGTCCAGCTCATCCAGTTCATCGGCTGGGACGCGGTCTTCGCCAAGCTGCCGCTGGTGATCGCCATCGGCCTCCTGATGCCCGCCGTGGCGGCTCTCATCGCGCTGCGCAAGTACCTGAAGGTGTGAGAAGACACCCCCCTGCGCGGATGGCGTCGTACGGCCAAAGCCCGTGCGGCGCCATCGTCTTGTCCTAGAGTGGGCGACATGCCGGACGGCACCGACCTCCTCTGTATCCGGCCCCGCGGAGTGCTCCGTGGGGCCGTTCTGACGTTGGTCTTCACCGGCGTCCTCGCCACCGCCGCCGCCACGGGCTCGCTGCCCCGGCAGGAGCCGGCGGTCAAGCGGACCGGGGCGTCCCCGGGCGCGGGGCAGCGGCCCGAGGACCGGCCGCCCGTCGACGGCGCCGCCCTCCGCCGCGCCGCCGCCGCGGCCATGGCCGACGGGAAGTCGGGCAAGAAGGCCGCCGAGGAGTTCGTCAGCCGCAGCGGCGACCGCTGGGGCGCGGTGTACGACAAGCGGGAGTACGCGGAGTTCGAGCAGGCCCTCGACGGGACCTACACGGGCGTCGGGCTCTCCGCGGGCCGGGCCGGCGACGACCGCGTCCGGGTGACCCGGGTCCAGGCCGGCGGCCCCGCCGCCCGGGCCGGGCTCCGCGCCGGCGACCGGCTCGTCTCCGTCGACGGCCGACCGGTCGACGGGCTCTCCGTCTCCGAGGCCGTCGCGCTGCTGCGCGGCGACGGGGTGCCGGGCTCGTCCGTCGCCCTGCGGGTCGAGCGCGGGCGCGCCGCCTGGACGCAGACCCTGCGCCGGGCCCGGCTCGCGACGGACCCGGTGACCGTCCGCCGCCTCGACGACGGGGCCGTGCTGATCCGGGTCGAGGCCTTCACCAAGGGCGTCGGCACGCGCGTGCGGGACGCGGTGCGGGACGCCCCGGCCGGCGCCGGCGTCCTGCTCGACCTGCGGGGCAACGCGGGCGGCCTGGTCGCGGAGGCCGCCACCGCCGCCTCCGCCTTCCTGGACGGCGGGCTCGTCGCCACGTACGACGTGGAGGGCGAGGAGCGGGCCGTGTACGCGGAGGGCGGCGGCGACACCGAGCGGCCCCTGGTGGCGCTGGTCGACGGGGGCACGATGAGCGCGGCCGAACTGCTCACCGGCGCCCTCCAGGACCGGGGGCGGGCCGTCACGGTCGGCTCCCGGACCTTCGGCAAGGGCTCGGTCCAGATGCCGAGCACCCTGCCCGACGGCTCGGTCGCCGAGCTGACCGTCGGCCACTACCGGACGCCCGCCGGGCACGCCGTCGACGGACGCGGCATCACCCCGGACCTGACGGCGGCGGAGCGGGCCGAGGAACGGGCGAGGACGGTATTGAGTGGCCTCGGAGGGGGCTCGTAGTGCGAAAATGACCGCACTATGGCAAAGGGACTCGTGAACGTGCAGGGCAAGCCTGCCAAGAAGAACCAGGACAAGGCGCCGGAGCGCAAGCTGATCGCGCAGAACAAGAAGGCGCGGCACGACTACCTCATCATCGACACCTACGAGTGCGGTGTGGTGCTCATGGGCACCGAGGTCAAGTCGCTGCGGATGGGGCGGGCCTCGCTGGTCGACGGCTTCGTCCAGATCGACAACCACGAGGCGTGGCTGCACAACATCCACGTCCCGGAGTACATGCAGGGCAGCTGGACCAACCACTCGGCCAAGCGGAAGCGCAAGCTGCTGCTGCACCGGGAGGAGATCGACAAGCTGGAGGCGAAGTCCCAGGAGACGGGTCACACGATCGTGCCCCTCGCCCTGTACTTCCTCAACGGCCGGGTCAAGGTCGAGATCGCCCTCGCCAAGGGCAAGAAGGAGTACGACAAGCGCCAGACCCTCCGCGAGAAGCAGGACACGCGCGAGACGAGCCGCGCCGTCGCGGCGGCCAAGCGGCGCCAGCGCGCGGGCCAGTCCCTCTAGCCGGGGGACCGGTCGCCGGGAATGCGCTGGCGACGGCCGCCGTCGGTCACGTACGATGGGGCACGCACCCCACGGCGGGTGCGACCTTTGAAAAATCAACATGGGGATGATCGGTTTCGACAGCGGATACCGATGCAGAGGAAGCGTGTCGAGGAAGCGGCAATGATCTCGTAAACCATATGTCGCAACCAATAATCGCCAACACCAAGAGCGATAACTCCCGCTTCGCCCTCGCTGCCTAATTTCTAGGTAACGAACAGAAGCCTCTGTGAGGAGCGTCAGCCCGGGGATGGTCCCGACCCGGATCCTGGCGTCATCTAGGGATCTAAACCTCTAGCCCCGGTCACGGGGGTTGGAGGGAAACCAAACAGTGACTGAGCCCGTCGGAGACTTGTCCGCGTGATCTCCGGGGCTGAGAAACTCGTAGCGGACTGCACACGGAGAAGCTCTGTTTCCGTACCGTTGGACGCGGGTTCGATTCCCGCCATCTCCACTCATCCCATGTGGGCGCAGGCCCGGTGGTCACCACGACCGCCGGGCCTTCGTCATGCCCGCCGCCAGGTCCGCCGCCGTGCACAGGGCGAACGCCGTCGCGGCCGCAGCGAGCGGGACCAGGAAGCCGAACGCGGCGAACGGGCCGTGGTCGGCGGCCCAGCCGCCGGTGGCCGAACCGGTCGCGATGCCGGCCAGGAGCGCGGTCACGGCCAGGGTCATGCCCTCGTTGAGCTGGGCGGCGGGCGTGAGGCGCTGGACCAGGCCCATGCCCGTCACCATCGTCGGCGCCGTCGCCATGCCCGCCACGAGCAGGCCGGCGGCCAGGGCGGGCAGGAAGCCGGTCGAGGCGGCGAGCAGCGGCAGCGTCGTCAGGGCCGCCATCGCGGCCAGACAGGTGCGCAGCCGGGCGGTGCGGCGGACCCGGCCGTAGAGCAGGCCGGCGGCGCAGGAGCCCGCCGCCTGGAGGGCGAGGACCGGTCCGGCGAGGGGCCCGTCCACGTACGCCAGGGTCACCACCTCCATGGAGCCGAAGAGCGCCCCGGTGGCCAGGAAGACCGCGAGCAGCGGCACCATGCCGGGGGCCCGCAGCGGGGAGCCCGCCGGGGTGCGCGGGGCGACCGGCGGTTCGGTGGAGCGCTGGGCGGTGAAGAGGAGGGTCCCCCCGAGGAGGAACGCGCCGGCCGCGAGCGTGCCGGCCTCGGGGAAGAGCGCCGAGCAGAAGAGGGCGGCGAGCACCGGGCCCAGCATGAAGCAGAGCTCGTCGGCGGCCTGCTCGAAGGAGTTCGCGGTGTGCAGCGCGTCCGGCTCGTCCCGCAGGAGGTGCGCCCAGCGGGCCCGGGACATCCCGCCGGTGTTCGGGAACGTGGCGGTGAGGGCGACCGCCGCGAAGAGCGTCCAGACCGGGGCCCGTTCGTGGACGCACAGCGCCAGGACCAGCTGGCCGAGGAGGGCGTACGCGGCGGCCGGGACCGCGACCCTGGCCTGCCCGTACCGGTCGACGAGCCGGGCGGTCAGGGGGGCCACGACGGAACCGACGGCGAGACCGGTGGCGGTGACCGCGCCGGCCAGGGCGTAGGAGCCGTACGCCGACGCGATCATGATCACGGCGCTGACGCCGAACATGCCCGCGGGCAGCCGGCCGATCAGCCCCCCGGCGGTGAAGGCGAGGGTGCCGGGGCGGGCGAAGAGGCGGCGGTAGGGGTTGCGGGAAGCGCGGGAAGCGCGGGGCGAGGGGGCGGGGGCACGGTCGCGGGGGCTCCGGCCGAGGTCGTGCGGCCGGTCGGTGCGGTCGGTGCGGTCTGTGTGGTCCGTGTGGTCCGTGTGGTCGGCGTAGCGCGGCGCGAGGGCCGGGCCCGCCGGGGTGAGGGTGAGGTCCGGTTGCGGCATGGATCAAGGTTCGGCCGCGCGGGCCCGGCCGGTCCAACACCTGATCGATGGCCATTCACGCACCCGTGTTGTTGAATGCGGCGGTGGCCTCCCCGTACGACACCGACCCCCGTCTCCTGCGCGCCTTCACCGCCGTCGCCGAGGAGCTGCACTTCACCCGCGCCGCCGCCCGCCTCTACGTCGCCCAGCAGGCCCTCAGCCGGGACGTCCGGCGGCTTGAGCGCGAGCTGGGCGCCGAGCTGTTCGTCCGGACCACCCGGCAGGTCTCCCTCACCCCCGACGGCGAGCGGCTCCTGCCGTACGCGCGCCGGGTGCTCGCCGCCCACGACGAGCTGAGCGAGGCCTTCCGGGGCGCGCCCCGGCCCCTCCTCGTCGACCTCAACAGCCCCGACCTCGCCCACGAGCGCGTCCTGCGCCGGGCCCGCGAACTCGCCCCCGACCTCGAACTGATGGCCCGGTACGAGAGCGGCCTCACCGGCGCCGCGCGGGCCCTCCTCGCCGGCCGGCTCGACACCTCCTTCGGCCGGTACGGCGGCCTCGCGGCCGACCTGCGGGCCGGGCTCGACGCGCAGTTCGTGCGGTACGAGCCGATGGCCGTGATCCTGCCCGACGACCACCCCCTCGCCCGGCTCCCCGAAGTACCGCTCGCCGCCCTCGCCGGGGAGCGGATCTACGCCGGGGCCGGGAACGAGCGCACCCCCGAGTGGACCGACCTCGCCGTCCGGCTCTTCGCCGGGCGCGGCATCGAGGTCGCCCCGCCCGCCCCGCTCGCGGTCGGCAAGGAGGAGTTCCGCCGGATCATGGCCAAGCACCGCCACCCGGTGCTCGCCGTCGTCGAGTTCCCGCCCATGCCCGGCTGCGTCCTGCGGCCGCTCGTCGACCCCGTCCCCCTCTCGCCCGTGAGCCTGGTGTGGCGCAAGGGGCTCCGCCACCCCGGCCTGGACGCCCTGCGGACCGCCGCCGCCGAGATCGGCGCCCGGGAGGGCTGGCTCGTCCGCCCGCCGGACTCCTGGCTGCCGGAGGACGAGCCGGGCCTCCCCGGCCCCCCGCCCGCGACGACCGCGCTCCCGCTCACAGCGACCGCGCCCCCCGGGTGAGAGCAAGGTTCCGCCGCCGTCACCTCGCGGCACCGGCCTGAAACGCGGCCTCCCTAGCGTCGTCGCCAGGAGGACCGGGGCTGTGGACGCCCCAGGACCCGACACCGCGGAGGTGCGACATGGGCGGCCGGTGGATCGAACGGTGGGAACCGGAGGACGAGACCTTCTGGCGTGAGAAGGGGGAGCGGATCGCGAGGCGGAACCTGATCTTCTCCGTCCTCTCCGAGCACATCGGCTTCTCGGTCTGGAGCCTGTGGTCGGTCATGGTCCTCTTCATGGGACCGCAGTACGGCGTCGACCCCGCCGGCAAGTTCTTCCTGATCGGCACCGCCACCTTCGTCGGCGCGCTGATCCGGATCCCGTACACCTTCGCCGTCGCCCGCTTCGGCGGCCGGAACTGGACCGTCTTCAGCGCCCTGCTGCTCCTGCTGCCGACCGGTCTCGCCTTCACGGTCATGGAGCCCGGGACGTCGTACACCACCTTCGTCCTGGTGGCGGCCCTCACCGGCGTCGGCGGCGGCAACTTCGCCTCCTCCATGACCAACATCAACGCCTTCTTCCCGCTGCGGAAGAAGGGCTGGGCGCTCGGGCTCAACGCGGGCGGCGGCAACATCGGCGTCCCCGTCGTGCAGCTCGTCGGCCTCCTCGTCATCGGGACCGCGGGCGCCACGCACCCCCGGATCGTGCTCGGCGTCTACCTGCCCCTGGTCGTGGTCGCCGCCACGTGCTCCGCGCTCTTCATGGACAACCTCGCCCCCGTCAGGAACGACACCGGGGCCGCGAAGGAGGCCGTGCGGGCCCGGCACACCTGGATCATGGCCTTCCTCTACGTCGGCACCTTCGGCTCCTTCATCGGCTACAGCTTCGCCTTCGGCCTGGTGCTCCAGACCCAGTTCGGCCGCACCCCGCTCCAGGCGGCCTCGCTCACCTTCGTCGGGCCCCTGCTCGGCTCGCTCGTCCGGCCCGTCGGCGGCTCCCTCGCCGACCGCCACGGCGGCGCCCGCATCACCCTGTGGACCTTCGCCGCGATGGCCGCCGCGACCTCCGTGGTGATCTACGCCTCCGTGACCGAGTCGCTCGCCGTCTTCCTCGCCGGCTTCATCTGCCTCTTCGTCCTCAGCGGCCTCGGCAACGGCTCCACGTACAAGATGATCCCCGCGATCTTCCTCGCCCAGGGGCACCGGAAGGGGCTCGCGGGCGAGGACGCCGAGGCGTACGGCCGGCGCCTCTCCGGCGCCGCCATGGGCCTCATCGGGGCGGTCGGCGCGCTCGGCGGACTCGGCATCAACCTCGCCTTCCGGCAGTCCTTCCAGACCTACGGCACCGGCACCGCCGCCTTCGTCGCCTTCCTCGTCTTCTACGCCGCCTGCATGGGCGTCACCCGGGCGGTATACCTTCGACGGCCGGCGGCCGTGCCCGAGACCGCCGAGGACGTCACGGAGCCGGAGCCCCGGCCCGGTTACGCGAAGGTGTGATCCCCGGTGTCCGGCACGGACCGTAACGACCAGGAAATACGGGCGAACCGCGTCCGTCACGCGTCCCCGTCAGGCTCTGCGTCCATGGACGAGCAAGAACACGGCCCCCTCGCCGGCTTCACCGTCGGCGTCACCGCGGCGCGGCGCGCGGACGAACTCATCGCCCTGCTGCGCCGGCGCGGCGCCGCCGTCGTCCACGGCCCCGCCCTGCGGATCGTGCCGCTCGCCGACGACACCGAACTCCTCGCCGCCACCAAGGAACTCGTCGGCCACGCCCCGGACGTCGTCGTCGCCACCACGGCGATCGGCTTCCGGGGCTGGGTCGAGGCCGCCGACGGCTGGGGGTGCGGCGAGGAGCTCCTCGCCGTCCTGCGGGACGTCGAACTCCTCGCCCGGGGACCGAAGGTCAAGGGGGCCGTACGGGCCGCCGGACTCACCGAGTCCTGGTCGCCGTCCTCGGAGTCCATGGCCGAGGTCCTCGACCGGCTCCTCGCCGAAGGGGTGGACGGCCGCCGGATCGCGCTCCAGCTGCACGGGGAGCCGCTGCCCGGCTTCGTGGAGGCGCTGACGGCGGGCGGGGCCGAGGTCGTCGTCGTCCCCGTCTACCGCTGGATGCCGCCGGAGGACCTCGGCCCGCTCGACCGGCTCCTCGACGCGGTCCTCGCCGGGGGCCTGGACGCGGTGACCTTCACCAGTGCCCCGGCCGCCGCCTCGCTGCTCTCCCGGGCCGGGGAGCGGGGGGTGCGGGCGGAGCTCGTCGCGGCGCTGCGGCACGACGTGCTCGCGGTGTGCGTGGGGCCCGTGACCGCGCTGCCGCTCCAGGCGGAGGGCGTCGACACGTACCAGCCGGAGCGCTTCCGGCTCGGGCCGCTCGTCCAGATCCTCTGCACCGAACTGCCCGCCCGCGCCCGGGTCCTGCCGGTCGCCGGGCACCGGGTGGAGGTGCGCGGCCACGCCGTCCTCGTCGACGGCGCCCTGCGCCCCGTCCCGCCCGCCGGCATGGCCCTCCTCGGCCTCCTCACCCGCCGCCCCGGCTGGGTGGTCTCCCGCGCCGACCTGCTGCGCGCCCTGCCGGGAGCGGGCCGCGACGAGCACGCGGTGGAGACGGCGATGGCCCGCCTCCGCACCGCCCTCGGCACCCCGAAACTGATCCAGACCGTGGTCAAGCGGGGCTACCGGCTCGCCCTGGACCCGGCGGCGGACGACAAGTACGACGGATAGGAACGGGGCCGGGCGGGCCGCTGCCGTACGAACGGGTGGGAACGGGCCGGGCGGGCCGCTACCGTACGCGCATGACCGCCGAAGGCCCCCGCATCCGCCCCGCCGCTCCCGACGACGCCCCCGCCCTCGCCCGTGCGGTGGTGCGGAACCGGGAGTACATGAAGCCCTGGGAGCCGTACCGGGCCGAGCGGTACTACACCGTCGAGGGACAGGTCGAGCGGCTCGCGGACGGCGGGGTGCGGTGGTTCGCCGTCGACGGGGACGAGATCGTGGGCGTCGCCACGCTCTCCGGGATCGTCCGCGGACCCCTCTGCGGCGCCTCCCTCGGCTACTGGATCGACCGGGACCACGCCGGACGCGGCCTGGCCACCGCGCTCGTCGCCGAGGCCTGCCGGGCCGCCCGCGAGGAGCTCGGGCTGCACCGCGTCGAGGCCGGGACCCTCCTCGACAACCACGCCTCCCAACGGGTCCTCGCCAAGGGCGGGTTCGTCCGCATCGGCACCGCCCCCCGCCTCCTCCACATCGACGGCGAATGGCGCGACCACCACCTCTTCCAGCGGCTCCTGCACGACGACCCCCCGCCCGCCTGACACGGCGGCTCCCGGTGGCGTACGCTCGACGGCTGCCCAGTGCACGTGAGAAGGGGGCCTTAGGTGGCCGCGCAGGAAGCCGTGGACACGGTCAGGGACCGTGAGATCGGTGTCGAGCAGGAACATCTTGACCAGGTCTACCGCCGGCTGGAGGAGAAGATCCACGAGGCGGAGTTCCTGATGAACGACGCCGCCCGGCGCGGTCAGGTCGGCACGCCCGGCGCGCTCGCCGAGCGCGACGCCCAGGTCTTCCGGGCCGGCATCCACCTCAACCGGCTCAACAACGAGTTCGAGGACTTCCTCTTCGGACGCATCGACCTCCTCTACGGGAAGGACGGGAAGAAGGGACCCGACGGGGCGTACACCTCCGTCGAGCCCGCCGAGGACGCCGTACGCCCGGACAACACCGCCGACATCGGAGAGACCCTCCACATCGGCCGCATCGGCGTCCTCGACTCCGACTACGCGCCGCTCGTCATCGACTGGCGCGCGCCCGCCGCCGCGCCCTTCTACCGGTCGACCCCCGTCGACCCCGGCCGGGTCGTGCGCCGCCGGGTCATCCGCTCCAAGGGCCGCCGGGTCCTCGGCGTCGAGGACGACCTGATGCGCCCCGAGCTGCGGGCCACGCTCGACGGGCAGGAGCTGCCCGTCATCGGCGACGGCGCCCTGATGGCCGCCCTCGGCCAGGCCCGCGGTCACACCATGCGGGACATCGTCTCCTCCATCCAGGCCGAACAGGACCTCGTCATCCGGGCGCCCGCCGCCTCCGTGACGTACGTGGAGGGCGGCCCCGGCACCGGCAAGACGGCCGTGGCCCTGCACCGGGCCGCGTACCTGCTCTACCAGGACCGGCGGCGGTACGCGGGCGGCATCCTGATCGTCTCCCCGACCCCGCTCCTCGTCTCGTACACCGAGGGCGTCCTGCCCTCGCTCGGCGAGGAGGGCCAGGTCGCCATCCGGGCGGTCGGCTCGCTGGTCGACGGCGCCGAGGCCACCGCGTACGACGACCCGGCCGTCGCCCGGATCAAGGGCTCCTCCCGGATGCTCGCGGTGCTCCGCAAGGCGGCCAGGGGCGCCCTGGAGACCCCGGCGCCCAGGGCGCAGCCCGAGCTGGGGGAGGAGGAGCCCGTCTCCGCCGGCACCCCCAACCGTCTGCGCGTCGTCGCCTTCGGGCGCCGCCTGGAGCTGGAGGCGGACGAGCTGCGGCGCATCCGCCACAACGTCCTCGGCGGCACCGCCCCCGTCAACCTGCTCCGCCCGCGCGCCCGCCGGCTGCTGCTCGACGCGCTCTACGCCAAGTCCGGCGCGGTCGGCCGGCACAGCGACCCCGAGCTGGCCGCCGAGCTGCGCTCCTCCTTCGACGAGGACGTCTCCACCGAGGACTCCTTCCTCGGCTTCCTCGACGCCTGGTGGCCCGAGCTGACCCCCCGCGGGGTCCTCGGCGCGATGGCCGACGAGCGGCGCCTCGGCCGCTGGGCCCGCCGGATCCTCAACCCCGGCGAGGTGCGCAGGCTGGCCCGCTCGCTGCGCCGCCCGGAGCTCTCCGTCCACGACGTGGCCCTCCTCGACGAGCTGAACACCCTGCTCGGCGCCCCGGCCCGGCCCCGGAAGCGGCGCGAGTACGACCCGCTGGACCAGCTCACGGGCCTGGAGGAGCTGATGCCGGTCCGGGAGGAGACCCAGCGCGAGCGGGCCGAGCGGCTCGCGGCGGAGCGCACCGAGTACGCGCACGTGATCGTCGACGAGGCCCAGGACCTCACGCCCATGCAGTGGCGGATGGTCGGGCGGCGCGGCCGGCACGCCACCTGGACGGTGGTCGGGGACCCGGCGCAGTCCTCCTGGTCCGACCCGGACGAGGCCGCCGCGGCCCGGGACGAGGCGCTCGGCTCCCGGCCGCGCCGCCGCTTCGAGCTGACCGTGAACTACCGCAACCCGGCCGAGATCGCCGAGCTGGCCGCCAAGGTCCTCGCCCTCGCCATGCCGGGCAAGGAGTCGCCCCGTGCGGTCCGCTCGACCGGCGTCGAGCCCCGGTTCGTCGCGGTCCCGGAGGGCGCCCGGGACGCGGATCTGGCCGAAACCGTACGTTTCGAGGCGCGAAGGCTGCTCGAACAGGTGGAGGGCACGGTCGGCGTCGTCGTCGCCATGCGGCGGCGCGGGGAGGCCGCCCGCTGGCTCGCGGAGCTCGGCGACCGGGTGGTGGCGCTCGGCTCCCTGGAGGCGAAGGGCCTGGAGTACGACGCGACGGTGGTCGTCTCGCCCGCGGAGATCGCGGACGAGTCCCCGGCCGGCCTGCGGGTGCTCTACGTGGCCCTGACCCGGGCGACGCAGCAGCTCACGGTGGTCGCGGGGGCCGGCGACCTGCCGGACGGGGCGGGGGTGCCGGACCTGCTGCGGGACTGAGGCCACGGCCGCGACGGGCCCGCCGCGGGCCGGGACCGCAGCCGTTTTCAGGTCAACCTGTGGCGCTGGAATCACCAACGGGAGCGGTTTGTTAGCCTGGGTGTGGCACCGGCTCGATCCAAGCCCCCGGGCCCAACCTTCGTCCCTCAGAGGGACCACTTGCCGCGAGGCGAGCATGGCGGGTCGGTGCCACCTAAGCAGTCCTTCGGACGCGCGCCCAGCCGTCCTTTGGACGTACGTACGAAGTCGAGGTCCTCGTCACCCCCGGTGGCGGGGACCTCTTCTGTTTCCCGAGCCCCTCTCGTATGGTGGAAACTACTTTCCGAAAACAAAATGACCGCATTACCTGCTACTCGCTGGTAGGTGCGACCATCGGAGGGCGCCGCCGGGCAACCAGCCCGGGCGGCGTAGCAACGAAGCTCAGGGAAAGCAGAGGAACTCGGCCATGGCAACGGCGCCCAGCGTCTCGTACTCGATGACGGTCCGGCTGGAGGTTCCCGCGAGCGGGACCGCGGTCTCCCAGCTCACCACGGCGGTGGAGTCGTCCGGCGGTTCCGTCACCGGCCTCGACGTGACCGCCTCCGGCCACGAGAAGCTCCGCATCGACGTCACCATCGCCGCGACCTCCACGGCCCACGCCGACCTGATCGTGGAGCAGCTGCGCGGCATCGAGGGCGTCACCCTCGGCAAGGTCTCCGACCGCACCTTCCTGATGCACCTCGGCGGCAAGATCGAGATGGCGTCCAAGCACCCCATCCGCAACCGCGACGACCTCTCCATGATCTACACCCCCGGCGTCGCCCGGGTCTGCATGGCGATCGCCGAGAACCCCGAGGACGCCCGCCGCCTCACCATCAAGCGCAACTCCGTCGCGGTCGTCACCGACGGCTCCGCCGTCCTCGGCCTCGGCAACATCGGCCCCAAGGCCGCCCTGCCCGTCATGGAGGGCAAGGCCGCCCTCTTCAAGCGCTTCGCCGGCATCGACGCCTGGCCGCTCTGCCTGGACACCCAGGACACCGACGAGATCGTCGCGATCGTCAAGGCCATCGCCCCCGGCTTCGCGGGCATCAACCTGGAGGACATCTCCGCGCCGCGCTGCTTCGAGATCGAGGCCCGGCTGCGCGAGGCCCTCGACATCCCCGTCTTCCACGACGACCAGCACGGCACCGCCATCGTCGTCCTCGCCGCCCTCACCAACGCGCTGCGCGTCGTCGGCAAGGGCATCGGCGACGTGCGGGTCGTCATGTCCGGCGCCGGCGCGGCCGGCACGGCCATCCTGAAGCTGCTGATCGCCGCGGGCGTCAAGCACGCCGTCGTCGCCGACATCAAGGGCGTCGTCCACGCGGACCGCGAGGACCTGGTCGAGGCCCCGGCCGACTCGCCGCTGCGCTGGATCGCGGACAACACCAACCCCGAGGGCGTCACCGGCACCCTCAAGCAGGCCGTCGTCGGCGCGGACGTCTTCATCGGCGTCTCGGCCCCGAACCTGCTCGGCGCGGAGGACGTCGCCGCCATGGCGGAGGGCGCCATCGTGTTCGCGCTCGCGAACCCCGACCCGGAGGTCGACCCGGCCGAGGCGCGCCGGACGGCCGCCGTCGTCGCCACCGGCCGCTCCGACTTCCCCAACCAGATCAACAACGTCCTGGTCTTCCCCGGCGTCTTCCGCGGCCTGCTCGACGCCCAGTCCCGCACGGTCAACACGGACATGATGCTGGCGGCCGCCGCGGCCCTCGCCGACGTGGTCACCGAGGACGAGCTCAACCCGAACTACATCATCCCGTCGGTCTTCAACGACAAGGTGGCGGGCGCGGTCGCCGGCGCGGTCCGCACCGCGGCGAAGGCGGCGGGCGGCGGCGCGGCCCCGGCCGGGCTCTGACGGCGCGTCGCGATTCGCGGTGGCGCAAACCCGCCTTTAGGGTGGCTTTCCGGCTCCGCGTGGTGTGCGGGGAGTCGACAGAACGTCACCACCGCGGGGTTCCGGTGCTTTTCGCGTGACCCGCGGGGGTGCCGGATTGGCGTTCCCGCCGCTGGTGGGGGCAGGATGCGTGTTTGGGCGCGAGGGTCTGTCATGTGACCCGGGTCCGGGGACTGTCCGAGGGCCCTGGCAGCATCGGCTTCGCTGTACCCAATCGCGCGGCTTCCGCCGCGTGGCACGCCTTACAGGCAAGAAGAACACGGGAGTAACAACATGAACCGCAGTGAGCTGGTGGCCGCCCTGGCCGACCGCGCCGAGGTGACCCGCAAGGACGCCGACGCCGTGCTGGCCGCTCTCGCCGAGACCGTCGGTGAGGTCGTCGCCAAGGGCGACGAGAAGGTCACCATCCCCGGCTTCCTGACCTTCGAGCGCACCCACCGTGCCGCTCGCACCCCCGGCCGGCTACAGCGTGAAGGTCTCCGCGGGCTCGAAGCTCAAGGAAGCCGCCAAGGGCAAGTAAGCGGCCTGTAGGCGCACGAAGGGCGGCCACCCCGGCACGGGGTGGCCGCCCTTTTGTTCGCCCGCCAGAACGCGCCGTACGGCTCCACGCGCGCACGTGGGCCTGCGGAGCCCGTACGCCTTCTTCGGAGCCCGTACGTCCCCGTGGAAGCCCGTACGGCCCCGGTGGAAGCCCGTACGGCCTCCGTGGAGTGCCCGGTGGCCCCCACAAGGCCGTACGCCCCCGTGGAGTGCCCGGTAGCCCCCACAAGGCCGTACGGCCCCACGCGCGTGCGTGGGGCCGTACGGTGCGGACGTCCGCGGGGCGCTAGACCAGCGCGCTGCCCGGCAGCTCGACCTTGGCGCCGAGCTCGATCAGCTTCTCCATGAAGTTCTCGTAGCCGCGGTTGATCAGCTCGATGCCGTGGACCCGGGAGGTGCCCTGGGCCGCGAGCGCCGCGATCAGGTACGAGAAGCCGCCGCGCAGGTCGGGGATGACCAGGTCGGCGCCCTGCAGCCGGGTCGGGCCGGACACGACCGCCGAGTGCAGGAAGTTCCGCTGGCCGAAGCGGCAGTCGGAGCCGCCCAGGCACTCGCGGTACAGCTGGATGTGCGCGCCCATCTGGTTCAGCGCGGAGGTGAAGCCGAGCCGCGACTCGTACACCGTCTCGTGGACGATGGAGAGGCCGGAGGCCTGCGTCAGGGCCACCACCAGCGGCTGCTGCCAGTCGGTCTGGAAGCCGGGGTGCACGTCCGTCTCCAGGGCGATCGCGTTGAGCGAGCCGCCCGGGTGCCAGAAGCGGATGCCGTCGTCGTCGATCTCGAAGGCGCCGCCGACCTTCCGGTACGTGTTGAGGAAGGTCATCATCGAGCGCTGCTGGGCACCGCGCACGTAGATGTTGCCCCCGGTGGCCAGCGCCGCCGACGCCCAGGAGGCCGCCTCCAGGCGGTCCGGGAGCGCCCGGTGGGTGTAGCCGTCGAGCTTGTCGACACCGGTGATCCGGATCGTCCGGTCGGTGTCCATGGAGATGATCGCGCCCATCTTCTGCAGGACGCAGATCAGGTCCTCGATCTCGGGCTCCACGGCCGCGTTCGACAGCTCGGTGACGCCCTCGGCGAGAACCGCCGTCAGCAGCACCTGCTCGGTCGAGCCGACCGAGGGGTACGGCAGCCGGATCTTGCAGCCGCGGAGCCGCTGCGGGGCCTCCAGGTACTGCCCGTCCGCCCGCTTCTCGATGGTGGCGCCGAACTGGCGCAGCACGTCGAAGTGGAAGTCGATGGGCCGGCCGCCGATGTCGCAGCCGCCCAGGCCCGGGATGAAGGCGTGGCCGAGCCGGTGCAGCAGCGGGCCGCAGAAGAGGATCGGGATGCGGGACGAGCCGGCGTGGGCGTCGATGTCGGCGACGTTCGCGGACTCGACGTGCGTCGGGTCGAGGACGAGTTCGCCGGGCTCCTCGCCCGGACGGACCGTCACTCCGTGCAACTGGAGCAGTCCGCGGACCACGCGGACGTCACGGATGTCGGGCACGTTGCGCAGGCGGCTGGGGCCGCTGCCGAGCAGAGCGGCGACCATCGCCTTGGGCACGAGGTTCTTCGCGCCGCGGACGCGGATCTCGCCCTCCAGCGGGGTGCCGCCATGGACGAGCAGTACATCGTGGCTGTCTGTGCCGGTCATGAATCTCGCGTTCCGAAAGTGGGTCCGACGGGTGGCCAGTGAAAAGGGTAAGGGGCCATGGAACCTCGTTCGGATGCCCACGGGGACCTGTCAGACGTAATGAATTCGGCACAACACCCTCTGTTCGTGTGATCTTGCGGAGCGTCACCGTCCGGTTGCCCCGGCGGCCCGTCCGCGCCGCCCGGCCCCGTCCCCTCTGAACTGCGGCGGCCTCCCGCTTCCCGGCTTCGCGCCCGACGGGCCACGCGGAAGCCGAAGATGCGGGATCATGTCTCGCATGACCGAGGTGTCCTCGCTCACAGGACGGCTGCTCGTGGCCACCCCCGCCCTCGCGGACCCGAATTTCGACCGCGCGGTGGTGCTGCTGCTCGACCACGACGACGAGGGCTCGCTCGGCGTGGTCCTCAACCGGCCGACGCCGGTCACCGTCGGTGACGTCCTCGCCTCCTGGGCGGACCTCGCCGGCGAGCCCGGGGTGGTCTTCCAGGGCGGCCCCGTCTCCCTCGACGCGGCCCTCGGCATCGCCGTGATCCCCGGCGACGAGGGCCCGCTCGGCTGGCGGCGGGTGCACGGGGCGATCGGCCTGGTCGACCTGGAGGCCCCGCCCGAGCTGCTCGGACCGGCGCTCGGCTCGCTGCGGATCTTCGCCGGGTACGCGGGCTGGGGCCCCGGCCAGCTGGAGACCGAGCTCGGCGACGGGGCCTGGTACGTGGTCGAGTCGGAGCCCGGCGACGTCTCCTCGCCGCGCCCCGAGGCGCTCTGGCGGCAGGTGCTGCGGCGGCAGCGCGGCGAGCTCGCGATGATCGCGACGTATCCGGACGACCCGTCCCTCAACTGACGGCGACCCGTCCCCGACCGAGGGCCCGGCTTTCAGTACCCTTGGCGGTTATGAGCACTCTCGAGCCCGAGCGCGGGGCAGGTACGGGGACCCTCGTCGAGCCGACGCCGCAGGTGTCCCACGGTGACGGCGACCACGAGCGCTACGCCCATTACGTCCAGAAGGACAAGATCATGGCGAGCGCCCTGGACGGCACGCCCGTCGTGGCGCTGTGCGGAAAGGTCTGGGTGCCGGGGCGCGACCCCAAGAAGTACCCGGTCTGTCCGATGTGCAAGGAGATCTACGAATCCATGGGCGCCGGCGGCGACAAGGACAAGGACAAGGGCGGCAAGGGCGAGTAAGTCAGGTCCCGCCGTCGGGGCGAGCCGGTGACGGCCCCCGTCGTGCGTGCTTCGGCGCGCGCGGCGGGGGCCGTTCCGTTTTTCCGGCTCCGCCGGGAGCGTCCCCGTTGCGCAGGGTGCTTTCGCCGGTCACGGAGTGGTTGAGGTGGTCGAGACCTCTTGTCGGCCCGCCCGGAGTCCGCCTAGCCTCACGCGTGTTGTGCAGCGCGAAACGCTCGTTGCACATGCTGCAACGCACGTACCTGGAGGGGATCCGCCATGAAGCTTCCTGCAAGCGTCACCGCCACGGCCGCCGCGCTCCTGCTGGCCGGGCTCACCGCCACCGCCTGCGCGCCCCAGACCTCGGACGGGAAGGCCACGACGGACGAGAAGAGCGGCACCCTGCGCGTCTGGCTCTTCCAGGAGGTGAGCAACGAGCCCAAGGCGCAGGCCGTCGAGCAGGCCGTCGCCGCCTTCGAGCAGCGCAACAAGGGTGCGAAGGTCGAGGTCGAGTACATCCCCGTCGAGACCCGCGCCCAGCGCGTCAAGGCCGCCTTCAACGACCCGAAGTCGGCCCCCGACCTCGTCGAGTACGGCAACACCGACACCGCCGGATACGTCAAGGACGGCGGGCTCGCCGACATCAGCGCCGAGTTCGCCGCCTGGGACGAGGCGAAGGACACCGACCCCACCGCCCGCCAGTCCGTCACCGTCGGCGGCAAGGTCTACGGCGCCCCCTTCTTCGTCGGCATCCGCGCCCTCTACTACCGCACCGACGTCTTCCGGGAACTCGGCCTGACCGCCCCCAGGTCCCAGGCCGAACTCGTCGAGACCGCCAAGAAGATCCGCAAGGCCAGGCCCGAGCTGTACGGCATCGCCGTCGGCGGCGCCTACACCTACGGAGCCATGCCCTTCGTCTGGGCCGCCGGCGGCGAACTCGCCACCGCGCGGGGCGACTCCTACCAGGCCGCCATCAACGGCCCGGACGCCCTCAAGGGCATCACCACGTACACCTCGCTCTTCGGCGACGACAACTGTCCGGCCGCCAAGTGCGCCCAGATGGGCGGCAACGCCACCGTCACCGCCTTCGCCTCCGGCAAGGCCGGCATGGCCATCGGCGGCGACTTCAGCCACGCGGCCGTCGAGGCCGGCACGGTGAAGGGCAAGTACGCCGTCGTCCCGCTGCCCGGCACCACCCCCGGCTCGATCGCCCCGGCCTTCGCCGGCGGCAACAACATCGGCGTCCTGAAGAGCACCACCCACCGCACCCTCGCCGTCGACCTCCTCAAGTCCCTCACCGGCAAGGAGACCCAGGGCCGGCTCTTCGACGCGATGGGCTTCCTGCCCACGTACACCGACACGCGGGCCGCCGCCGCCCGACGCCAGCCCTTCGTGAAGCCCTTCACCGACACCCTCGCCGCCGGCGCGAAGTTCGTCCCGGCGTCCCCCGGCTGGGGACAGATCGACGCCTCCCTCGTCCTGCCCACGATGTTCCAGGAGATCGTCAGCGGCCGTAAGGACGTCAAGGCGGCGGCGGACGACGCCGCGAAGAAGATGGACGCGGCCTTCGCGCCGGCCGGCTGATCCGCATGACCACCCAGCTCACCCCGCCCGTCGAGAAGCGGCCCGACACGGCCCCGGGTCCCGCCCCCGGGGCCCGCGGCCCCCGCCGCCCCGGCGCCTGGACCCCCTGGCTCTACCTGCTGCCCGCCCTCGTCGTCCTCGGCGCCCTGCTCGTCTACCCCGTCTACCAACTGGGCCTGATCTCCTTCCTGGAGTACACCCAGGCCCAGGTCAGCGGCGGCGAACCCACCTCGTTCCGGGGGTTCGGGAACTACGCGGCGCTCTTCTCCGACCCGCAGTTCTGGCAGGTCCTCCTCGCCACCGTCGTCTTCGCCGCCGCCTGCGTCGTCACCACCCTCGCCGTCGGCTGCGCCCTCGCCGTCCTCCTCACGCGCGTGCGCGCCCTGCCCCGGCTCGTCCTGATGATGGCCGCGCTCGGCGCCTGGGCCACCCCCGCCGTCACCGGCTCCACCGTCTGGGTCTTCCTCTTCGACCCCGACTTCGGCCCCGTCAACCGGCTCCTCGGACTCGGCGACTTCTCCTGGACGTACGGGCGGTACAGCGCCTTCGCCCTCGTCCTCCTCGAAGTCGTCTGGTGCTCCTTCCCGTTCGTGATGGTCACCGTCTACGCGGGCATCCGGGCCGTCCCGACCGAGGTCCTGGAGGCCGCCGCCCTCGACGGCGCCTCGCAGTGGCGGACCTGGCGCTCGGTCACCGCGCCGATCCTCCGGCCCATCCTGGTCGTCGTCACGATCCAGTCGATCATCTGGGACTTCAAGCTCTTCACCCAGATCTACGTGATGACGAACGGCGGCGGCATCGCCGGCCAGAACCTCGTCCTCAACGTGTACGCCTACCAGAAGGCCTTCGCCTCGTCCCAGTACAGCCTGGGCTCGGCGATCGGCGTCGTCATGCTGCTGATCCTGCTGGCCGTGACGCTCGCGTACCTCCGCCTGCTGCGACGCCAGGGAGAAGAACTGTGAGCGCCCTCCGGACCCTGGGCGTCCGGCGCCCCGGACGCCTCGCCGCCGAGGCCGTCACCCTCCTCGTCGCCGCCGCCGTCGCCTTCCCGCTGTACTGGATGGTCCTCTCGGCCTTCAAGCCGGCCGGCGAGATCCAGTCCACGGATCCGCGCCCGTGGACGCTCTCGCCGTCCCTGGACTCCTTCCGGCGCGTCTTCGAACAGCAGGACTTCGGCCGCTACTTCCTCAACTCGCTGGTCGTCGCCGTCACCGTCGTCCTCGCCTCCGCGCTCATCGCCTTCCTCGCGGCGACCGCCGTCACCCGGTTCCGGTTCAGGTTCCGGACGACGCTCCTGATCATGTTCCTGGTCGCCCAGATGGTGCCCGTCGAGGCGCTGACCATCCCGATGTTCTTCCTCATGCGGGACTTCGGGCAGCTCAACACCCTCGGCTCGCTGATCCTGCCGCACATCGCGTTCTCCCTGCCGTTCGCGATCTGGATGCTGCGCGGCTTCGTCCGGGCGGTCCCCGAGGCCCTGGAGGAGCAGGCGCAGATCGACGGCGCGAGCCGCGCCCGGTTCCTGTGGCAGATCCTCTTCCCGCTGGTCTTCCCCGGCCTGGTCGCCACCAGCGTCTTCTCGTTCATCTCCACCTGGAACGACTTCCTCTTCGCGAAGTCGTTCCTCATCAGCGACACCTCGCAGTCGACCCTGCCCATGGCCCTGCTCGTCTTCTTCAAGCCCGACGAGAACGACTGGGGAGGCATCATGGCCGGCTCGACCGTGATGACCGTCCCGGTGCTCGTCTTCTTCGTACTCGTACAGCGCCGCCTGGTCTCGGGACTCGGCGGAGCGGTGAAGGACTGACGCGATGACCCACCCCATGGACCTGATCCCCGCCCCGCTGTCGGCCGTGCGCCGGGGGAGCGCCCCCGGGCACGTCGCGCTCGACGAGCGGACCGTGCTCGACGCCGGACCCGGCACCGAGGGCACCGCCCGCTGGCTGCGGGCCGCCCTGGGCGCCGCCACCGGACTGCCGCTCCCCGACGGGACGGGGGAGCGCGCCGTACGCCTGCGGACCAGTGAGGAGGTGGCGCGGGAGCACGGCCCCGAGGGGTACCGGCTGACCACCGAGGACCCCGGAGCGGCCGTCCTCGTCGAGGGCGGCGGCCCCGCCGGGGTGTTCTGGGGCGCCCAGACCCTCCGTCAGCTCCTCGGCCCCGACGCGTACCGCCGGGCGCCCGTGACCGGCCGGGCGTGGACCCTCCCGTACACGACGGTCGAGGACGCCCCCCGCTTCGGCTGGCGCGGCCTCCTGCTCGACGTCTCCCGGCACTTCACGGCCAAGGACGACGTCCTGCGCCTGCTCGACCTCCTCGCCGCCCACAAGCTCAACGTCTTCCACTTCCACCTCACCGACGACCAGGGCTGGCGCATCGAGATCGAGCGCCACCCGAGGCTCACCGAGGTCGGCTCCTGGCGGGCCCGCAGCAAGTGGGGCCACCGGGCCTCGCCGCTGTGGACCGACACCCCGCACGGCGGCTTCTACACCCGGGACGACATCCGCGAGATCGTCGCGTACGCCGCCGAGCGGCACATCACCGTCGTCCCCGAGATCGACCTCCCCGGCCACTCGCAGGCCGCCATCGCCGCCTACCCGGAACTCGGCAACGCCGACGTCGTCGACACCGCCGCCCTCACCGTCTGGGACACCTGGGGCGTCAACCCGAACGTCCTCGCCCCCACCGAACACGTCCTCCGCTTCTACGAGGGCGTGTTCGAGGAGGTCCTGGAGCTCTTCCCGTCCACCTTCGTGCACGTCGGCGGCGACGAGTGCCCCAAGGACCAGTGGAAGGCCTCCCCGGCCGCCCAGGCCCGCATCCGGGAGCTGGGCCTCGCCGGCGAGGACGAACTCCAGTCCTGGTTCATCCGTCACTTCGACCGCTGGCTCGCCGCCCGGGGACGCCGCCTGATCGGCTGGGACGAGATCCTGGAGGGCGGCCTCGCCGAGGGCGCGGCCGTCTCCTCCTGGCGCGGCTACGGCGGCGGGATCGCCGCCGCCGAGGCCGGCCACGACGTCGTCATGTGCCCCGAGCAGCACGTCTACCTGGACCACCGCCAGGCGCCGGGCGAGGACGAGCCGGTGCCCATCGGGTACGTCCGCACCCTGGAGGACGTCTACCGCTTCGAGCCCGTCCCGCCCGGCCTCTCCGAGGAGGCCGCCGCCCACATCCTGGGAACCCAGGCCAACGTCTGGACCGAGGTGATGGAGAACCGCTCCCGCGTCGACTACCAGGTCTTCCCCCGCCTCGCCGCCTTCGCCGAGGTCGCCTGGTCCGCGCTCCCCGCCCCCGAGGCCCGCGACTACACCGGTTTCGAGCGCCGCATGGACACCCACCGCCGGCGCCTGGACGCCCTCGGCGTCGACCACCGGCCCCCTTCCGGACCCCTGCCCCGGCAACGGCGCCCCGGGATCCTCGGCAGGCCCCTGGAGGGAACGCCCCCGAACGTGTGAGGCCCTCCGCACCCCCGTCACCCGGGAGCGGCGAACCCCGCCGCCCAAGAGCGGCGAAACGGAACTCCCCGCCGCTCCCGGGACGTCCCGGACGGAACAGTCCTTCGCGGACCCTCGCGCCGGACCGCTCGGAAGATGTGCCAGAGTTGCCACGTCCGGCCCGTGAGCACGTACGGTACGCCCACACGCAGGCGCGACGGCCGGGCACAGTCGGGGACCGCCGGGACACCGGGAAGGGGCAGCGGGTTGACCACGCACGCACCACAGACGGCGCAGGCCGTGACGCTGCCCGCCTCGCTCGACGAGGCCGTGGCGGCGCTCACGGCCATGCCGGCCGCCGTCCCCGTCGCCGGCGGCACCGACCTCATGGCCGCCGTCAACAAGGGCCAGCTCAGGCCCGCCGGGCTCGTCGGCCTGAGCCGCATCAACGAGATCCGCGGCTGGCAGTACCAGGACGGCCACGCCCTCCTCGGCGCGGGCCTCACCCACGCCCGCATGGGCCGCCCCGACTTCGCCGCCCTCATCCCGGCCCTCGCCGCCGCCGCCCGCGCCGCCGGGCCGCCGCAGATCCGCAACGCCGGCACCCTCGGCGGCAACGTCGTCACCGCCGCGCCCACCGGCGACTCGCTGCCCGTCCTCGCCGCCCTGGAGGCCGACCTCGTCGTCCTCGGGCCGCTCGGCAGCCGCGAGATCCCCGTCTCCCACCTGCTCGCGGGCCGCGACCTGCTCGCCCCCGGCGAGCTCGTGGCCTTCGTCCGGGTGCCGCTGCTCCACGCCCCCCAGGTCTTCGTCAAGGCCACCGGCCGCACCGGCCCGGCCCGCGCCTCCGCCTCCGTCGCCGTCGTCCTCGACCCGGCCCGGCGCGGGGTGCGCTGCGCCGTCGGCGCCGTCGCGCCGATGCCGCTGCGCCCGCTGGAGGCCGAGCGCTGGATCGCCTCGCTGGTGGACTGGGACAACGACCGGGGGCTCGCGCCGGAGGCGCTGACGGCGTTCGGCGAGTACGTCGCCGCCGCCTGCATCCCGGACCCGCAAGGGGGCGAACAGCTGCCCCCGGCCGTACTGCACCTGCGGCGCACCGTCGCCGCACTCGCCCGACGGGCACTGGGGAGGGCACTCGCGTGAGCAGCGACGAACAGCAGGGCAACCAGGGCGGCTGGGAGCCGATCCCGCAGAGCGAGGGGTACGACGGCGACGCGACCGCCTTCGTGCAGCTGCCGCCGGACTTCATGCTGGACGGCGTGCCCCTGGAGGCGCCCGGCCACGACTACGTGCCGCCGATGATCACCCCGCTCCAGCCGCTCGCCCCGGCCCCCGAGGCCGACCCGGCGGCCACCGGCGGCTGGCCGGCCCACCCGCCGGCCGAGGCGGATCCGGTACGGCCGTACTTCGACCAGGCGCAGGGCCGGGGCTACGAGCGGGACCGGGCCTTCGAGCCGGAGCAGGGCTACGAGCAGGACCGGGGCTACGAGCCGGAGCAGCGCTACGAGCGGGAGCAGGGCTTCGAACCGGACCGGGGCTACGAGCCGGATCAGGCCTTCGGGTCGGAGCAGGCCTTCGAGCCTGACCGGGCCTTCGAGCCGGGTCAGGGCTACGAGCAGCCGCGGGACTTCGAGGGCGACCGGGGCGGTTTCGAGTACTTCGAGCAGCAGGGCGAGCCCTTCGACCGGTCCGGGTACGGCGAGCCGGACCCGCACGCGACGGCCGAGTGGCACTTCGCGGGCACGGCGGAGCACCCCCCGGCCCCCGACGCCGCTCCCGGCCCCGGCGACACGGGCCAGTGGTACGTCCCCGCCGAGGCCCCGGCGACCCTCCCGGGCGGCGCGCCCGCGCCCTGGGCGCTCCGGGAGGAACCCGAGCCCGAGCCGGAGCCCGAGCCCGAGCCCGGGGCCGAGCCGGAGACCGCCGGGGACGCGGCCGCGGAAGCCGTGCGGGAAGCCCCCGAAGCCCTGCGGGACGCTTCCGGCGCCCCCGGGGCGGACCCGGCTCCCGAGGCGGCCCCGGAGGCCGTACAGGACGTCCCCGAAGCCCTGCGGGACGCCTCAGGACCGGACGCCCCCGAAGCGGATCCCGCCCCCGGGACGGACGCCGGTCTCCGCGCGGAGACCGTCCTCGACACGGACGTTCCCGACCCCGTGCCCCCCGTCGCGGCGGAGGTCCACGCCTCCACCGACAGCGACGAGCACCCCCACACCTCGTACGCCCTCCGGGTCAACGGCGTGGACCGGCCCGTCACCGGTTCCTGGATCGGCGAGTCGCTGCTCTACGTGCTGCGCGAGCGCCTCGGGCTGGCCGGGGCCAAGGACGGCTGCTCGCAGGGCGAGTGCGGCGCGTGCAACGTGCAGGTCGACGGGCGGCTCGTCGCCTCCTGCCTGGTCCCCGCGGCGACCGCCGCCGGGAGCGAGGTGCGGACGGTCGAGGGCCTCGCGGTCGACGGCGAGCCCTCCGACGTGCAGCGGGCCATGGCCAGGTGCGGCACCGTCCAGTGCGGCTTCTGCATCCCCGGCATGTGCATGACCGTGCACGACCTCCTGGAGGGCAACCACGCCCCCACCGAGCTGGAGACCCGCCAGGCGCTCGCCGGCAACCTGTGCCGCTGCTCCGGCTACCGGGGCGTCCTCGAAGCCGTACGGGACGTCGTCGCCGAGCGCGAGGCCGGCGCCGCCGCCCACGCGCCCGAGAGCGCCGACGACGTCCGTGTCCCGCACCAGATCCCGCACCCGCACGACGGAGGCAAGGCGTGAGCAGCGACGCGACCACCGCCGTTCCCACGGTCACGGTCACGGACGTCCCCGGACCCCTCGGACAGGAGCCGGCCGCCCACGGCCTCGGCACCTCGCTCCCGCAGGCCGAGTCCCGCGCGAAGACCGAGGGCACCTTCCCGTACGCCTCCGACCTGTGGGCCGAAGGCCTGCTCTGGGCCGCGATCCTGCGCTCCCCGCACCCGCACGCCCGGATCGTCTCCGTCGACACCTCCGCCGCCGTCGCCATGCCGGGCGTGCGGGCCGTGGTGACGGCCGCCGACGTGCCGGGCGCGGCCACCTACGGGCGCCGGGTCGCCGACCGGCCCGTCTTCGCCTCCGACCTGGTCCGGCACCACGGCGAGGCCCTCGCGGCCGTCGCCGCCGACCACCCCGACACGGCCCGGCTCGCCGCCGCCGCCATCGCCGTCGAGTACGAGGTCCTCGAACCGGTCACCGACCCGGAGAAGGCGTTCGCGGCCGAGCCGCTGCACCCCGACGGGAACCTGATCCGGCACATCCCGCTCCGCTTCGGCGACCCGGAGGCGGCCGGCGAGGTCGTCGTCGAGGGCCTGTACCGGATCGGGCGGCAGGACCCGGCGCCGATCGGCGCCGAGGCGGGCCTCGCCGTCCCGCGCCCCGACGGAGGGGTGGAGCTCTACACCGCCTCCACCGACCCGCACACCGACCGCGACCTGGCCGCCGCCTGCTTCGGCCTGACGCCCGACCAGGTCAAACTGGTCGTCACCGGCGTCCCGGGCGCCACCGGCGACCGCGAGGACCCGGGCTTCCAGATCCCGCTGGGCCTGCTCGCGCTGCGCACCGGCTGCCCGGTCAAACTCACCGCCACGCGCGAGGAGTCGTTCCTCGGCCACGCCCACCGCCACCCCACCCTGCTGCGCTACCGGCACCACGCGGACGCGGAGGGGCGCCTGGTGAAGGTGGAGGCGCAGATCCTGCTCGACGGCGGCGCGTACGCCGACTCCTCGTCCGAGTCCCTCGCGGCGGCCGTGGCCTTCGCCTGCGGCCCGTACGTCGTCCCGCACGCCTTCGTCGAGGGCTGGGCCGTCCGCACGAACAACCCGCCGTCCGGCCACGTGCGGGGCGAGGGCGCGATGCAGGTGTGCGCCGCGTACGAGGCGCAGATGGACAAGCTCGCGGCCAAGCTGGGCGTGGACCCGGCCGAGCTGCGCATGCGCAACGTCATGGCGACCGGCGACATCCTGCCCACCGGCCAGACGGTCACCTGCCCGGCCCCGGTCGCCGAACTCCTCTCCGCCGTAAGGGACTTCCCGCTGCCCCCGCTGCCCAAGGACACCCCCGAGGGCGAGTGGCTGCTGCCCGGAGGACCCGAGGGCGCGGGCGAACCCGGTGCGGTGCGGCGGGGCGTCGGCTACGCGCTCGGCATGGTCCACATGCTCGGCGCGGAGGGCACCGACGAGGTCTCCACGGCGACCGTGCGGGTCGTGGACGGGACGGCCACGGTCATCTGCTCGGCCGTGGACACCGGTTCGGGCTTCTCCACGCTCGCCCGCCAGATCGTGCAGGAGACCCTGGGCATCGACGAGGTGCACGTCGCCCCCGTCGACACCGACCAGCCGCCCGCCGGACCGGCCGCCCACGGCCGGCACACCTGGGTCTCGGGCGGGGCCGTCGAGCGGGCCGCGAAGATGGTCCGCACCCAGCTCCTCCAGCCCCTCGCCCACAAGTTCGGCATGTCGACCGAGCTGCTCCAGATCACCGACGGCAAGATCACCTCGTACGACGGCGTCCTGTCGACCACGGTCACCGAGGCGCTGGACGGCAAGGAGCTCTGGGCCACCGCCCAGTGCCGCCCCCACCCCACCGAGCCCCTGGACGACGCGGGCCAGGGCGACGCCTTCGTGGGCCTGGCCTTCTGCGCGATCCGCGCGGTCGTGGACGTGGACGTCGAACTCGGCGCCGTGCGCGTCGTGGAGATGGCCGTCGCCCAGGACGTCGGCCGGATCCTCAACCCGGCCCAGCTCGCCACCCGCATCGAGGCGGGCGTCACCCAGGGCGTCGGCGCGGCCCTCACGGAGAACCTCCGCACCGCCCGCGGCTTGGTCCGCCACCCCGACTTCACCGGCTACGCCCTCCCGACCTCCCTGGACGCCCCGGACATCCGGATCGTGAAGCTGGTCGAGGAGCGCGACGTGGTGGCCCCCTTCGGCGCCAAGGCCGCGAGCGCCGTCCCCGTCGTCACCTCGCCCGCCGCGGTCGCGGCGGCGGTCCGCGCGGCCACCGGCCGCCCGGTCAACCGCCTCCCGATCCGGCCCCAGGCGGCCGTCGCGGCGCCGCAGGGGTAGCCCGCGGGGAGAGCTGGCCTTCCTGGCCCCGTGCCGCTACTGGTACGGGGCCCTCCCGAACACCGGGAACGGCGTCACGAGTGGCGGCCAGAGCTGGACAGGCGCGATCACGGTGCCCACTTCTCCAGCAGGCCGCCCGAGCAGACCGGGCAGGGAACCTTGAATGTATGCCTGCACGTTCCACACCCGGCGAAGCCGCCGCAGTTCGGGCACCAGACAGAGAGCTTGCCGCAGCAGTAGCCGCACAGGTCTCCGAATGACCAGATGGACCACGGCTTCCCGCCACCCGTACGACCGGCCCGGGGTACCCGGTGCTTCCGTTCTGATGGGGCCGTCATACCGCTCTGTCCTCGGTGCTGGTCTTGGCTGTGACTTCGGCTCGAAGGCCCGGCGCAGGACCAGGCTGATCGGGCACTCGGCCTCGTGGTTGCACTCCCAGCAGTCAGCCGCATGGAAGAGCCAGAGGATCCGAGCGCCGAGCGCGCTCATGTGCTTGGGCGCGCACGTCAGGCACGCGTACAGGCTCCAGCCGATCCCGTCCTTGGGTTCGATGCGCTGGATGACGATCGGCTGGTCGGTGATCTGCTCGCAGTCCGAGCACATCCGGACCGGCTTCTGACGGCGCCGAGGGTTCCTGCTCATGCCGAGGCCCCCTGGAAGTCGATGCCGACCGTGGCGAGGAACAGGGCCGTACGCCGGTCACGCTGACGCCGGCGCTCCTGGTCCTCCTCGAAGCGGACGTAGTACGGGCGAACCAGTGCTACGTCTTCGCCGCGCAGGTACCGGGGCTCTCGGGGGGAGCGGAGGGCGGGGAGTCCCGTATCCACCGGCTCGCGTGTGATCAGAAGCCGTCGCGTCGGAGAGGCAGGAGGGGTAGGCCCATTCGCCGGCCTACTGGCACTGGCCCGGCGCGTGCCTGTGGAGGGCATGAACCAAGCCAGGAAGAGGGCAAGTACGCTACGCACGTCGGTCACTCCTTGGGTGATCGGCCACGCCCCCGGACCGGTCGCACGGTCGCGGGGGTCTTCTGTTGTCACTCCCTCGGAGCATACGCGTGTATGCGTATTCGCGTATACGCGGTCGCGTGAACACGCAGATACGCGGACGCTGACGTCATGGATCTCGACCGCAGCAAGCCCGTATGGCCGCAGGTGGCAGACGAACTCCGTCGCCGTCTCGACGCCGGCGAGTGGGAGCCCGGATCACGCTTCCCGCCCGTGAACCAGTTGGCCGCCGAGCTGGAGGTGGTCCCGTCGACCGTTCAGAAGGCCGTGGTCGCCCTGCGCGAAGAGGGACGCCTGCGTACCGAGTTGGGCCGAGGCTCCTTCGTGACGGGCGACAAGGAGTAACGGCGGCGCGCTCAGTGCCCCTCGGGGTGCCTGCGCATCAGGACGTTGCAGTCGGACACCGTGGTCATGTCGCCGCCCCGTCGAGCGCGAGCGCGCACGGCGGCCAGCTCACTGCATCCGGCGCATCCGTTGATGGGAGTGGGCTCCTGCTCGCTCATGCGATCCGGCAGCACCACCGGAGCGCTCGGGTAGGTCTTGGGTGTGGTGATCGACTTGGCCATGCCCACTCCTAGCATCGTCTGCTTGACGACCACGCTAGGAAGCCGGAGAGGCCAGGCCCAAGTGAGTTCTACGCGGTTGCACACGACTTTCTAGCCGAGCGCGGCCAAGGCCTCTGCCACGCAAGCCCGTGCGTCTGAGCCGTACACCGCCAGCTCTCGAAGGTCCCCGAAGGCTCGTACGTACATCGCCACTTCGCTCGGCGTTGTGAGCGTCACCTGAGCCGTCAGAAGTTCCACATGGACCCGAGCGTCATCGAAGATGTCGAACGTCTCCAGGGTCCATATCCCTCGCTCTCGGGTCGCGAAGGGAATCACGCCGACCGAGACGGCTGGTAGCGACATGACCGAGAGCAGGTGTCCGAGCTGGCCCGCCATGCACTCGGCGTCCCCCAGCCGGTACCGCAGTACGGCCTCCTCGATCAGGAACACGAAGCGGTGTCCCTGCTCGTGGAGGACGCGGGCTCGGGCCATCCGGGCGTCCACCGCTTCGGCCGTGTCCTTAGGCGCTCGGTGGAACCGCCCGACCGCATCCAGCAGGGCAGACGCGTACGCCGGCGTCTGGAACAGACCCGGCATGACGTGCGAGGCATAGCCCCGGTGGAGCTTGGTCCGCTCGTACAGCGGGACACGGGACTCCTGGAGCTGTCGCAGGCCCGTGTGCTGGAGCCGCCTCCACTCCAGGTACATGGAGTCGGCCGTGCGAGACGCGGCGATGATGTCCGGAGCCTGGTCCTCGGCATCGCACCCGACGCACCAGTCGCGGATGTCCGTGTCGGACGGGGGAGTGACCGCGTTCTCGATCCGGGAGACCTTGGACTTGTGCCAGCCGCAGGACGCCGCCAGCTCATGCCCCTTCAACCCCGAATCGCGGCGGATCTCCCGCAGACGTGCGGCGACGTCCTTGCGCGCGGCCTCGACGCTGGATGACTGGTAACTGGGCATGAGCTGGTGGCGAACCGCTGGAGCGGGTTAGACCATGAACCTCTCGTGCGATGTGGCGCGTTCCCAGACCGACTCGAACGCGTCGGCGCAGAGCTTGACCACCTCGGGGGCCTCGTTCAGCTCGTGGCTCACGAACTCCCCGTCTCCGGCGAAGTGACCGAAGCGGATCAGGCGGTCGTCGAACAGCCAGAAGTCGGCGCCGGGCAGAGCCAGCGTGGCGGCCTCGGGGCGGGGAAGCCAGCGGATCAGCTCACCGGCCCCGACGTTCAGGTGCGTACCCGCGTGCTCGTACCGGATGTACTCGCTCACCGGCACGGACACGATGCGGGCTCGGCGCATGACGACGCCACGAGCCGTGGCCTCTCGCACGAGGTCGAGCCAGTCACGCCGACGCTCGACGGAAGCCGGGCTGATCTCTCCCAGCTCTCGCCACTCGGCGAAGTCCGCGTCCTCCGAGGCGATGCCGTACGAGTCGCGCAGCTCCAGGTGGACGGCCGATCTCCGGCACCCTGCGATCAGCTCACTGAACGGCGGCACGCTGCTCGGCTTCATCACACGCCTTCCTGATCTGATCCACCATGCTCGCCGGGATGCGGAACACGCCCTCGGTTTCCGGGATGCTGCCTGTCTTGAGGCATTCCGCTTCGGTCGCCTCGTCGGCCTTCCAACCCTGGAGAACAAGGTCCGCCGACTTCTCGTCCACCCACACGCTGGGGCAGTTGTCGCCGTTGCTGTTGGGGTCCTTGCCGAAGAAGACTAGAGCCATGGCCTTGCTCCCTGACTACTCGGTTGCGTCTGGTTGCACGAGCGTCACCCGCTCGACCAGGCATGGTCAAGAACATCCTCGGCCAGCCCGAGACGGGTAACAGGAGCCCCGCACCCGGCGTGAACGCGCCTCGCCGGCGCGGAGGGCCCTCCTCACTCCCCGTACACCGGCATCGCCGCGATCCGGCCGTCCCGGACGAGGAAGACGCGGTTGCCGCCGCTCGCCATCCGGTAGCCGCCCGCGCCCTTCATGCCGAGGGAGAAGAGGCGGTCGTGGGTCTCCTTGTGGACGACCTGGAGGCGGCTGCCGTCGGGGGCGTGGAGCCAGACCGTCGCGCCCTCCACGGCCGGGGGCGAGATCGTGCCGGGGCCCGTGCCGTCCAGGACCTCGTACCAGTCCGTGGTCGGGAAGCGGACGCCCGCCAGGGTGCCGTAGCGGTAGGCGTTGTAGGAGTTGACCGCGAAGACGGCGACGCCGCTCGCGGTGGGGGTGCCCCAGCCGACCTCCTCCCGCCCGGCCTCCTCCTTCCACAGGAGGTCGCCCCGGTCGAGGCGGCGGGCGGTCAGTTCGGGGCCGCCGAAGTAGACGATGTTGCTGCCGAACGCCGGAGCCTGCCCGTCGGTGCCCTGGCCCGTGAACTGCCATTCCGTCCGGCCGGTCCCGGTGTGGAGGGCGGCGACCCGGCCGTCCCTGCCGTGGATCACGAGCCTGCCGTCGCCCACGACGGCCCGCGCGGCGCCGTTCGGGGAGCGGGGCGAGGTCATCGGGCGCGTCCAGGCGGTGGCGAGGGTCCAGGCGTCGACGGCCCGCAGCTCGTTCTCCTCCGTCACCAGGTAGACCCGCGCGTGGTCGGCGGCGAGGACGTCCCGCACGCCGGACCCGCTCCGCCAGACGGGCCGGCCGGTGGAGGCGACGAACGCGCGCAGGGAGCCGTCCCCGCCGACGCCGACCACCATCCGGTCCGCGACGGACACGAAACCGGCGCCCGCGGCGACGTCCTCCGCCCGCCACCGCTCCTTCCCGTCCGTCACGGACAGGGCGAGCAGCCCGCCCCTCTCCGCCCGCACGATCACCACGTCCCTTACCGGCAGCGGGAGTTCCTCCCCCGGCCCCGTCCCGTCGACCGGGCCCCACAGCGGCTCCGGCGCCTCGCCCGGCTCGGTGTCGACGACCGAGGCGAAGGCCGCCTCGGGGGTCGCCGCGGCCGGCGGCACGTCCGCGGTCGGTGACTTTCCGCCCCGGTTCAGCCACCAGGCGCCCGCCCCGCCGCCCGCGCCGAGCACCGCCACGCCCACGGCCGCCCCGGTGAGGAAACGGCGCCGGGACGGCGGACCCGACCCGGGCACGGTGGTGTCGGCGGGCGCCGTCAGACGCCTCACCGCGGCCTCGCGCCGCTTGATGTCCTCCGCGAGCGGCCCCTTGCGCCACACCCGGTCCGCGTCCTTCGGCGGCGCGAAGGCCGCGGCGATCCCCGGGGGCGCCGGACGGAGCGCCGGGTCCTTCGCCAGGCACGGGCCGATCAGCTCCCGCAGCTCCGGCGGCACCCCGCTCAGGTCCGGGGCGCCGTGCACCACCTCGTACTGGAGCGCCGCCACGTGCGCGGCGTCGAAGGCGCGCCGCCCGCTCGCCGCGTGGACCAGGACCGCCCCGAGCGAGAAGACGTCGGCCGGCGGGCCGACGCGCTGCCCGAGGACCTGCTCCGGGGCCCCGTACCCCGGCGTGACCGGGATCTGGCCGGTGGTGGTGAGGGTGAGGCCGTGCTCGGGGCGGGCGATGCCGAAGTCGATGACCCGGGGGCCGGTCGAGGTCAGCACGATGTTCGCGGGCTTGAGGTCCCGGTGCACGAGCCCGGCCGCGTGGATGTCGTACAGCGCCCCGGCGAGCCGGGCGGCGAGGGCGCGGACCGCCGGCGGGTCCAGCGGCCCGTACGCGCGGACGGCCTCGTCGAGGGTCGGTCCGGCGAGGAACTCGGCCGCGATCCACGGCCGCCCGCCCTCGGTCCGCGCCCCGAGGATCCGCGCCACGCCCCCGCCGGTGACCGCCCGCGCCATGTCGGCCTCGCGGACGAACCGCTGGGCGAGGTGCGGGTCGTGGGCGAGCTCGGGGCGCAGGACCTTGACGGCGGCGGGCGTCCCGGCGCCGTCCCGGCCGACGTACACCTTGCCCATGCCGCCCTCGCCGAGGACGCCGAGGAGCCGGTACGGGCCGAGCCGGAGCGGATCGCCGGCGGCGAGGGGCTGAGGGGTCATGGGAACGCTTCCGGGGAGAGGGGCGGGCGAGGGGTGGGGCGGGGACGGGTTCGTCAGGCGAGCGGGAGGGACACCACGGACGTCGCGCCGGCCCCGAAGAGCCGGGTCCTCTCCTTGTCGGTCACGAAGCGGCTCGCCTCCGTCCGGAAGACCCAGTCCGAGCGGTAGCCGTCCAGGGCGACCGCGTGGAGGCCGCCGCGCACGGGCGTGTACACGTACTTCTCGCCGACCACGGGGGTGGCGAAGAGGTACGGGGACAGGGAGCGGCCGGACGGCGCCTCCGTCCGGTGCCTGCGGCCGTCGCCGGCCCCGACGGACACCAGGCCCGGGGTCTCGCGCCGCTCCTGCGCGTGGACGAGGCCGTCCGCGACGGCCGGCACCCCGTAGCAGGTGGGGGCGGAACCGGAGCCGTACTCCCAGGCGACGGCGCCGTCCGTGAGGCGCAGGGCCCGCAGCCGGTCGCCGCCCAGGTAGACGTGCCGCTCGTCGGTCACCAGCTGACCGGGGACGTACGAGGAGGACTCCTTCAGGGGCAGCCGCCGCTGCCACAGCTGCCGGCCGGTGCGCACGTCGCGCGCCTGGACCAGGAAGGAGTCCAGGTCGCCGCTGTTCTTGCCGAGGACCAGCCGGTCGCCGACGACCCGGGAGAGCCAGGGGCGGACGCCGTCCCACGCGTACGGCCGCCGCCACAGCTCCCGGCCCTCGCGCACGTCGACGGCGATCAGGTGCCAGCCGGTGTCGTCCCGGTCGCCGGAGACGTCCCAGTCGCCCCGCCGGGAGGCGGCGAAGAGCACGCCGTCGGAGGCGGTGAGGAGTTCGGTGCCCTTGTAGGAGCCCTCGAAGCCCTTCAGGTCGATCGCCCGGGCCGTCTCCGCGCCGGTGCGGGCCACGCGCGTACGGATGTGGAGGACGCCGGGGCCCTCGAACTCGCCGCTCGACAGGTGGAAGACCGTGCCGTCGGTGGTGATCTGACGGGGCTCCGTCACCGCGCTCTCCGACCAGAGTTCGGCGCCGTCGCGCATGCCGAGCGCCCGGAACTCCGCGGTCTCGGCGAAGCCGACGACACCGTCCGCGACCAGCGGGGTGATCCGCTGCTCGCGGTCGAACGCCTTGCCCTGCCACAGCGGCGCGGGCGCCCCGTCCGCGGCCGTCGGGGCGGGGACGGCGGTGGGCCCGGCGGTGGCCCCGCCGGACGGTGCGGCGTCCCGCCGCGCGCCCCGCCACGCCCAGAGGCCGCCGCCCGCGCCCGCCGCCCCGAGCAGGACGGCGCCGCCCGCGGAGAACAGCCGGCGGCGGGAGAGCGGGGCGGCGGGCGCGGTCTGCGCCGCGACGGCCCCCTCCGGGGCCGGGAGCCGGTGCGGGGCGTGCAGCCACACGTCGGTCGCCCGGCGGCCGATGTCGGCGAGGACCAGCGGGGGCAGGTGGTCCGCGAACTCCCCGTGCCCGTCGTGCAGGTGCTCCACGAGGACGGCGGTGGTGGGGCGGGCCGCCGGGTCCTTGGCGAGGCACGCCGTCAGGAGCGGCAGCAGCGCCTCCGGCACGCCGGTGAGGTCGGGCTCGGCGTACCGCACGCGGTACAGGAGGTCGGCGGGGGAGCCCGTGCCGAAGGGCCCGTGGCCGGCGGCCGCGAAGACGAGGACGCCGGCGAGCGCGAACACGTCGCCCGCCGGGCCGTGTTCGTGTCCGCCCGCCTGCTCCGGCGACATGAACGCCGGGGTGCCGGCCGCCGTCCCGGTGCGGGTGAGGTGGTCGTCGCCGGCCGCGCGGGCGATGCCGAAGTCGATGATCTTCGGGCCGTGGGCGGTGACGAGGACGTTCGAGGGCTTCAGGTCGCGGTGGACCACCTCCGAGGAGTGCAGCTGGGCGAGGGCCCCGGCGAGCGCGGCGCCGAGCGCGCGGACGGTCGGCTCGGGGAGCGGGCCGCCGAGCGCGACGGCGTCGTCCAGGGGCGGCCCGAGGACGTACTCGGTGGCCAGCCACGGGGTCTCGGCCAGCGGGTCGGCGTCGACGACGGCCGCGCCGTGGCGCGCGCCGATGATCCGCGCCGCGTCCGTCTCCAGCCGGAACCGGCCGCGGAAGGCGGGATCGGCGGCGAGCCGGGCGTGCACGGTCTTCAGGGCGACCGTCCGGCCGCCCGGGGTCCGCGCCAGATAGACCGTGCCCATGCCGCCGGCGCCGAGGCGGGCGAGGAGACGGTACGTGGCGACGGCGGCCGGGTCGTCGTGGGTCAGGGGCGACAGCATGAGGTCAGGTCCGTGCGATCCAGGGGTGGGGGCGTTCAGGCGGGTACGGGCGCGGGGCGCGTTCAGGCGGGTACGGGGCCGGGGGCCGCCCGTCCGGGGAGCGGCGGCGGCTCGGCGGCGAGGAGCTCGGCGGACTGGCGGGCGAGCGCGGCGACCACCCGGCCGGGCAGCCACCCGGGGGAGAGCGGGGAGGCGGCGGGGGCCGGCGGGGCGAGCGAGGCCGCCAGGGCGGCGGCGGTGGGCCGGTCGGCGGGGTCGCGGGCCAGACAGGCGGCGACCACCGGCCGCAGTCCGGGCGGCAGCTCGTCGCGCTCGGGCACGGTGTGGCCGGTGGCGGCGTACGCGAGGACGGCGCCGAGCGCGAACACGTCCCCCGGCGGGCGCGGGCGTCCCCCGGCCGCCTGCTCGGGGGCGAGGGCCCCGGGATCGACCCCGGGCAGCGCGGCGCGCGGCTCGCCGTCGGGCCCCGCGGCCCGTACCGCCCCGAAACAGCTCAGCAGCGGCCCGCCGGCGGCGATCAGCACGGCGGCCGGGGAGACCCCGGCGTGCGCGAGGCCCCCCGCGTGCACGGCGGCGAGCGTCTCGGCGAGCGCGACCCCGACGCCCCGCACGACCGCCTCCGGCAGCGGCCCGCCGTGGACGGCGAGGGCGACGGGGAGGGGGAGGACGGGGAGGTAGGGGGTGGCGTACCAGGCGGGGGCGGTGGGTCCGGGTCCGGCTCCGGGCTCCGGGGAGGGGGCCGACACCTCCGTCACCGGCGCCAGCCACGGCCCCGCCAGGTGGCGCCCCGCCCCGGCCTCCGCCGCGAAGCGGGCCGGGTCGGCGCCCGGCAGCGGGGTGCTCAGCAGGACCGTGCGCCCGTCCTCGCCCCGGGCCACGAACCGGCGGCAGGGGGCGGGGGAGCCGGGCGGATCGAGACGGGTGACCAGCCGGTACGGTCCGATCCGCCGCGCGGACTCCCGTCGCGTGCGCGCCTGTTCCACCGGCTCGTCCCCCCGTAGCTCCGACGCCCCGGGGCCACCGGAGCGGGAACGAGCCTATCGAGACGTCGCGCTCCGGCCACGGGAGGGGCGCGGGAGGGGCGCGGGAGGGCCACGAGAGGGGCGCGGGAACGGCCTCGGCCCCCGGACCGAGGGTCCGGGGGCCGAGGCGCTGCGGAGACCGTGGCGGGAATTGAACCCGCGTAACTCGCTTTGCAGGCGAGTCCCTGAACCACTCGGGCACACGGTCGTGCGGTGGCGACGAGTACGACGGTAGGGCGCGGTCCGAGGGGGCTCAAGGGTGCGCGGGGCCGTGCCACGCGACTGCCACACGCCCGCAACACTCCGTTCGCGGTCGTAGGTCCGAGGGCCGAGCGGTCACCGGACTTCCGACAGGGGTCATTCAGGTCTACACCTCTTACTCTGGGGGGATGAGCGCCCTCGAACCCCGAGACGCCGGCACCGACGCCGCCGTCGACCCGAGCCCCGGAACCCCCGCCGACCGCCCCGGAGACCGGGGGACCGCCGGCCAGGGGTCCGTCCTCGACCCGGCCCACCGGGCGCTCAGCATCGGCATCGTCTCCGTCGTCCTGCTCATCGCCTTCGAGGCGACCGCCGTCGGCACCGCCATGCCCGTCGCCGCCCGCGAGCTGAACGGCGTCTCCGTCTACGCCTTCGCCTTCTCCGCGTACTTCACCACCAGCCTCTTCGGCATGGTCCTGGCCGGCCAGTGGTCCGACCGGAAGGGCCCGCTCGGCCCCCTCGCCGCCGGCATGTCCGCCTTCGCCGCCGGGCTGCTCCTCTCCGGGACCGCCGGCGTCATGGGGACGTTCGTCCTGGGCCGGGCCGTGCAGGGCCTCGGCGGCGGCCTCGTCATCGTCGCCCTGTACGTGGTCGTCAGCCGGGCCTACGACGAGCACCTCAGGCCCGCGATCATGGCGGCCTTCGCCGCCAGCTGGGTCGTCCCCTCCGTCGTCGGGCCGCTCGCCTCCGGCACGATCACCGAGCACCTGGGCTGGCGCTGGGTCTTCGTCGGCATCCCGGTCCTCGTCGTCCTGCCGCTCGCCCTCGCCCTCCCCGCGATCCGCCGCACCGCCTCGGGCCCCGCCGACCCGGAGGCGCCCGTCGCGCCCTGGGACCGGCGCCGGATCCGGCTGGCGCTCGGCATCTCCGCGGGCGCCGGGCTCCTCCAGTACGCCGGGCAGGAGCTGCGCTGGCTCTCCCTGCTGCCCGCCGCCGCGGGCGCCGCGCTCCTCGTGCCCGCCGTGCGGGGGCTGCTGCCGCGCGGCACCCACCGGGCCGCCCGCGGCCTGCCCTCCGTGGTCCTGCTGCGCGGGATCGCGGCCGGGTCCTTCATCGCCGCCGAGTCGTTCGTACCCCTGATGCTGGTCACCCAGCGGGGCCTGAGCCCCACCCTCGCCGGTCTCTCCCTGGCCGTCGGCGGCCTCACCTGGGCGCTCGGCTCCTGGATCCAGTCCCGGCCGTGGACGGAGCCGTACCGGGAGCGTCTCGTCGTCCTCGGGATGGTCCTGGTCGCCCTCGCGATCGCGACGGCGCCGAGCGTCCTGATCACCGCCGTTCCCGTGTGGACCGTCGCGGTGGCCTGGGCCTTCGGCTGCCTCGGCATGGGCGCGGTGATCTCCTCCACGAGCGTGCTCCTGCTGAAGCTCTCCGCCCCGGAGGAGGCGGGCGCGAACTCGGCCGCCCTCCAGATCTCCGACGGCCTCTCCAACGTCCTGCTGCTCGCGGCCGGCGGCGCGGCCTTCGCGGCCCTCGGCGGCGGCGCGGTGGGCCACGCGGTCACCTCCCACACGGCCGCCACCGGCTCCCACACGGCCGCCTTCGCGGCGGTCTTCCTGCCGATGGCGGGGGTGGCGGCGGCGGGGGCGTGGGTGGCGACGCGGCTGCACGGGGAGCCGGTGGCCCGGGACTGAATCCGATGGCACCGGTACGGCGCCGATCGCTACCGTTCCGGCATGGCCACGCACCCGCACTCCCACGACGACCGCCCCGGAGCCCCCGTACGGCGGGAAGCCGACGCTCCCGCCCGGGAGGCGGCCGTGCGCCGGGCCGCCGAGGAGCAGGCCGCCAAGTGGCACGAGCTGATGGAGCGGCTCAAGTGAGCCGCGTCCGCCTCTCCACCGCGGACGTCCTGATCGTCGCCGAGCACGCCGTGGACGACCAGCCCTTCGTCGTCCGCGACGCCGGACTGCTCGACTCGGCCGTCCACCGGCCCTCGGCCACGGTGTTCGGCGAGGAGGCGTACCCGGACCTGCTGGGCAAGGCCGCCGCGCTCCTGCAGTCCCTCGCCGTGAACCACCCCGCCGTCGACGGGAACAAGCGCACCGCCCGGCTCTCCTGCGTGACCCTCCTCGCCCTGAACGGCGTCCAGCTCCGTCCCGACGTCGACGCGGCGGAACGCCTGGTCATCGCCGTCGCCACCGGGGAGACGGACGGGGTCGGGGAGATCGCGGCCGGCCTCCGGGCACTGATCGACCCCGACGTGAGGTGAATCGCACCCGGGTGGGAGACCCCCCGTCGGGTACGAGGTCCGGGCCGGGCCGCCGGTAAGGTGGCCCGGTTGTCATATCTGGACGAGCGTCGAACCGGAGATCGTGACTACCACCGCCCCCTCCTCACACCACCTCTCTCCCGCCTTCCCCGGCCGCGCCCCCTGGGGCACCGCCGGCAAGCTGCGCGCCTGGCAGCAGGGCGCGATGGAGAAGTACCTCCAGGAGCAGCCCCGCGACTTCCTCGCGGTCGCCACCCCAGGAGCCGGCAAGACCACCTTCGCGCTGACCCTCGCCTCGTGGCTCCTGCACCACCACGTCGTGCAGCAGGTCACCGTGATCGCGCCCACCGAGCACCTGAAGAAGCAGTGGGCCGCGGCCGCCGCGCGCATAGGGATCAAGCTGGACCCGGAGTACAGCGCGGGGCCGCTCAGCAAGGAGTACGACGGCGTCGCCCTCACCTACGCGGGCGTCGGCGTGCGGCCCATGCTCCACCGCAACCGCTGCGAGCAGCGCAAGACCCTCGTCATCCTGGACGAGATCCACCACGCCGGAGACTCCAAGTCCTGGGGCGAGGCCTGCCTGGAGGCCTTCGAGCCCGCCACGCGCCGCCTCGCGCTCACCGGCACCCCGTTCCGCTCCGACACCAACCCGATCCCCTTCGTCACGTACGAGGAGGGCAACGACGGCATCCGCCGGTCGTCCGCGGACTACACGTACGGCTACGGCAACGCCCTCGGCGACGGGGTCGTCCGGCCGGTCATCTTCCTCTCCTACAGCGGCAACATGCGCTGGCGCACCAAGGCCGGCGACGAGATCGCCGCCCGCCTCGGCGAGCCGATGACCAAGGACGCGGTCTCGCAGGCCTGGCGCACCGCCCTCGACCCGCGCGGCGACTGGATGCCGAACGTGCTGCGCGCCGCCGACCAGCGGCTCACCGAGGTCCGCAAGTCCATCCCGGACGCGGGCGGCCTCGTCATCGCCTCCGACCAGGAGTCGGCCCGCGCGTACGCCAAGCTGATCCGCGAGATCACCGGCACCCGGCCCACCCTCGTCCTCTCCGACGACACGGGCGCCTCGAACCGCATCGACGAGTTCAGCGGGAGCGAGGACCGCTGGATGGTCGCGGTCCGCATGGTGTCCGAGGGCGTCGACGTCCCCCGCCTCGCGGTCGGCGTGTACGCGACGACGATCTCGACGCCGCTCTTCTTCGCCCAGGCCGTCGGCCGCTTCGTGCGTTCCCGCAGGCGCGGCGAGACCGCGTCCGTGTTCCTGCCCACGATCCCCAGCCTCCTCGGCTTCGCCAACGAGATGGAGGTCGAGCGCGACCACACGCTCGACCGGCCGAAGAAGGCGGGCGAGGACGAGGACCCGTACGCCGAGTCCGAGAAGGAGATGGCGGAGGCCGAGAAGCAGCAGGACGAGGACACCGGGGAGCAGGACATGCTGCCCTTCGAGGCGCTGGAGTCCGACGCCGTCTTCGACCGCGTCCTCTACAACAGCGCCGAGTTCGGCATGCAGGCCCACCCCGGCAGCGAGGAGGAGCAGGACTACCTGGGCATCCCCGGCCTCCTCGAACCCGACCAGGTGCAGCTCCTCCTCCAGAAGCGCCAGGCCCGGCAGATCGCGCACAGCCGCAAGAAGCCGGACACCGAGGCGGACCTCCTGGAGCTGCCCGCCGAGCGGCGGCCCGTCGTCTCCCACAAGGAGATGCTCGAACTGCGCAAGCAGCTGAACACGATGGTCGGCGCGTACGTGCACCAGAGCGGCAAGCCGCACGGCGTCATCCACACCGAGCTGCGCCGGGTGTGCGGCGGCCCGCCGAGCGCGGAGGCCACCGCGGGGCAGATCCGGGAGCGGATCAAGAAGGTCCAGGAGTGGGCCACCCGCATGCGCTGAGACCCGCACCGGCCCATGGACCCGAGGCCCGTACGCGCTGCCGCGTACGGGCCTCGGCCGTCCCGTCGTGACGCGGGACCGGCACCGGTGCCGACCCCCACGGCCGGCTCCGGAACCACCTCCACGCTACGAGCACGACATAGCCGTTCTTGTCGCCCGAAGTCCTCTCTCCGGCCGACGAAGGTCCCGAAACGTCTCCATCCGGTCGCCGGCGCCCGGATTCTGGACGAGGTCTTCCGCTGAGCGGAGCGGGTCGCTACTGTCCCGGCTCAAAAGCATTCGCCCCGTGGCAGCGCCGCCGCGGAGCGCAGCCGGTGTACCCCTTCCTGCCGGCGGCCTCTGACGTGCGTCGCCGCGGGACCGGCGAGGCAACCCCGTGAGAGTCCCGCCTCCATCCCACTCCGAAGGAGAGGGCGTCGTGACCGCGGAGACCTCCCAGACGCTCGACCGGGGACTCAGAGTCCTCAAACTGCTCGCCGACACCGACCACGGCCTGACGGTCACCGAGTTGTCCAACAAACTCGGCGTCAACCGGACCGTGGTCTACCGCCTGCTCGCCACGCTGGAACAGCACGCCCTGGTCCGCCGCGACCTCGGCGGACGCGCCCGCGTCGGCCTCGGCGTGCTGCGGCTCGGACGCCAGGTCCACCCCCTGGTGCGCGAGGCGGCGCTGCCCGCCCTGCGCTCGCTCGCCGAGGACATAGGGGCGACGGCCCACCTCACCCTGGTCGACGGGGCGGAGGCGCTCGCGGTCGCGGTCGTCGAACCGACCTGGACCGACTACCACGTGGCCTACCGGGCCGGCTTCCGCCACCCGCTGGACCGGGGCGCGGCCGGCCGCGCCATCCTCGCCGCCCGCCAGGGCGGCCTGACCGAACCGGGCTACACCCTCACCCACGGCGAACTGGAGGCCGGCGCGAGCGGCGCCGCCGCCCCCCTGGTCGGCGTGACCGGCGTCGAGGGCAGCGTCGGCGTCGTCATGCTCGCCGACGCCGTCCCCGAGCGGGTCGGCCCGAGGGTGGTCGACGCGGCCCGCGAGGTCGCGGACGCGCTGCGCTAGGGCGCGCGGCGGCCGGGACGGGTACGGGCGTACGGGCAGGGCCCGAGCCTTCGGGGCCGGCCCGCCCCTGACCGTGCCCGGGCCCGTGCGCGCTCCCCCCGACCGTGCCCCGGCCCCGTACCCCCGCGCGTCCCAGTAGATTGGACGCGTGCTCTCCCGTCTCTCCCGTCCCCGTGCCCTCGCGCTCGGCGCGCTGCCCGTCGTCGCGCTCCTCGCCGTCGTCGGGCTCGCGCCGCTGCCGTACGCGATCGCGCAGCCCGGTTCGACCGCCGACGTGCTCGGCGAGGACAAGGGGAAGCCGGTCATCACGATCACCGGCGCCCCGGTGCGGGAGACCGAGGGGCAGCTGCGGATGACGACGATCCTCGCGACCGGGCCGTCCGCGGACATCCGCTTCGGGGACGTGACCGACGCCTGGTTCCGCACCGACCGGGCCGTCCTGCCGAAGGGCTCCGTCTACCCCTCGGGGAAGTCGGACGCGGAGATCGAGAAGCACAACCTCGGCCAGATGAAGCAGTCGCAGGACGCGGCCGCCCTCGCCGCCCTCGGCCATCTGAAGATGGACCCCGAGAAGGTGAGGGTCACCCTGAACCTCGCCGACGTCGGCGGTCCCAGCGCCGGGCTCCTCTTCTCCCTCGGCATCGTCGACAAGCTCGACGGCGACGGGGACGGCGGCGACCTCACCGGCGGCCGGACCGTCGCCGGTACGGGCACGATCGCGCCCGACGGGAAGGTCGGCGCCGTCGGCGGGGTCTCCCTCAAGACGCAGGCCGCCGCCCGGGACGGCGCCACCGTCTTCCTGGTGCCGAAGGCGGAGTGCTCGGACGCGGAGGCCGAGCTGCCGAAGGGGATGCGGCTCGTCCCCGTCACCGCCCTCGGCGACGCGGTGGCGTCCCTCAGGGCCCTGGAGCAGGGGCAGGACGCGAAGGTCCCGTCCTGCTGACCCCTTCTTCGGCGGGGGCGGACCCGGGCTTCGCGTCCATGTCCCGCCACGCCGGGAACACCAGCGGCGAGAGCGTCGTCAGGAAGTAGAGCGCCCCGACCCCGAGCAGCGTCGCCGACAGGCCGACCCGCTCGACCAGGAGGCCGGCCGCGAGGCCGCCCAGCGGGGTCGTGAGCAGCACCCCCGCCGTGCTCGCGCCCATGACCCGGCTGCGGAGCCCCTCGGGGACCCGCTCGTACGTCACCGTGGACAGGATCGGGTTGAGCACCCCGGCGCCGAACCCGGACGCCGCGAGCGTCACCAGGAGCGGCGCCGTGGTGTCGGTGAGCGCGGCCACCACGTACGGCGGGGCGCCGCCGACCAGGAACCCGGCCGTGAACACGGCCCGGCGCGGGAAGCGCTCCCCGACCGCCCCGTAGAGCAGCGCCCCCGCGAGGGCGCAGCCGCCGAAGACCGCGACGAGCAGGCCCTGGGTGGCGGGGCCGCCCAGCTCCTCCCGGGCGTGGACCGGCAGCAGGACCGAACTCCAGCTCTGGCTGAGGCCGTTGGTCACCATCACCATCACGGTGATGCCGAGCAGCAGTTTGGCCCGGAACAGGAAGGCGTATCCCTCGCGCAGATCGGCCCGGTAGCGGGCGGGGGAGAGGCGCGGGCCGTCGCGCACCGGCTCCGCCGCGGGCACCCCGCGCAGTCCGGCCAGGACGAGCAGCGCGGAGAGGACGAAGGTCGCGGAGTCGAGGAGCAGGACCGTGTCGGCGCCCATGAACGCGACGAGCAGCCCGGCGACGGCGGCGCCCGCCATCCAGGCCCCGCGCGACACGGCGTCGTACAGGCTGGCGGCCCGGGTGAGCGAGGTCCCGGCCCGCCCGGCCAGGTCGGGGACCAGGACGCGCCGGGCCGTCTCGCCGGGCGCGTGGCACAGGCCGTTGACCGCCATCAGGGCGCACAGCATCCAGAACCGCAGGGCCCCTGCGTGGTGCAGGAGCGGGATCGCGGCGAGCGCCAGGCCGCAGACCAGGTCGGAGGCGACGCTGACCCGGCGGCGGCCGAGCCGGTCGATGACCGGCCCGCCGGCGAGGGCGGAGACGAGGACGGGCAGGGCGGCGCAGAAGGCGACGAGCCCGGCCTTGCCGGGGCTTCCCGTGGTCTCCAGGGCGAACCACGGGACGCCGATGAGGGTGAGCGAACTGCCGGTGATCGATACGGCGTTGGCGGTCAGGACGGTGGCCAGCGGCCGTGCGTCCCCTTTCTTTTTTCCGCCCTCCGGCGCGGTCACGCGGCCAGGGTGACCGGGCGGTCGGCGGGCGTCGCGAGCCGCAGGCCCAGCTCGACCAGGCGCCAGCCGAGCTGGACGCGCAGGGAGGGGGAGGCGGACTCCTCGCGGGTGAAACGGAGTTCGGCGGTGCGGTGGGCCTCGGCGGCGGTCAGGGCGTGCAGCTGGAGGTGGATGTCGGCATGCATGGTGCGTGGTCCTTCCGTGCTGGGTTCGGGATGCCCGGCGGGCGCGGCGCTCAGTCCTCGCGCTGCGGGAACGCGTGGAGGTGGACCCGTATGCGCTCGGCGTCCGGCGCGTCCTGCTCGGGGGCGGTCCGGTACTCCTCCATCAGGGCGTGCGCCTTCTCGCTGAGCTCGCGCAGCTTCGCGGGCGGCAGCCGCAGCGTGAAGTCGCTCATGTCGGCGGAGCCGAGCCACTTCTGGTCCCAGTCGCCCCGGGTGCCGAGGTAGGTGTTCAGCTCCTGGGTGTGGATCGTCGCGATCTCGTGGAGGTAGACGTCGACGGCGCCCCGGACCTCCGGGTCCTCGTTCCGGTAGAGCGACTCGTCGAAGACCGTGCCGCCCGGGACCGCCTTCCACCACCGCTCCCGGCCCTTGCCGCGCTCCGGGTCGTCCTCGACGAAGCCGTGGGCGGCGAGCTGGCGCAGGTGGTAGCTGGTCGCCCCGCTGGACTCGCCCAGCCGCTCGGCCAGTTGGGAGGCGGTGGCGGAGCCCTGGCGGCGCAGGGCGCGCAGGAGCTGGATGCGGAGGGGGTGGGCGAGGCCGCGCAGGGAGCGGGGGTCCAGGGAGCGGACGACGTGTTCTCCGGGGGTCTCCCCGGGGCGCTTCTCGGGCTCGGGCATGCCCTGAGCGTAGACGTGCAAAGAAGTACTTGCAAGGCTTTCTTTGCAAGTACTTCTTTGCAGTGTTTCCTTTGCGTCCCCGGCCCGGCGCCCGCCGGGTCCCGTCACGTCAGCGGCTCCCCGCTCGCCGCCTGCTCCACCAGCGGGATGATCCGCAGCGGCACCGGGTTCTCCATCACGATCGCCGTGGACGCCCGCACGATCCCCTCGAACCCCACCACCTTGTCGATCACCCGCTGGAGGTCCGCGTTGGAGCGGGCCACCAGTCGGCAGAGCATGTCCCCGTGCCCCGTGGTCGTGTGCAGCTCCAGGACCTCCGGCACCGTCGCCAGGTGCCCCCGCACGTCCGCGCCCTGCCCCTGCTTGATCTCCAGGGTCGCGAAGGCAGTCACCGGATAGCCGAGCGCCGCCGGGTCCACCTCCGGCCCGAACCCCCTGATCACCCCCGACGCCTGGAGCCGGTCGAGCCGCGCCTGCACCGTCCCCCGCGCCACCCCGAGCCGCCGGGACGCCTCCAGGACCCCTATGCGCGGCTCGCGCGCGAGCAGCGCGATCAGCCGCCCGTCCAAATGATCGATCGCCACAGCGGCCCCTCCGTAGTCAGGATGTACAAGTCGCACGGCCATGCTCGCGTGTCGCTGTGCAGATTGACCAGGGGAACAGCAAACTCTTGCGCACCTTGCCGAACGAAGGGACATTGCTGCCATGACTGAGACCATCCACCACACCCCCTCCACGGCGCGGCAGGCCGATCCCTTCCCCGTGAAGGGAATGGACGCGGTCGTCTTCGCCGTCGGCAACGCCAAGCAGGCCGCCCACTACTACTCCACCGCCTTCGGCATGAAGCTGGTCGCCTACTCCGGACCGGAGAACGGCAGCCGCGAGACGGCGAGCTACGTCCTCACCAACGGCGCCGCGCGCTTCGTGTTCACCTCCGTCATCAAGGCCTCCACCGACCGGGGCCGCTTCCTCGCCGAGCACGTCGCCGAGCACGGCGACGGCGTCGTCGACCTGGCCATCGAGGTCCCGGACGCCCGCGCCGCCTACGCGTACGCCGTCGAGCACGGCGCCACCGGCGTCACCGAGCCGCACGAGGTGGAGGACGAGCACGGCACCGTCGTCCTCGCCGCCATCGCCACCTACGGCAAGACCCGCCACACCCTCGTCGAGCGCTCCGGCTACAGCGGCCCGTACCTGCCGGGCTTCGTCGCCGCGAACCCGATCGTCGAGCCCCCGGCCAAGCGCACCTTCCAGGCCATCGACCACTGCGTCGGCAACGTCGAGCTCGGCCGGATGAACGACTGGGTCGGGTTCTACAACAAGGTCATGGGCTTCACGAACATGAAGGAGTTCGTGGGCGACGACATCGCGACCGAGTACTCGGCGCTCATGTCGAAGGTCGTCGCGGACGGCACCCTCAAGGTGAAGTTCCCGATCAACGAGCCCGCGATCGCGAAGAAGAAGTCGCAGATCGACGAGTACCTGGAGTTCTACGGCGGCGCCGGCGTCCAGCACATCGCCCTCGCCACCAACGACATCGTCTCCACCGTGCGCGCGATGCGGGCCGCGGGCGTCGCCTTCCTCGACACCCCCGACTCGTACTACGACACCCTCGGCGAGTGGGCCGGCGAGACCCGGGTGCCCGTCGAGACCCTGCGCGAGCTGAAGATCCTCGTCGACCGCGACGAGGACGGCTACCTGCTCCAGATCTTCACCAAGCCGGTCCAGGACCGCCCGACCGTCTTCTTCGAGATGATCGAGCGCCACGGCTCGATGGGCTTCGGCAAGGGCAACTTCAAGGCCCTGTTCGAGGCGATCGAGCGCGAGCAGGAGAAGCGCGGCAACCTCTAGGGGCCGCCCACGCGCGCGAGGGGGTCCGGGGCAGCACCCCGGACCCCCTCGCCGCGCCACCGACCGGGCCGGCCCGGGCCCGGCCGTCCGCCGGACCCGGCGTCCGGCCCCGGCGTTCCGGCGGGACACGGGGCCTGCCCGGGACGCCACCCTTCAAGGACGGCCGGGTACGCGCGCGCACCTGACCACACGCGCGCGTACCCGGCTGCACGTCCCCCGTACGCCGTCCCGCACGGCACCCGCACCCGCACCGTGCCTACGCGCGCGTGCCCGCACCCGCACCGTGCCTACGCGCGCGTGCCCGCACCCGCACCGCGCCTCCGCGCGCGTACCCGGCTGCACGTCCCCCGTACGCCGTCCCGCACGGCACCCGCACCCGCACCGTGCCTACGCGCGCGTGCCCGGCCCCGCGGCCGCCTTCTCCGTGCGCGGGGGCTCCACTCCCTCCGGCAGCTCGTCCGGCGGCTCCCCGACCGCCGCCAGCGCCGCCGCCGCCCTCGGGGCGTGCAGGGGCGAGAAGGCCGGGTTGATCCGCAGGGCCTCCGCCAGATGGCGCCGGGCCGGGCCCCGGAGGCCGAGGGCCCGCTCGACCTCGCCCCGGTGGTACGAGAAGAGGGCGCTCCGCAGCCCCTCGTCCGTGGCCCGCCTCACGTACTCCAGGGCCTCCTCCGCCCGCCCCGACCGGAAGAGCGCCCACCCCAGCGCGTCCGCCACCCCCACCGAGCGGTGCCCGCGCGCCCACTCCGCCCGCAGCCGGACGACCGCCGCCGCCGGGTCGCCGTGGTCCGCGCCGAGCAGCCCCAGGGGCACCTCCGCCCGCGCCCAGGTGCCCGTCCGCAGCCGCTCGTACCGCGCCCGCGCCTCCTCCGCCAGGCCCAGCGACTCGTACAGCTCGCCCGCCTCCAGGACGTACTCCGGCAGCGGCAGCCGGGCCAGGGCCGCCGACCACTCCCGTACGGCCTCGTCCGTGCGCCCCAGGGCCGCGAGCGCCCGCGCCCGGCCCGCGAGCGAGGGCCCGTGGTCCCGTACGAGCCGCAGCGCCGCCCCGTACCGCTCCAGGGCCTCCTCCGGCTCGCCCCGCTCCCACGCCAGGTCCCCGAGCCGCCCCAGGGCCGCCGCCCGCTCCGCGTCCGCCCCCGCGAGCGCCACCGCGTCCAGGCCCGCCGCGTCCGCGTCCTCGCGCCAGCCCCGGTCGCGGTACGTCTGCGCGGCACGCGCGCGTACCACCGCGCCCGTGTGCAGCTCCTCCAGCTTCTCCATCGCCTCGCGCGCCGACCCGTACGCGCCCAGGCCGTTGTAGGCGTCGATCAGGACCGGGTACACCGGCCAGCGTCCCGGCTCGACCTTCCGCACCCGCTCGCCCCACTCCCTGGCCGTCCGCCAGTCGCCCCGCGCCCCCGCGAGGACCCCCAGGCCCAGCTGCGCGGCCGTGTTGCCGCGCGCGGCGGGCCGCTCGGCCAGGGAGCGGCGCAGCGCCTCCTCGGCCCGCGGATAGTCCCGTACGTCCCCGAGGCGCGTCCCGCGCTCCGTGTACGCGGCGCCGAGCTCCGCCCAGGACGCCCCGTCGTCCGGATGCGCGCGCAGCCACGCCTCCCGGTCCGCGATCAGCGCGGCCAGGTCCGGGAGCGCCGCCGGCGCGCCCGCGTGGGCCGCGATCACCGCCCGCTCCGCCGGTCCCGGCGGGGGCGGCGCCCCCCGGCCGAGGAACTCCGGGGCGCACAGCAGCGCCGTCGCCGCGAGCACCGCCCCCACTCCGGCGGCGAGGACCGCCCTCGACACGTTCTGGCTCTTCACGGCACTCACTGTGCGCCCGCGCCCGGCCGTACGAAGAGCACACGAAGCGCCCGCTCCGGCGGGTTCACACCGATGGCCCCGGGTGCCACGCTGGACGCATGGACGATCTCCAGAGGCAGCGGCTCCCGAGGCAGCAGAAGGACGACCTCCGGTCACGGCTCCACGAGCGCCTGCTCACCGGACTGCCCGCCGAGGCCCTGCTCACCGACCCCGACGTGACCTCCTCCTACGCCCACGACATGGCGAGCTTCTGCACGGCCGGCACCCCCGCGGCCGTGGTGCTCCCGCGCACCGTGGAACAGGTGCGGCACGTCATGCGCACCGCGACCGAACTCCGGGTCCCCGTCGTCCCGCAGGGCGCCCGCACCGGCCTCTCCGGCGGCGCCAACGCCTCCGACGACTGCATCGTGCTCTCCCTGGTGAAGATGGACCGGATCCTGGAGATCGACCCCGTCGACCGGATCGCCGTCGTCGAACCGGGCGTGGTCAACGCCGTGCTGTCCCGGGCCGTCGCCGAACGGGGCCTGTACTACCCGCCGGACCCCTCCAGCTGGGAGACGTGCACCATCGGCGGCAACATCGGCACCGCCTCCGGCGGCCTGTGCTGCGTCAAGTACGGGGTCACCGCCGAGTACGTCCTCGGCCTCGACGTCGTCCTCGCCGACGGACGGCTCCTGACCACCGGCCGCCGCACCGCCAAGGGCGTCGCCGGATACGACCTGACCCGGCTCTTCGTCGGCTCCGAGGGCAGCCTCGGCGTCGTCGTGAAGGCCGTCCTCGCCCTCAAGCCGCGGCCCCCGGTACAACTCGCGCTCGCCGCCGAGTTCCCCTCCGCGGCCGCCGCCTGCGCCGCCGTCTGCGCGATCATGGAGCGAGGCCACACCCCGTCGCTCCTCGAACTGATGGACCGCACGACCGTCCGGGCCGTCAACGAGCTGGCGCGCATGGGTCTGCCCGACACCACCGAGGCGCTCCTCCTGTGCGCCTTCGACACCCCCGACCCGGCCGCCGACCTGGCCGCCGTCGGAGAGCTGTGCACGGCGGCGGGCGCCACCGAGGTCGTGCCGGCCGCCGACGCCGCCGAGTCCGAACTCCTCCTCCAGGCCCGCCGGCTCTCCCTCACCGCCCTGGAGACCATCAAGTCCGCCACGATGATCGACGACGTGTGCGTGCCCCGCACCCGGCTCGCCGAGATGCTCGACGGCACGGCGGCCGTCGCGGAGAAGTACGGCCTGACCATCGGCGTCTGCGCGCACGCGGGCGACGGCAACACCCACCCCGTCGTCTGCTTCGACCACACCGACGAGGACGAGTCGCGGCGGGCCCGCGAGTCCTTCGACGAGATCATGGCGCTCGGGCTCGCCCTCGGCGGCACGATCACCGGCGAGCACGGCGTCGGCGTCCTCAAGAAGGAGTGGCTGGCCCGCGAGTTGGGACCGGTCGGCCTGGAGCTCCAGCGCGGGATCAAGGCGACCTTCGACCCCCTGGGGCTCCTCAACCCCGGAAAGCTCTTCTGAGGCTCCCCGGAAGGGCCCGCGCACGGGATCAGCGCTCGCCGTCCTGCGACTCGTCCGACGGCCACGGGTCGCGCAGCCACAGGTCGTCGGCGGCCACGGTGGCCGCGAGCAGTTCGGCGAGCCCGTCGTCGATGCCGAGCCGCTCCGACTCGGTGCCCGGCGGCACGGCGCGCAGGGTCCGCTCCAGCCAGGCGGACACCTGCGCGGACGGGGCTTCGAGCAGGGCGTCGCCGTCGGGGGAGGAGAGCGCCATCAGGACGACGCCGCGGCCGTCGACCTTGGTGGGCCAGATGCGGACGTCCCCGTGGCCGCAGGCCCGGAAGACGCCCTCGACGAGCAGTTCGCGCGCGAAGGTCCAGTGGACCGGGTGGTCCGTGCCGACGTGGAAGGTGATGTGGACGGCGTACGGGTCGTCGGTCCGGTAGGCGAGCCGCGCGGGCACCGGGACGGCGCGCTCGGGGGAGAGCACCAGCTTCAGCTCCAGCTCGCGCTCGACGGTGGTGTCGTCGGTGTTCTGCATGGTCGTACTCCTTCTCACGGACGGCCCCGGGCGGGCCTTCGCCAGGAGAGAGCGGGGTGCCCGCGACTCATTACGCGACTTCGGGAAGATTTTTCCGGGAAGTTTTTTCCGCTCCCGTGTGCCCGGGGTCCTGCCGGGCATGCTCCTCTGGACGAGCGAACGGAAGGCATCGGCCCGAACATCACACGGAGTGACCGATTCCGGGGAGTGTCGCCCGAAGGCGGCCTTTCTCACCCGCTCCTTCCTCCCTCGGCGACGTTCTTCGTTACTGTCATCCCTGGGCGCGGCACGCCCGGCGCGCTGCCGTGCGGATCAAGGGCGTTGTGACTGAACGGAGTCGGGGCAGTGGCTACTCCTCCTGGAGGCGGCGGAGAGGTACCGCAGGCGGGGTACTACCCGGACCCGTCCATTCCCGGGTACATCCGGTACTGGAACGGGGGCGCGTGGGTTCCCGGCACGAGCCGGCCCGCCCCCTCGGACGACGACGCCCCGCCCCACCCGCCCGCGGCCCCGGCCGGCCCGATCCTGGCCTCCGGCCCCGCTCCCGCCCCCGTCGCCGCCCCCGCTCCCGCGCCGGCCGCCGGGCCCGAGCGGCCCGCCGCCTCCGTACCGGCCCAGGCGCAGGCCCCGGACC
>NZ_LGEG01000258.1 GCF_001280125.1 Streptomyces sp. NRRL F-6492
ACGGTTCGACGCGGTCTCGCTGTCGAACCCGCGCCTACCCGCGTCCGAAGCGATCACTCGTCCTCCGGGAGCGGTCGCGTTTCCGCGGTCGCCCTCCCTCCGGGGCCGGCCGCTTCTCCGCGGTCACCCGCCCCGGGACCCGGCCGTGGTCCTCCGCCGCGTCCGCTCGGGTGCCACTCGGTGAGCAGGATGGTGGCGTCGTCGCGCAGCTTGTGGCCCTGGTGCTGCCGCAGGCCCTGGACCAGGCGCCGGAGCGCCTCGGGGGCGGGGGCGCCGGCCGCCGTGGCACGGATGACGGTGTCGGCCAGCCGCTCCTCGCCGTAGAAGTCGCCTCCGGGCGAGCGTGCCTCGGTGACGCCGTCGCTGTAGAGGAGGATCCGGTCGCCGGGCTGGAGGCGCGCGGTGTGCTCGGTGGGCGGCGTCTCCCTGAGGAAGCCCCAGCCGAGCGGCAGGTCGGGCTCCCGGTCGAGGACGTGCGGGAGGATCCTTCCGTGACGGATCAGCAGGGGCGGCGGGTGCCCGCAGTTGATCCAGGTCAGCCGTCCGTCGGAGGTGTCGAGATGGGCGACGACCGCGGTCATGAGGCGGTCGGTGAACCAGGTGTCCAGGATCCGGTCGATCGAGGTGACGATGTCGGTCAGCGAACCGCCGGACCGGCGGGCCGCCCGGCAGGCGGCGAGCCCGGCCGCGCTGGCTCCGCCGGAGGCGAGGTCGTGGCCCATGGAGTCGATGACGGTCAGGTGCAGGCCACCGTCGTCCAGGGTGTGGTCGAAGGTGTCGCCGCCGATGTCGTAAGCGGGTTCGAGGACCGCCGAGGAGGTGACCTCCGACGTGCCGATGGTCCGCGGCGGCAGGAAGGCCCACAGGAGTTCGGCCTGCACCGTCATCGCCCTCGCCCGTTCCGTCTCGACCAGCAGGTCGCTGTGGGAGGACTTCGACACCATGAGCAGGGCGGCGGCCCCGGCGAGCGTCTGGACGCGTCCGAGCAGGGCGTCGTCCAGGGCGGACGCCGTCACCATCAGGACGCCGACGCGTTCGACCCCGTCGATCATCGGCAGCCAGGCGGTGGCACGGTCCCTCGACCGCTGCACCTGCTGCGTGCGGTAGGCCAGGCCCGCCAGGGAGGTGTCGACGTCGAGCGTCGGCCGGTCGGTGGCGTCCGGTTGGGGCAGCGGGATCAGCCGGATCTGCTGGAGGTCGGTGACGTACATGGCCGTCCCCCGGAGTCCCATGCGGCGGCCCGCGTCCTGGACGAGGCCCGCGAGCTCCCGTACGGACCGCAGGTGGGAGCGGGCCAGCAGATCGCCCAGGGGATCCTCGTACGTCGACACACGACCTCCGCGGCTCTTCTCCGGCGTACTTGCGGCGGCGTGGAGCGGCCCGTCCTCCCCCGGGTGCCTCCGGGGTGGCTCCCAGGCTACGCAGGCCCTCCGGTGATCGCACTCCTCACGCGCGCGTGCGTACGGATGCGTCCTCCCGGTCCCGGCCCGCCGCGAGGAGCTTGTCACCGGGCCGGGAGGTGGGACGGCACCGCACTCCAGGAAAGGAAAACTCCGGGCGGATGGGATGCCGACCTGCGGGAAAGAGGACGCCATGGCTGAGGATGCGATACCCGACAGTGACCGGCGGACCAGAAGACACGAGTCGCCCGAAGAGCGCGCGGACCGGCGCTGGACCGAACTCATCCAGGAGATCAGGGTCGCCCAGACCGGCGTCCAGATCCTCCTGGGCTTCCTGCTCACCGTGGTGTTCACACCACATTTCCAGGGCTTGGAACAGATCGACAAGACGATCTACATCGTCACCGTCGTGCTCGGTTCGCTGGCGACCGGCGCCCTCATCGGGCCCGTGGCCTTCCACCGCATCGTGTCGGGGCGCCGCATCAAGCCCCAGGCGGTCGTCTGGGCGTCCCGGCTCACGTTCCTCGGCCTGGTCCTGCTCCTCGCGACGCTGATCTCGGCGCTCTTCCTGATCATGCGCGTGGCCACGCACGACGGATACGTGCCGTGGCTGGTGTCCGGGGTCTTGGCCTGGTACCTGGTCTGCTGGTTCCTCCTTCCGCTGTGGGCGCGGTTCCGCTACACGAACGGGGACGACAACGAGGACGACTCGTCGTCCGACCGGTGAGGCGGCGTCCGGGCGGGGGGCCGGAGCGGTTTCCCCCGTCCGGACCGGAGGAGGACCGCGATCGGGTGGTTGCGCGGTCCGGTGCGTCAGGGAGCGGAGGGCCCGGGTCAGGAATAGGCGCATGAGTACCTCTCTGCGACATCGACTGCGCGGCCCGGCCATCGCCTGCCTCGCCGCGTCCTGCGCCCTTCTGCTCGCCGCCTGCGGCTCCGAGCAGAAGGAGACCACCACCACGTCCGCCCGGATCGCGCCGACCCAGACGGCCGGCACCGCCGACCCGTCGGCGTCCGTTTCCCCCTCCCCCTCGGCGTCCGCCTCGCCGCGGCTCACCGACGACCAGGCCGAACGCCAGCGGATCGTCCCGGCCACGAAGGTCACCTGGGACAAGGCCATGCAGGCCGCCGTGGCCGCCGTCCCCCAGGGCAAGCTGGTCGAGACCGAGCTGACCTGGGCGCCGCCGAACGCCACCGCGAGCGGCAGCGCCACGGCCACCGCCTCCGCTTCCCCGTCCGCCGGCGCGAGCCCGTCGGCGGGCGCGCGGACGCCCGCGTGGCACACGGGCGTCGCCACGTCGGACGGCACCCTCCATGACGTCTGGGTCGACGGCGTCAGCGGCAAGGTCATCAGCGACAAGCCGGACGCGGACCAGGACGCCGAGGACAAGCAGGAGCTGGCCGACCGGTTGAAGCGGGCCACCGTCACGCCGGAGCAGGCGGTCCAGACGGCCACCCAGGACAACAAGGGCACCGTCACGGCCGTGGAACTGGACGACGCCGCCTGGTCGGTGGACGTGGTCGACACCGGCAACTGGGACAAGACGACGTACGAGGTCTCCACGACCGAGCGCCGGATCGTCCGTCAGGAAGTCGACCGCGACTGACCGTCCTTCCCGGCCTGTTTCCTCCGGCCCGTTCCTCACGCCCGTTCCGGCCCATCCGGCCGGAACGGGCACCACCTCCGGTGACGGCCGGCCACCGGTCGCCGTTGAAAATCCGCCTCCGATTTCCAGCTTTCCGGTGTGCCATGCGCCGCCCGGCGAATTGCCCCCGATCGTGTACGAAAGCCCGGTTCTGTACACCGAAAGCCTCCCGGCGCCTCGATAGTGGATCAACGGCCGGGCACGTGTCCCGGCGTCCTCCTCACCGAAAGCCGGGTGCATCCTCATGCCCACCACCGAGGCCACCGACCGTGTGCGGCTCGTGTTCTCGCTCTTCGACGCCGACGGCAACGGCTTCCTGGAGCCGGCCGACTTCGAGCTGATGGGGAAGCGGACCGTCGCGGCGCTGCCGACGGCCGACGAGAAGGCCGGCATCAGGCTCCTCGGCGCCTTCCGCCGGTACGGGGACACGCTCCTGTCCGAACTGGACGCCGACGGCGACGGGCGGGTCAGCCCCGAGGAGTTCACCGCCGTCGTGCTCGACCCGCAGCGGTTCGACGCCGCCGTCGACGAGTTCGCCGAGGCGCTCTCCGCGATGGGCGACGTGCGCGGCGACGGCTTCGTCACCCGCCCCGACTTCCTCGCCCTCATGACCGCCATCGGCTTCGACCGGCCCAACATCGAGGCGCTGTTCGAGGCCTTCGGCCCGGTGGACGGCGACCGCGTCCCGGTGGCCACCTGGGCGGCCGGGATCCGGGACTACTACCGCCCGGAGAAGTCCGGCATCGCCGGTGACCGTCTCGTCCCCGGCGCCGCCCGATGAGCGGGGGGACCGTGCGGGAGGCCGTGGGCGCCTCCCCGTTAGGCGGCGTCCGGCCCGTGATCGGCCTGGCCGTGGGCCACGGCACGGGCCCGGAGCTGGCGGACGTCTTCGAGCGCGTGCTGAGCGCCCTCGCCTCCGGCCGTCCGGAGGGCGCGGGCGGTGGGGGCGTGGACGTCGTGCGCTCGCCGCGCCTCTACCATTCCTACGTCTCGCTCCGCCGGGGCCATGACGTCGCCGCCGTGCAGCGGCTGACCGCCGAGGACGCCGAGCACTACGAGGCGTGGTGCCGGGACCTGGCCGGACGCGGCACCACGGCGGTCTTCCGCACCGCGATCAACGCCCAGTCGCTGTATCTCGTCCGGCGCCGGCTGCGCGCCGTGAAGGTCGACCTGCTGTCGGCCGACGGACGGTCGCTGCTGCTGGTCCGGGACCAGGCCCAGGGCTTCTACACCGGCGAGAACACGCACACCGCGGGTGAGGTCACCCGCACCCTGGCCTTCAGCCGTGAGATCACCGGCGCGGTCGTCGAGCACGCCCTGGAGCGGGCCCGGCGCGCCTGGCCCGACGGGCGGATCGGCCGGATCGTCATGGCGTACAAGTTCCACCTGCTCGACGGGGCGTTCGACGCGTGGGTGGCCGACCTGTCCGAGCGGTTCGGAGTGCGGATCGAGGTGTTCCAGCCGGACACGGTCAACCGCAACCTGCTCGCCCACGGGCTGCCCGACCGCACCCTGCTGATCGCCGGGAACGAGTGGGCCGACATCATGCACGTCATGCTCCTCGACCGGTACGGCTCCGACCGGCAGGAGAACCGCTGCACGGAGAACGTCTGCCTCGATCCGGCGCTGCGGGGCCTGGTGGAGTACCAGACCGTGCACGGATCCGCCGACGACCTGGCGGGCCGGGACCTGGTCAACCCGGTCGCCACCGTCCGGGCCGCCGCTCTCGTCGCCGAGCACCACGCCGGGTGTCCCGGTGCCGTGGCGGCCGTGGAGACCGCCCTCGCGGTCCTCGACGAGCGGGGCGTGCGCACCCCCGACCTCGGTGGCCGGCACTCCACGGGCGACGTGGTCGACGCCCTGCTCGACGCGCTCGACGTCTCCGGACCGGACGCCGCCCCGCGCGACGCGGCCCTGGTGGGCGGCCCGTGACCGCGCCGGTGCGCACGGCCCTGGTCGTGGTGGACCTGCAGAACGACTTCTGCGCGAGTCCCCTGGCCAGGGCCCGGTTCCCCGGCGATCCCGCGGCCTTGGACGCCGTCGTCTCCTCGACCATCGGAGCGGTCGGGGAGGCCCGGCGCCGGGGCGTGGAGGTGGTGTTCGTCCGGTTCACCGGCGACCCCTCCCACCAGGGGGCGAGCTGGCGGCTGCGGGACCTGGCCCGCGGCAGGCCGCCGAAGTGTCTGGAGGGCACCTGGGGCGCGGAGTTCCACCGCGCCCTGCCCGCCGCCGGCGAGGCCGTCTTCACCAAGCCGGCCCGCTTCGACGCCTTCCTCACGGCGGGCTTCGAGGAGCACCTGCACGCCAGGGGCGTCGAGCACCTGGTGTTCGCGGGCCTGTTCGCGGACGTGTGCGTGGACTCCACCGCCCGCACCGCGTTCCAGAAGGGCTTCCACGTCACCGTCCTGGCGGACTGCACCACGTCCCTGCACCTGCCGTACGAGGAGGTCCTCGCGTTCATGCGCGCCCTCTACGGCGCCCGTACCCCCGCCTCGGACGACCCGTCCGCGTGGGCCGTCCCCGGGGCGGAGCCCCGGCAGCAGGAAGAGGGGGAGAAGTGCGCACCGCAGCCGGTCGGTCCCCGGGGGTGACGGCGGGCGTGGGACGCACCGCCCTGCTGGTGGCCGCCGCCCGCGCCGTCGAGACCCGCCGCCCCGACGCCCTCGCCCGCGATCCGTTCGCCGCCGCCTTCGTCCGGGCGGCGCCGGACGCCGCCGACTGGCCGCTCCATCCCGACGAGGTCCCCGGCGGTGCCTCGGACCCGCTGTGGGGCAGGCTCGGCCGGTACTTCGGGCTGAGGACCCGCGTCCTGGACGATCACCTGCTGGCGTCCGCCCGGTCGGGCGTGCGCCAGGTGGTGCTGCTGGGCGCGGGGCTCGACTCCCGGGCCTTCCGGCTCGACTGGCCCGCCGGGACCGTCGTCCACGAGATCGACTCGGCCGACGTGCTGGGTTTCAAGCAGTCGGTGCTCGACGGCATCGCGGCCGAGCCCGTCGCCGGACGCCGCCCGTGCGCCGCCGACCTCCGGGACGACTGGACGGGAGCCCTACTCGGTTCCGGCTTCGACCCGTCCGCCCCTACCGCCTGGCTCGCCGAGGGCCTGCTGCTCTACCTCCCCGCCGAGGCGGAACGGCGGCTGATCGACGACGTGGACCGGCTCAGCGCCGCCGGCAGCACGCTGGCGTACGAGATCAAGGAGGTGACCGCCGAGTCGGGGCGGGTACGGAGCGGCCCTGTGTACACGACGGCGCGCGAGCGGATCGGCATCGACCTGCCGCGGCTTTTCGCCGCGGGGCCGCGTCCCGACTCGGCCGGGTTCCTCGCCGCCCGTGGCTGGCGGGTGGCCGTGCACCGTCCGTACGACTTCACCGCGCTCCACGGCCGGGGCCCGCTCCCGGAACCGGACGACGCCCTGGAGGCCAACCGCTGGATCTTCGCCGGGGCGGGCCGTCCCGCCCCGGAGCGGGACGGCCCCTCGCGGGGCTGAGGGGGCGGAGCCACGTCGCGGAAGGGTCGTACTGTTGACGTGATCATCATCGGGGCGAGGGTTCACGGGGGCACGCATGACCATCCACCGGCCGGGACTTCCGGAGGACCTTCCGCCGGGCGAGGCGCTGTGGGGCCGCTGGGCACTGCTCGCGGCGATCGGGGCGACCACTGCGGAGGAGCAGCGCGCGAGCGGCTACCGCACGGGGCTCTGGGTCGACGCCGAGGGACTCCACCACGACGACTCCGGCTGCACCTGGTGGACCATGTCCCGGCTGGGCGAGGGCCGCTTCGTGCTCTACGGCGAGGACGAGTCGAGCGGGGTGAAGTGGCACAGGACGCCGATCGACATGCTGGCGGGCGGGCCGGACTGGCTGCCGTACGACGAGCTGCGCGACCGGATCGAGGGGTACGAGCTGGGCTGCGTCTACTGGTACGAGGACGGGGCCTGGGCCCGCGCGCCGTATCCCGACGACCTCCGGGACGACGGTCTGGACTGCGGCATGAGCGGGTTCGTCGACCGGGAGCAGGTGCTGGGAGAGCTGTCGGACCGCGTCGACGACCCGGACGGCGACGGAGTGGGCACGGCGGGTTTCCTGGCCGACGCGGAGGCGCACCGGCTGCGGCCGGAGTTCCTCCTCGGACGGTTGCGGCCCGCCCGCCACGACGACGCGCCGCTCGACCTGCCCGCCGTGGCCAGGGCCCTCGACCTGGCGGGCCTCACCGGCTCCTCCTGACGGCGCGGGCCGGAGTCGTGGTGCTCAGTCCGCCGGTGGCAGCAGGGGGCCGAGCGGGCCGAGGTCGAGGTTGAGGTCCTGGAGCGTGTAGCCGTGTTCGGCGCAGAGGTCGGACAGGGCGTCGTGCAGGGCCATCAGGGTGGCGCCCAGTTCCTCCTCCTGGTCGTCGGTGAGGTCGCCCGCGTCGACGCGCCGCAGCGCCTGTCGCTCGATGAGCTGGCGCAGCAGTTCCACGACGGTGAGGACCAGTTTCAGGAGGTCCTCCTCGACCGACTCGTGGTCGGTCCGGAGCCGGCGCGCGGGGCGCGGAGGTTCGTCGGCCGGGGTGGGCGGGGCCTGGAGGAGGCGGAAGGCGTCGTTCAGGGCGCTGCCCGCCCGGTCCAGGGGCGGGGACGCCCCCGGGGACGGCTCGGAAGGGGTTCTCCGCTCCCCCGGCGCCGGGTCCGGCTCGTTCACGCCCGCTCCCGGTTCATCGGTGCCAGCGGGTCCGACTCCGAGTCCACGGACACGATCAGGGCGCGGAGGGAGACGCGGACGAGGTCGATGTCCGCGATCGACAGCACGATGTCGCCGGAGAGGACCACTCCCCCGCTGAGCAGCCTGTCGAGCAGGTCGACCAGGGCGACCTGCCGGCCGGGCAGCGACTCGGTGGGCCGGGAGACGGTCATGGCGCACGCCCCTCCCCGGCGGCTTCGGGTGCGGGCGGCGGTGACGGTGTGGCGAAGGAGTAGGGGGCCCACGGCCCGGTCACCTCGACGCGTACGCCGTCGAGGCCCTCCACCGCCTCGGTGAGCGCCGCGCGGAACTCCTCGGCGCGGTCGTACGGGACGAGATAGGCGTCGTTGAGGACGTTCTCCTCCGGGCCCGCCAGGGCGCCGTGCTGGGCGGGGTGGCGCACCCGGTGCGTGGTGAAACGGGAGGCCAGGGCCTCGACGCGGTCGGCGGCCTCCTGGGCGTGCCGGTAGCGGACCTCCTGGGCGCTGTGCTGGGCCCGGCGGCTTCGCAGATAGGCCTTGCCGGGGGTGAGGGAGGTGTCAGCGGCGGTGTTCTCGTGGGGATCCGAGGAGCCGGTGGGGCTGAGGTACAGCTTGACGCCGAACTCGCTCCGGTCGCGGAGGAGGGCGATCCGTTCGGCGAAGGCCCCGCGCTGGGCGGCGAGGGCGCGGCGGGCGCGGTCGTCGTTCTGGTAGACGGTCGCCAGGCGCAGCGGGAGGACGGTGCCGTGGCGGGCGACGGTCTGGACGACCTCGTGGTGGGCCCGGGCGACGCCCTCCAGCCATTCCAGGTCCTCGAAACGGGCCTTCAGCGTCCGCTCGTCGAACTCGTCCGGCGCGACCCGGCTGACGACGAACGCGACGGGGGTCGACGGGAACGGACGTGCGGGTCCGGTATCGGGATCGGATTCGGATACGGCTCCGGATTCGAGGTCGGGTTCGCCCAGGAGGGACACGGGAGCACCCGACACCCCTCGGAGATCCTTGAGGGACGCGCGTACCTCCGGCGTGTCCGGAGCCGCGGCGTACACGTAGGTGAGGTCTCCGTGGCCGTTCATCTACTGCGCTTCCGTGGTGGCCTCGCCCTCGTTCCCCGGCCGGGAGGCGCTTCTTCTTCCGGCTCTTCCGGCTCTTCCAGCTCTTCCACGTCCTCCGCGTCTTCCGCGTCTTCCGCGTCCTCGACGACCTCCCCGGTCACGAGCCTCTCGCGCCGCAGCGCCTCCAGCTCCGCGCGGAGCCTGCGGTTCTCCTCGGCCAGCGGGCCACCGGTGTGCTTCGAGGAGAGCGAGGGGTCGTGCTCCCACCAGTCGATGCCCATCTCCTTCGCCTTGTCCACGGAGGCGACCAGGATGCGCAGCTTGATCGTCAGCAGTTCGATGTCGAGCAGGTTGATGCGGATGTCCCCGGCGATGACGATGCCCTTGTCGAGCACCCGCTCCAGGATGTCCGCGAGGTTGGCGGAGGAACTCGGGCCGTACGGCGAAGGCGCCGCCCGGGAGGGGACGGATCCGAACCGGTCGGGCAGGGGGTCAGACACGGCGGCCTCGATTCCGGGTCACGGCAGCCCCCGCCGGTAGGCGTCGATCTCGTCCAGCCGGTCGAGCAGCTCGTCCTCGCGCCGGTCGAAGGTCTCCTGATCGATCTCTCCCCGTACGAGCCGGCTCTCCAGCTCCTTGAGCTCCCGCCAGACGGGGGCCGGGTCGTAGTACTCCTCCTCGGCCTCCTCCACGACCCTCCGGGCGATCCAGGCGGCACCGCGCACCGGGGCGACGGGAAGCGTGAGCAGCTGCGTCAGCAGTCCCATCCTCCGGATCTCCTTCCTTGTCCGTCCCTGCTCCTGTTTCTGCTCCTGCTGCTGTTCCTCCTGCTCCTGCTACTGGACGAAGCTGTACGGAGGCAGGGGACCGCTCAGCCGGAACTCCACCCCGTCCCCGAGCTGCCGCACGAGACCCGAATGCGCCGAGAGGAACTCCTCCTTCCGGTCGTCGGAGATCAGCAGCGAGAGGTTGAGGAAGTCGTCGCCGGACGCCGGCCGGACGTTGTGCTCCCTGGCGTACGGGACGAGCGCGTCGGCCAGTCCGGCCGCGAGCGCGTCCTGCCGTTCCTCCACCTGTGCGGCGACCATCCGGCCGAGGGTCAGTGGAAGCTGGGGGTCCGGGTCCCCGGCGCGGATCCTTTCGTTGAGCTCCCGGGTCTCGGGGGTCTCCCGCAGGATCTGCCGCAGGAGCTCCTCCTCGTTCTGGGAGGCCCTCACGTGGTACTCGGCGCAGCCGTCGAGCCGGTCCAGGTTGGCGAGGTAGCCGTCGGCGTTCTCGCGGAGCGCCTGTTCGACCGTCGCCTCGTCATCGGCGGTGTAACCGAACTGGAGGGGCAGGACGGGGCCGCCCTCCATGAGGCGTTCCTGCACCTCCTGGTGGATCAGCAGGTCGCGCCGCTTGGGCCGGATCTCCTCGGAGACGTCGCTGACCACGGCGTACAGCGGTCCGGACGCGAGGGCGCGCACCGGGGACGGCTCGGCGCCGACGCCGGTGACGTCCTCGACGGCGAGGGGGTGGTCCTTTCCCGTGATCGCGTAGACGTAGAGGGCCATCGGTCACTCCTTCTCCCGGCGCGGCGCGCGTCGGGCGGGGGGCCGCTTGCGTCGGGGAGCGGGCTCCTCCTCCGCTTCCTCCTCCTCGTCCGGCTCCTCGTCGTCACGGGACTTCCCGGTCAGGGACTCGGTGACGGCGTCGACCGCCCCGCTGAGCGCCCCTTTGGACTTGCCGTGGGCCCCGCCCTCCATCATGCCGCCGACGACCTCGGGAAGCTGTGCCGGAGCCTTGCGGCCGGATTCGAGGTCGAGCCTGTTGCAGGCCTCGGCGAAGCGCAGATAAGTGTCCACACTGGCCACCACGATCCGGGCGTCGATCTTGAGGATCTCGATGCCCACCAGCGAGACGCGGACGAAGACGTCGATGACCAGCCCCCGGTCCAGGATGAGCTCCAGGACGTCGTAGAGGGTGCCCGAGGAGCCTCCGCCCCTGCCTACGGCGCTGCCGCCGCCCTGCGGCACCATCGTCATGGCGCCTCCCTTCACGGCCGAACCGTTCTCAGAACGGCCGATCGATCATCCCGCGGCTGTAGCGGCGGGTGCGTTCGAAGGAGATCAACGCGCCTTCCTCGTCGAGTGAGACCTTGTAACTGGCCAGCACGCTGGTCGTGTCGGGGATGCGCTCCAGCTCCAGCACCTCCACCTGCGCCTCCCACCCCGAATCGGTGGGTTTCAGCGAGGAGACCGATTCGGGCGCTCTGCCGAGCAGCTTCGCCAGTTGTTCGGCGGCCGAGCTCATCGCCGAGCCCGCGTCGACGCCTTTCGCCTTGCGCGGCGCGGGTTTCCGCCGGGTGGGGGCGCGCTCCCGCCGTTCGTCTTCGGCACGCGGGGTGGCCCGCCGAGGGCGATCCGAATCTGCTGAGGCCATGTGGCACTTCCAGAAGACGTACAGCCAGTTAGAGCTAGAATTTCACGATATAGGGACAAATGCCATGTCCGGGAGAGCAGGCCCGCTCCCCACGCCCGAACGGGGCGTCCTTCACAGGCATATGCGCGGAGGTACGGCCCGGTACGGAGGTTTCGTACGAGGCGGCGGCGGGGCCTCAGACGCCCGGTGAAGGGACAGAGGTCATGGATGACACGTCCAAGATCGCCTTGGCGGCCGCGGTGGCCGGGGGCTACGTACTGGGACGGACGAAGAAGGGGCGTCTCGCGTTCACCGCGGCGACCTACCTGGCGGGGCGACGTTTCGGCCTCGAACCTCGGCAGCTCATGACGGAGGGCCTGAGCAAGCTCAAGGAGATACCCCAGGTCGCGGAGATGGGTGACCAGCTGAAGGGCGAGGCCCTGAACGCCGGCCGCCAGGCACTCAAGGCCGCGGCCAACCGCAAGCTCACCGACCTCGCCGACTCGCTCCACGAACGGACACTGGCGCTCGGCAGCGGCGGTGACGAGGACAACGAGGAGGAAGAGGAAGGGAGTTACGAGGACGAGGACGAACAAGGGGACGAACAGGAGGACGAGCAGGAGGACTACGAGGACGACGAGTCGGAGCCCGAGCAGTACGACAACGAAGAGGACGCATGGGAGGAGGAAGAGGAAGAGGAACCGGAAGAGGAAGGGGAGGAAGGGGAGGAAGAGGAGGGGGAAGGGGAAGGGGAGGAAGAACCAGAGGAGGACGAGGAGGGCGAGGAGGACGAGGAGGACGAGGCCGAGCCGGAGAAGCCACAGCCGCGCCGGTCCTCACGTCCGTCGTCCCGGTCACGCGGTGCGGCCGCGCCCGCCAAGAAGGCGGCGGCGAAGAAGCCGGCCGCGAAGAAGAGCACCCCCGCGAAGAAGACCGCTTCCGCCGGGAAGAGTGCCCCCGCGAAGAAGAGCGCTCCCGCCAAGAAGACGACGCCGCGCAAGGCGACGGCGAAGAAGACCGCGCCCGGGAAGACCGCGGCCAAGAAGACCACGGCACGCAAGCCGGCGGCGAAGAAGACCGCCTCGAAGAAGACGGCCGCACGCAAGCCGTCGACGCGGAGGTAGGCCATGGCACCCGAAGACCGCACCCAGTCCAAGGAGTCGGGATCCGGGATGGACCGGCTGCTCGGCGAACTCGGCGGCTTCCTCTCCGCCCAGACCGGTCAACTGGCCGAGAAGGCCACGGACAAGCTCGGGGACGTCACCGGACAGCTCCAGAACGTGGCCGACAACGGCGGCAGCATCGCGGACATCGGCGGGCGCATGCTTCAGGGGGACTCCCCCGTCAAGGCGATGATGGGCCACGGCATCAGCGGCCTGAAGGACAAGGTCACCGATGCCGCGTCGAACCTGTTCGGTAAGGGGAAGGGCAAACGCAAGAGCGGCAGCCAGAAGATCACCAGCATCGTCGAGACGATCGACGTGGGCGCTCCGCTCCGGAGGGTGTACGACCACTGGGCCCAGTACGAGGACTTCAGCGGCTTCACGAAGGGCGTGCGCAACGTCTCCCAGGGCGACGAGACCTCCAGCGACTGGAAGGTCAAGGTGGGTCCCTCCACGCGCAGTTGGAAGGCGACGGTCCAGGAGCAGGTGCCGGACGACCACATCATCTGGACCTCGGATGGCGCCAAGGGGTCGACCCGGGGCTGCGTCAGCTTCCACGAGCTGGGCCCGTCGCTCACCCGGGTCCTGATCACCGTCGAGTACTACCCCTCCGGTTTCTTCGAGAAGACGGGCAACGTCTGGCGCGCCCAGGGGCGTCGGCTCCGTCTCGACCTGAAGCACTTCCGTCGTCACGTGACCCTCACCGACGACGAGCCGGAGGGCTGGCGCGGCGAGATCCGCGACGGTGAGGTGGTCCGCACGCACGAGGAGGCCATGGAGGAGGAACAGGAAGAGGGCCAGGAAGAGGGCCAGGAAGAGGACGGGCTCGACGAGGAGGAAGAGGAAGGGAAGCCCGAGGAGGAGGACGGGGAGGACGAGTCCGGGGAAGGGGACGAGGAGGAGTACGAGGACGAGGAGGACGAGGACGCCGAGCCCGGCGAGGAATACGACGAGGAGGACGAGGAGGAGGACGGAGAAGAGGACGAGGACGAGGAGGAGGACGGAGAAGAGGACGAGGACGAGGAGGAGGACGGAGAAGAGGACGAGGAGGAGGAGCCCGTCGGCCGGGGGCGGCGTGGACGCTGATCCCCCGCCGACACCCGGACCTCCGGAACCGAACGGGCCCGCCGCGCCCTCCTGGGAGAGGGCGCGGCGGGCCGTCGTCGGTCGGTCGTGGTTACTCCACGATCTTCAGGAGCTTGTTGGCGGTGCCGGGAGAGGCGTTGCCGATCTTGTCGGCGCTCGCGCCGCCGACCAGCGCCTCGGCGACCTGGGCCGGAGTGGCGTCGGGGTGGCCGGCGAGGTAGACGGCGGCGGCGCCGACGACGTGCGGGGTGGCCATGGACGTACCGGAGATGGTCTTGGTTCCGGTGTCGCTGTCGTTCCAGGCGGAGGTGATGTCCGAGCCGGGGGCGTAGACGTCGACGACGGCGCCGAAGTTGGAGAAGCTGGACTGCTGGTCGTCCTTGGTGGAGGAGGCGACGGTGATCGCCTCGGCCACGCGGGACGGGGAGCCCTGGCCGGCGTCGGAGGACTCGTTGCCGGCGGCGACGCCGAAGGTGACGCCGGAGGCTATGGCCTTCTTGACCGCTTCGTCGAGGGCCGGGTCCGCGCTGCCGCCGAGGCTCATGTTGGCGACGGACGGGCCCTGGTGGTTCTCGGTGACCCAGTCGATGCCGGCGATGACCTGCTCGGTGGTGCCGGAGCCGTTGTCGTCGAGGACGCGGACGGCCACGATCTTCGCCTTCTTGGCGACGCCGTGGGCGGTTCCGGCGATGGTGCCGGCGACGTGGGTGCCGTGGCCGTTGCCGTCCTGGGCGGTGTTGTCGTTGTCGATGGCGTCGAAGCCGTCGGAGGCGCGACCGCCGAAGTCGCCGTGGCCGACGCGGACGCCGGTGTCGATGACGTACGCGGTGACGCCCTCGCCCCCGGCGTCGGGGTAGGTGTACTTCCGGTCGCCCGCGGTGTCCGCCTGGTCGACCCGGTCCAGGCCCCAGGAGGGCGGGTTCTCCTGGGTCTCGTTGATGGTGAAGGTGCGGTTCTGGACCACCTTCGCGACGGCCGGGTCGGCGGCGAGGCGCTTGGCCTCGGTCTCGGTGAGGTCCTTGACGGAGAATCCGTTGACGCGGGAGTCGTAGCTGCGGCGCAGCGTGCCGCCGTACTCCTTCGCCAGCTCGGTCTTGCCGGCCTTGTCGGTCGTCTCGTCGAGCAGCACGACGTAGCTGCCCGCCACGGCGTTCTCCGCGCCGAGGCCGTAGACGGTTCCCTCGGCGGGGGTGGGGGCCGCACCGGCGAACGGGCCGGTGGCGACGGTCACTCCGGCCGCCGCGGCGATCGCGGTCGTGACGGCGATGATCCTGAACTTGCGGGCACGCTTGTGAGTTGCCATGAAAGAGGGCTCTCCTCGTCAGGATTTGTGGGGGGTTGGGCCACCGGAAGGAAACTCTCCGGCGGCTCGCTCGAAACCCTGACTGATTGACGAGTGCAAATCAACGGGCCTTCACAGAGCTATGACTTTCTCAACAAGGTTTCTTAAAAAGTGAAGGGACAAGTCACCCCAACTCGCCCACACGGATCGATGCTTCCCTGCCCGCATGACGACAACGAGACCCGTATGACGACAACGGGCCTCTTTAGGAAGGCCGTTGACGGGCCTCGTACCGGAACAGCTCCGTCTCGCGCCGCTGGTCGAGCCCCGGCGCCGCGACACCCGCCCGCACACACGTGTGCCCGCCGTTCGGTACGGCGGGCACACGCGCGGCGCGGACGGGGGGAGGTCAGAGCGCGGCGGGGAAGCGGTCCCAGACGCGGTGCTTGGCCAGGAGCGGGGTCAGGCCAGACAGGACCGCCTCGCCGCTGTCCGCGAGGACCACGCCCGGGGCGCCGGTGGGTACCGAGGCCGCCTCCAGGACGGTCTCCGCGCCCGCCCAGCCGCCGATGGCCTTGGCGTGCCGGAAGGCCTCGGAGACCAGCAGCGCGAGGCGCGGGTCGACGACGCCGCCCCGGCCCGGCTCTCCGGCCTTGGCGTCGCGGGCTCCCCGGGCGTCGGCGCCCGGCGCGGGGGTGCCGACGAGGACGAGGGCGTCGAACTCGACCGAGCGCGTGGTGGCGAAGGTGCGCTGGACGGTGATCGCGTCGGTGCCGTCGCCGAGCTTCCCGCCCGCGGGCGCGACGACCAGCGGGACCATGCCCGCGTCGAGCACCGCCTGCCGGAGGGCGCGTACGCCGTCGGCGTCGGTGGATCCGTCGGTGACGATGCCGACGACCCGTCCGTCGGAAGGCCATTCCCCGCCGACCTGCGAGAGCGCGGGGCTGGGCCGCACGTCCACCGGGGGCTGGGTCGCCTCGGGGGCGGGCAGGCCGAGTCCCGCGGCGACCTGGGCGCACAGCTCGGAGTCGATGTTGGCCAGGGCGAGGAGCTGGCGTTCCTTGATGGCCTGCTCGTAGCACTTGCCGAGCTCGAAGGTGTACGCGGCGACGATGTGCTCGCGTTCGACCGGGGTCATGCTCAGCCAGAACAGGCGTGCCTGGCTGAAGTGGTCGGCGAAGGAGGAGGGCGCCTCGCGGACCTTGCGCGCGGCCGGGAGTTCGACGGGCACCTCGACGAAGGCTCCGGTGTCCGCTCCGGCGAAGAACGGGCAGCCGCCGTCCAGGGAGTTCGGCTTGTAGGGCGCGACGCCGGTGTGCACGGCCTGCTGGTGGAAGCCGTCGCGGAGCATGTCGTTGACGGGGGCGTGCGGCCGGTTGATCGGGATCTGGTTGAAGTTGGGCCCGGCCAGGCGGGTGATCTGGGTGTCCAGGTAGGAGAAGAGGCGTCCGGCGAGCAGCGGGTCGTCGGTGACGTCGATGCCGGGGACCAGGTGGCCGACGTGGAAGGCGACCTGCTCGGTCTCGGCGAAGTAGTTGGACGGGTTGCGGTTGAGGGTGAGCAGTCCGATCGGCCGGACCGGGGCGAGCTCCTCGGGGACGATCTTCGTCGCATCCAGCAGGTCGATGCCCTCGAAGGTCTGCTCCGGGGTGTCAGGGAAGGTCTGGATGCCCAGCTCCCACTGCGGGTACGCGCCCGACTCGATGGCGTCGGCCAGGTCCCGGCGGTGGAAGTCGGGGTCCATGCCGCACGCGATCTGCGCCTCTTCCCAGACCTGGGAGTGCACGCCCAGCTTGGGCTTCCAGTGGAACTTGACCAGTGTCGTGGCGCCCTCGGCGTTGACCAGCCGGAAGGTGTGGACGCCGAAGCCCTCCATCGTCCGGAGGGAGCGGGGGATGCCCCGGTCGGACATGTTCCAGATGGTGTGGTGCTGCGCCTCGGTGTGCAGGGAGACGAAGTCCCAGAAGGTGTCGTGGGCGCTCTGGGCCTGCGGGATCTCCCGGTCCGGGTGGGGCTTGCCCGCGTGGATGACGTCGGGGAACTTGATGGCGTCCTGGATGAAGAAGACCGGGATGTTGTTCCCGACCAGGTCGAAGACGCCCTCCTCGGTGTAGAACTTCGTCGCGAAGCCCCGGGTGTCCCGGACCGTGTCGGCCGAGCCGCGCGAACCGAGCACGGTCGAGAAGCGGACGAAGACCGGGGTCTCGGCGTCGGCGGCGAGGAAGGCCGCCTTCGTCACGCCCGCCGCCGTGCCGTACGACTGGAAGACGCCGTGCGCGCCGGCACCGCGCGCGTGGACCACGCGCTCCGGGATCCGCTCGTGGTCGAAGTGCATGATCTTCTCGCGCAGGTGGTGGTCCTGGAGCAGGACCGGCCCGCGGGGGCCCGCCTTGAGCGAGTGGTCGCTGTCGTACAGGCGGGTGCCCTGCGCGGTGGTCAGGTAGGAGCCGCTCTGCGCGACCCGTGCCTGCTCCGCGCCGGTCGGCTGGCCGGTGGGGCTGACCGTCTCCGGGCCGGTCTGGTCCGGCTTCGGCGGCAGCGGTCCGTGCGGCTCGGTGGGCTCCTCGACCGTCACGGGCCGCGAAGAGGGAGCTCCGGGGACGCCCTCGGCGGGGCCGTTCTCCCGGAAGGGTTCGGTCAGCTTGTCGACGGCTGCTTTGAGGGGGTTCTCGGGGGACATCGTCTCTCCGTGGTCAAGGGCAGGGGACTCCGTAGTCATGACCGGTTGCCGGGGCGCCATAACGGCCGCGCCGCCGATCTCCGTCCAACGGCACAGCGCCGTTCGCGCCGGTGGGCCGCTCTGGCGCGGCCCCTCCGGTGCGCCGGCCGTGGACGGACCCGTCGGGTACGAGCGGAGGGTCCGTCGTCGTCACCTGCGGGGAAGGGGGCCGCAGGTGACGACCCGTACGGGAGCCGTTCGCTCACCGGCCGCCTGCCCCATCGCCCGCACCCCACACCTGCTTTCCGATCTCGTACTCGAAGTGCTCCGGTGAGGACATCCTTCTTTCGGCCATGTGCACAGCGAGGTGCGGCCCCGCGCCGCAGGGATCGGTGTACCCGGCACGAACACCCATTCGCCTGCCCGCGCGGTTCGTGCCGCTTCCGAAACACATGTGTTCGACACGCCCGGCGGCCTCGTTGAGCCTCGTGACACTCCACCTCCTCACCTCCGGAGGCCGCCTTGCGTCCCGTACCGATCCCCCCGACTCCCCCTCCCACCACGGCCCGGCCCCCGGCCGTCGTGCCGCTCCCCCGCCGCGCCCCCGGCTCCGTCCCCGCCGTGCGACCCGGGACGAGGGGGACGGCATGAGCCACGACGACAGCGCTCCGGGGGCGGCCGCGACGGGGAGCACCTCGGCCTCGGAGCAGCTCCTCTTCGGCGGCGAACTCACCTACGACTACGGGTGGGGCGCCCACGACGGCGCCTGGCTCAAGCTCGGCCTCCGCTCCATGGCCGCCTCGCTGCCCCGGCAGGTCGCGGTCGCCGTCCTGCTGGCCCGCCGGGCGGATCCACGGGCACTCACCACCGTCGCCGTCGGCGAGATCGTCCGCGGCGTCGCCCGGGCCGTCTCCCTGATCGCGGTCAACGCCCTGCTCGTCGAGCTGCTCGCCCCCGGTGACATCGCCGGCCGGCTGCGGGCGGCGCTGCCGGCGCTCGTCCTGGTCGCCGTCCTCGCGGTCGTCGGGTCGGCCTGCCACTCGGCGTCGACCGCCGCGACCGGGGTGGCCGCGTTGACCCGTGACCGTAGCGTTTCCGTGCTCACAGACCGGCGTCGGCGAGGATCCGGTACATCCGAGGGAGCGGCAGCGCGGGATGGGCGGCGGCTTCGTCGGCGACTTCGGGGTCCGCGTCCGCGAGGAGTCCCTCCAGGAGCTCCTGCGTGACCTCGGGATGACGGGCGACTCCCCGGCGCACGAAGGGTTCGGGGTCGACGGCCAGCCGCCGGAGGGCCGTCTCGGGCAGTTCCGGGTCTTGCAGGGCGACGTACCGCACGTGGGGGTCCGGCTCGTCCACGAACGTGCGCAGCACGTGCCGGGGGAAGCGGGGGTGGTCGACGAGGAGGGGGCGGACGTGGAAGACGTCGCCGTGGGCGCGGACCAGTCGCTCCAGGACTTCGGGCGGCGCGTCCGGCCGGCGGGCGGCGGCCCGCCGGACCGAGAGCCGCGGGTCGTGGTCCAGCCGGTTCCACGCCTCTTCCGGCAGGTCGCGGCAGGAGGCCAGGGCGCGCCGGAGAGCCGGATGGGGAGAGTCCAGGTGGGACAGCCGCTCGGTGAGGGGCGCTTCGCGCAGCCAGTGCGGTTCGGCGTGGTACCAGCCCAGGGCCACCTCGGCCTCGACGGAGCCCGCCTCGCGTTCGGCTTCGACGAGCGCGTACAGCCTCTCCCGGGTGGCCGCGTCGACGTGCCGGCTCTGCGCCACCGCGATCCGTACGACCGGGTCCTCGGTGTCCAGGAGCAGAGCGACCATGTCGGCGGTCAGGTGCGGGTTCTCCGCGAGGGCCTGGAGGACCTCTTCGTCCCCGGTGCGCGCGAGCCGTGCGAACCGGTCCGGCGTGAGCGGGACGTGACGGGCGATGTTGGTGCGCGTGGCCGGGTCGGCGAGGCAGCGGTCCCGCCATTCCGGCGGAACTCCCGGCTCCTCGCGCAGGGTGGCGGCCGTGCGGACCCGCGGATCCGGATCGGCGAGCATCGCCTCCTGCACGGCGGGGGGCCGGTCGTGCCAGGCATGCGCGACCGCGGCGCGCAGCTTCGGGTTCTCCGACGCCGCGAGCGCCGTACGGGGCAGGCCGTAGGCCTCCTCCAGGTCGTCGATGCCGAGCGGTACTTCCCGGTCCACCATCTGCCGGACGAAGTCCGGGAAGGCGTCGCGGATCGCGGGATCGGAATGCTCGGCGACCCTGCGGCGCATCGCCGGGGAGAGCCGGTCGCCGTGGAGACCCATCGCCATGTCCTCGTGGCCGTGCGCCAGCAGGGCTTCCACGAGCGCGTCCGCCCACTGTCCACGACGCGACGAGATCCCGTGCCTTCCGGCCCGGTGCGCGAGCAGACGCACCAGTACGTCCTGAGGGGCGGCGGGATTCCGTCCCAGGCCGGACACCTGTGGATGGTGGAGGTGTGTCATGCGCCCAACGTATCCACTCGGCTCGCTCGGCACAGGGGGCCCTTCGGTGGACACCGTGCTCGATCCGGGCGCGGTGGCGCCGGGCGGCGTCCTCGGCGGGCAGGTCCATCTCCGGGGAGACGACGCCGACTTCACCGTCGAGCACCTCACCCTGGAGCTCGTGGCCCGCGTGGAGGCCGAGCACGACGAGGGGGAGTCGGAGGGCGCGGTCGTCTTCCACCGGCACGTGGCCGAGGGGAACTTCCGCCTCGCGGAGCACGAGCGGCGCAGCGTGCCCTTCTCCTTCCCGCCGCCGCGGGAGACGCCGATCACCGAGCTGTACGGGCAGGACCTGGGCATCGCCCTCGGGGTGCGCACCGAGCTCGGCGTCGCCGGCGCGCGGGACGAGGGCGACCTGGACCCGCTCACGGTCTCTCCCCTGCCCGCCCAGGAGGCGGTCCCGGAGGCCTTCGGCCAGTCGGGCTTCGGCTTCGAGTCGGCCGACCTGGAGCCGGGCCGCGTCCACGGCACCGGCCAGCAGCTGCCCTTCCACCAGGAGATCGAACTCATCCCGGCCGCGCGGTACGCGCACCAGGTCGACGAGATCGAGCTGACGTTCCTGGCGGGCCGGCCGGTCTGGAGGTCGCCCTGGAGGCCGACAAGCGCGGCGGCCTCTCCTCCGAGGGCCACGACGCGCTCACCCGTTTCAGCGTGGGCCACCACGAGGTCGAGGGCGACGAGGAGTAGGACCTCCCGCCGCCGGGGAGGCTCGTGACCGCGTACGGTCGCGGCCCTCCCCTCCCGGGGCCGGTCCGGCAGACGGGCGCGTACCGCAATTTTCTACACTGCTGTAGATTTCCAGCACTGGTACTCGATGATCCGGGGCCGGGCCCGGCCCGGTCCCGTACGAAGGGATGCGGCATGGGTGTGAGTCTGGCCAAGGGCGGCAACGTCTCGCTGAGCAAGGAGGCCCCGGGACTGACCGCGGTCGTGGTCGGTCTGGGCTGGGACGTGCGGACGACCACCGGCGCCGACTACGACCTGGACGCCAGCGCGCTGCTCCTGAACGAGGCCGGCAAGGTCGTCTCCGACCGGCACTTCGTCTTCTACAACAACCTCACCAGCCCCGACGGTTCGGTCGAGCACACCGGCGACAACCTCACGGGCGAGGGCGACGGCGACGACGAGAGCATCAAGGTCGGCCTGTCCGCCGTCCCCGCCGACATCCAGCGGATCGTCTTCCCGGTCTCGATCCACGACGCCGCGAACCGCGGCCAGAGCTTCGGCCAGGTCCGCAACGCGTTCATCCGGGTCGTGAACCAGGCCGACGGCGCCGAACTCGCCCGCTACGACCTCTCCGAGGACGCCGCCACCGAGACGGCCATGGTCTTCGGCGAGCTCTACCGGCACGGCGCCGAGTGGAAGTTCCGCGCGGTGGGCCAGGGGTACGCCTCCGGCCTCGCCGGCATCGCGGCCGACTTCGGCGTGAACGTCTGACTCCGGCGCGAACGGCCGACTCCGGCGTGAGCGCCCGACTCCCGCGTGAACGGCCGGCCCTCTCCCCCACCCATGCCCTCCCGCCCCTCGCCTCACCGAAGAGGACACGGACACCATGTTCGGCATCAGTGAAATCGCCATCCTGCTCATCGTCGTCATCCTGCTGCTCGGCGCCAAGAAGCTGCCCGGCCTCGCCCGTTCGATGGGCAAGTCGGCCCGGATCCTCAAGAGCGAGGCCGCCGCGATGAAGGCCGAGTCGGTGCCGCCGTCCACGCCGCCCTCCACGACCGAGGGGCCGACCGTGATCACGGGGATCGTCCACCCCGCACCGGGCGACACCACCCGTCCTCCGGCGGGCCCCTCCGGCCCCGACGCGCCCCGCGTCTGAGCCCGGCCCCGCCGGACACCGCCCCCGGCACCGTACGGAAAGCAGCCCCTCCTCCATGAGCATCATCAGCTGGATCGTCCTCGGGCTCCTGGCCGGAGCCATCGCCAAGGTCCTCCTGCCGGGCCGCGATCCGGGCGGGTTCATCGGCACCACCGTCATCGGCATCGCCGGTGCCTTCCTCGGCGGCTGGCTCTCCGCCCGGTTCCTCGGCCGGCCGGTAGAGAATCAGTTCTTCGACCTCGCCACCTGGGGCGCCGCCATCGCCGGGTCTTTCGTGCTCCTGGTCGCGTACCGCCTGCTGTTCGGCAACTCCCGCGACTGACCCGGCGATGAGGGTGCGCCGCGTGCGGGCGGCGTCGTCACACCCCCGCCGTACAGTTCGCCGCATGAACGTTTCCCTGTACTACAACGCGCGCCGCGCGACGCCGCCGACCGAGGCCGAGGCGGCTGCCGTGGCGCGTGTCGTGGCCGCCCACGCGGCGTCGTTTCCGTACGACGACGAGGAAAGCCCGTACGCGTACGACAGCAGGGCGGACCGGCCCGAGGAGATCTTCGCCGGGTCCACCAAGATGCCGCTCGACCCGGGCCGTCTGCTGCCGGTGATCGCCCACGTCCTGGACTCCGTGACGGAGGTGCGCCGGGCCCTCCCCGGCGCGGAGTGGCACGTGCACCTGGACGACGGCGACGTCCCCTGGGACGAGACCGAGGGGTACGTCCTGCCCGGGATGCGCGACGCGGACCTGATCGCGGAGCTCGCGGCGGCCCACGGCACCGACGGGTAGGACGGCGCGCGCAAGCGGCGCGTCAGCGATTCGTCAGCGGTGTGTCAGCGGGAGGCGTGCCCAGCGGTGAGCGGAGGGCGGTGGAATGGTCCCGTACCGGTACCCACGAGGTCACCGGCCACGGCGATCCGCCTTGACCCATCGGGAGGCACCATGAACAAGGACCTGAGCACCCTCGCGGACGAGATCCTCGAGCTGGAGGCCGAGACCTTCGAGATCTCGGACTACTCGGACGCCAGCGAGGTCGTGCTGGCCGGCTGCACCAGCACCAGCTCCACCTCGACCTCCAGCTCCACCTGCAGCACCACCTCCTGCTCCGCCTGACCCACGGTCGGGGCGACAGCGTCCGCCGGCCCCCGGCCGGCGCGGACCGCGCCCGGTCGGTGCCCCTCTCCGCGGGGAGACGCGCACCGGCCGGGCGTTCGCCATGCCCTCGCACCCCTCCCCCTCCCGGCCCCGTCCGGGCGCGCGTGAATACCACGGCAACGCCCGGGAAACGCCGTACGGATGCCACATCGCCTACGGGACAGGCGAGTTCGGCCGGAAGGTGCCGGGGCCGCCTCCACCAGTGACGCTGCCGCCGCGTGTCCCGTCCCGTCCTCCCTCCGCGCCCCTCCGGCATTTCACGGACCCCCTTGACCGTGCGTTCTACGCAGGTAGACACTCACCACTGCCACACGGCCGAACCACGCGTGAAGACGGCTTCACAGGTGCTCCGTCCTGCCCGTGGCCGTGGGACACGTCTCCCGGAAGTGCCGTGGCATGCCGGTCCGGTTAGGGGTTCAACCGTCAGCGGAGGGAACTCAGTGCGCTTCCAGTTGCTCGGTCCGCTCAGCATCACCGACGGTCGTGACGTGGTGGTCCTCCCGCCGGCCAAACCGACGTCGCTGCTCGCGGCGCTCCTGGTCCGTCCCGGCGAGGTGGTGCCGACGTCCCGCCTCCGGCAGGCCGTCTGGGGCGAGGAACAGCCGGCGACGGCGAAGGCGGCCCTGCAGAGCTGCGTCCTGCGGCTGCGCCGGCTCTTCGCGAAGTACGACATAGAGGACCGGGCGGTGGTCGCGGTCGCCGGCGGTTACCTCCTCCCGGCCGACGGCGACAGCCTGGACCTGCTGCACTTCCGCCGTCTGACCGCCCAGGCCGAGGGGGCCGGGGAGGCCGAACTCCCCCTGCTGCGCAAGGCCCTCGACCTGTGGCACGGCCCCCTCCTCACCAATGTCCCCTCCGAGCTCCTGCACCGCGACGAGGTGCCCCGGCTGGTCGAGGAGCGGTTACGCGTCCTGGAGCGCGTCTGCGAGATCCAGCTGGCCCGGGGGCGATGTCGGGACGTCCTGGTGGACCTGTGGGAGGCCACCCGGGCCCGCCCCCAGCACGAGGGGCTCGCCGCCCAGCTGATGCGGGCGCTCTACCGGGTGGGACGGCAGAACGAGGCGCTGGCCGAGTACCGGAGGGTCAGGACGCACCTCCGGGAGGAACTCGGCGTCGATCCGGGCACGGAACTGCAAGAACTGGAACTGGCCATTCTGCGTGGCGACGAACCCCGAGGGCCCGTTCCGGACACCGCGCCGCCCGCGCCCCTGTCACTCTTACCCGCACCGCCCGCGTCCGCGTCGCACGCACCCTCCTCACACGCACCCGCGTCACACACACCCCCCTCGCACACACCCGCGTCACACGCACCCCCCTCGCACACACCCGCGTCACACGCACCCCCCTCGCACACACCCGCGTCGCTCGCGCCGGCCCCGCCCTCCTCCTCCGCCGCGTCCGGCGCCCCCGAGTGGCGGCCCGGGGCCCGTCCCGCCGGGAGCGGCCACCCGGGACCGCGCCTGCCCCACGTCCCCGGCTTCACCGGCCGCACCCGTGAGGCCGCCGCCCTGGTGAGCCATCTGAGCGGGGACCGGCAGGGCGGCTCCGCCCCGGTGCTGGCGGTGGTCTCGGGCGGTCCGGGCATGGGCAAGACCGCGCTGGCCCTGCACGCCGCGCACCTGGTGGCGGACCGGTATCCGGCGGGCGCCGCGCTGCTGCCGATGAGCGGGCCCGACGGCACGCCCCGGCCCGCCGACGAGGCCGCCGCGGAACTGCGCGCGCTCCTTCCCTCCGAGGCCCTTCCCGGTGTCCCTCCCGGCGCGCCCCTGGTGATACTCGACGACGTCGTGCACCCGGACCAGGTACGGCGGTTCCTCGACGCGACCGGCTGCGGCGCCGTCGTCGTCACCAGCCGCATGGGTCTGGCCGCCCTGGTCGCCACGCACGGACCGGCGGTGCTCCAGCTCGGCGCCCTGGAGCCGCGGGAGTCCCGCGCGCTCCTGACCGCCGTCCTGGGAGAGGAGCGGGTGACGGCCGAGCCCGCCGCCGTCCACGCCCTCACGGAGGCCTGCGGGCACGTGCCGCTGGCCCTGCGGATCGTCGCGGCCCGGCTGCTCACCCGGCCGCGGATGCGCCTGGCCGACCACTCCGCGTGGCTGCTGCGGGACCTGCCCGCCCGGCTCGCGCTGCCCGACGACCCCCGGATGTCCGTGCCGCTCGCCCTCGACGGGGCCCTGCGCAGGCTGCCCGCCCCGCTCGCCGACGCGCACCTGCGACTGGCGCGCCTCGACGGGCGGATCACGGCGCCGGACGCGGCCGAAGCCCTCTCCGTCTCCGAGACGGACGCCGAGGAGGTGCTCGAACGACTCCTCGACGCCGGGCTCATCGAGGAGGACCAGCCCGGCGCCCTCCGTATGAACCCGCTGTTCCGCGCCCACGCGCTGCACCGGTCCGGGCGCGCCGGCGGCCCCCCGCAGGCCGTCGTGACCACGGTCCGGCACGCGCTGCCGTCCGGGGCCACCTGACCCGCCCCGGGGTCCCCTCCCGTTCCCGCTCCGCCCCCACCGCTCCGCCCCACCGCTCCGCCACGGAGAACGGCCGACCGGCCCGCGCTCCGCGACCCCGTACGTCCCGCCTTTCAGTTCCGCGCGGCCCACAAGGCCCCGACCCGGAGGTGCGTTCCCCGCATGCCCACGACGCCGTACGAGGAGACCGCTGGCACCCGGCCCAGGGTGCGCCGCGACGTGCTGTTCACCGAGACGCCCAAGGGCGTGATCTTCCACAACGCCGACGGCGGTTTCCAGGTCGGCTCCCCGTCCGCCTACCGGTTCGCCACCCTCCTCGTGCCCCACCTGGACGGCAGCCGGACCGTGGCGGAGATCTGCGAGGGCTTCGGGGAGCCGCAGAAGGCGATGGTCGGCAGCCTGGTCAAGGCGCTGTACGCCCGTGGCTTCGCCCGGCCCGTACCGGAACCGGCCGAGGGGGACGCGTCCGTGGAACCGGCGGTCGCCGCCCGGTTCGCGCAGCAGATCGCGTACGTCGACCACTACGCCGACGGGGCCGAGAGCCGGTTCGCCGCCTTCCGGAACACCCGCGTCGCGGTGCTCGGCGACGGCCCGGTCGCCCGCTGGTGCGCGCTCTCCCTGATGCGCAACGGCTGCGCCTCCGTCGGCGTCGAGGCCGCCCTGGCCGAAGGGGCCGCCACGGCGGCGGAGTTCGGCGCGCTCCGGGCGGAGGCGGAGGAGCTCACCGCCGGGGGCAGCCCGGCGGAGGTGACCGTGCTGTCGGACGCCGGTTCCGGCGGGGCGAACGGCTGGGACGCGTACGCGGGGTACGACGTGGTGGTGGCCGCCGCCGGGCGCGACGCGTTCGGGACCTCGGTCGCCCTGCTGCGGCAGGGCGTCCCGGAGGGCCGTCTGCTGCTCCCCGCCTGGGCCTTCGGCGGGCGGGTGGTGGTCGGGCCGGTCGGCACGCCGGACTCCGAGGGCTGTGTGGCCTGCGCGGCCCTGCGGCTCGGCGCGGCGGGGGACGCGGCGGTGGCGGCCGACCTCTGGAGCGACCTGGCCCTGAACGGACCGGCCTCACAAGGGAGTTCCAGGGACACGCCGCGCGGCCCGCTCGCCGCGATGCTCGGGAACCTGCTCGGGTACGAGGTGTTCCGGCTGGTCACGGAGGCGCTGCCGGCCGAGACGCGGGGGCAGGTGCTGCTCCAGGACACGGCCTCCTTCGACGTGCTCGCGGAGCGGCTGCTGCCCCATCCGCGCTGCCCGTTCTGCCGGACGCCGGCCGCCCCCGCCGAACCCGTCGACCTCGCCGAGGCCGCCGGGCGGCCCGCCTTCCGGCCGGTGGTCGCCGCCGCTCCCGAGGACGGCGCGACCGAGGGGCCGCTCGCGGACCTCGACCGCCGCTCGCTCGCGGTCCGGCCGTCCGTCGGGGTCTTCACCCGGTACGCGGACGAGCCGGTCACCCAGACCCCGTTGAAGGTCGGCGCCGTGGAGGTCGGCCTCGGCGCGGCCGGGACGCGGACCGTCGTCGCCTTCGACGTCCAGCACACGGCGGGCGCCCGGCTGCGCGCCCTCGACGCCGCCGCCGAGGTGTACGCCGAGCACGTCGTCCCCACCGTCCCCGCTCCGGAGGCCGACTCCCCCTCGGGCCACGCGCGGGCGCCCCACCGGGTGGCCCCGGACGCGCTGACCACGGCCACCGGCGCCGGTGGCGACCCGGTCGCCCGCTGGGTCCTGGCCACGTCGCTCCTGACCAAGGAGCCGGTCCGGGTGCCGGCCGGCGCCGTCCGCCCCTTCGGGCCGGACAACCGGGACCGCCGCTTCGAGCCGTCCCGGGCCGGGGCGGGTGCGGGTGCCGGTCTGCCGGAGGCCTCGGCGGCCGGTCTGCTGTCCGCGCTCGCCCACGACGCGCTGCGGCGGTCCGTACGGGGGGCCGGGCGTACGGCGGCGATCCCCCCGGCCGTGTTCGACGAGGCGCCCGAGACCCGCTTCCTGCTGCGGTCCGCCGGACACCTGGGCCTGGACGTCGAACTCCTCGACCTCGGGGAGGAGGAGCACACCGGGGTGTCCGTCGTCCTCGCCAGGACCCGGCCGACGGGATCGGAGGAGCCGCGCCGGGAGGCCGCCGGCGCCTGGGCCGTCGGCTCCGCCCTGGACCGGGCCGACGCGGCCGCCGACGCCCTGCGCGACCTGCTCGGCGCGGCCCAGCTCGCCGCGGAGGGGGGCCTCGGCGGGGAAGGCGGCACCGGCACCACGGGGGTCCTCGGCGCGCCCGACACCGGCGACCCGCTCCTCGGGGACCTCGACGCGGCCCTGATCCCGGTGACGGCCGACGCCCCCGCGCCCGCCCTGCCCGCCGTGACCTGGGCGGACGTACTGGAACGGCTCGCCGCGACCGGCCGGGACGCCCTCGTCGTGCCCACGCACGCCGCCGACCTGCCCGCCGCCGGCATCCACACCGTCCGGGTCCTGCTCACCAGGGCGGCCGACGATGACCGCTGACCTCGCCGGGGCCCCGGCCGGCGGGGCCGGGGAGCCGCGGAGCGAGGCGTGCCGCCTCTTCGCCGAGGACCTCCGCCGCGCCCTGGCGGAGCTGCCGTCCGTGCCCGGCCGCCCGGTCCCGGACGTCGCGGTCTCGGCGCTGGGCGTACGGGACGCCTTCCGGGCGGGGCAGGAGGACGCCGCTCCGCGCTCCGCGCTCCCCGTCCACCTGTACGGCGGGCACGTGCTGGTCGGGCCCCGGCCCGTGGCGGACCGGCCCGGCTGCGGCGTCTGTCTGGAGCGCCGCTGGCAGGGCGTGCGTTCGGTGGGGCTGCGGGAAGGGCTCGAACTGCGCGGCGGCACCCGGGAGGCGGGGCCGTGGCCCCACCGGACGCCGTTCGCGGCGCGGGCCGTCGCCGCCCTGGTCGCCGGGCTCGCCGCCGCTCCCCCGGACGGCCGGGGCCCCTTCCCGGACGTGTGGCTCGTGGACCTGGAGCGGCTGACCGTACGGCACCATCCGCTGGTGCCGGAGCCGGACTGTCCCGGCTGCGGCGTCCCGGAGCCGGTGACGGCGGAGGCGGCGGCGCTCGTCCTGCGGCCCGCGCCCCCGTACCGGCCGGGCGCCGGGCGGGTGCGGCCGGTGGAGGCGTACGGCCTGCCGGTGGACGCGTTCGCCAACCCGCACTGGGGCGCGGTGGGTCCGTCGGTGGTGTGCGACGTCACCTCGCCGACCACCTCGGCCACCGTCGGCTGCTTCTCCAGCCGTTCCGGGGAGTACCTGCGGGAGACGTTCTGGGGCGGTCACGCCGACACGTACCGCGCCAGCACCCTGATCGGCGTCCTGGAGGGCCTGGAGCGCTTCGCGGGGATGCGGGCGCGGGGGCGCGCCGTCACCCTGACGGCGTCCCTGGACGAGCTGGGGCCGACCGCCGTCGACCCCCGGGAGACCGGTCTCTACACGGAGGAGTTCCACCGGGCCAACCCGTGGGTGCCGCCGTTCGCGCCGGACCGTCCCGTCCCGTGGGTGTGGGGCTGGTCGCTGCGGGACGGGATCCCCCGCGCCGTGCCCGAGGTGCTCGCGTACTACCACAAGCCGGGGATCGAGCACCGGTTCGTCCAGGAGAGCTCCAACGGCTGTTCCTCCGGGGGCGGTCTGGAGGAGGCCGTGCTCGGCGGCCTGATGGAGGTCCTGGAGCGGGACGCCTTCCTGCTCGCCTGGCACGGGCGGCAGCCGCTGCCCGAGATCGACCCGTCGACCAGCGCCGACCCGCGCACCCGGATCATGGTGGACCGGATGGCGCTGTACGGGTACCGGGCCAGGTTCTTCGACACCCGGATCACCTTCCCGGTGCCCGTGGTCACGGGCGTGGCCGAGCGGTTCGACGGGGGTCCGGCCCGGATGTGCTTCGGGGCCGGGGCGTCCCTCGACCCGGAGGCGGCGCTCGCCGCGGCGCTGTGCGAGATCGCCACCGACTCGGTGCAGCTCCTCCAGCGGTTCGAGCGGAACGAGGCCGGATACCGGGCCATGGCCGAGGACTTCGGGAGGATCACCAGCCTGCACGACCATCCGCTGGTCTACGCGGTGCCGGAGATGGGCCGCCACGCCGACTTCCTGCTCCGCCGGCCCTCGCCGCCCGAGCCCGTGTCCGTGGCCGGCCTGCGGCCGCCCGGCTCCGACCGGATCGGGGCGGACGTGCGGGACGACCTGCTCGTGGCGGTGGAGGCCGTGGCGTCCGCCGGGTTCGACGTGGTCGTCGTCGACCAGACCGCGCCCGAGCAGCGGGCCCTGGGGCTGCACACCGTGAAGGTGCTCGTGCCCGGTCTGCTGCCGCTCGACTTCGGCTGGACGCGGCAGCGCGCCCGGCACATGCCCCGCACGCGCACCGCGCTGCGCGAGGCGGGCCTGCGGCCGGACGACCTGACCGGGGCCGGCCTCAACCCCGGTCCGCATCCCTTCCCGTGACGCCCCGACGGGCATGACCAACCGACCGGGCGAGTACGCCCGACGCCCGGGGAAACCCGGAGAAAGGGGGATCCCATGGGGTACGCCCATGAGTACGCGCACGCCGTCCTGCACCGCGGCCGCGTGCCGATGGAGCCCACCGACCACGTCGTGAACTGGGCCGACGGCCCGCGCCGGGGCAAGTACTACCCGCACGCGGAGGCGTTCGCGCTGCCGGACACCGAGGACCTCGCGGACGTCCCGATCGCTCCCGGCCTGCTGCCCGGCGCCGGGGGCCCCGCGCCCGAGGACCACCCCGGGTTCGGTCTCCCGCTGCTTTCGGCGATGCTGAAGGACTCGTACGGGCTGACCGGCCGCCGTCTCGGCGTCCAGGCCAACACCGACCTGGCCGGGCTGCCGTACTACCACCACGCCAACTGGTCGCGCGGCACGGCGGGCGGCGGCGGGCTCTATCCGGTGAGCGTCCACTGGGCGTCCGGCCCCTCCGGCCCCCTCACCCCGGGCCTCCACCACTACGACGTCCAGCGGCACGCCCTGCAACGGCTGCTGACCGGCGACGTCACGGGCCGGGTCCGCGAGGCGCTGGGCCCGGACGCGCCCGACGGGGCCCTCGACACCGACCAGTACCTGATCCTCGGCGTCAAGTACTGGCAGAACTCCTTCAAGTACAACAGCTTCTGCTTCCACGTGGTCTCCACCGACCTCGGCACCCTCGCGCAGACCTGGCGGATCTGGGCCGCCGCCCGGGGGCTGCGGCTCGCGCCCGTGCTGTGGTTCGACGAGCCCGCCCTGAACGGGCTGCTCGCGGTGGAGGGCGAGGAGGAGACGGTGTTCGCGGTCGTGCCGCTGCACTGGGGCGGGCCCCGCACCGCCCCGCCGGGGACCGCGCGCACGGACGCTCCGGGCACGGACACCCTCCTCCCGGCAGCCGCGCGCACGGACCCGCGCCACCGGCCCGCCGTCCGGCACCGGGACGCCGAGCGCTCCCGTACCCTCCTCGACTTCCCCCAGGTGCGCGCGATGCACCGGGCGACCCTGGAGGGCGCCACCGCCCGGCCCGCCCCGGGCGCGCTGGCCTCCGCCACGGCCCTCACCGACCCGGCGGACGGAGGCGCGCGCGTCCCCCTGCCCGGACCGGTCCTCCCCGGCACCGGCGTGCGCCGGGCCCTGCGGGAGCGCCGCTCCAGCTTCGGCCGGTTCGACGCGCGCCGGGAGGTGTCCGCCGAGCACCTGTCGGCGGTCCTGGCGGCCTGCGCCGGGACCCGGCTGGCCGGTGACAGTGATCCGTCCGGGGAGCACCGGCTCGCCCGGCTCTACGCCTTCGTCAACCACGTGGCGGGGATCGGGCGGGGCGCGTACGCGTACGACCCCGACCGGGGCGACCTGCGTCCGGTCGTCACCGGGCCGCAGGGCCCGTTCCTCCAGGCGAACTACTTCCTGGCCAACTACAACCTGGAGCAGGCCGGGGCGGTCCTGGTGCCCACCGTGCGGACCACCGCCGTCCTGGACGCCGTCGGCGACCGGGGCTACCGGCTCGCCGTCGCCACCGCCGGAGCCGTCGCCCAGGGCTTCTACCTGGCGGCCTCGGCCCTGGGCCTGGGCGCGGGCGTGGCGCTGGGCTTCGACAACGTCTCGTACGCCGAGCGGCTCGGGCTCACGGACGGCGACGAGGCCCCGCTGCTCATCATGGCCCTCGGTCACGAACGGCCCGGGCCCGCCGACTTCCGCCACGAGATCGCCTGACGGCCTCGGAGGATTCCCCATGACACGCACAGAGCCGGGCGTCACGGTCCCCGGCGACGAGACCGCGGCCCCCTGGGAGCCCGGCAGGCGCTTCGTGCTCCGCGCGGCCGGCCTTCCGGTCGAGACGGTCCACGGGCTGCGCTGCCCCGCCACCCGGCGCTGGGCCGACGCCGTACTGGACGAGGAGGAACGCCTGGCCGCCGAGGGGGCACTGCTCAGCGACCTCCTGCACGGCCTGGTCGGGTCGACCGCCGTGCCCGGGGACGGGGACGGTTCCGGCGACGCCGCCGTGCGGCGCGCGCTCCTCGACCTGCGGCGGCGGATCTTCAACAACCGGCTGCCGGCCGATCCGGACGCCGCCGTACGCCTGGTGACGGAGCTCGACCGGGAGACCGGCGGGCGGACCGCGCGGTGGCTGCGGGACCGGGCACGGCTCGCGGAGCTGACGGCCGGCGGCGCGGAGCTGCTCGACGGCGAACTCCGGCAGAGCCGGGGCGCGTTGCGGCGCGCGCTCGCCGAAGAGCGGTTGCGCCACGGCCTGCTGCTCGCCTCGCCCGCCCTCGACGCGCGCCTCGACGCCTATCTGCGCGACACGAGCCCGCGGCCGGGCAACCGCCTGCGCAAGATCGAGCGTTCGGCGCTCACCTATCTCTACCGCACGGCCTGCAAGACCAGCCCCTTCAGCACCTTCACCGGCGTCGGCCTCGGCTCCTTCGCGGACGGCCCGGCGGACGGCGACGCCGGTCTGCGCGTCGACGAGGAATGGGTCGGCCACGTGCGGCTCAACGTGGTCGTGCTGACCCGGCTGACCGAGCTGGTCACCGCCGACCCGGAGCGCCGCCGGGACCTGCCGGTGGTCCTCTCCCAGGGCTGGGAGCGGGACGCCGACCGCGTCCGGTACGTCCGCCACGTGACGACGGCGGGCGACGACGGGGCCGCCGTCACCTTCGACGCGGTCCGCGACCGGCTGTTCTTCCTGCGCGGCAGCGGCACCCTGGACCGGCTCCTGGAGTGGCTCGGCGGCCGGGACGGGAAGGTGCGCCACCGGGACCTGGTGGACTGGCTGGAGGCCGAGCACGGGGCCGGCCGCGAGGAGTGCGAGCGGTACGCGTCGGCCCTCCTGAACGTCGGCATGGTGCAGGTCCCCGTCCTCCGCACGGACGTGCACGGCGGCGATCCGCTGCGCTCCTACCAGGACGCCCTGCGCTCCCTCGGCGCGCCGTGGGCCGACCGGCTCGCGGGCCTCCTCGACGGCCCGGCCGACTGCCTCGCCCGCTACCCCGGGGCGGACGTCGACGAGCGGCGCGCCCTGCTGGGCACACTGCGGAGCCGACTCCAGGAGATACAGCGGGAGTTGGGTGCCGCCGAGCCGTCCGTGCCGCAGACGCTGGTGTACGAGGACGTCAGCGCGGGCGACGGTCTGGTCTGCGGGCCCGGCGTGCTGGGCGGGGAGACCGGGCGGGCGCTGCGGGCCGTCGAGGGCGTGCTGCCGCTCTTCGACCTGACGCTCCCCCAGCGGATCACCCTGCTCGGCTTCTTCCTCGCCCGGTACGGGCGGGGCGGTCGCTGCGACGACCTGCTCGGCCTGGTCCACGACTTCCACGAGGACTTCTTCGACCAGTACGTGTCCTTCACCTCCAAGCGGGTCCCCTTCGAGGAGGACGGCGCGTACCGGCCCGAGGAGAACTGGCTCGGGCAGGACGAGATGCGGACCCTCGACCGGGCCCGCCGCCGCTTCCACGACGGCGTGCGCGCCCTGTGGGAGCGGGAGGCGGGGCCGGAGACGGAGGAGGTCGAGCTGCCCGGCGGCCTGCTGGCGGAGACGGCTGAGGAACTCGCTCCGCTCACGGGCCACTTCGTCCCGCAGAGCCACCACCTCCAGCTCTCCCGGCCCGCCGGGGGCCGGCCCTTGGTCGTGCTCAACAAGTCGTACGGCGGTCTCGCCTTCCCCTTCAGCCGGTTCACCCATCTGTACGACGGCGCCGGGCCGGGCGGTTCCGGCCTCTCCGGCGCCCTGCGCGAGGAGACGGCGGCGCGGCGGCCGGAGGGGGCGGTGTTCGCGGAGGTCACCGGAGGGCCGGTCAGCAGCAACCTGAACCTGCACGGGCGGCTGACGGGTCACCAGATCGTCTGTCCGGGCGAGACCAGCGGCGTGCCCGAGGAGTCCCGGATCCACCTGGACGACCTGTACGTGGAGCACGACGAGACGGCCGGGCGGCTGGTGCTCCGCTCCCGGCGCCTCGGCCGCGAGGTCGTGCCCGTCTACCTCGGCTACCTCGTGCCGATCGCGCTCCCCGACATCCCCCGCACCCTGCTCCTGCTCTCCCCCAGCACCATGGCCCCCTTCGACGTGTGGGCGGGGGTGCCGGAGGGGGAGGCCGTGGACGGCGTCACCCGCAGGCCCCGGATCCGGCACGGGGACGTGGTGGTCGGCCGACGGAGCTGGACCGCGCTCGCGGAGGTCCTGCCGACCCGCCGTCCGGGGTCGGGCGAGGAGGAGCACTACCTGGACTGGCAGCGGTGGCGGCGGGCCCACGGGCTGCCCGACCGGTGCTTCGCCACCGTCTCCCGCGCGGACCGGGGGCCGGTCGGGGCCAAGCCGGTCCACGTCGACTTCGACAGCCCGCTCTCCCTGGCCGCGCTCGACGCCCTGGTGGAGCGGAAGCCCGGCACCCGGGTGGCGTTCCAGGAGATGCTGCCCGCCGAGGACGGGCTCCACGTCACCTCGGAACGCGGCCGGCACGTGGCCGAACTGGCCGTGGAGACCTTCACCACCCGCCCCCGCCCCGCTGCGCAGTCCCGCCCCGTTCCGTCGTCGTCCGGCCCGGAGGTCGTCCCGTCATGCCCGAACTGACCGAACCCGCGGCCTTCCGCCCGGCCCCGGAGGGGACCGGCCCCTCCCCCTGGCTGGCGCTGCACGTCTTCTACGCCGCCAACCCCCGTCCCCTCCTCGTCGACTGCGTCCGCCCGCTGGTCGACGGGCTCACCGGGGACGGCCTGCTGTCCGGGCACTTCTTCATCACCTACTGGCTGGAGGGGCCGCACGTGCGGCTGCGGCTCCGCCCGAGCGGCCCCGGCGCCGAGGCCGAGGTCCGCCGGCGGGCCGAGGAGGCGATCCGGGACTTCCTGAAGTCCCGCCCCGCCCTCTACGAGGTCGACTCGGGCTTCCTCAAGGACTTCTACAACTCGCTCTTCGACATCGAGTTCCCCGGCGAGGACCGGGCCCGGTACATGGGCCCGGACGGGCGGATGAACCTGCGGCCGAACAACTCCTTCTCCTACGAGGTGTACGCCCCCGAGTACGCCAAGTACGGCGGTCCCGCCGGGGTGGAGCTCGCCGAATGGCACTTCCGGCACTCCAGCGACCTGGTCCTGGAGGCGTACCGGAGCATGAACCTGCACCTGCGGACGGTGCTGCTCGGGACGTCCGCCCAGCTCATGATGGTGATGGCGAGCTGCTTCCTCCCCGAGGAGGAGCGGCTCGCGGACTACCTCGACTCCTACTACGCCTTCTGGCACCGGCTGTTCCCGGGGACCGGCTTCATCGGGTCCGCCGAGTACGAGCGGACGTACGAGCGGATGGCGCCCTCGCTCGGGGTCCGGTTCGCGCGGATCAGGGAGGCCGTGGCGGGCGGCGACCCGTCCGGGCTCCCGGTGTTCCTGCGCGGCTGGGCCGAGCACTGCCTGGAGCTGCGGGAGCGGGTGGTGGACCTCGCCGGACGCGGCGAACTCGCCTTCCCCGCCCGGGAGGGACCGGTCCGCGAGGACACCGGTCAGGAGCGCGCCGAGGACCCGGACGCGGCTCCCCTCGTGCCCGTCACGCACGTCCCGGCGGTGCTGCCCCGGCTCCTCTCGCCGTACATGCACATGACGAACAACCGGCTGCACGTGACGATCCGGGACGAGGCGTACCTGTCGTTCGTCCTGGGCAGGGTCCTGCGGGAGCCCGATCACGGGAAGCAGGACGTCTCTTGAGCGCCGTGGAACGGACGAGCAACGACCTTTCCGCCGGGGGCCGTTCCGCCGCGCGCGGCTACCGGCCCGCGCTGCGGCCGGGCGTGCTGATCGGTCCCGCGGTGCTGCGCGGACCGCGCACCGTCCACCTCGTCAAGCACCCGGTGAGCGGCGCCGCGTTCGAGGTGGGGCCCAAGGAGCACTTCGTCATCGGCCTGCTGGACGGCACCCGGAACATGGACGACGTCGTGGCCGCGTACGCCGAGCGGTTCCGCCGCCGGCTCCCCGAGGAGCAGTGGACGCGGATGCTGGGGCTGCTCGGCGCCCGGGGGCTGCTCGCCGGGGCGCCGGATCCGGCGCCGCCCGAGCCGCCGCCCGCCCGCACCGGCACCTTCTGGAAGGGCAGCCGGCGGACCGTCGCGGACGCGCACGCGACCGCCGGGCGCCTGCACCGGCTGCTGTCGCCGCTGCTGCGGTCGTGGGTCCAACTCCCTTTGGCAGCCGTATCCTTGGCGATGGTCTTCGCCGTGCTCGCGGATCCCGCCGCGCTCCTCGACGGGCTCTCGGCCCTGCTCGCCCGTCCCCTCGTCCTCGTCCCGTTCGCCGTCCTGCTCTGGTTCAGCGTCTGTCTGCACGAACTCGCGCACGGCGTCGCGGCCCGGCACTACGGCGGGGTGGTCACCGAGATCGGGCTGCGCTGGCGGTTCCCGGCGATGATGATGTACTGCACGGTCGACAACTACCCCTTCCTGCCCGGGCGCCGGGCGAAACTGGTGGTCGCGGCGGCCGGGGCCCACGTCAACCTGCTCCTCCTGCTGCCCCTCGCGCTCTGGTGGACGCTCCTGGACGCGGCGGACCCGGTGCGGCCGGTGCTCACCGGGATGCTCTTCGTGGGGATCGTGCAGGCGCTGGGGAACCTGGTCCCGCTGCCGCCGCTCGACGGCTACCGGATCCTCAGCCACCTCCTGGGCGCCACGCACCTCGCCCCGGAGACCCGGACCTATCTGGCGCTGCGCCGGCGGGGACGGGAGGCGGTCGCCGCCTATCCGC
>NZ_LGEG01000259.1 GCF_001280125.1 Streptomyces sp. NRRL F-6492
CCGTGACCGCCCCCCCCCCCCCCCCGGCCCCCGCCACCACCCCCCTCCTCACCGCCGGACCCCTCGCGGCCGGGACCCTCGCCCCCGGGGCACCCGGCTCCGAGCACCCCTGCCCCGGGGACCCCACCGTCCCGCACCAGCACGCCGGGCCGCACGGCCTTCGGACCGCCCGGCCCGCCGACCCCCTGGACGACCCCGACCCGGGGCGCGCCGCCGACACGGCCGCGGTCGAGAACCTCCTGCGCTGCTGGGTCCGGGAGAAGAACCTCCCCGCCCCCGCCTCCGCCACCCTGCGCGTTCCCCTCGACGCCAGCGGCACCGCCCTCCTCGTGCCCGTCCACTACTGGTCGCCCACCGGCTGGCACCGCTTCGGCGCCCCCGCCCTCGAAGGGCTCCCCGCCTCGGCGCCGCCCGTCGACGCGGTCACCGTCGCCGCCCTCCTCAGCCGGGAGACCGGCCGCCCCGAGGGCACCGAGCTCGTCGGCCGGGTCGCCGACTCCGCCCGCCGCACCGCCGACTTCATCACCGAGCGCCGCCGCCGGCCCCAGCCGCACCCGGACGCCGACCTGTTCCTCGCCGCCGAGCAGTCCCTCCTGCTCGGCCACCCGCTCCACCCCACCCCCAAGAGCCGCGAAGGCCTCACCGAGGCCGAGAGCCGCCTCTACTCGCCCGAACTGCACGGCGCCTTCCCCCTCCACTGGTTCGCCGTCGACACCTCCCTCCTGGCCTCCGACTCCGCCTGGACCGAACAGGGCCGCCCCGTCACCGCCGAACAGCTCGCCCTCGGCCTCGCGGCGGGGCTCGCGCTCCCCGCCGGCACCGTCCCCCTGCCCCTCCACCCCTGGCAGGCCCGCGAACTCCGCCACCGCCCCGACGTCCGCGCCCTCCTCGACGACGGCCTCCTCCACGACCTCGGACCCCACGGCGCCCCCTGGCACCCCACCTCCTCCATCCGCACCGTGCACCGCCCCGGCGCCCCGGCCATGCTCAAGCTCTCCCTCGGCCTGCGCATCACCAACTCCCGCCGCGAGAACCTCCGCAAGGAACTCCACCGGGGCGTCGAGGTACACCGGCTGCTCCGGACCGGCCTCGTCGACGAGTGGCAGGCCGCCCACCCGGGCTTCGACATCGTCCGCGACCCCGCCTGGCTGGCCGTCGACACCCCGGACGGCACCCCCGTCCCCGGCCTCGACGTCATGATCCGCCACAACCCCTTCGGTCCCGGCGACGACGCCGTCTGCATCGCCGCCCTCACCGCCCCCCGCCCCTGGCCCGGCGCCACCACCGTGCGCTCCCGGCTCACCGACGTCATCGGCCGGCTCTCCGCCCGCACGGGCCGCCCCACCGCGGCCGTGGCCACCGAGTGGTTCCTCCGCTACCTCGACCACGTCGTCCGCCCCGTCCTCTGGCTCGACGGACACGCCGGCATCGCCCTGGAGGCCCACCAGCAGAACACCCTGGTGCTCCTGGACCCGGACGGCTGGCCGGTCGGCGGCCGCTACCGCGACAACCAGGGCTACTACTTCCGCGAGTCCCACCGGAGCGAGCTGGAGAGCCGCCTCCCCGGCATCGGCACCCACAGCGACACCTTCGTCTCCGACCAGGTCACCGACGAGCGCTTCGCCTACTACCTCGGCATCAACAACGTCCTCGGCCTGATCGGCGCCTTCGGCGCCCAGCACCTCGCCGACGAGCGCGTCCTGCTCGCCGCCCTCCGCAGCTTCCTCACCTCCGCCACCGGCCTGGGCTCGCCCCTCCCGCACCGGCTCCTGGAGGCCGCGACCCTGCGCAGCAAGGCCAACCTCCTCACCCGTCTGCACGGCCTGGACGAACTCGTCGGCCCGGTCGACACCCAGTCCGTCTACGTCACCGTCACCAACCCCCTCCGCGCCTGATCACCTCCGCACCCGAACCCCGCCGCGCCTGATCCCGCCGACGGCCCCACGCCCCGACCGCACCGCCGAGAGGAGAGCGACACCGTGTCACCCACCCGCCCCCCAGCCGACCCACCGGGGGACGACACCCTCGACCTGAGGGTCGACGACCTTCTCGCCCTCCTCGCCCGGGGAGCACCACCACAGCCCCCGGCCACCGACACGCCCGTCCCGGGCGCCCCCGTCCCCGACACCTCCGCCTCCGCCTCCGCCTCCGACACCTCCGCCCCCTCCCGCGCCGACGTCCCCTCCTCCGACACCCCCGCCGGCCTCCTCTTCCGCGGCGGCCGCCCGCACCGCGAGCTCCTCGACGGCGACCTGCTCGACTCCGTCGCCTCCTGGAGCCCCGCCGCCACCCCGGCCGGCTCCTTCCGGCTCGTCCCCGTCCGGCTCGAACGGGACCTGCCGCTCCTCGTCCGGTGGATGAACGACCCCGCCGTCGCCGCCTTCTGGGAGCTCGCCGGACCCGAGACCGTGACCGCCGAGCACCTCCGCGCCCAACTGGAGGGCGACGGCCGGAGCGTCCCCTGCCTCGGCCTGCTCGACGGCACGCCCATGAGCTACTTCGAGATCTACCGCGCCGACCTCGACCCGCTCGCCCGGCACTACCCGGCACGTCCCCACGACACGGGTGTCCACCTGCTGATCGGCGGCGTCACCGACCGGGGCCGGGGCGTCGGCACCACGCTCCTGCGGGCCGTCGCCGACCTGATCCTCGACCACCGTCCCCGGTGCACCCGCGTCCTCGCCGAACCTGACCTCCGCAACACCCCCTCCGTCTCGGCCTTCCTCGGCGGCGGCTTCCGCTACGCGGCGGAAGTCGACCTTCCCGACAAGAGGGCCGCCCTCATGATCCGTGACCGCGCCCTGCGGCACGTCCTCTGAACAACCCCCTCCCTTGCGTACACCGCTCGACCCACAGCGGTTCCCACCCCGAGGAGTCCTCGTGTCGACGTCCCCTGCACCCCACGACTCCGCACCACCCGCCCCTCCCGTCCCGACCTCCGCCCCGATCCCCGTCCCGGCCCCCGCGCCCGAACTGCTCGCGCCCCCCGAGCTGAACGCCGCCGCCTGGGCCCGGGCCTCCTCCCGCCTCCTCGCCAAGCTCCTCGCCGAGTTCGCGTACGAGGAGGTCCTCGAACCCGTCCCCGCCGAAGACGGGGGCGGCGCCCCCGACCGTCACGCGCTGCGGCTGGACGACGGCACCACGCTCACCTTCCGCGCCCGTCGCGGCGCCTACGGCGGCTGGCGCGTCGCCGCCGACTCGATCTTCCACGAGGGCCGGCCCCTGACCGACCCCCTCGACCTCCTGGTCCGCGCCCGCGGCCTCCTCCGGCTCGACGGCGCCACCCTCGGCCACCTCATCCGCGAACTCTCCGCCACCCTCGCCGCCGACACCCGCCTCGACCACACGGCCCTCCCCGCGAACGAGCTGGCCGAGCTCTCCTACGCCGAACTCGAGGGCCACCAGACCGGCCACCCCTGGCTCGTCCTCAACAAGGGCCGCATCGGCTTCTCCGCCTCCGACACCGCCCGCTGGGCCCCCGAGGCGCGCCGCCCCGCCCGGCTGCCGTGGATCGCCGTCAGCAACCGCCTCGCCGCCTACCGGGGCGTCCCCGGCCTCGACACCCCCGACCTCCTCTACACCCGGGAACTCGACCCCGAGGTCCGCGCCGCCTTCCGCGCCGCCCTCACCGCCCGCGGCCACGCCCCCGACGACTACCTGCTGCTCCCCGTCCACCCCTGGCAGTGGGACGAGGTCCTGCTCCCGCTCTACGCACCGGCCGTCGCCGCCGGAGACGTCGTCCCCCTCCCCGCCGACGGCGACCTCCGCCTGCCGCAGCAGTCCGTCCGCACCTTCCTCAACACCAGCCGCCCCGACCGGCACACCGTCAAGCTCCCCCTCTCCGTGCTCAACACCCTCGTCTGGCGCGGACTGCCCACCGAACGCACCCTCGCCGCCCCCGCCGTGACCTCCTGGGTCCACGGACTGCGCGACGCCGACCCGTTCCTGCGGGACGAGTGCCGGGTGATCCTCCTCGGGGAGGTCGCCTCCGTCACCGTCGAGCACCCGCTGTACGACCGGCTGCCCGAAGTCCCCTACCAGTACAGGGAACTGCTCGGCGCGATCTGGCGCGAGCCCCTGAGGCTGCCGCCGGGCGAGCGCGCCCGCACCCTCGCCGCCCTCCTCCACACGGACCCGGCCGGCCGGGCGTTCGTCGCCGAGCTCGTCGAGCGCTCGGGGCTCGCCCCCGCCGTCTGGCTCCAGCACCTCTTCACCGCTCTGCTCCCTCCCCTGCTGCACTTCCTCTACCGCTACGGCACCGTCTTCTCGCCCCACGGCGAGAACGCGATCGTCGTGTACGACGCCGACGACGTCCCCGTCCGCCTGGCGATCAAGGACTTCGTCGACGATGTGAACATCAGTGCCCACCCGCTCCCCGAACACGCCACCCTTCCGGACGACGTCCGTGACGTCCTGTTGACGGAGGAGCCCGGTTTCCTGACCCAGTTCATCCACTCCGGGCTCTTCGTCGGCGTCTTCCGCTACCTGGCGCCGCTCTGCGAGGAACAACTCGGAGTGCCCGAGCGGGACTTCTGGGCCCTCGTCCGCGCCGAGATCCTGCGCCACCAGGCGCGCTTCCCCGAGCTGAAGGACCGCTTCGAACTCTTCGACCTCCTCACCCCCCGCATCGAGCGGCTCTGCCTCAACCGCAACCGTCTGCACCTGGACGGCTACCGGGACCGGTCCGAGCGCCCCCACGCGGCCGTCCACGGAACCGTCCCCAACCCACTCGCGTGACCGGACTGTCAGTACCGCCCCTTAGGGTGGGAGCGCTATGACGAAGCCATCCCTCCCCGACCTCCTCCACGCCGCCGTCGCCTCCGTCGGCGGCACGGAGCGGCCCGGCCAGGTCGCCATGGCCGAGGCCGTGGCCGAGGCCATCGACGACAGCTCCCACCTCCTCGTCCAGGCCGGCACCGGCACCGGCAAGTCGCTCGGCTACCTCGTGCCGGCGCTGGCCCAGGGGGAGCGGGTGGTGGTGGCCACGGCCACCCTGGCGCTCCAGCGCCAGCTCGTCGAGCGCGACCTTCCCCGGACGGTCGACGCGCTGCACCCGCAGCTGCGCCGGCGCGCCCAGTTCGCCATGCTCAAGGGCCGGTCGAACTACCTCTGCCTGCACCGGCTCCACGAAGGGGTGCCGCAGGACGAGGAGGAGGGGCTCTTCGACCCCTTCGAGGCGGCCGCGCCCACCAGCAAGCTGGGCCAGGACCTCATCCGCCTGCGGGACTGGTCGGACGAGACGGAGACCGGCGACCGGGACGACCTGACGCCGGGCGTCTCCGACCGGGCCTGGTCCCAGGTCTCGGTCTCCTCCCGGGAGTGCCTCGGCGCGAGCAAGTGCGCGTACGGGGCGGAGTGCTTCGCCGAGGCGGCCCGCGAGCGCGCCAAGCTCGCGGACGTCGTCGTCACCAACCACGCGCTGCTCGCCATCGACGCCATCGAGGGCGCCCCGGTGCTCCCGCAGCACGAGGTGCTGATCGTCGACGAGGCCCACGAGCTGGTCTCCCGCGTGACCGGCGTCGCCACCGGGGAGCTCACCCCCGGCCAGGTCAACCGCGCGGTGCGACGGGCCGCGAAGCTCGTGGACGAGAAGGTCGCCGACCAGCTGCAGACCGCCGCCGAGGGCTTCGAGCGGATCATGGAGCTGGCGCTGCCGGGCCGTCTGGAGGAGCTCCCGGAGGACCTCGCGTACGCCCTGATGGCACTGCGGGACGCGGCCCGCGCCGTGATCACGGCCCTGGGCTCGACCCGCGACCGGTCCGTGCAGGACGAGGACGCCGTGCGCAAGCAGGCCATGGCCTCGGTGGAGACCGTCCACGGCGTCGCGGAGCGGATCACGCAGGGGTCCGAGTACGACGTCGTCTGGTACGAGCGCCACGACCGCTTCGGTGCCTCGTTGCGGGTCGCGCCGCTCACCGTCTCCGGTCTGCTCCGGGAGAAGCTGTTCACCGAGCGGTCCGTGGTGCTCGCCTCGGCCACCCTCAAGCTGGGCGGCGACTTCAACGGGGTCGGGACCTCGCTCGGCCTGGCCCCCGAGGGCACCACCGGGGACGACCTGCCGGTCTGGAAGGGCCTCGACGTCGGCTCCCCGTTCGACTACCCCAAGCAGGGCATCCTGTACGTCGCCAAGCATCTCGCCCAGCCGACGCGCGACCGTGAGCGGAAGGACATGCTGGACGAGCTCACCGAGCTGATGCAGGCGGCCGGCGGGCGGACCCTGGGTCTCTTCTCCTCCATGCGCGCGGCGCAGCAGGCGGCGGAGGAGCTGCGGACCCGGGTCCCCGAGCTGCCGATCCTGCTCCAGGGCGAGGACACCCTGGGCGAGCTGATCAAGAACTTCGCGGCCGACCCGAAGACCTGTCTCTTCGGCACGCTGTCGCTCTGGCAGGGCGTGGACGTCCCGGGCCCCAGCTGCCAGCTGGTCGTCATGGACAAGATCCCGTTCCCGCGCCCGGACGACCCGCTGATGAGCGCGCGGCAGAAGGCCGTCGAGGAGGCCGGGGGCAACGGCTTCATGGCGGTCGCGGCGACCCACGCGGCCCTGCTGATGGCGCAGGGCGCGGGCCGTCTCGTGCGGGCCACCGGCGACCGGGGCGTCGTGGCGGTCCTGGACCCCCGGCTCGCCACGGCCCGCTACGGCAGCTACCTCAAGGCCTCGCTGCCCGACTTCTGGTACACGACCGACCGCAACCAGGTGCGGAAGTCGCTCGCGGCCATCGACGCCGCGTCGAAGGCGGCGAACGTCTGAGAACCGGGCCCGGGGGAGAGCGGGCCGGGACGCGGCAGGGCCCCGGAACCGGCGCAGGGGTTCCGGGGCCCGGTCAGAGCCGACGGGGTGTGGTCACACCCGTCGCAGCACCGCCACGACCTTGCCGAGGATGGTGGCCTCGTCGCCGGGGATGGGCTGGTACGCGGCGTTGTGCGGCAGCAGCCAGACGTGGCCGTCCTCGCGCTTGAAGCGCTTGACCGTGGCCTCGCCGTCCAGCATCGCGGCGACGATGTCGCCGTTCTCCGCGACGGGCTGGCGGCGGACGGTGACCCAGTCGCCGTCGCAGATGGCGGCCTCGATCATCGAGTCGCCGACGACCTTCAGGACGAACAGCTCGCCGTCGCCGACCAGCTGTCGGGGGAGGGGGAAGACGTCCTCGACGGACTCCTCGGCCAGGATCGGGCCGCCGGCGGCGATCCGGCCGACCAGCGGGACGTACGACGCGGCGGGCTTGCCGGTGGTGTCCGTGGGCTGGGTGCTCGGCTGGTCGGAGCCGCGCACCTCGTACGCCCGGGGGCGGTGCGGGTCGCGGCGGAGGAAGCCCTTGCGCTCCAGCGCCATGAGCTGGTGCGCCACCGAGGAGGTGCTGGAGAGGCCCACCGCCTGCCCGATCTCGCGCATCGACGGCGGGTAGCCCCGCCGCTGGACCGAGTCGCGGATGACCTCGATGACCCGGCGCTGCCGGTCGGTGAGACCGGAGCTGTCGGCCCGGATGCCGGGAGGTCGCCCGGGAAGGGCGCGGGCGGGGCGCCCTGGCTCCTCGCCGTTCATGTTTACGTCACTCATGGCGTGCACCGCCTCGAGTCGGCCCTGGGAGCGGTCCTGGGCGGTGATGGTGGCACTGTCTGCGGTGGTGGTCACGTCGTCGGCCCCTCTCGAATGGTCTCCCTGGCTGGCACAACGGTAGTAGCTTTCGAAAGGTTGCGCCAAACACACGTTCGAGTGAAAATTCGCGGATTGTCTTACACCTGTACGGAGTCAGGTGTATGCGCGCCGCCGCCCCGGCCACCGCGCCGCCGACCCGGACCGGGCCTTCCGGTAGCCTTCGCCGCTGGGCCGCGCGTCACCCGTGACCGCCACCCGTGACCACCCGTGAGTGCCGTCCGCGACTGTCCGCGACCGCCCGCGGTCGATTCGGCGAACCCCCGCAGTGTCACACCCGAGGGGGCGGAATCCCGGGAGCGGGCGCGCCGCGACACGCGGGGCCCGGAAGCGTCGCCAACCCTAGATCTAGTGGTTGGATGTCATCGGCCACCCAGGGGTAGTGGTCCCGGTCTGCCGGGGGCGCTCGCATCACCTATGCTGGTGGTCGCTCCGCAGGGCCTTGACGGGCCGCGCGGGGCTCGTCAGCCGTGCCGTGAGGGAGGCCTTGGAACCAATGCACTGCCCCTTCTGCAGGCACCCCGACAGCCGTGTCGTCGACAGTCGCACCACCGACGACGGGACGTCCATCCGACGCCGTCGCCAGTGCCCCGACTGCTCCCGTCGTTTCACGACGGTGGAGACCTGCTCGCTCATGGTGGTGAAGCGTTCCGGCGTCACCGAGCCCTTCAGCCGTACCAAGGTCATCTCCGGCGTGCGCAAGGCGTGCCAGGGGCGGCCGGTCACCGAGGACGCCCTCGCCAAGCTCGGCCAGCGGGTCGAGGAGGCGGTGCGCGCCACCGGCAGCGCCGAGCTGACCACCCACGACGTGGGCCTGGCCATCCTCGGCCCCCTGCGGGAACTCGACCTCGTCGCGTACCTGCGCTTCGCGTCCGTCTACAAGGCCTTCGACAGCCTGGAGGACTTCGAGGCCGCCATCGCGGAGCTCCGCGTGCGGCCCCCCGTCGAGAACCCCGGGAGCGGCGCGACCCCAGAGGTCCCCGTTCCCGCCACCGCCGCCGACTGACCGGCGGTCCGGGCCGCACGACGGCCCGGCGACACCGGCCGCCGTCGCGCGGCCCGGCAGACGTGCCCCGAACGGCCCCCGCGGCCCTCGTGGCAGCAGTACTGAACGACGTACCAGAAGACGGTGCCCTGGGACTATCTGGGCGCCAAAGTGTGTTTTGCCCGTATATGGGAGGCGGCATGACAGAGACGGCGAGCGGCCCGGCACGTGGTTCCCGCACCAAGGGAACCAAGTCGGCGAGCAAGGGCCTGCGGATCGAGCGCATCCACACCACCCCCGGCGTGCATCCGTACGACGAGGTGACGTGGGAGCGCCGGGACGTCGTCATGACCAACTGGCGCGACGGCTCGGTGAACTTCGAGCAGCGTGGCGTCGAGTTCCCCGACTTCTGGTCGGTGAACGCGGTCAACATCGTCACCAGCAAGTACTTCCGCGGCGCGGTCGGCACCCCGCAGCGCGAGACCGGTCTCAAGCAGCTCATCGACCGGATCGTGAAGACGTACACCAAGGCCGGTGAGGAGTACGACTACTTCGCCTCGCCCGCCGACGCCGAGATCTTCGAGCACGAGCTGGCCTACGCCCTCCTGCACCAGGTCTTCAGCTTCAACTCGCCGGTCTGGTTCAACGTCGGCACCCCGCAGCCCCAGCAGGTCTCCGCCTGCTTCATCCTGTCCGTCGACGACTCCATGGAGTCCATCCTCGACTGGTACAAGGAAGAGGGCATGATCTTCAAGGGCGGCTCCGGCGCCGGCCTGAACCTCTCCCGCATCCGCTCCTCCAAGGAGCTGCTCTCCTCCGGCGGCAACGCCTCCGGCCCGGTCTCCTTCATGCGCGGCGCCGACGCCTCCGCCGGCACGATCAAGTCGGGCGGCGCCACCCGCCGCGCGGCCAAGATGGTCATCCTCGACGTCGACCACCCCGACATCGAGGACTTCATCGAGACCAAGGTCAAGGAGGAGGAGAAGATCCGCGCGCTGCGCGACGCGGGCTTCGACATGGACCTGGGCGGCGACGACATCACGTCCGTCCAGTACCAGAACGCCAACAACTCCGTCCGCGTGAACGACGCGTTCATGAAGGCCGTCGAGACCGGCGGGAAGTTCGGTCTGCGCGCCCGCATGACCGGCGAGGTCATCGAGGAGGTCGACGCCAAGGCGCTCTTCCGCAAGATGGCCGAGGCCGCGTGGGCCTGCGCCGACCCGGGCATCCAGTACGACGACACGATCAACCGCTGGCACACCTGCCCCGAGTCCGGCCGCATCAACGGCTCGAACCCGTGCAGCGAGTACATGCACCTGGACAACACGTCCTGCAACCTCGCCTCGCTGAACCTGATGAAGTTCCTCAAGGACGACGGCAAGGGCCACCAGTCCTTCGACGTCGAGCGCTTCGCCAAGGTCGTCGAGCTCGTCATCACCGCGATGGACATCTCCATCTGCTTCGCCGACTTCCCCACGCGGAAGATCGGCGAGAACACCCGCGCCTTCCGCCAGCTCGGCATCGGCTACGCCAACCTCGGCGCCCTCCTGATGGCGACCGGCCACGCGTACGACTCCGACGGCGGCCGCGCCCTCGCCGGCGCCATCACCTCCCTGATGACCGGCACCTCGTACAGGCGCTCCGCCGAACTCGCCGCCGTCGTCGGCGCGTACGACGGCTACGCCCGCAACGCCGAGCCGCACCAGCGCGTCATGAAGCAGCACGCCGACGCCAACACCACGGCCGTCCGCGTGGACGACCTGGACTCCCCGATCTGGGCCGCCGCCACGGAGGCCTGGCAGGACGTGATCCGCCTCGGCGCCAAGAACGGCTTCCGCAACGCCCAGGCCTCGGTCATCGCCCCCACCGGCACCATCGGTCTCGCGATGTCCTGCGACACCACCGGCCTGGAGCCCGACCTCGCCCTGGTGAAGTTCAAGAAGCTCGTCGGCGGCGGCTCGATGCAGATCGTCAACGGCACCGTCCCGCAGGCCCTGCGCCGCCTGGGTTACCAGGAGGAGCAGATCGAGGCGATCGTCGCCCACATCGCCGAGCACGGCAACGTGATCGACGCCCCGAGCCTCAAGACCGAGCACTACGAGGTCTTCGACTGCGCCATGGGCGAGCGCTCCATCTCCGCGATGGGCCACGTCCGCATGATGGCCGCCATCCAGCCGTGGATCTCGGGCGCCCTCTCCAAGACCGTGAACCTGCCGGAGACGGCCACGGTCGAGGACGTCGAGGAGGTCTACTTCGAGGCCTGGAAGATGGGCGTCAAGGCGCTCGCGATCTACCGCGACAACTGCAAGGTCGGCCAGCCGCTCTCCGCCAAGAAGAAGGAGGACGAGAAGGCCGAGGTCACCGCGAAGTCCGAGGCGACGATCCGCGAGGCCGTCGAGAAGGTCGTCGAGTACCGCCCGGTCCGCAAGCGCCTGCCCAAGGGCCGCCCGGGGATCACCACCTCCTTCACCGTCGGCGGCGCCGAGGGCTACATGACCGCCAACTCCTACCCGGACGACGGTCTCGGCGAGGTCTTCCTGAAGATGTCGAAGCAGGGCTCGACCCTCGCCGGCATGATGGACGCCTTCTCCATCGCCGTCTCCGTCGGCCTCCAGTACGGCGTCCCGCTGGAGACGTACGTCTCGAAGTTCACCAACATGCGCTTCGAGCCGGCCGGCATGACGGACGACCCGGACGTGCGGATGGCGCAGTCGATCGTCGACTACATCTTCCGCCGCCTGGCGCTCGACTTCCTGCCCTTCGAGACCCGGTCCGCCCTCGGCATCCACTCGGCCGAGGAGCGCCAGCGCCACCTGGACACCGGCTCGTACGAGCAGCCCGAGGACGACGAGGTCGACGTCGAGGGCCTGGCCCAGTCGGCGCCCCGCACCCCGGAGCTGAAGGCCGTCGCCACCGCCCCGGTCCCGAAGGCCGAGGCCCCGGCCCCGAAGCAGGTCCACACCTCGGCGGAGCTCGTCGAGATGCAGCTCGGCATCAGCGCCGACGCCCCGCTGTGCTTCTCCTGCGGCACGAAGATGCAGCGGGCCGGCTCCTGCTACATCTGCGAGGGCTGCGGCTCCACCAGCGGCTGCAGCTGATCCGTCCGTGAGAGGGGCGTCGACCGACCGGTCGGCGCCCCTCTCGCGATGTCACGGGCGTCCGGCCTCCCTCGTGATCGCCGTGGCGGGGAGGGGCTCGTCCGGCCGCTTCGCGTGGGCCCGGACCGCCCCGCGGCGGTTCCTGACCGTGCGGTCGGCGGGGTCAGGCGGCCGAGGTGCCCAGGAGGGTGCCGAAGGTCTGGGGGTCGGCGTCGAAGCCGCGGGGGATCGGGCGGTACGCCCAGCTGTCGGGAGCGGTGCGGGTGAACTCCACGACCGTCGCCGACAGGGCGCCCGGGACGTCCGCGAAGTCGTGGGTCAGGAGGTCCGTGTAGCCCTCGCGGACCCGTATGCCCGTGCCCGGGACGTCGCCGAAGGAGAGCCGCCCGCCGCTCTGCTGTATGGCCACGCCCACCACCACGCGCGCGTACCTCGGGGCCAGCCGGTCCAGCTCGACGGTCATGGCCTCGTCGTAGCCGAACCCCTGGCCCGTGCGGCTGTCGCGGTGGAGAGTGATCGTGCCGTCCGGGGAGCGGCTGCCGAAGTGCACCAGCTGGTCCGGGGCGCCGTGCGGGTCGTCGGCGGTGAAGACGCCGGCGACGAGGTCCAGGTCGTGGGCCGGAGCGCCGGCCGGTGCGGGGTCCCACTTGAGCGTCACCTCGACGCGTCCCACCCCTTTGTTGAGTCCGCTCATGGCGCTTCCCCTCTCCGCGCGCCCCCGCGCGCCTCGCCTCGTGCCGCCGGGCCGGTCGAAGGGCCCTCGGTCGCGTGCCGGTCACTCATGGTGTCATGCGACGCCGACAGAGGGCCCGGTGCTCCGGGAGGTACGGGGGGACGAGCCGGATCTCGTCGTCCGTCTGGCTCGAATCGAACGGGTGGGACGGAGAACGCGTCGGTGGTGCGACGGTTCTGACGGGCCGTCGCGGGCTTCCGGGCGGGGCGCGCGGGGCAGGGCGCGTGCGCCCGCCGGGGACTGCCGGGGTGCCTTCCGGCCCCGTACGATGGCGCGGTGCTGGTCAAGTGGATTCGCTGCACCGTGGTGGACCGTCGAGGGTTCGAGCGGGGGCAGCGGAAATGGGCGGGGCTGCTCGGTGAGCCGGGGTTCCGGGGGCAGGGCGGCGGGTGGAGCCGGGGTCGGCCTGACGTCGCCCACGTCTTCGCGTTCTGGGAGAGCCGGGCCTTCTACGACTCCTTCATGGCGCGGTCGCATGACCGGCTCGCCGCGTCGCAGGTGGGCACGTTCCGCGACGGCCGGGTCAGGCTGTTCGACCACCGCTTCGACGTGAAGACGGGGTTCGAGCCGCGCTTCTCCGACGCCGACGTGGCACGGGTGGCCCACTGCCGCGTCCACGAGGACCGCGCCGAGCACTTCGCGCTCATGCAGGAGAAGGTGTGGAACCCGGCGATGGCCGGGTCCCCCGGGATGCTGCGGGGCATGTTCGGCGAGGCGCCCGGCAGCGAGTTCCTGGTCCTCTCGATGTGGCAGTCCGCCGCCGAGCACGGCAAGTACCGGGAGGAGCGGGTGGAGCGGCTCGGGCTGCGGGCCCGGACCGCGGCCGACGTGGCGGCGCTGAACGGGGACGTGGTGCGGCTCGAACCGTCCTGGACGGTCTGAGTCCCCGCCGCCCCGCCGGTGGACCCCCCTCGGCCGAGCCTTCCGGAGGACGGCGATCTAGGGTCGGGGTATGGCACGACCGCGGCGCATCGTCCTCGTCCGGCACGGAGAGTCCGAGGGCAATGCCGATGACACGGTGTACGAACGCGAGCCCGACCATGCCCTGAAGCTCACCGCGACCGGGCTGCGGCAGGCGGAGGAGACGGGGGAGCGGCTGCGGGAGCTCTTCGGCGACGAGCCGGTCAGCGTCTACGTCTCGCCCTACCGGCGCACCCACGAGACCCTCCGCGCCTTCCGGTTCCCCCCGGAGCAGGTCCGGGTCCGCGAGGAGCCGCGCCTGCGGGAGCAGGACTGGGGCAACTGGCAGGACAGGGAGGACGTGCGCCTCCAGAAGGCCTACCGCGACGCGTACGGGCACTTCTTCTACCGCTTCGCCCAGGGGGAGTCGGGCGCGGACGTCTACGACCGGGTCGGGGCCTTCCTGGAGAGCCTGTACCGCAGCTTCGAGGCCCCCGACCACCCGCCCAACGTCCTCCTCGTCACCCACGGACTGACCATGCGCCTCTTCTGCATGCGCTGGTTCCACTGGACGGTCGCCGACTTCGAGTCGCTGTCGAACCCCGGCAACGCCGAGACGCGCGTCCTCCGGCTCGGCGAGGACGGGAGGTACGGTCTGGACAGGCCGTTCGAACGCTGGCGTACCCCGGAACCGTACGGACGCACCGGATAGAGTGGCAGACCGATGACCGCTGACTCCTCACCCGACCGGCGCTTCGACCGCGCCCTGGCCAGCCTGCGCGGGCTGGCCGTGGGAGACGCCCTGGGCTCCCAGTTCTTCGTACCCGTCCACTACCCCCTGCTGAAGCGGCGCGAGCCGCCTCCCGGGCCCTGGCAGTGGACCGACGACACCGAGATGGCCTGCTCCGTCCTGGCCGTCCTCGCGCGACACGACCGGATCGACCAGGACGCCCTGGCCCTGTCCTTCGCGCACCACCACGACTTCGACCGGGGCTACGGCCCCGCGGTCAACCGGATGCTCAGGCTCGTCCGGGAGGGCGGCGACTGGCGGGAGCTGGCCGCCGCGCTCTTCAAGGGGCAGGGCTCCTGGGGGAACGGCGCCGCGATGCGGATCGCCCCGCTCGGGGCCTGGTACGCGGACGACCCGGAGCAGGCGACCCACCAGGCCGAGATCTCCGCGTACACGACGCACCAGCACCGCGAGGCCGTGGTGGGCGCCATGGCCGTCGCCGCCGCGGCCGCCCTCGCGGCCGACCCCGCCGGGCCGCCCACGCCCGAGGCATTGCTCGACGGGGTGGTCGCCCTGGTGCCGCGCAGCGCGGTCGGGGCGGGCCTGCGCAGGGCCCGCGACATGCTCAACTACGGCGACCCCGGCACGGTCGCCGCCGTGCTCGGCAGCGGACGGCGCACGAGCGCGCACGACACGGTCCCCTTCGCCCTCTGGTCGGCCGCGCGGGCGCTCGGCGACTTCGAGCGGATGTTCTGGACGACCGCGCAGGTCGGCGGCGACGTCGACACGACCTGCGCCATCGCGGGGGGCGTGGTGGCCGCCACGGCGGCCGGCGCGCCGCCGGCGGACTGGCTGCGACAGACCGAGGACCTTCCGGAGTGGGTTCCCGTCACGGCCTCCTGAGGCCGCGACGCGATGCCGCCGGGACCGGGGTGGGAACCGCTGGTCCCGGCGGCTTCCCTTCGGCTTCTCTTCGGCTTCTCTCCTGCTTCGCGCATGCGACTCCCCGTGCGTCGGCCGGGGCGGCCTGCCGGTCGTTTCGGGGTGCTCCGGTTCTCGGCCCGACGCCTTCATTTCCCTTTCCCACAAGGATTTATGTACGGGGCGTGGAGCGGGTGGCGGTTCGGTTTCCGTGCTCGTTCCCGTGGTGACCACGTGCCGATCCATGGTGTGCGGAAGCGAATCACGGAGCGGTCGGAGCGCGGTGGCGGCGGAGCCGGGAGGCGGGGCCGGGAGACGGGGCCGAGGGGCTCCGCGGGAGCTTGGCGGGAATCCGGGTATCGCGGGCGGTGCCGGGCGGCGTAACCTGTCTGGCGCCATGCCGTACGAACCCCCCACCCACACCGTCGAGCGATCGCTCCGAGCCACCACCGGCGCCAAGATCGTCGCCGGAGTCGACGAGGTCGGGCGCGGGGCGTGGGCCGGTCCCGTCACGGTCTGCGCGGCCGTCACCGGACTGCGCCGGCCCCCCGAAGGACTCACCGACTCCAAGCTGATCACCCCCGGCCGCCGCGCCGCCCTCGCGGTGGAACTGGAGCGGTGGGTGACGGCGTACGCGCTCGGCGACGCCTCCCCGCAGGAGATCGACGACCTCGGAATGACCGCGGCGCTGCGGCTCGCGGCGGTCCGGGCCCTCGAAGGGCTCCCCGTGCGGCCCGACGCGGTGATCCTCGACGGGAAGCACGACTACCTCGGCAGCCCCTGGCGGGTCCGTACGGTGATCAAGGGCGACCAGTCCTGCGTCGCCGTGGCCGCCGCCTCCGTCCTCGCCAAGGTCCGCCGGGACGCCCTCATGGCGGAACTGGGCCCCGGGACCGGGACCGGGGCCGGGGAGTACGCGCCGTACGCCTTCGGCGCCAACGCGGGCTACCCCTCGCCGGTGCACCGGGCGGCCCTCGAAGAGCTGGGCCCCACCCCGCACCACCGGCTCTCCTGGTCCTACCTGGACGCGCTGCCCCGGTGGCGCCACCTCAAGAAGGTCCGCCTCTCCGTCGAGGCGGCCGCGCTGGAGAGCGGGGGCCAACTCGGCTTCGACTTCTGAACTTCCGGTCACGGAGCCGCCGGAGGGCGGCTCACGCGCCCGGGGCGCACCTGTGCGCCCACCCGCCGATGCCCCGCGCAGCGGCGTTTGATAGACATCCACCCATGCCTCTCATCCCCGAGGAGCCTCAGATTCACGAGAGCGCCCAGGGTCCCCGCGCCACCGCGGCCGCCGGCCGCCCCGCGTCGACCCCCCGTCCCGTACCCGGTCCGCGTTCCGCGGCCTCCCCGCGACCCGGACACCCCGTCCCCGGACCCGCCCGGCCCGCGCCGCCGAAGCCGCGGCCCGTGCCCGCGCCCGGGAAGACCCCGGCCGGTGGCACGGAGAATCGTTCCGACCAGCGGTCCACCCCCCAGCTCCAGCTGATCCCCGCCTCCGTCGACGGCGCGCTCGACGCCGCCGAGGAGGCCCTGGACCTGCTCCTGGAGAGCGGCCGGGCCCCCGGCGAGGTCCTGCTGCTCACCACCGGCGCGCAGCACCCGTGGACGGCGCACGAGCTGTCCTTCGGCGAAGCCGCCTACTGGGCCCAGCAGGACACCGGCGACGACGTGTTCTTCGCCGACGCCTCCGCCGTGGAGCGGGCCACCGCCCGTCCCGTGGTGATCGTCGCCGTCAACGGCGGGGACGACGGGGCGACCGCCCGCGTCCTGCCCGCGGCGATGGCCCGCGCGGGCACGCTGCTCGTCGTCTGCGGCGACCCGCAGCGCGTCACAGAGCTCCTCGGAGCGGGCGCCGGCGTCTGACCGGCGGCCCTTTCGCCGACCGCCCCTCCGCCGGGCCCCTCGGGGCCCGGCGGAGGGGCGGTGGCGTCGGCGCGCCGTCCGCGCGCCGCGCGCGTGCTCAGCGCGCGGCGGCCCGGCGCAGCGGCTCGGCCGCGCCGCTCGCGGTCCTCGGCGTGATCCGGTCGAACTCGGCCGGTCCGTTGTCGAGCGGCACGGGAAGCGATTCGGAGCTCGGCCGACGGCCTCCCCGGCCCTCGCCGAGCACCTGCCAGCCGCTCTTGGTCAGCGTGATGTACGCCCCGCAGCGCAGCCCGTGCAGCGTGCAGGCGTCCCGGAGCCCCCACATCCAGGCCCCGTCCTCCTCCGTCCACCGCTCGTCCCCCTCGCGGCAGTACAGCAGCACCGCGGTCCGCACCGGCGCCCGCCTCCGCAGGTCGTGCGGGATCACGCGCCGCAGGTGCGCCAGGAGCGCGTTGCGGAAGTCCCAGCCGTCCGCCGGTGCGGAACGGGGGACGAACGAGGCGCTGGCGGCGATCCGCTCCTCGTGGTCCAGGACCGCGAGGACCGCCGTCGAGGGCCCGGGCGCGTGACGGGAGTGCAGGCCGCCCACGACCTCGCGCGGATCACCGAGCAGGGGGATCCCCGCCGCGGCCCACTCGGAGGGTTCGAGTATCCGGGCCAGGCGGCTGGCGGACCCGGACGACGATCTGAGCGAGGCGGCTGTGGGCGGAGCGAATCCGAGGGTCACGGTCCTCCCTTCGGATACGCGCCCGCTGAGCGGGCAAGGTCGGGTGAGGGCGCACCACGGCACAGTCCTTCCGGACCGCTGACGGGCCTTGTGGGGCGGTGGTCCAATTCTTGCGGGCCCGTGCGCGAGCGGCAATGAGCAATTGAGGCCGCTGACGGGAATGCGTTGGTATGCCACTCATATCCCTGCCCAGTTGCCCATTGTTCACTCCCCGTTCGTCCGCCGGGTTCCTCTCCACGCGCCGTACACCCCGCGGGCACCAGCGGAAACGCGCCTTCCGCTCGTGGACGGGCCGTCACGCTGGGTGAGTTCGCCGATTGTCAGTGGCATCGGGTTGCATGGGGGCATGGACAATCCGGAACTCCGCGCCGAAGCCGATGCCGTTCTCGCCGAGCTGGTCGGCGCCCCCGAGGGGACGGCCCGGCTGCGCGAGGACCAGTGGCTGGCGGTGGCCGCCCTGGTGGAGGAGCGGCGCCGCGCCCTGGTGGTGCAGCGCACCGGCTGGGGCAAGTCGGCGGTGTACTTCGTCGCCACCGCCCTGCTGCGCCGCCGCGGCTCCGGACCCACCGTGATCATCTCGCCGCTCCTCGCCCTCATGCGGAACCAGGTCGGGGCGGCGGAGCGGGCCGGCATCCGGGCGCGCACCATCAACTCGGCCAACCCCGAGGAGTGGGACGCGATCTACGACGAGGTCGAGCGCGGCGACACCGACGTCCTCCTCGTGAGCCCGGAGCGCCTCAACTCCGTGGACTTCCGCGAGCAGGTGCTCCCCAAGCTCGCGGCCACCACGGGCCTCCTGGTGGTCGACGAGGCGCACTGCATCTCCGACTGGGGCCACGACTTCCGCCCCGACTACCGCCGGCTGCGCACCATGCTCACCGAGCTCGCCCCCGGGGTGCCGGTCCTCGCCACCACCGCGACCGCCAACGCCCGGGTGACCGCCGACGTGGCCGAGCAGCTCGGCACCGGGGCCGGCGAGGCGCTGGTGCTGCGCGGCTCCCTGGAGCGGGAGAGCCTGCGGCTCGGCGTGGTCCGGCTGCCGGACGCCGCGCACCGGCTGGCCTGGCTCGCCGAGCACCTGGACGAGCTGCCGGGCTCCGGCATCGTCTACGCGCTGACGGTCGCCGCCGCCGAGGAGGCCACCGCCTTCCTGCGGCAGCGCGGCTTCCCCGTCGCCTCGTACACGGGCCGCACGGAGAACGCCGACCGGCTCCAGGCCGAGGCCGACCTCCAGGAGAACCGGGTCAAGGCGCTCGTGGCGACCTCGGCCCTCGGCATGGGCTTCGACAAGCCCGACCTCGGCTTCGTGATCCACCTCGGCTCGCCGTCCTCCCCGATCGCCTACTACCAGCAGGTGGGCCGGGCCGGGCGCGGCGTGGAGCACGCGGAGGTGCTGATGCTGCCGGGGAAGGAGGACGAGGCGATCTGGCGCTACTTCGCCGACACCGCCTTCCCGCCCGAGGCACAGGTCCGCCAGACCCTGGCGGCCCTCGCCGACGCGGGACGGCCGCTGTCCGTGCCCGCCCTGGAGGCGGCGGTGGACCTGCGGCGCACCCGCCTGGAGACCATGCTCAAGGTCCTCGACGTGGACGGCGCCGTGCGCCGGGTCAAGGGCGGCTGGGAGAGCACCGGACGCCCCTGGACGTACGACACCGAGCGGTACGCGTGGGTGGCGCGGCAGCGGGCCGCCGAGCAGCAGGCCATGCGCGACTACGTGAGCGCCGCCGGGTGCCGGATGGAGTTCCTGCGCCGGCAGCTGGACGACGAGGGCGCGGCCCCCTGCGGCCGCTGCGACAACTGCGCGGGCGCCTGGGCCGACACCTCCGTGTCGCAGGAGACGCTGACGGGCGCGACCAGGGAGCTGGACCGACCGGGCGTGGAGGTCGAGCCGCGCCGGATGTGGCCGACCGGGATGCCCGCCCTGGGCATCGAGCTCAAGGGCCGCATCCCGGCCGGCGAGCAGTGCGCCACCGGACGGGCCCTGGGCCGGCTCTCGGACATCGGCTGGGGCAACCGGCTGCGCCCCCTCCTCGCCGAGAACGCGCCCGACGGGCCGGTCCCGGACGACGTCCTCAAGGCCGCGGTGGCGGTCCTCGCCGACTGGGCGCGCTCCCCGGGCGGCTGGGCGCCGGACGTCCCGGACGCCTCCGCCCGGCCGGTGGGAGTGGTCGCCGTGCCCTCCCTGGCCCGCCCGCAGCTGGTCGGCTCCCTCGCCCGGGGCATCGCGGACGTCGGCCGCCTCCCGTACCTGGGCACCCTGGCGCACACCGGGCCGGACGGCGCGCACGCGGTCCGCCGCAGCAACTCCGCACAGCGCCTCAGGGCGCTCTCCGGCGCCTTCGCCGTCTCCGGGGAGCTGTCCGGCGCCCTGGCGGCCGCCCCCGGCCCCGTACTGCTCGTGGACGACTTCACCGACTCCGGCTGGACCCTCGCGGTCGCCGCCCGGCTGCTCCGCCGGGCGGGCGCCGCGCGGGTCCTCCCCCTGGTCCTCGCCGCGGCCGGCTGACCCCCTCGGATTCCTGACGCCGCGTCTAACTGGGCTTTTCGCCTTCCGAGTTCGGGTTCCGGTTGTCCGCGCAGGGCTAAGATCGACCGAAACCGAAGGGACCGCCCGCGTTTGCGGCGTCATGGGGGGACGATGGTCAGAATCCTGCTCGCCGAGGACATGCTCATGCTGCGCAGGGCGCTGGTGGCCCTGCTGGAGCTGGAGGCGGACCTCGAAGTGGTCGCCGAGGTGGACGCCGGGGACAAGGTGGTGCCCAGGGCGCTCGAAGTGCGGCCCGACGTCGCCGTTCTCGACATCGACCTGCCCGGGATGGACGGCATCCGGGCCGCCGGCCTGCTCCACGAGCAGATGCCGGAGTGCCGGACCGTGATCCTGACGAGTCTGGGGCGGCCCGGCAACCTGATGCGCGCCCTCCAGGCCCACGCCTCGGGGTTCCTGCTCAAGGACGCCGACCCCGCCCAACTGGCCGCGGCGATAAGGGACGTGGCGGCCGGGAGGCAGGTCATCGACCCCCAGCTGGCCGTCGCCACGCTCCAGATCGGCGACAACCCGCTGAGCCCCCGGGAGACCGAGGTGCTCCGGCTGGCCTCCGAGGGGGAGGACGTGCCGGAGATCGCCCGGCGGCTCTTCCTGTCCGCCGGAACGGTGCGGAACTACCTGACGACCAGCGTCACCAAGCTCAACGCCCGCAACCGCATGGACGCGGTGCGCATCGCCCGGGACATGGGCTGGCTCTGAGGCAGGCCCGGCGGCCGGCCGCCGGGACCTCTCCCGGAACCGGCCACCTTCCCGAGCCGGCCACTTTCCCGGGCCGGTCCTCTTCCCGGGCCGGTCCTCTTCCCGGGCCGGTGAGCGGGCGGATCAGCGGCCCGGAAGGACGGCCGCCTCCTGCTCGTCGTCCGGGGGCACGGGGACGCCCGCCTGCCGGGGGACCTCCGCGGTGAGCCGGAACCAGCCGTCCTCGCGCAACCCCGAGGTGAGCCGCCCGCCCAGCGCCTCCACGCGCGTGGTCATGTTGTTCAGACCGCTTCCGCCCGTCCCGGCGGTGACCGGGAGGAAGATCGAACGTTCCTCGCCCACACCGTCGTTGGCGACCGTGATCCGCACGTGGTCGCCTTCCTCGGCCGTCTCGATCACGCAGTGCTGGGCCTTGCTGTGCTGGAGCACGTTGGTGATGCCCTCGCGCAGCACCGTCGCCATGACCGTGTCGACGGGGCCCGGGGGCAGCTCGACGCCGACGCGCACCTCGGTCCGTATGCCGATCGTCCGCAGCAGGGACTCGGCGGAGCCGAGCTCGCGGCGCAGGCTCATGTGCAGATAGCTGCTGGCCACGGCGCGGACGTCGGCCAGTGCCTGCCGGGCCGTCTGGAGGATCTCGGTGATCTCGGTCTCGGCGCGCTCCGGGTCCAGCCGGACGAGCCGGGAGGTGAGCTCGCACTTCAGGGTGATGGTCGAGAGGCTGTAGCCGAGCAGGTCGTGCAGGTCGCGGGCGAAGCGCAGACGTTCCTGCGTGATGGCCAGATGGGCGAGCTCCTCGCGCGCGGTCTGCACCTCGCGGATCAGATAGGCGAGCCGGCTCACCCCGTAGACGACGAGGCCGGTGAGGGTGGTGGCGACGCAGTTGTACGCCAGTTCGCTCACGCCGAAGCCGACCGCGAACTGGAGCGCCCCGGTGGTCACCACGACGGTGCCGAAGGCGAGCCAGCCCAGCGCGGTGCGCAGCACGAGCAGCGAGGACGCGGCGAGGAAACCGGGCATGCCCAGCCACGCGGCGCCGAAGACGGTGAACGGCGCGTACGTCAGCAGGGTCTGCGCGGCCAGCGTCCAGCGGCGGTGCCGGGTCACGGCGCGCGGCATGAACGAGGGGAAGGAATGGCACAGTTGCAGGCCCATCAGGACCAGCAGCAGTGCGAGGCAGGACACCAGGCCGAACGTGGTGTACCGGGCCTGGAGCACGTACGTGACGGCGACCGCGAAGAAACCGCAGATCACCACCGTGGTGATGGCGACGGCGACCCGTGGCGCCATCTCCGCCTGGGGAGCCAGACCTTCCTCGAGCGGTGTGTCACGGGAGGGCGACGCTGTCCGACGCATGATGGCTCCTCGCCTGAAGACGCTCCGGTAACCCGCAGCATAGGCAGCGCCGGGCCCTCCGTGGCCGGAAGCACGCGTTCCTCAGGAGACCGTCACTCGGCGGCCCGGGCGAGGCCGCGCCGCAGCTCCTCGGCGCACCGGACGTGCCAGTCGTACCCGCGGACCTCCACGCCGGAAGGCGCCGGGCCGTCCGCACCCGGACCGGACGGCAGCGTGCCCAGGACGAACTCGCCCACGGCCGACTCCGTGCGCCAGTCCAGACCGAGCGCGTGCGCGGACAGGTCGCTGTCGCCGGTGGCCAGCGCGCACGGCCCCAGACCCATCGCCGTGGACACCAGGTACAGCGTCTGCTGGAGCACCCCCACGTCCTTGAGCAGCCCGCTGTACGCGAGTCCGCTGTACTTCAGCGTCATCCGGCGGAACCGCGCCGTCATGGTGATCAGCACGTGCGGCTCGGCCGTCAGACCGGCCGTCGCGCGCGCCCCGGCGAGCAGCTCGTCCAGGCTCTCCGCCGCCATGTCCACCCGGGTCAGGGCGTGTCCGACCGGATCGTAGTGGTAGGTGCCCCGCTCCAGACCCGTGCACCTGCTCACCGTGAGGTACAGCTCCAGCGCGTACGCCCCGCCCGTGCTCGGGTACGGACGGCCGGTGAGGACCGGCTCGCCGTCGTCGGACCGGAAGTCCCCCATGGACCGCACGCGCGCGGAGCGGTACAGCAGCTCGCCCAACCGGCCCAGGTCCAGCGGGCTTTCGCCGTAGTCGCGCACCGAGCGGCGCGCCTCCAGGGCCACGGTGAAGGGCGGATCGCGGTCGAGGACGCGGTCCAGGTCGGGGACGGGCAGGGGCACCCGGTCCGGGCCCGGGTGGGCGCGGGCGACGGCGGGCTCCGCCGCCAGCACGTCCGTGAAGCCGTCCGTGGCGCCCACCGGGTCGTCGTGGCGGCCCTCCCGGCTGCGGGAGTGCAGCATCAGGTCGTGCGGCGACCACGGCAGCAGCGCGGGATCGTGGTCCTCGGCGAAGGCGTACGGCTCCTTGGCGGACGCCCCCGGCGTCCCCCTGACCACCATGCCCGACGCCTCCAGGTACGACACGGCCCGGCGCACGGTGTCCACCGGCATGCGCAGCCGCCCCGCCGCCTCCTCCGGGGTGGAGGGGCGTGCGAAGCAGCTCACCAGCCAGGCCGAGCGCGGCCGGTGCAGGACCACGCGCTGCCCGGAGAGCGGCGACTCGACGCACAGGCCGTCCTCGTGGGTGCGCATCGCGGCGAAGCGGGAGAGCCGCAGGACGGTGCCGGCGGGGGTGGCGGCCGGCCGGAAGCGGGCGTACCGGGAGATCGGGACCACCGACAGCAGCGTCCTGCCGTCCTTCGTGGCCAGCGAACGCACCAGGACGTTCTCCATGGACCGCAGCAGGGGCGCCAGCAGGTCGCGCTCCGGGCTCCCCGGTCCGTCCGGCGCGCTGATGCCCGCCACCACGTTGTCCAGCGACACCGGACCGTACGACAGGCGTTCCAGGGCGAGGAGGACCACCGGGTCCGTGATCGGCAGGCGGGTCTCGCCCCAGCGGGTCGACAGCAGCGCCGCCCCGTCGGGGAAGCCGCTCGCCCGCGGGCTCCCGGTGGGCTCGTCGGGCAGTTCCAGCAAGGTGTCCTGGCGCAGTGACCACAACTCGACCGGACCGGATTCCGACCCGGCGGGGGGCCATGGGGATGGGGACACGGCTCAGGACCTCTCTTGCGGGAACACGGGCTCACGGGGTCAAAGGAACAGCGGGACCGGGTTGAGGTCCTCGTAGCGGGTGGGGGCGGCCAGCCGGCCGAGCCGCACCGGGACGTCGTAGAGCCGCCCCGGGCCGAACCGCGTCCAGAAGGTCCGCAGCCCCGGCACGACCACCTTCACCACGGGCAGTCCGACGTCGGGGCGCGTCTGGTCGAGGACCAGCAGCTCCATGCCGTGCGCGGCGACGAGCTCCCCGATCGCCGCCACGTCCTCCCGCAGGTCCCCGCGGCGGACGGGCGGGCGGGAGCCGGGGACGGTGGCCGGGAGCTCCGTACCGGGCAGCAGGTAGGGCTGGTTCGCCACGGTGGCGTCCTGCCACCAGGACAGCGCGGCGGGGTCGTCGCAGGAGTACCCGGTGCCGTCCGCCCGCACCCGCGCCACGGGCGGCAGCATCTGGTTGACCTCCGCCAGCGCCCGGCGCAGCGCGAGCCGGGGGTCGAAGTGCGCGCCGAACCCCAGGGTGATGTCCTCCCCGGGCTTGTCGGTGCGCCGGGAGAGCGCCGCGAAGACCGGGACGCCGAGGTCGCTGGTGAGGTCCAGGGCCCACAGCTCCCGGTGCAGGCCGGCGTGGCCCTCCCGCACCTCGCGGATCCACGGCTCGTCGAACGCCGCCAGGTCGACCGCCGGCTGCCGGGTGCGGTTGTACCACCACAGCCCGACGGCGTCCCGCTCGACCAGTTCGAGGAAGCCCTGGACGATCGCGTCCTCGACGCAGCTGCCCGCCGCGGCGCCGTTGGAGTTGGCCGAGGCGAACCGGCTCCCGGGGGTGCGGGGGGCGTTGTAGTACAGCATCGACGTCGGCAGCAGCCGCTGCCCGTTCCCGGTCAGCGACCACACCGGGGTCCAGTCCAGCGGTACGGACGCGTCGAAGGGCTCGCAGATCCGGTGCGCGGGCCCGTGGGAGGCGTTCCACGCCTCGCGGTCCTCGAACTGGCGCGGGTGGAAGAGCTGCACCTCGTCGGGGTGTACGGCGTGCTCGGCGACCTCCCGGTAGGAGGCGCGGAGCGTCGGCTCGTCGCCCTGGAAGAAGCCGCTGTGCCGCTCGACCGCCTCGCACAGGGCGCTGACCCGGGCGTGGAGCGCCGTGGTGCCCTTGCCGGAGCTGGTGCTGCGCAGCCCCGCCCGCACGGAGGAGAGCCCGTCCGGGGCGTGCACCGGATTGTGCCCGGCGTGGAAGCAGTTGAGGAACTCGGGGCCCCGGCTGTCGCGCCGCACCTCCTTGACGACGCCGGTCAGCGGGTCCACCAGGTGCCCGTACCGGCGCAGCATCTCCTCCGGCGGAAGCCACCGGTCGCCGCAGCCCACGGCCGCCTTGGCGCGGCTGCGCAGGGCCGGCGGGGCGCCGGCCCGGCGGGCGACGATCCCGGGGTCCCCGCACGCCGGGCACTGCGGGCGGCGGCGCACGGCGTGGTGGCGGCCGGCCAGGGTGAGCGTGTCGAGCCGCCATATGGCGTCCTGGCCGGGATGGCGGTGCCCGGCGAGCCACTTGACGGCTTCGAGGGCCGCCAGGTGCAGCCCGGCGGCGCGGCCCGCGGCCAGCGACGAGGGCGGGGTGAAGGCGCGCCGGCCCAGCGTCCGGTCCAGATAGGTCTCGGCCGGGCGGTTGCGGCGCAGCGCGTCGGTGACGCAGGTCCAGCAGGGGCCCTCGCCGGGCCGGAACACCGGTCCGATCCACGGCTGTTCGCCCACGAACCGGACCAGCAGCCACGGCACCCCGGACGCCCGGTGGGCGGCGTCGATCGCGCCGAGCGCCGGGTCGGTGTAGTCGTCGCAGACGACGAGGGTGAGACCGGGGGCGTCGGTGGTGCCGGCGGTACCGGTGGTGTCTGTGGTGTGCACCGTGCCGGTGGTGTTCGCGGTGCCGGCGGTGTCCGTGCTTCCCGTGCTTCCCGTGCTTCCCGTGCTGCTCGTGCTTCCCGTGCTTCCCGTGCTCCCCGGGCGGTGCACCCGGACGCCCGACGCCACGAGCGCGTCGGCCAGTTCCGCGACGCTCGCGCGGCTCGACTCCCCGACGCCGACGACCTCCACCGGGGTGCCGCCGGTGCGCCGGGTGGCGGCCGCGCCGTCCATCCCGGCCAGTTCCCAGAACGCCCGCTCGGCGGCCTGGCCCGTCGCCGACGGGTCCCGGTCGTCGAGCAGGCCGGCCGTCAGCAGCCCGGAGACGAGCCTCTCCGCCTGCTGGGCGGGGATCGTCCGTCCCGCGTCGGCCACCAGCCGGTCGCGGCTGCGGGTCCCGTCGAGCAGGGGCGCGAGGGCGGTGACGCCCGGCCCCCGCAGCGCCGTCACACCGCGTTCCGACACGAGGTACACCCCCTCACCGGGGACGACCTCCGCTTTGAGGTGGGGCTTGAAGGCGAGACCCGCTCTGCCGGTCCGTTCATCCATCACTGCTTCCCCCTTGACGCGTGGAACGGGAACGTTCGCTTCGGCGTGCGTACGCGTCGCGCGCCCGGGCCGTTCGGTCACGGCCACGGAACGGCCGGCGGGCGCGCGGCGACGGTGGAACTCCGGAACGCGGTCCCGGCGCCTCAGTCGCCGTAGACGTCGACCCAGCAGATGCAGGTGCCCGGCTGGAACTGCTCGGCGGTCTGCGGGACCAGCTCCTCCACGACCAGCTCCTCGTACACGGCGGGAGCGGCGACGGCGGCGGTGGCGGCGGCGTGCGTGATGTTCATGACTCCCCCTCGGACTGCTCCGCCGCACCCTGCGGCGGTGACCAGGAGTCTGTCCTCCGGCCGCGGACCGTGGGCAGGTGCCTGCCTCATGAGCCTTCCGTGAAGTTCTCATGGTCGTTCCGGGTGTGCCTCACCCCCGCACGAGGAGCCCTGCACTGGCCCTGGAGAACGCCTTTTGGAAGCCTCGACGGAGTGGAGAGGAGAAGCGATGGACCTGAAGGTTCTCGGTATGTTCGACGTACGTGTGGGCGGTGTGCCGGTGGCGCCGTCCGCGTCGAAACCGCGCCAGCTGCTGGCCACCCTCGCGGTGCACGCGGGCCAGGTCGTGTCCGTGGGGGCGCTGATCGGTGAGCTGTGGGGGGCGAAACCGCCCAGGAGCGCGCAGGCGACGCTGCAGACGTACGTGATGCAGCTGCGCGGAGCCGTCGGCGCGGCCCTGGAAGCCGGCGGCGGCTCCGCCGGGGACGCGAAGCGGATCCTGGTGACGCGGCCCGGCGGATACCTGCTCGACCGGGGGGAGGGCACCAGCGACGCGCAGGAGTTCGAGCGCCTGTCCGGCACGGCCTTCCAGGCCCTCGCCGACCGCGACGACGACACGGCGGCGCGGACCCTGCGCGCGGCGCTCGGGCTGTGGAGGGGCCCCGCCTTCGGGGACGTCCAGGCCGGGGCGCTCCTCGCCCTGGAGGCCAGGCGCCTGGAGGAGGCGCGCCTGTGCGTGCAGGAGCACCGCATAGAACTGGACCTGCGGCAGGGGCGCCACCGCGAACTCATCGGTGAGCTGAACGTGTTGGTGCAGCAGCACCGCACCCACGAGAACCTGCACGCGCACCTGATGCTCGCGCTGTACCGGTCCAGCCGGCGCACCGAGGCGCTCGGCGTGTACCAGCGGCTGCGGGGCACCCTGGTCCACGAGCTCGGCCTGGAGCCCTCGGAGCAGCTCCGCGAGCTCCAGCACGCGGTGCTCACCGCCTCGCCCAAGCTCCTCGACGTGCCGGAGGCGGACGGCCGCCGTCTCATACGGGTGGGGTGAGGGGGCGATGCAGGAGCGATCCGAGCGCACCCGGGCCCGGCTCGTCGGGGCCGCCGCGGAGCTCTTCGACCGGTACGGATACGCCGGGGCCAGCCTCGGGGACATCAGCCGGGTCGCCGGGGTGACCAAGGGGGCGCTGTACTTCCACTTCGCGAGCAAGCAGGAACTGGCCGCCGCGGTCCAGGAGAGCGGCTGTCTGCTCCTCGACGAGACGGTCCTCGCCCTCGCCGGCCGGCCGGCCCTGCAGGCGCTGATCGACACCACCCACGCCCTGGCCGTATGGGCGTCGGGGGAGCCGGTCGTGCGGGCCAGTTTCCGGCTCGGGCGCGAGCGCGCCGACGGGGAGAGACCGGTGGTCAACTACCACCTGGTGTGCGTGGCGGCGGCGGGGCGGCTGCTCGCGCGGGCCGCGGAGGAGGGGGCGTTGAGGTGCGGCGTGGCGGAGGACGCCGCACGGACGCTCGTCGCGGGGATGATCGCCGGGATCGAGGCGGCCGCGTGGAGCGGCGCCCCGTACCCGGAGCTCTCCGCCGCTCTGGACGAGGCCTGGACGCTGGTCCTCCGGGCGGTCGCGGAGGAGGGGGCGGCGCGGGGGCTGCGCACCGCCCCGCCCGCCGGGGCCGGTCGCCGGCCGGGGGACCCGGCGGATCAGGGGAGCAGGGCCGCCACCGACTCGACCGTGTCGGCGTCCGCGGGGAGCTTGTCCTCGCGGTAGCGGACCACGCGGGCGAAGCGGAGGGTGACGCCCGCCGGGTAGCGGGTGGAGCGCTGGACGCCGTCGAAGGCGATCTCGACGACCAGCTCGGGTCGTACGGTGACCCCCCAGGGCTCCTCCGCGACCGCCAGCTTCCGCAGGCGCTCGGTCTGCCAGGCGAGCAGGACGTCGGTCAGGCCCTTGAACGTCTTGCCCAGCATCGCGAAGGAGCCGTCGGCCGCCCGCGCGCCCAGGTGCAGGTTGGAGAGCGTTCCGGTGCGCCGGCCGTGGCCCCACTCGGCGCCGAGGACCACCAGGTCCAGGGTGTGCACCGGCTTCACCTTCAGCCAGGAGGTGCCCCGGCGCCCCGCGCTGTAGACCGCGTCGAGGGACTTCACGACCACGCCCTCGTGGCCCCGTTCCAGCGCCCGGGCGGCGAACGCCGCCGCCGCCGCGCGCTCCTGGGGGTCGGCGGGGTCCGCCACCACGAGCCGGCGCACGCGCTGTGCCTCGGGCACCAGCCGGTCGAGCAGCGCGCGCCGCTCGGCGGCCGGGGTGGCGAGCAGGTCCTCGCCGTCGGCGTACAGCACCTCGAAGAAGACCGGGGAGAGCGGCACGGCCGTCTGCGCGCCCGTCACGTCGAGGGTGGAGCCGGTCCGTCCGGACGTCTCCTGGAAGGGCCGGGGCCGCCCCCGCTCGTCGAAGGCCAGCAGCTCCCCGTCGAGGACCACCTGCCGTACCGGCAGCGCGCGGGCCAGTGCCACCACCTCGGGGGTCCGGCCGGTGATGTCGGCGAGCGTACGGGTGAAGACGCGCACGTCGTCGCCGTCGCGGTGGACCTGGACGCGGATGCCGTCGAGCTTCTCCTCCAGGGCGCAGGGCCCCGTCCGGGCGAGGGCGTCGTCGACGTCCTTGGCCGTGTGGGCCAGCATCGGCAGGACCGGGCGTCCCACCGTGAGCCGGAACCCGGCGAGGGCGGACGGGCCCTCGGCGAGCAGCACCTCGGCGACCGCGGCCGGCGAACCGCTCAGCATGACCGCCTGCCGGACGTCGGCGACCGGCGCCCCGGCGGCGGAGGCGAGGCCCTCCACGGCGACGGCGTCGAGGGCGCCCTGCCGCAGCTCGCCGCTGATCAGCCGGAAGAGGAACAGCTGCTCCTCCTCGGTGGCGGCGCCCATCAGCTCGTCGAGGAGCCGCTTGCGCTCGCCCTGCGCGCCCTTGCCGGACACGGCGGCGATCCGGGTGAGGAGCGCGTCGACCTCCCGCACCCCGAGCCGCGGCTCGGCGGCGGGTTCCCGCCGCTCCTTGAGGGTGTTCCAGCCGACGCCGATCCTGCGCTGCGGCAGCCGTCCGGCCAGGTACATGATCACGACGGGGGCGTCCGCCGGATCGGCCGCCCGGAACACCTCGGCCAGCAGCGCGACCTTCTCCGTACGCGCGGAGGCGGCGCCGATGTCCCGGGACGCCCGTGCGATGTCGGCGAGTCTCATGCGGAAAGCCCTCTCAGTCGATACTGCCCTGCTTGCGCAGTCTGCTCACCCAGGCCTGCGCGGTGTGGCGCGGCACACCGAACCGCTTGGCGACGGCGCCGACGCTTCCGCCGAGTTCCCCGTAGGCCGCCACGACCACGTCGGTGTCGGGCATCTTCCGGTAGGGCCGCGGACGGTCCTCGGCGGAGGTCGCGGAAGTCGGGGGCGCCGCCGGGGCGACCGGGGCGAGGGGGACGGGGGCGGCGGGCGCGGGCTCCGCCGCCGGGGCGGTCGAACCGGGGCTGATGGCACGGACCAGCAGGTCGAAGTCGACCGTGGGAAGCGCGCGGTTGTGCAGTCCCGCCCCACCCGCCGCACGCACGGTGAGCTCCACGATGCGCGGCCCGTCCGTGGTGTCGACCCGCACGGTGGTCTGGGGCCCGGCGAGATCCGGCTCCCCGTCGCTGCCGGTCGGAGTGATGACGATGACGTATTCGCTCATTCTGCGCCTCCTCGAGAGATCGTCAGTCTACTCTCGATGGAGACTGTGGTGGGTTCGACGGGAATCCTCCCCACGGACCCACCACAGCGTCCTTCCGGACCCGTCACGCCGTCCTTCCGGACTTCGTCACGCCGCCTTGTCGGACCCGTCACGCCGCCCCGTCGGACCCGTCACGCCGTCGTCAGTGTCCGCTTCCGGTGCTCCCCTTTCCGCGCAGGCGCGGGGCGTCCACGAGCACCGCCACCAGGACCGCGGCCACGGCGATCAGGGCGCCGGCCGTCAGCGCGGCCGTGCGGGTGTCGAGCCCCAGCATCAGCGGGACGCCCACGGCGCCGCCGAGCTGGGTGGTGATGTTGACCATCCCGCCCGCCGTCGCCATGTCCCGGGGCTCGGTCCGCTGGGCGAGGGTGCCGTTCGCCGAGATCATGATCCAGGTGATCCCGAAGCCCATCAGCAGGACCGAGGGCAGCACGCCCGTGGCGTACGGGGTGCCGGGCCCGGCCGCGGCGAGCCAGGCGGTGGCCGCCGCGACGAGCGCGGTTCCCGAGGCCAGCAGGGCCTTCGGGGTGAGCGTCCGCAGCAGGAGGGGCGCGCCGAACACCGAGTTCGCCACGACCACCGCCGCCAGCGGCAGGATCGCCAGACCGGCCCCGGTGGGGGACCGGCCCGCACCCTCCTGGAGCGTGTAGCTGATCACCGTGAAGCCGCCGAAGGTGCCGATGTTGGCGGCGAACACGGCCAGGAAGACCCCGGCCCGGGTGCGGTCCCGCAGCACCCGGAGGGGGAGCAGCGGCCCCGTGGTGCGGGGTCCGGCCGGGGCGTCCGCCGGGATCGCGTACAGCGCGACGGCGACCGCGAACACGGCGAGCGGAGCGAGCCCGTACATGCACCACCGCCAGCTCGCGTGCTCGGTCAGCAGACCGCCGAACAGGACGCCGAGCCCGCCCCCGCCGCCCGCCACGGCGGTGAACACGCCGATGGCGGTGACCCGTTCGCGCGGGTCGGGGAAGGTCCTGGCCAGCAGCGCCATGCTCGCCGGGGCGAGGGCCAGCGCCCCGAACGCGCCCTGCAGGGCGCGCAGGACGAGCAGCTCGCCGGAGCCGTCGGCCGTGCCCGTCAGCAGCGAGGCGGCGCCGAAGCCGGCCAGGCCGGCGACGAACGCGCGGCGCCTGCCCAGGCGTTCCGAGAGCCGGCCGGCGGGCAGGAACAGCAGCCCGAAGGCCAGGGTGTACGCGGAGACCACCAGGGCCCGCTCCGCGCCGGTCAGTCCGAGTTCCCGCTGCACCGAGGGCAGCGCCACCGGCACCAGGTTCATCTCCATGACCAGGGTGAGCTGGGCGGCGGCCAGGGCCGCGAGGGCCCACCAGCGCAGCGGGGAGGCGGCCGGGGGATCCCCGGCGGCCCCGGCCCGCGCGGGGGCGGTGCGGGCCGTGGTCATCGGTCCTCCGTGATCAGCCGGGCGAACGGCAGCCGGGGGGCGACCTCCTCGGCGAAGAGGGTGAGCGCGTGCGCCGACTCCTCGTAGGACACGTGCCCGGAGTGGGTGGTGAGGGTGAGGTCGACGTCCTCGCCGTACCAGCCGGCGATCCGCTCGATCTGGGCGGCGACCTCGGCCGGGCCGCCCGCGAGCACCCGGCCCGCCTCGACGCGGTCGTCGAAGTCGGAGGAGCCGCGGGTCGCGGCGTCGGCGAGCTTCTCGTACCCCGGATAGGCGGAGCTGCGGGTGCCCGCCCAGGACAGCGTGGCCGCGGAGATCTTCTCGCCGTACAGGCCCTCCAGACGGCGGCCCGCGGCGCGGGCGCTCTCGCCGTCCTCGGCCACGTAGCAGGGGTAACTGAGCTCGATCCGGCCGGTGTCGGGCTCCAGTCCGGCGTCCACCCGGCCCTTGCGGTAGGCGGCGATCAGCTCCTGGACCCGCTCGGTGGGGGAGACCGCGGCGATGATCTGCAGACCCCGGCCCGCGCGCCCGGCGGCGGCGCAGGAGTCGACGCTGGTGGTCACGGCGGAGAACACCGGCGGGTGCGGCAGCTGGGCCGGCCGGGGCAGCAGGGTGACCGGGCCGAAGCGGTGGAAGTCGCCCTCGAAGACGACGTCCTCCTCCGTCCACAGCCGCACGCAGGCCTCGGCGCCCTCCTCGAACCGCTCGCGGCTCTCGTCCATGGGGATGCCGAACGCGGCGAACTCGTCGGGCAGGAAGCCCCGGCCGAAGCCGACGTCGAGCCGGCCGTGGGAGATGTTGTCCAGCATGGCCAGCTGGCCCGCCAGCTTGATCGGGTGCGCGAAGGCCGGGATCACGGCGCCGGTGCCGATCCGGATGCGGTCGGTCACCGCGGCCGCGGCGGCGAGGAACGTGGTGGGGGAGGGGCTGTAGCCGCCGTAGTCGAAGAAGTGGTGTTCCACCACCTTCAGCTGGAAGTAGCCCAGCTCCTCGGCGAGCCGGACCAGGCGCAGCCCCTCGTCGTAGTACTCGGCCGGGTTCTTTTCCCCGGGCCCTGCCGTCGGGAAGTACAGGATGCCGAACCTCATACCGCTCCTCGTTCCGTCCGCCGGTGTGGTGTCCTGTGCCGGTGTGGTGTCTCGTGACGACTTCCGAGGCTGCCAAGTCCTCCTGGACGCGACGTCGACGTCGGAGTGGGGCGCCCTGGGCTCCCGATAGAGACTCTCAAGACTTTATTGTTGTGTGTGCAGAGTTTGGGTGTAGTCTCTTGATGTGTTCTCGCGACCGGAGGACCGCTGGAGGATCCACCCCGAGGACCCGGAGGAGTGCACTGATGGGACAGTCCGGAGAAGACCGCCGCTCCGTGGTGATCACTGGCGGGGGCACCGGCATCGGCCGGGCCGCCGCCCACGCCTTCGCCGACGAGGACCACGACGTCCTGATCGTCGGCAGGGACGAGACGGCGCTGAAGGAGGCCGCGCACGACCGGCCCGTGATCCGGTACCTGGCGCTCGACATCACCGCGCCGGGCGCCCCCGAGGAGATCGTCCGCACCGCCGTCGCCGAACTCGGCGGCGTCGACGTCCTCGTCAACAACGCCGCCGTGGTCAAGCGGCAGCCGCTGGAGGACGTCGACCGGACGATCGCCGAGGAGCAGATCGCCACCAACCTGCTGGCCCCGCTGCTGCTCACCCAGGCCGCGCTGCCGCACCTGCGCGCCGCCGGCGGCGTCGTCGTCAACGTCAGCGCCTCCGCGGCCGTCCGCGGCTGGGCGGGCAGCTCGGTGTACGGCGCGACCAAGGCCGGCCTGGACTTCCTCACCCGCACCTGGGCCGTCGAGCAGGCCCCGCACGGCGTCCGGGTCGTCTCGGTCTCCCCGGGCCCCGTGGAGACCGGCATCGCCCGCGCCTCCGGCCTCGACGACGAGCAGATCGCCCGGCTGCGCGCCGCCCAGAAGGCCGGGGTGCCGATGGGCCGCATCGGGCAGCCCGAGGAGGTCGCCTGGTGGATCGTCACCATGGCCCGCCCCGAGGGGGCCTTCGCGACCGGCGTGGTGCTGCCGGTCGACGGCGGGGCCGCGACCAAGCTCTGACCGGGCCGCGCCGGGCCGGCCGGAGCAGGGCCGTCCGCACGGGACCTGCCCGTACCCGGTCCGTCCGCACCGGACCCGTCCCCACTCGTCCCTTCCCCTTCAGCTCTGAGGAGACGCATGAGACTCACCGGACCGCGCCTCGACGGGCGCGTGGCCGTCGTCACCGGCGCCGGCCGCGGCCTCGGGCGGCGCATCGCCGAGGCGTTCACGGCCCAGGGCTGCCGGGTGGTGGCCTCGTCCCGCACCGTCGACCAGCTCAAGGACTGGGTGGAGGCCCACCCCGGCAGGGCCGCGGCCGTGACGGCCGACGTCCGCGACCCCGAGGCGGTGGAGGCGCTCATGCGGACCGCCCACGAGCGCTTCAACGGCCTGGACATCGTGGTGGCCAACGCCGGGGTCAGCAGGCCCGGCCCGGCGGCGACGCTCGCGGCCGAGGCCTGGGACGAGGTGATGGGCACCAACCTCGGCGGAGTCGTCAACTGCACCCGCGCGGCCGTCCCCTACCTGGAGGACTCGCCCGCCGGGCGGATCGTCAACCTGTCGTCCGTCCTCGCCTCCCGGCCCGTCAGGGGCGGAGCCGCCTACTGCGCCTCCAAGGCGGCGGTGGAGGCGTACACCAAGGTCTGCGCCCTGGAGCTGGCCGCCAAGGGCATCACCGTCAACTGCCTCGCCCCCGGCTTCATCGACGACGGCATGGGCCGCGAACTGCGCGCCAACGAGGCGGTGTGGGCCCAGTACCGGACCAAGCTCGCCACCGGCCGGATGGGCACGGGCGACGAGGTCGCCCAGGCCGCGGTCTTCCTCGCCGGCGGGGACAGCGGCTACGTCAACGGACACGTCCTCGAAGTCAACGGAGGCGTGGCGTGGTAGCCGTCCTCCGCTCCCCCTCCCGCCCCGGCCGTCAGGAGAACCCCCGATGAAGGCGCTGCTCACCACCGGCGAAGGCCCGTTCGGCCTGCGGCACGAGGAGGTCCCGGAGCCGGTGCCGGCCCCCGGCGAGGCGCTCGTCCGGGTCCGCGCCGTCTCCGTCAACCGGGGCGAGCTGGCGCTCGCCGCCGTCTCCCCGCCCGGCACCCGGCTGGGCTGGGACGTCGCCGGCACGGTCGTCGAGGCCGCCGCCGACGGCTCGGGGCCGGCCCCCGGCACCCGGGTCGTCGGCCTCGCCGACGGCGGCGGCTGGGCGGAACGGGTCGCCCTGCCGGTCTCCCGGCTGGCCCCGGTCCCCGACGCCGTCACCGACGAGCGGGCCGCCGCCCTGCCGGTGGCCGCGCTCACCGCCTGGTACGGGCTGCGCAAGGCGGGCCCGCTCCTCGGCCGCACCGTCCTGGTGACGGGCGCGGGCGGCGGGGTCGCCCGGATCGCGGTGCAGCTGGCCGCCGCGGCCGGCGCGCGCGTCGTCGCGTGGACCGGCTCCCCCGAGCGGGGCCACGGCCTCGCCGAACTCGGCGCGGAGGTCGTCTCCACCTACGAGGAGGCGGCGGGCGGCGGCTCGGACGTGCTGTTCGACAGCGTCGGCGGGGAGGTGCTGACCCGGGCCTTCGTCACCCTCCGGCGCGGCGGGACCGCCGTCGTGTACGGGAACACCACCCGCTCCGAGCTGGTCCTCCCGCCCGACTGGGGACGGGCCAGGCCGGGGGTCTCCCTGCACAACGTGTTCCTCTTCGACGAGATCGAACGCCATGACCCCGCCGCCGACCTGGGCACCCTGCTGGGCCTCTGCGCGGCCGGCCGGCTCGACCCGCAGGTCGCGGCCACGGCCTCCTGGGACGACCCGGCCGAGGTGCTGAAACGGCTGGAGGGCCGGTCCGTGAACGGGAAGGTCGTCCTCCGGCTGGGCTGAACCCGCGAGCGGCCTCGTGGGCGACCCCGCGAGCGCCCGCGCGAACGGCCCCATGAGCGACCGCACGAGCGACTTCACGAGCGACCGACGAGTGAGCGGGCCCGCCCGTCCTCCGGGCGGGCCCGCCGAGGAGCTGAAGCCATGGTTGTGACGGCACACCGTCCCGCCTCCACCCCTCCCTGCACGTGCACCTGCGGAGCCACGATCTGGCTCACGGGCCTGCCGAGCGCCGGCAAGACGACGATCGCGTACGAGCTGGCCGGCCGGCTGCGCGGCGAGGGCCACCGCGTCGAGGTCCTCGACGGCGACGAGATC
>NZ_LGEG01000260.1 GCF_001280125.1 Streptomyces sp. NRRL F-6492
GGTTCCCGTCCGGGCGGGCAGGGTTCGATCTCGCTGCCGTCGACGGGGTTGACGGTGAGGAGGAGCTCGCCGGAGACGACCTGGACGACGCGGGCACGCGCGGGCGTGGACGCGGGTGCGGGCACGGCGCGGCCCTGGCGGGCCTCCTCGCCCTCGGTGTCGTGACCGTACTCCTCCGACCCAGGGTTGATCGGGTCCATGGTCCTTGCCCCCAAGAAGCGGTGTGCGGGCCCGCCGGGTGGGTCGCGTCCCTGTGCGGACGGCCAAAGTGCGGGCGACCGAACCCTAGACCGTGGCCGGGCGGCCGGGAACAGTCGGGGTGCTCCCGAGACCAAGACGTCACGGTCTTGTGAGGATTGGGCGCGACCGACTGGTTCGCACCCGCCGGTCCGCACCGGTGGTCCCCCCCGGGGGCGGGGCTCAGACCCGGGGCAGCGACTCCAGGGCGAGGCCGCCCTCGATGGCGAGGATGCGGTGCAGCCGGGTGGCGACGAGGAGGCGCTGCATCTGGGGCGGCACCCCGCGCAGGACCAGGCGCCGGCCGCAGCGGCCGGCCCTCCGGTGGGCGCCCATGATGACGCCGAGCCCGGTGGCGTCCCAGGAGTCGAGCCCTGTCAGGTCGAGCACCAGGTCGCCGACTCCGTCGTCGACGGCCGAGTGGAGGACCGTACGGGCGTCCGCCGCGCTGCGGACGTCGAGGCGGCCCCCGACGACCAGCTCGACGTGGTCGCCCCTGATGTGCATATGCGCTCCCCGAGAGTGCTCCGTCTTCGCAACAACTGACTGCCGCACCGGCAGAAGCGTTGCGCCTTGTCAGCGATCCGGTACCGAAATTCACCCCACGGAGTGAGGTGGGGTGGGCGGGCCGGGAACGGTGCTCGTTCCGCGGGCCCGCGTGTCCGTACGGGCGGGGCCCCGACAGCCCCGGTCCGCTCAGTACGTGTAGTAGCCCTGCCCGCTCTTGCGGCCGATGTCACCCGCGTCCACCATCCGGCGCATCAGCTCCGGCGGCGCGAACTTCTCGTCCTGGGACTCGGTGTAGATGTTGCCGGCCGCGTTCACCAGGATGTCGATGCCGGTGAGGTCGGCGGTGGCGAGCGGGCCCATGGCGTGGCCGAAGCCGAGCTTGCAGGCGGTGTCGATGTCCTCGGCGGTGGCGACGCCCGACTCCTGGAGCTTGGCGGCCTCGACGACGAGGGCGGCGATGAGCCGGGTGGTGACGAAGCCGGCGACGTCGCGGTTGACGACGATGCAGGTCTTGCCGACGGACTCGGCGAACTCGCGGGCGGTGGCGAGGGTGGCGTCGCTGGTCTTGTAGCCGCGCACCAGCTCGCAGAGCTGCATCATCGGGACCGGGGAGAAGAAGTGCGTGCCGACGACGGCCTCGGGGCGTCCGGTCACCGCGGCGATCTTGGTGATCGGGATCGCGGAGGTGTTGGAGGCGAGGACGGCGCCGTCCTTGGCGACCTTGTCGAGCGAGCGGAAGATCTCGTGCTTGACGTCGAGGTCCTCGAAGACGGCCTCGACGATCACGTCGGCGTCCGCGACGGCTTCGAGCTCGGTGGTGGCGGTGATCCGCCCGAGCGCGGCCTCCGCGTCGGCGGCGTCCAGCTTCCCCTTGGCGACGAAGCGGTCGTACGACGCCTTGACGCCGTCGGTGCCGCGGGTCAGGGCGGCGTCGGTGACGTCACGCAGGACGACGTCCCAGCCCGCCTGTGCCGAGACCTGCGCGATCCCGGACCCCATGAGTCCGGCCCCGATGACGGCGAGCTTCCTGGCCACGATGTTCCACCCCTCCACGCCTGTTCACTTCTGGCTCTCCGGCGGAGATTAGCGGTCCGGGGCCGCCATGTGACCGCTAAGTAATGCGCGTCACGCCCTCTTTGACGGACGTCACACTCGCGACAGGCGGCGGGCGGCGATCAAAATTCCGCAGAGGGAAGGGAGCACGCCCCGCCGAACTGGCGACGCGTATGCGAAGACCTCCGGTCACTCGGTGCGGGGCGACACGTGCGGTCGATCGAAGAGCGCTCAGGAGCGGCAGCACATCCCACCACCGGGGCGCCCGTGGGGAGGAACCTCCCGAAGGCAGACCGTCACACACCACTGACCAGGTCCGGGGTGATGGCGGTCGCGCACGCGCCCCGGCCCGCAACCTCACACCCGGCGAGCGCGGCTCCGCGCCCGTGGGATGTCGAAGGTGACGAACGATCGAAGAACCGCGCCCCGGCCACATGGAGTGTGCCGAATGTCCGATCGGCGTCCGAATGCGCTTCATCGCGTCCCGCAGGACGTCTTGCCGGCCCGGTCGCGCGAGGGCCCGCCCACCGTTGTGCACGGCGGACGGGCCCTCCGTCCCTCAGGCCGGACCGGGATCGAAGATCTCGTGTCCACCGACCCGTCGCCAGATGACGTGCGGCTCACCCGCGCGGATTTCATCCGCGTACTGCCAGGTCGCACGCCCGTCGGGCGCCCAGGTCATCTCCATGACAGGACGCGCGCCTGCAGGAAGGGGCACTCCCTGGACGGGCTTGACCCGGAGGCCGGGCCGAAACCGCCCGCTGGCCACATCCGGTACGAACTTGTCCCGGACTGCCTCCTGAAACCGCGCCTTCTCCTCCGGAAGGAGCTTCTTGAAGTCGCGGTCGAAGCGAGCGGTCGTTTCGAAAGTCGGCAATAGGGCCTCCCAGAGCTCGGGGTCAGTTCTCCTTGCCGAGGTGCGCGAACATCTCATCCACGTCCTCGTGACGGGTCGTACGACCGGCCGCGACATCCTCGCTCGCTTCCCGCTCGCCCGCCTGCCACCGCTCCGTCCAGAACCACGCCTGGTCGGTGCGGATCTTCCTCAGTCCGTGGACCTCGACAACGCCGGTGTCGCTGATCTCGAACTCAAGCTCGTCACCTGGGGAGACTCCCAGCGCCTCGCGAACCCCCGCAGGCAACGTCAGCTGCCCCTTGTCGCGCACGCTGGCGTGAAATGTGGCCGCAGCCATGGGTGACCTCCCTCGTACTTCCCGTGCCTTCTACGCCTTCCAGACTACTCAGAGCTTCAAGAAAATGCGACTCTCCGAGCTTCCGACTTTCTTACACTCCACCATCGATTGAGGGGCACCCCGGCGCTCCCGCGCTCAGGTCAGGGTGTTGGGCAGATGGGGGCCGAGGTAGCCGACGTACACTAGGCCGGACCGGGGGCCGTCCTCGTAGAAGTGCAGTCGGGGTGCGACGGTGTTGCCCGAACCGATCTTCAGGTGCGCCTGCATGAAAACCACGCTGTCCGGGTGCACCTCCTTCGGTACCGGCAGCATCCGCTTCCGCGACAGCTTCTCGTCACGGGCGACGGCATCCGACTCGCGCATCGCCACCTTCGCCGCCGGGAACGGATGGCTCCGGGATCGCTCTCCCTTGCACCAGCTGAGGAAGTCACCGCCCGCACTCTCTTCGGCCGACGCCTCAGCGAAGTGGTTGAGGGCAAGGAGCCCGTCCCAGGCCACGTAGAGCCAGTTGTCCACGGACTGGCTGTCGAGATCGCGGGTGACCTTCACCTTGCCGGTGAACCGGAGGAAAGGAAGTTCGTCGAATCGGTGGAGGAGGTCGGCGAACGTCTCGGGATAGGCGATGCCCGGCGCCTCGGGGACGGCGTATGCGGCTTCGTACTGCCCTGCATCGGCCAACCTGTCCTGAAGGAAACGGACCTGCCTCTGGACAGACTGGAACTGGTCGTACAGCTCCTCGTGCTCGCCCCTGAGCTGGTCCCTCGCGAGGTCGGCCGTACCGAGGGCGGCGTTGAGATCGCTGATCTTCTTCGCCTGCACCGCCTCGGTCACCTCGGCCTCGTCGAGCATCGTCTGCAGTGTCGAGTTCTCGCCCTTCAGCTTCTCGACGTCCGAGCCGTGCGTCTGCGGGCGCGGCCGGGTGCGCAGAACGGGGAGGGACTCCAGCGCGTCCGGCAACGGCTGGCGCAGAGCCTGCTGCTGGGGAAGTGCTGCAAGGATCTTCGCCGCCCGGTGGACGCCTGCCTCGATCGTCCTGCGGGACATCACGGGGTGTCGTTGCGCATCGGGTTTCCAGGCGGGATCCATGCCCGGAAGGTACGTACGGATGCCGCCGCCGAATACGGGGTGGAACTCCAGAGCGTCGTTAAAGGCGATCAGGGCCTCGGGCGCGAGGACGTACAGCGTGGCGAGGCCGGGAAGGAACTTGAACGCCTGTTCCACGGTCGTCTCGGCCCAGCTGTCCGCATCCGTGTTGTGGGGCACACTGGCGACGACGACCGGCAGCCGCCGCTCGGTGTCGCACAGTTCCTCGATGACCTCCGGCACATCCTCCGGCTCGATGAACGTCGACTTGGCCCTCACCTCCGCAAGGCCGTCCCGGGCGTCGATCGCTTCCAGGAGGAGGCGTGCGATGCCGGGCGTGTTCGCGGCCATGGGGAACTTCCCCGGCACGGAAGGGCGGTTCTCGATGTCGACCTGGATCCAGGTGCGGCGCTGGTCGTCCCGCGGATCGGCCCGGACGACGAGGGTGGACTGCCAGGTCCCGATCTCCGGCGTCGGTGTCTCACGCATCCGCCAACGCGTGTAAGCGCCGTACCGACCGGAGGAAGACTCCTGGTCCAGGGTCACATGGGGCGCGATGTCGTTGCGGCCCTCCGCGAGCGCCGACGTGTCGTAGCGCTTCCCCTCAAGCCAGGTGTACAGCTGACGCTCGGCATGGGCGGACGTGGTGACGAAATCCTGCCGGGTCGATATCACCATGCGGTAACCGCGAGGCTCCATGGATGATCCTTTCGAAGTGGCCGATCGACGCTGATCGGCCACCTGGACGGTGCTGAACTGACCTGTGGATCGCGACGGCGCACGCGATCCGCTCCACCTGGGACGGGAAGACCACCGGCCTCGACGCGGCTGGGTAGCTGGGTGCGCACGAGCGTAGTGAGTTTCTTGCGCCCAGGGCCGTGCCTTCGACAAGAACGACACAATGCGGCCGGACCGTCCCCGACCGCTCTCGACCGTGACGGTCGGCACACGCGTGTTCCGGAGCGCGGGCGGCTGACTACGCTGGCGCCATGGTCAATCTGACGCGCATCTACACCCGTACCGGCGACAAGGGCACCACGGCGCTCGGCGACATGAGCCGGACCGCCAAGACGGATCTGCGGATCTCGGCCTACGCCGACGCCAACGAGGCGAACGCCGTGATCGGTACGGCGATCGCCCTCGGGCAGCTCGACGAGGAGGTCGTGAAGGTCCTGGTCCGCGTCCAGAACGACCTCTTCGACGTCGGCGCGGACCTCTCCACCCCGGTCGTGGAGGACCCGGCGTACCCGCCGCTGCGGGTCGAGCAGTCCTACGTCGACAAGCTGGAGGCCGACTGCGACCGCTTCCTGGCGGAGCTGGAGAAGCTGCGCTCCTTCATCCTGCCGGGCGGCACGCCCGGGGCGGCGCTGCTGCACCAGGCGTGCACGGTGGTCCGGCGGGCGGAGCGCTCCACCTGGGCGGCCCTGGAGGCGCACGGCGAGACGATGAACGCGCTGACCGCCACGTACCTCAACCGGCTCTCAGACCTGCTCTTCATCCTTGCGCGCACGGCCAACAAGGAGGTCGGGGACGTCCTGTGGGTGCCGGGCGGGGACCGCTGAGGCCTGCTCGGGGGCCTTCTCCGGAGCCTTCCCGGGCGCTTTCTTCGGCCAGATCGCGTAGCTGAGCGCGATCAGGCCGTGGATGCCGGCCGCCCGCCAGGCGACGAGGATCCAGCTCCGCAGGCCGTCGGTGTTCCCGTCGTCGCCGACGTACCGGGCCGCCAGGAGCAGCAGGCCCGAGGCGACGGCGGCGGCGGTCACCGAACCGAGCCAGACCGCGCCCTCGTGGCGGGCGCGGGCCATGCCGTACCGCGGGGGCTTCACGGGCGGCGGGGCGCCGCCGAAGCGGTGGGCGGCGTGGCCGTCGAGCCACTTCACGGTGCGGTGGCCGTGGCCGACGGTGTAGCCGATGTACAGGGCGGCGAGGCCGTGCTTCCAGCTGGGGTCGGCGCCGTTCTTGAGGTCGATCGCGGTGACGACGAGGAGCAGGACCTCCAGGAGCGGCTCGCACAGGAGCAGGGCCAGGCCCGTCCGGGGCATCTTCAGCAGGTAGCGGACGGCGAGGCCGGCGGCCAGCAGGACCCAGAAGCCGACCTCGCAGACGACGATCAGCGTGACGATCACGAGGGTTCCCCTTTCGGTTCCCCCTCAGCGTCCCGCCGGTCCGGGCCGGTTTCGTCGTCGCGGGTGACGAAACCCGTCTACATCCTTCGACGGAGGGGCGGATCGGCCCGGACGAGGAGGCCCGGGCGGGTGCGGCCGTGTTGGATGAGTACGTGACGCTCCCCCGCCCGCTGAGGCTCCCCCGTCCGGCGAGGATCCCCCGCCCGGCGAGGATCCCCCGCCCGGTGAGGATCCCCCGTCCGCACCGCTTCGACCTCCTCATGGGCTTCCTCGGGTTCTCCTGCGGACTGCTCCTGTGGTCCTTCGGGCTCCACACGACGGGCGACCGCCTCTTCGACCAGCGGTGGGCGACGCTGATCCCGCTCGCGGTGACGGCCTCGGCGGAGGCCGTGCGCCGGACGATGCCGCAGACGGCGATCACCGCCGGCACGCTCGCGCTCGTCGGCGACCAGTTCACCCACGGGAACCTGGTCACCGTCCTGATGTTCACGGACGTGGTCTACGCGGCCGTCGTGTACGGGAACCCCGCCACCGCCCGCCGGGTCCCCTACACGACCGGGCTGGTCACGGTGGCGGTGACGGTCGGCTTCCTCGTCTGGTGGCAGAACGCGATCGCCCTGCTCGTCGGGGTCGTCACGGGCATGATCTCCTTCATGCCCGCGATGACCGGCGCCGTCGTGCGCAACCACCGGGAGGCGGCGGACGCCGCGCGGCTGCGGGCCGAACAGACCGCGCTGCTCGCCGAGATGGACCGCACGCAGGCCGTGGTCGCCGAGCGGGCGCGGATGGCGCGCGAGCTGCACGACATGGTGGCGAACCACCTCTCGGCGATCGCGATCCACTCCACGGCGGCGCTCTCCCTCGACGAACCGGCCACCACCCGGCAGGCGCTCACCGTGATCCGGGAGAACAGCGTGGCGGGCCTGTCGGAGATGCGGCGGCTCATCGGCATCCTGCGGGACGGCAGCGGGGACGCCGAGCCGGCCGCCGCCCCCACGCTCGCCGGCCTGGACGCCCTGGTCGACCAGGCGCGGGCGAACGCCCGGCCGAGCGGTCTCGTCCTCGTCCTGGAGGACACCCGGGAGAGCGCGGCGGGACTGCCCGCGCCGGTGGAGCTGGCGGCGTACCGGATCGTGCAGGAGTCGCTGACGAACGCGCTGAAGCACGCGGCGCCCGGCGACGTCCGGGTGGCCCTCGCCCGGGACCGGCGCGCCCTCGCGGTCGAGGTGACCAGCCCGTACGGGGAGCGGCCGGGGCCGACCGCACCCGGCTCGGGGGCGGGTCTGGTGGGGATGCGGGAGCGGACGGCCCTGCTCGGCGGGGTCTTCGAGGCGGGTCCGGTGACGGACGGCGGGGGACGGAAACGGTGGCGGGTGCGGGCGGAGCTGCCCGTGGACCCGAGCGACGAGGAGCGGGCATGACGGTGCGGGTGGTGGTCGCCGAGGACCAGAGCGCGGTGCGGGCGGGCCTGGTGCTGATCCTGGGCAGCGCGCCGGACGTGGAGGTCGTCGGGGAGGCGGCCGACGGGGAGCGGGCGGTGGAGCTGGCGCGCGAGCTGCGTCCCGACCTGGTCCTGATGGACGTGCAGATGCCCCGGATGGACGGGGTGACGGCGACCGGGATCGTGGTGTCGGAGGGCCTCGCGGACGTGCTCGTGCTGACCACCTTCGACCTGGACGCGTACGTCTTCGGGGCGCTGCGGGCGGGGGCGGCGGGCTTCCTCCTGAAGAACGCGGAGGCCCGGGAGCTGATCGAGGCGGTACGGACGGTGGCGCGCGGCGAGGGGCTGATCGCCCCGGCGGTGACGCGACGGCTGATCGCGGAGTTCGCCGCGTCCGGGCGGCCCTCCCCGTCGTCGCGGGGGACGGACCCCGCCGTCCTGGACGCGCTGACGCCCCGGGAGCGGGAGGTGCTCTCGGCGCTCGGCGGGGGGCTGTCGAACGCGGAGATCGCGGTACGGCTCGACATGGCGGAGGCGACGGTGAAGACGCACGTCAGCAAGGTACTGGGGAAGCTGGAGCTGCGGAGCCGGGTCCAAGCGGCCGTTCTCGCAAGGGAGTTGGGGGTGTAGGGGAGGGTACCGACTTTGGTCTGGACCTCTTGACGATTGGTCCAGACCTTCCTACGCTCGCGGGGCGCGCGCATCTCCACGGACCACCCCCACCCCGTCCGCAACTTGAGGAGCACCGTTGAGCACTCAAGCACCGACGCGCAGAGCAGGGTTCAGACACCGGGCCGCTGCCGGTCTGACCGCCCTCGTCCTGCCCCTGGCCGCCATGGTCGGCCTCGCCACCCCCGCCGAAGCGGCCACCTCGGCCACGGCCACCTACACCAAGACCCAGGACTGGGGCTCCGGCTTCGGCGCCAACTGGACCGTCAAGAACACCGGCACCACCACCCTGACCTCCTGGACCGTCGAGTGGGACTACCCCGCCGGCACCTCGGTCACCTCCGCGTGGGACGCCTCCGTCACCAGCTCCGGCACCCACTGGACCGCCAAGAACGTCGGCTGGAACGGCACCCTCGCCCCCGGCGCCTCCGTCTCCTTCGGCTACAACGGCGCGGGTCCCGGCGCGCCCACCGGCTGTAAGATCAACGGCGCTCCGTGCGACGGCTCCACCCAGCCGGGCGACAACCCGCCCTCCGCCCCCGGCACCCCGGTCGCCTCGAACGTCACGAACACCTCGGCCAAGCTCACCTGGACCGCGGCCACCGACGACAAGGGCGTCAAGAACTACGACGTGCTGCGCGACGGCACGAAGGTCACCACCACCACGGCCCTCACCTACACGGACACGGGCCTGACCGCCGGCACCGACTACGGCTACACGGTCGTCGCCCGCGACACCATCGACCAGACCGGCCCCGCCGCCGGACCCGTCGCGGTGCGCACCACCGGCGGCCCGGACGTCCCGCCGCCGCCGAACGCGGTCAAGCTGGGCTACTTCACCAACTGGGGCGTCTACGGGCGCAACTACCACGTGAAGAACATCGTGACCTCGGGCTCCGCGTCCAAGATCACGCACATCAACTACGCCTTCGGCAACGTCCAGGGCGGCAAGTGCACCATCGGCGACTCCTACGCCGACTACGACAAGGCCTACACCGCCGACCAGTCGGTCGACGGCGTCGCCGACACCTGGGACCAGCCGCTGCGCGGCAACTTCAATCAGCTGCGCAAGCTGAAGAAGGCGTACCCGAACATCAAGGTCCTCTGGTCCTTCGGCGGCTGGACCTGGTCCGGCGGCTTCGGCCAGGCCGTGCAGAACCCGACCGCCTTCGCCCAGTCCTGCTACGACCTGGTCGAGGACCCGCGCTGGGCCGACGTCTTCGACGGCATCGACCTGGACTGGGAGTACCCCAACGCCTGCGGGACACCAGCGGCCCGGCCTCCTTCAAGAACATGATGCAGGCCATGCGCGCCAAGTTCGGCGCCAACAACCTGGTGACCGCGGCCGTCACGGCCGACGGCTCCGCCGGCGGCAAGATCGACGCCGCCGACTACGCCGGCGCCGCCCCGTACTACGACTGGCTCAACGTCATGACGTACGACTTCTTCGGCGCCTGGGACGCCAAGGGCCCGACCGCCCCGCACTCCCCGCTGACCTCGTACGCCGGCATCCCGCAGGCGGGCTTCAACTCCGCCGACGCGATCGCCAAGTTCAAGGCGAAGGGCGTCCCGGCCAAGAAGCTGCTGCTCGGCATCGGCTTCTACGGACGCGGCTGGACCGGCGTCACCCAGTCCGCCCCCGGCGGCACGGCGACGGGCGCGGCGCCCGGCACGTACGAGGCGGGCATCGAGGACTACAAGGTCCTCAAGAACACCTGCCCGTCCACCGGCACCGTCGCCGGCACGGCCTACGCCCACTGCGGCACCAACTGGTGGAGCTACGACACCCCGGCCACGGTCACGTCCAAGATGGGCTGGGCCAAGGGCCAGGGCCTGGGCGGAGCCTTCTTCTGGGAGTTCAGCGGTGACACCACCAACGGCGAGCTGGTCGGCGCGATCAACAGCGGCCTGAGCTAGCCCGTACGACGACGAAGGGCGGGGGACGGCGCAGCACGCCGTCCCCCGCCCCTCTCGTCCTAGGCCACGTTGACCCTCTGCCCGGGAGGCGCCGCCTCCAGCCAGGCCATGAAGCCCGTCCGGGCGTCCTCGCTCATCGCGAGCTCCAGGCGGACGCCCTCGTACATACAGGGCTGGATCACCGCGTCCGAGAGCAGCGCGAGCTCCTCCTCGCCCTCCGGGGTCCGGCGCTCCAGGGCCACGATGGAGGAGCGCTCCAGGACCCGGCGCGGACGGGGCGCGTACGAGAAGACGCGGAACCAGGCGATCTCGTCACCGCTGTAGCGGGCGACGCCGTACACCCAGCCCTTGCCGGCCGGATCCGGCTCGTCGGGAACGTTCCAGCGCAGCGAACAGTCGAACGTCCCGCCGGCCTTCTGGATCAGTCTCCGGCGCAATCCGAAGACGAAGAGCCCGATCACCACCAGTGCGACGACCAGGCCGCACACGAGCAGAGCGAGGAACATCTTCACCGACCTCCTCGCTGCGTCCCGTAGCCGGGCCAGCCGGCAGAACCGAATACAACCTGCACCTGCATCGCCTCAGCCGCGGCACGGTCTGGAAAATTCCAGCCGTGCCGCGGCTGAGGGCACTACTCCGCGCGGACCGTCAGCGGACCGCTACCGCGCGCAGCCGGACATCGGCGCGCCGCTCGGCGGCGGCGTCGGAGTCCGACTTCGCGCGCTCCAGCGCGCGCTCGGCGCGCTGGGCGTCGATCTCGTCCGCCAGCTCGCAGACCTCCGCGAGCAGGGACAGCTTGTCGTCGGCGAACGAGATGAATCCACCGTGGACGGCGGCGACGACGGTCGCGCCCTCGCTCGTACGGATGGTCACCGGGCCCGACTCCAGCACACCGAGCAGCGGCTGGTGGCCGGGCATGACGCCGATGTCGCCGGAGGTGGTACGCGCGATGACCAGGGTGGCCTCGCCGGACCAGACACTCCGGTCCGCGGCGACCAGCTCGACGTGCAGCTCAGCAGCCAAGGGTGGCTCCTCGGGTCACCACCCGGCGGTCGTGCCGGGTGTTGGGGTCAATTCTAGGGGGCGTGGAGAGGGGGGCGGGACGGATCCCGCCCCCCTCGGGCGAGCACGGGGCTCAGGAGACGCCGAGCTCCTTGGCGTTCTTCTTGAGGTCCTCGACGCCACCGCACATGAAGAAGGCCTGCTCGGGGAAGTGGTCGTACTCCCCGTCGCAGATCGCGTTGAACGCGGCGATCGACTCGTCGAGCGGAACGTCCGAACCGTCCACACCGGTGAACTGCTTGGCGGCGTGGGTGTTCTGCGACAGGAAGCGCTCGACGCGGCGCGCGCGGTGGACGACGAGCTTGTCCTCCTCGCTGAGCTCGTCGATGCCGAGGATCGCGATGATGTCCTGGAGGTCCTTGTACTTCTGCAGGATTCCCTTGACGCGCGTGGCGGCGTCGTAGTGGTCCTGCGCGATGTAGCGCGGGTCCAGGATCCGGGACGTGGAGTCCAGCGGGTCCACGGCCGGGTAGATGCCCTTCTCGGAGATCGGACGGGAGAGAACCGTCGTCGCGTCGAGGTGGGCGAAGGTGGTGGCCGGAGCCGGGTCGGTCAGGTCGTCCGCGGGGACGTAGATCGCCTGCATCGAGGTGATCGAGTGACCGCGGGTCGAGGTGATGCGCTCCTGGAGGAGACCCATCTCGTCGGCCAGGTTCGGCTGGTAGCCCACCGCGGAGGGCATGCGGCCGAGCAGGGTCGACACCTCGGAACCGGCCTGGGTGAAGCGGAAGATGTTGTCGATGAAGAACAGCACGTCCTGCTTCTGCACATCGCGGAAGTACTCCGCCATGGTCAGACCGGCGAGGGCCACGCGCAGACGGGTGCCCGGGGGCTCGTCCATCTGGCCGAAGACCAGCGCGGTCTTGTCGAGAACGCCGGCCTCCTCCATCTCGACCATGAGGTCGTTGCCCTCACGGGTGCGCTCGCCGACGCCCGCGAAGACCGAGACGCCGTCGTGCAGCTTGGCCACACGGACGATCATCTCCTGGATCAGAACGGTCTTGCCGACACCGGCACCACCGAACAGACCGATCTTTCCACCCTTGACGTACGGGGTGAGGAGGTCGACGACCTTCAGGCCGGTCTCGAACATCTCGGTCTTGGACTCGAGCTGGTCGAAGGCCGGGGCCTTGCGGTGGATCGTCCAGCGCGGCGCGTCGGCCACGGTGGAGGCGTCGGCGTTCAGCACCTCGCCGAGCGTGTTGAACACACGGCCCTTGGTGACGTCGCCGACGGGCACCGTGATGCCCGTGCCGGTGTCGGTCACCGGGGCCTGGCGGACCAGGCCGTCGGTGGGCTGCATCGAGATGGTGCGGACGACGCCGTCACCGAGGTGCTGGGCGACCTCGAGGGTCAGCGTCTTGGTCGCACCCTCCACGGCCGGGTCCGGAACCTCGACGTTCAGCGCGTTGTAGATCTCCGGCATCGCGTCGACGGGGAACTCCACGTCGACGACCGGGCCGATGACCCGGGCGACGCGGCCCGTGGCGGCGGCCGTCTCAACAGTGGTCGTCATTACTTGTCACTCCCCGCGGTCGCGTCGGCCAGGGCTGCGGTGCCACCGACGATCTCGCTGATTTCCTGGGTGATTTCGGCCTGGCGGGCCGCGTTGGCAAGTCGGGAGAGGTTGTTGATCAAGTCTCCCGCGTTGTCGGTCGCCGACTTCATCGCGCGGCGCGTGGCGGCGTGCTTGGAGGCAGCCGACTGGAGCAGCGCGTTGTAGATCCGGCTTTCGACGTACCGGGGCAGCAGGGCGTCGAGGACGTCCTCCGCCGACGGCTCGAAGTCGTACAGCGGACGGAGCGTGCCCGTGTCGCCGGCCTCCTTCGCCACCTCGTCGAGGCTGAGGGGCAGCAGCCGGGCCTCGACCGCCGTCTGCGTCATCATCGAGACGAACTCGGTGTAGACGATGTGGAGCTCGTCCACACCACCCTCGGCCGTGTCCTTCTCGATCGCCTCGATCAGCGGCGCCGCGATCGTCTTGGCGTCGCCGTACGACGGCTGGTCCGTGAACCCGGTCCACGAGCCGGCCAGCTTCCGCTCACGGAAGTTGTAGTGCGCGATGCCACGGCGGCCGACGACGTAGATCGTGACCTCGCGGCCCTCGCCCTCCAGCTTCGCCGTGAGCCTCTCCGCCGCCTTGATGGCGTTGGAGTTGAAGGCACCGGCCAGGCCGCGGTCGCTCGAGAGGAGCAGGACCGCGGCGCGGACGGGGTTCTCCGCCTCGGTGGTCAGCGGGTGCTTGTCGTTCGCACCCGTGGCCACCGCCGTGACCGCGCGCGTCAGCTCGGTCGCGTACGGAGTCGACGCCTGCACCTTGCGCTGCGCCTTGACGACACGCGAGGCGGCGATCATCTCCATCGCCTTGGTGATCTTCTTCGTCGCGGTGACGGATTTGATGCGACGCTTGTAGACCCGGAGCTGCGCTCCCATGAGTCAGGTCCCTTCCGTCGTCACTTCGAGACGTTGACGGCGGCAGGAGCGTCCTCGCCCAGCAGCTTGCCGTCAGAGGTCTCGAACTGCTTCTTGAACTCCGCGATCGCGTCGGCGACGGACTGCAGCGTGTCGTCCGACATCTTGCCGCCCTCACGGATGGAGGTCATGAGGCCCGAGTGGTTCTGGCGCAGGTACGCCAGGAGCTCGGCCTCGAAGCGGCGGATGTCGGCGACCGGGACGTCGTCCATCTTGCCGGTGGTGCCGGCCCAGACGGAGACGACCTGGTTCTCGGTGGGCATCGGCTGGTACTGAGCCTGCTTGAGCAGCTCGACCATGCGCTGTCCACGCTCCAGCTGCGCCTTGGAGGCCGCGTCCAGGTCGGAACCGAAGGCGGCGAACGCCTCCAGCTCACGGAACTGGGCGAGGTCCACGCGGAGGCGGCCGGAGATCTGCTTCATCGCCTTGTGCTGGGCGGAGCCACCGACACGCGAGACCGAGATACCGACGTTCAGGGCCGGACGCTGGCCGGCGTTGAACAGGTCGGACTCCAGGAAGCACTGGCCGTCGGTGATGGAGATGACGTTGGTCGGGATGAACGCCGACACGTCGTTCGCCTTGGTCTCGACGATCGGGAGACCGGTCATCGAACCGGCACCCAGCTCGTCCGAGAGCTTCGCGCAGCGCTCCAGGAGACGCGAGTGCAGGTAGAAGACGTCACCCGGGTAGGCCTCACGGCCCGGCGGGCGGCGCAGCAGCAGGGACACGGCGCGGTAGGCGTCGGCCTGCTTCGACAGGTCGTCGAAGACGATCAGGACGTGCTTGCCCTGGTACATCCAGTGCTGGCCGATGGCGGAACCGGTGTACGGCGCCAGGTACTTGAAGCCGGCCGGGTCGGACGCCGGGGCGGCGACGATCGTCGTGTACTCGAGCGCACCGGCCTCTTCCAGGGCGCCGCGAACGGACGCGATGGTCGAGCCCTTCTGGCCGACGGCGACGTAGATGCAGCGGACCTGCTTGTTCACGTCGCCCGAGCGCCAGTTGTCACGCTGGTTGATGATCGTGTCGACGCACAGCGCGGTCTTGCCGGTCTGACGGTCGCCGATAATCAGCTGACGCTGGCCGCGGCCGACCGGCGTCATGGCGTCGACGGCCTTGTAGCCGGTCTCCATCGGCTCGTGCACCGACTTACGGGCCATGACGCCCGGGGCCTGCAGTTCGAGGGCGCGGCGGCCCTCGGTCGCGATCTCGCCGAGACCGTCGATCGGGTTGCCGAGCGGGTCGACAACGCGGCCGAGGTATCCCTCGCCGACACCGACGGAGAGGACCTCGCCGGTGCGCTGCACCGACTGTCCCTCCTCGATGCCGCTGAACTCGCCGAGGACGATCGCGCCGATCTCGCGCTCTTCGAGGTTCAGCGCGAGACCGAGGGTCCCGTCCTCGAACTTCAGCAGCTCGTTCGCCATGGCCGAGGGAAGACCCTCGACCTTCGCGATACCGTCACCGGCCAGGCTGACCGTGCCGACCTCCTCGCGCGAGGCCGCGTCCGGCTGGTACGACTGGACGAAGTTCTCCAGTGCGTCCCGGATCTCCTCCGGCCGGATCGTGAGCTCCGCCATCTGGGTTCCCTGCTCTCCTTGTTGGGCCCGAAGTTTCTTAAGGGGTCTGGGGGCCGACCCCCAGGAATCTTCTGCAATCTCTGCACGGCCCAACCGGGCCGCTGGTGATGCTGTGATGCTTTTCTGCTGTGGTGACCGCTGCGGTGACGCGTCAGCCGGCCAGTCGACGGGTCGCCTCGTCGAGGCGCTCCGCGATCGAACCGTTGATGACCTCGTCGCCGACCTGCACGGTGATCCCGCCGAGGACCGAGGGGTCCACGTCCAGGTTCAGGTGCATCGCGCGGCCGTACAGCTTGGCCAGGGCGGCACCGAGGCGCTGCTTCTGCCCGTCCGACAGCGGCACCGCCGAGGTGACGACCGCGACCATCCGGTCCCGGCGCGCCGCGGCGAGCTTGGACAGGGACTCGAGTCCCGCTTCCAGGCTACGTCCCCGGGGCTGGGTCACCAGACGGACGACCAGACGCTCGGTGGTCGCGTGGGCCTTGCCGCCCAGCAGGCTGCGGAGCAGCGCGCCCTTGGCGGTGGCCGTGGCGGCCTTGTCCGTCAGCGCCGAGCGGAGCTCGTTGCTGGAGGACACGATCCGGCCGAAGCGGAACAGCTCGTCCTCGACACCGTCCAGTGCGCCCGCCTTCTGCGCCGCGGTGAGGTCTGCGGTGTTCGCCAGCTCCTCGGTCGCGTCGGCCAGGTCGCGCGAGCGCGACCAGCGGGAGCGGACCATGCCGGAGACCAGGTCGGCGGTCTCGCCGCCCACCTGACCGGTCAGGAGTCGCTGCGCGAGTGCGGCCTTGGCCTCACCCGACTGGGCGGGGTCGGTCAGGACCCGGCGCAGCGACACCTCGCGGTCGAGCAGCACGGTGACGGCGGCGAGCTCGTCCGCGAGCTTCGTCGCGTCGACCGGGGTGTTGTCGGTCAGCGCGTCGAGGGACTCGCGTGCGGCGGCCAGTGCCTCACGGCTCGCTCCGTTCATCGGACGGCCTCGGCCTTCTCCTCGAGCTCGTCGAGGAAGCGGTCGATCGTGCGGCTCTGGCGGGCGGTGTCCTCGAGGGACTCGCCGACCAGCTTGCCGGCCAGGTCGGTGGCGAGCTTGCCCACGTCCTGACGCAGCGACGCCGACGCGGCCTTGCGGTCCGCCTCGATCTGCGTGTGGCCGGCCGCGATGATCTCCTCGCGCTGGCGCTGGCCTTCCGCCTTCATCTCCTGGATGATCGCGGTGCCCTGCTCCGTCGCCTCCTGGCGAAGACGCGCGGCCTCGTGGCGGGCCTCGGCGAGCTGGGCCTTGTACTGCTCCAGCACGCTCTGAGCCTCGATCTGGGCCGACTCGGCCTTCTCGATGCCACCCTCGATGGCCTCGCGGCGCTCGTCCAGAACCTTGTTGATGTTCGGGAGGAGCTTCTTGGCGAGGAAACCGAAGACGATGACGAAGGCGATCAGGCCGATGACGAGCTCGTCGAGATGCGGGATGAGCGGAGGCTGCTCCTCCGCCGCTGCCGCAAGAAGCAGAGCGTTCACATCAGTGCCTTCCGTAAAAGTTGGGCTGTCGGTCCGGCTTACTTGTAGACGAAGCCCATGACGATGCCGATGAGGGCGAGCGCCTCACAGAAGGCGAAACCCATGATCTGGTTGGTGCGGATCAGGCCGGCAGCCTCGGGCTGGCGGGCGAGGGCCTGGGTGCCGTTACCGAAGATGATGCCGACGCCGACGCCGGGGCCGATGGCCGCGAGGCCGTAGCCGATGGAGGCGACGTTTCCGTTGACGGCGGCGAGAGTCTCGAGAGCGGACATGCCGGTTCTTCCTTCTCTTTCAAGGACCCGGTGGGGGTTGGCCACCGGACGACTGTTGGTTGGGGGTGTGCTGCCGGGTCAGGGCCGGACTCAGTGGTGCTCGGAGAGCGCGCCCTGGACGTAGCTGCAGGCCAGGAGCACGAAGACGTACGCCTGGACGGCCTGGATGAAGAGCTCGAAGGCGGTCATCACGAGGACCATCACGAACGAGGCGCCGGCGTAGACGAAGCCCAGGCCGTTCATGAGGTACCAGGTGGCGAGCGAGAACATCACGATGAGCAGGTGACCGGCGAACATGTTCGCGAACAGTCGGACCGCGTGCGTGAAGGGCCGGATGAGCAGGTTCGAGAAGAACTCGAGGACGACCACGAGCGGCAGGATGGCGCCGAGCGACTTGTCGTAACCGACGATGTTCTTCCAGCCGCCCACGAAGCCGTGCTTCTTGAAGGTGAGCGAGATCCACATGAAGTACACGATCAGCGCGAGACCGGCCGGGAAGGCGATCAGCGAGGTGACCGGGAACTGGGCGAGCGGAACGATCGACCAGAGGTTCATGATCCAGACGAAGAAGAACAGCGACACCATGAAGGGGACGTACTTCTCGCCGTCCTTCTTGCCGATGATCTCGTAGACGATGCCGCGGCGCACGAAGTCGTAACCGGCCTCGCCGACCATCTGGAGCTTGCCGGGGATCAGCTTGGGCTTGTTGAAGGCGGCCCAGAAGAACCCGACGACCACGATCGAACCCAGGATCGCGAGCAGCATCGGCTTGGTGAAGTCGAAACCGCCCACGGAGAAGATGGGCTCGTACATGAACGTGTGCAGGCCCGGCGCCGGGAAGCCACATCCGGTGAAGATGTGGCAATCCGGGTCGAAGGCAAGCGTCTGGTCAGCACTCACCGCGGGCTCCTTCAGCGTGGCGCATAGGTACGGCAACCTCGTTGTGTCGGCGCGGCACGCAGCCGCGGGTCGGCACTGGACTGGTCTTACGGATAAGGGGGCGGCGGTCAGGCATCGAGCCTCGCGCTGGGACAGGCGTCTCGGATGCCCGCGCCCGCAGTGCCGCAGTTGGCACCGGACGATAGCAGGAAGCCGAAGGCGGCTTTATCCCGGCCCTACCCTTCACGACTTCGAACCCGACTTCTCGGGCTCGACATACATGATCTTGGCCTTCATGTAGGCCCTGGCCTGTGCCCCGACCCACACGACGGTCGTCGCGAGCAGGGTGAAGGCGAAGGCCTTGAAGTCGAACAGCGTGGTGTCCTTGAACAGGAACAGGAACGTGAAGAGCAGCAGCAGCTGAGCCACGTACAGCAAGAGGCCCATCGCCTGGAACAGGTGCGGCAGCGACTTCGCGGTCCGCTGCAGGACCACCAGCCCGATGCCCATGAAGAGGACCACGACCAGCGTGCCGGCGACGGCGCCGAGCGCACCCTTGCCACCGGCGACCACCCCGCTGACGACCGTGGCGATGACGCCGACGGCAGCGGTGGGTACGGCGGCGTGCAGCAGGATGCGTGCGTCGTTGGACGGCATGGCGGTGTCTCCGCTTGATGGAGGGGGCGATGGTGTCGTCATGGACGAGCGTAATCCCGGTCCGAGGTGGGTCTCGGGGCCAACGGACCGTCGCACTACGGTCTTTCGGCACTGTCGCCGGGTCTCGTGAACGGTATCACAAACTATTTGAATAGGTCTTTACCCATAAGGTGTGCCAGTTGTCACACATGAGAGTTACACCGCGCGTGTGTGCACGACAGCGGGGCACCTTGTCTGGTAATGCCCGCCGCCGCGGCTTTCGTCAACTCGGCGTTCCGGCCTTCCGCCGGTCGGTGAAGCGCGCGCGGTTGCCGATGGCGGTGGCGCCGTTGATCCCGGCGGGCACCGGGACCCGCTCCTCCTCGGCCGCGGCCGGCTCCAGGGCCGCCTCCGCGGCGGGGGCCGGCCCGCGGCGCCGGTAGCGGGGCGGCACGACGGACTCGGCCCAGCGGGGCGCGCGCGGCGTGAACCGCGGCATCAGGAGCAGCACCAGGCCGATCGCGCTGAGCGCGACGACCCCGAGGACGATCCACATCGAGGTCGAGTGGACCGAGTACGCCAGCGTCCCGAAGGCGATCAGGGCCGACCAGAAGTACATGATCAGCACCGCGCGGCTGTGCGAGTGCCCGATCTCCAGGAGCCGGTGGTGCAGGTGGCCGCGGTCGGCCGCGAACGGCGACTGGCCCTTCCAGGTGCGGCGCACGATCGCCAGGACCAGGTCCGCCATCGGGATCGCGATGATCGTCAGCGGCAGCACGAGCGGGATGAAGACCGGCAGGGCGGCGTGGGTGGCCTCGCGGGTCGAGCCCTCGAAGAGCTTCAGCACGTCGGGGTCGACCTGGCCGGTGATCGAGATGGCGGAGGCCGCCAGGATCAGGCCGATCAGCATCGAGCCCGAGTCGCCCATGAAGATCCGCGCCGGGTGCATGTTGTGCGGCAGGAAGCCCAGGCACATGCCCATGAGGATGGCGGTGAAGAGGGTCGCGGGGGCGGCGGCCTCGATCGTGTAGCCGTACCAGAGGCGGTAGCCGTACAGGAAGAAGGCGGTGGCGGCGATGCAGACCATGCCGGCGGCGAGGCCGTCGAGGCCGTCGACGAAGTTCACCGCGTTGATGGTGAGCACCACCAGGGCGACCGTGAGGAGCGTGCCCTGCCCGGGGGTCAGGGAGACGACGCCGACGCCGGGGATCGGCAGCCACAGGATCGTCAGACCCTGGGCGACCATCACGCCCGCCGAGATCATCTGCGCGCCCAGCTTGATGAGCGCGTCCAGCTCGAACTTGTCGTCCAGGACGCCGATCAGCCAGATCAGCGCCGCGCCGGAGAGCAGCGCCCGGGGCTCGTTGGACAGCTCGAAGACGCTGCTCAGGTTCTGCAGGTGGGCGGCGACGAGCAGGCCCGCGCACAGCCCGAAGAACATGGCGATGCCACCGAGCCGCGGAGTCGGTTCTCGGTGTACGTCGCGGGCGCGGATCTCCGGCATCGCCCCGGTCGCGATGGCGAACTTGCGCACCGGTCCGGTGAGCAGGTAGGTCACCGCGGCCGTGACGCAGAGCGTCAGCAGGTAATCACGCACGGGCTGCCCCACAGGAATCGCTGGCCATCTCAGCCCCACACCCTAGCCGTGCCGTCCATGTGCTGGGAGACACGCGGGCCGCCCGGACGGTTGCGCCGGGGGCCAGATCAGTGTGCGTACGGCGGAAATCGGCCGGTCAGCGCGCGTACTTCCGCCCGCACCCGGGCCGTCTCCGCGGGGTCGTCGCGGAGCGCGGCGGTGAACAGACCGGCGATCCTGGCCATTTCGGTGGCGCCCATGCCCTGGGTGGTGACGGCGGCCGTGCCGAGCCGGATCCCGCGCCCCTCCCCGTGCGGGAGCGCGCAGGTGTCGAGCACGACGCCGGCGGCGGCGAGCCGGGTGCGGGCGGTGCGCCCGTCGACGCCGAGGGGGGCGGGGTCGGCGGTGATGAGGTGGGTGTCGGTGCCGCCGGTGGTCAGCGCGAAGCCCTCGGCGGCGAGGGCGGCGGCGAGGACGCGGGCGTGCTCGACCACCCGGTGGGCGTACGCGGTGAACGCGGGCGTCTCCGCCTCGCCGAAGGCCACCGCCTTCGCCGCGATCGTGTGCATCTGGGCGCCGCCCTGGCTGAACGGGAACACCGCCCGGTCGATCCGTCCCGCGAGCTCCTCCCCGCACAGGACCATTCCGCCGCGCGGGCCGCGCAGCACCTTGTGGGTGGTGGCGCAGACGACGTCGGCGTACGGGACGGGGTTGGGGGCCGCTCCCCCGGCGACCAGGCCGATGGGGTGGGCCGCGTCGGCGATGAGGTAGGCGCCGGTCTCGTCGGCGATCTCGCGGAAGACCGCGTAGTCGGGGTGGCGGGGGTAGGAGATGGAGCCGCAGACGATCGCCTTGGGGCGGTGGTGGCGGGCGAGGGCGGCGACCTGTTCGTAGTCGACGAGGCCGGTCTCGGCGTCGACGCCGTACGGGACGAAGTCGAACCAGCGGCCGGAGAAGTTGGCGGGCGAACCGTGGGTGAGGTGCCCGCCGTGCTCCAGCCCCATGGCCAGGACCGTGTCACCGGGCCTGAGAAGGGCCGCGTACGCCGCCAGGACGGCCGAGGAGCCGGAGTGGGCCTGCACGTTCGCGTGGTCGGCTCCGAAGAGCGCGGTGGCCCGTTCCACGGCGATCCGCTCGACGGCGTCGGCGTACTCGCAGCCGCCGTGGTGCCGGGCGCCGGGATAGCCCTCGGCGTACTTGTTGGCGAGCGGGGAGCCGAGGGCGGCGAGGACGGCGGGCGAGGTGAAGTTCTCCGCCGCGATCAGCTGGAGGCTGTCGGCCTGCCGCCGCTCCTCGCCGAACAGCACGTCGGCGACCTCCGGGTCCTGCCGGCGCAGGACGTCGAGCTCGTCGTCGGGGGGCGCGGTGACCGGCATGGCTGACTCCGGGCGTGGAGGGATGTCAGCACCAATGTAGGTACGGGCCGCCGGACGCGCGCGCCGAGGACCCGGCGCCGCGCCGTCACCCCGGTCAGCGCCGTCACCCCGGTCAGCGCCGCGCCGTCACCCCGGTCAGCGCCGTCACCACGGGGTCCAGGGCCTGGTTGATCTCGTCGCCGATCGAGCGGAAGAACGTGATGGGGGCGCCGTACGGGTCGTTGACCTCGTCCGCGTCCGGGGACGGGGCCAGGAGCCACCCGCGTAGAGCCGCGGCGGCGCGGACCAGGGCCCGTGCGCGTTCGACCATGCCCTCGTCGCGCGGGTCCGGGAGCGTGGCCGGGTCGATGGCGCGGACCAGGCGGGTGAACTCCTTCAGGGTGAAGGTGCGCAGGCCCGCCGAGTGGCCCATCGAGATGACCTGCGCCCGGTGGTCGCGGGTCGCCGTCAGGACGAGGTCCGCGCGGATGACGTGCTCGTCGAGGAGCTCGCGGCCCACGAAGCCGGTGTGGTCCGCGCCGAAGTCGGCGAGGACCAGCTCCGCGTTGGCCTCCATCGGGGCGCCCTCGTGGCCCCAGGTGCCCGCGCTCTCCACGATCAGGCCGCCGCCGAGGGGGTCCCCGAGCCGGTCGCACAGGGCGTGGCGGGTCAGCCGCTCGGTGATCGGCGAGCGGCAGACGTTGCCGGTGCTGACGTGGAGGATGCGGAAGGTGTCGCTGTCGTCGTGCCCCGCTATGCCACGCCCCTCAGGGGCGGTCAACTGGCCACCTCGAGGTCGGGTACGACCTTCCGGAGCTCCTCCGCGGAGAGCGCTCCCTGCCGCAGCAGCACCGGCACCGGTCCGGTCACGTCGACGATGGACGAGGGCACGTTGCCGGGCGTCGGGCCGCCGTCGAGGTACACGGAGACGGAGTCGCCGAGCATGTTCTGCGCGGCGTCGCAGTCCTCCGGCGACGGGTGGCCGGTGAGGTTGGCCGAGGAGACGGCCATCGGGCCGACCTCGGTGAGCAGCTCGATCGCGACCGGGTGCAGCGGCATCCGGACGGCGACGGTGCCCCGGGTGTCGCCGAGGTCCCACTGGAGGGACGGCTGGTGCCGGGCGACCAGGGTCAGCGCGCCGGGCCAGAAGGCGTCGACGAGCTCCCAGGCCTGCTCGGAGAAGTCGGTGACCAGGCCGTGCAGGGTGTTCGGGGAGCCGATGAGCACGGGCGTGGGCATGTTGCGGCCGCGCCCCTTGGCGGCCAGCAGGTCCGCCACGGCCTCGCTGCTGAAGGCGTCCGCCCCGATCCCGTACACGGTGTCGGTGGGCAGCACGACCAGCTCGCCCCGGCGGACGGCGGACGCGGCCTCGCGCAGGCCCGTCAGTCGGTCGGTCGCCTCGTTGCAGTCGTATCGCCGTGCCATCAGTTCCCGGCCTCCTCGTACGCGTGGTTCGTCATGGCGGTCGCGCCGTTCACGGCGTCGCCTTGCGGGCGGTCGCGAAGCGCGGCCGGTTGTTCAGGTCGGGGTGGTCGGCGGCGTCCGCCCAGCCGGCCTCCTCGTTGAAGATCCACGGCACCTGGCCGCCCTGGGTGTCCGCGTGCTCGATGACGACGAGGCCGCCGGGGCGGAGCAGACGGTGGGCGGTGCGCTCGATGCCGCGGATGGTGTCGAGGCCGTCCTCGCCGGAGAAGAGGGCCATCTCGGGATCGTGGTCGCGGGCCTCGGGCGCCACGTACTCCCACTCGGTGAGCGGGATGTACGGCGGGTTGGAGATGACCAGGTCGACCTGGCCGTCCAGCTCGGGCAGGGCGCTCAGCGCGTCGCCCTGGTGGACGGTGACGCGGGAGCCCTCGGCGTTCTTCCGGGTCCAGACGAGGGCGTCGTCGGAGAGCTCGACGGCGTGCACGCGGGAGCGCGGCACCTCCTGGGCCATGGCGAGGGCGATGGCCCCGGAGCCGGTGCACAGGTCGACGATGAGCGGTTCGACGACGTCCATGGCGCGCACGGCGTCTATGGCCCAGCCGACGACCGACTCGGTCTCCGGCCGGGGCACGAAGACGCCGGGCCCCACCTGGAGCTCCAGGTAGCGGAAGAACGCCCGCCCGGTGATGTGCTGGAGGGGTTCGCGGGCCTCGCGGCGGGCGACCGTCTCCCAGTAGCGGGCGTCGAAGTCGGCGTCCTTGACGTTGTGCAGCTCCCCCCGCTTGACGCCGTGCACGAACGCGGCGAGCTCCTCGGCGTCGAAGCGCGGGGAGGGGACGCCGGCGTCGGCCAGCCGCTGGGTGGCCTGGGCCACCTCGGCAAGCAGCAGACTGCGGGGACCTGGGGGTCGCCCCCCAGAAAGTGACTGCACGCTGGTCCTCCGTGGTGCGGGGTGGGGCTTGAGGAGGCCCGTAGGGCCCGGTGCGGGGCCTCACGGGCCGTACGGCCTTTGTGCGGGCGCCTTACGCGGCGGCGAGCTTCGCCGCCGAGTCGGCGTCGACGCACGCCTGGATCATCGTGTCGAGGTCGCCGTCGAGCACCTGGTCCAGGTTGTACGCCTTGAAGCCGACGCGGTGGTCCGAGATGCGGTTCTCCGGGAAGTTGTACGTCCGGATCTTCTCGGAGCGGTCGACGGTGCGGACCTGGCTGCGGCGGGCGTCGGCGGCCTTGGACTCGGCCTCCTCCTGCGCGGCGGCGAGGAGCCGGGAGCGCAGGATGCGCATGGCCTGCTCCTTGTTCTGGAGCTGGCTCTTCTCGTTCTGGCAGGAGGCGACGATGCCGGTCGGCAGGTGGGTGATGCGGACGGCGGAGTCGGTGGTGTTGACCGACTGGCCGCCGGGGCCGGACGAGCGGTAGACGTCGATGCGCAGGTCGTTGGCGTGGACCTCGACCTCGACCTCCTCGGCCTCGGGCGTGACGAGCACGCCGGCGGCGGAGGTGTGGATGCGGCCGGCGGACTCGGTCGCGGGGACGCGCTGCACGCGGTGCACCCCGCCCTCGTACTTGAGCCGGGCCCAGACGCCCTGGCCGGGCTCGGTGGCGCCGTTGCCGCCCTTGGTCTTCACGGCGACCTGGACGTCCTTGTAGCCGCCCAGCTCGGACTCGGTGGCGTCGATGATCTCGGTCTTCCAGCCGACGCGCTCGGCGTACCGGAGGTACATGCGGAGCAGGTCGCCGGCGAAGAGCGCGGACTCGTCGCCGCCGGCGCCGGCCTTGATCTCCAGGATGACGTCCTTGTCGTCGCTGGGGTCGCGCGGGACGAGGAGCAGGCGGAGCCTGTCGGTCAGCCCCTCCCGGTCCTTCTCCAGCTGCTTGACCTCGGCGGCGAAGTCGGGGTCGTCGTGCGCCAGCTCGCGGGCGGTCTCGATGTCGTCACCGGTCTGCTTCCAGGAGCGGTAGGTGGCGACGATCGGGGTCAGCTCGGCGTAGCGCTTGTTGAGCTTGCGCGCGTTCGCCTGGTCGGCGTGGACCGAGGGGTCCGCCAGCTTCGTCTCGAGGTCGGCGTGCTCGCCGACCAGTTCCTCGACCGCCTCGAACATTCGGGGGCTCCTGGTTTTCGTCAGTTGCTACGGGGACGCCAAAGCGCCGGTCCCGGCCACCCGCGCGGGGCGACCGTGGACCGGCGCAGGGGCTCGCTACTTGTTGGCGGAGCCGGCGGCCTTGCCGAAGCGGGCCTCGAAGCGGGCGACGCGGCCGCCGGTGTCGAGGATCTTCTGCTTGCCCGTGTAGAACGGGTGGCACTCGGAGCAGACCTCGGCACGGATGGTGCCGTCGGTGAGGGTGCTACGGGTGGTGAACGACGCGCCACAGGTGCAGCTGACCTGGGTCTCGACGTACTCGGGGTGGATCTCGCGCTTCAAGGTGTCTCCTATGTTCCGGGAGGGCACCGGGTCGCTACCGCGGGTTGCGGCATGCGTGAACCGGGGCCGACGTACCAGTCTGCCAGGACCGGCCGCATCTCCCCAAACCGGGGTCGGGCCGGAGGTATTCCCGGGCTACCTCACGACGCCCTCGGCCGCTCCGGTGGCGGTGCCCTTCGTCGCGGCGGCGGGAACGGGCAGATCGGCCCTGAGCGCCTTCCAGACCTGCCCGGACTGCTGCTCCAGGGGGACGACGCGGTTGGGGTCGATCCGGTCGTACGCGACGGGCAGGGTGACCATGTGGACGTTCTGGGCGCCGATGCCGGAGAGGCCCTTGGCGAAGCCCGCCAGTTCCTGGACCGAGTCGAGTTCGGAGTCGGGGGTGATGGCCTTGGTGGCGGCGTCGGCGAGGCCGAGGAGCCTGCTCGGGTTCGTCAGGACGCCGACGTCCTTGACCTGCTCGACGAAGGCCTTCATGAAGGCCTGCTGGAGCTGGATGCGGCCGAGGTCGCTGCCGTCGCCGACGCTCTTGCGGGTGCGGACGAGGCCGAGGGACTGCTCGCCGTCGAGGGTGTGGGGGCCCGGTGCGAGGTCGAGGTGGCTCTTGTCGTCCCTGATGCGCTCGGTGGTGGTGATCTCGACGCCGCCGAGCTCGTCGATGAGCTTCTTGAAGCCGGTGAAGTCGACCTCGACGTAGTGGTCCATGCGGATGCCGGACATCGCCTCGACGGTCTTCACGGCGCAGGCGGGGCCGCCGACCTCGTACGCCGTGTTGAACATGGCGCGGCGCCGGCCGGGGACGTCGGTGCCGTGCGCGTCGGTGCAGTCCGGCCGCTCTATGAGGGTGTCGCGGGGTATGGAGACGACGCTCGCCCGCTTGTGGCCCTCGTGGACGTGGACGACCATCGCGGTGTCGGAGCGGGCGCCGCCCTCGTCCTTGCCGTAGGCGTCGTTGTCGCCGGAGCGCGAGTCGGAGCCGAGGACGAGGATGTCCAGGGAGCCGTCGTCGACGTCGACGGGGCGCTGGGGGCCGAGCTGGGCGTTGATGTCGACGCTCTCGATGTTGGCGTCGAGCTTCTGGTAGTAGGCGTAGGCGAGCCCGGCGCCGCCGAGGACGAGGACCGCGAGGATCCCCGTGACGAGGATCGGTGCCCTGCGGCGCCGGCCGCCGTCCGTACGGCCGCTGTTCGTCTTCTCGGTCATCGCCCCAACCCCCGGCCTTCGGCCCTAGATTCACCTCCTGTGACGGCGGGGCGACCGAAAGGGTTGCACGCGGAATCCGCCGGGTTCGGGCGTCCGGGCGGGGAGAAACACCGCGCCCACCGTGCGGACACGGTGGGCGTGGTGGTCGGCGCAGCTCACGGCGGGGGCGCGGGCCGGAGCCCGGTCCGCCGTGTGACGTGGATCTCGTGGACCGCGTCAGTCGTTGTTGTTCGCTCCGGGGGTGGTCTTCTGGATCTGGAGGAGGAACTCGCCGTTCGACTTCGTCTGCTTCATCTTGTCGAGGAGCAGTTCGATCGCCTGCTGCTGGTCGAGCGCGTGCAGCACGCGGCGGAGCTTCCAGGTGACGGCGAGCTCGTCGCTGCCGAGGAGGATCTCCTCCTTGCGCGTGCCCGAGGCGTCGACGTCGACGGCCGGGAAGATGCGCTTGTCGGCGAGCTTCCGGTCGAGCTTGAGCTCCATGTTGCCGGTGCCCTTGAACTCCTCGAAGATCACCTCGTCCATGCGCGAGCCGGTGTCGACGAGCGCGGTGGCCAGGATGGTCAGCGAGCCGCCGTCCTCGATGTTGCGCGCGGCGCCGAAGAAGCGCTTCGGCGGGTAGAGCGCGGTCGAGTCGACACCACCGGACAGGATGCGGCCGGAGGCCGGGGCGGCGAGGTTGTACGCGCGGCCCAGGCGGGTGATCGAGTCGAGCAGGACGACCACGTCGTGACCCAGCTCCACGAGGCGCTTGGCGCGCTCGATGGCCAGCTCGGCGACGGTGGTGTGGTCCTCGGCCGGACGGTCGAAGGTCGAGGAGATGACCTCGCCCTTGACCGACCGCTGCATGTCGGTGACCTCTTCCGGACGCTCGTCGACCAGGACGACCATCAGGTGGCACTCGGGGTTGTTGACCGTGATCGCGTTGGCGATGGCCTGCATGATCATGGTCTTGCCGGTCTTCGGCGGGGCCACGATCAGACCGCGCTGGCCCTTGCCGATCGGTGCGACGAGGTCGATGATCCGCGTGGTCAGCACGCCCGGGTCGGTCTCCAGGCGGAGCCGGTCCTGCGGGTAGAGCGGGGTCAGCTTGTTGAACTCCGGGCGGCCGCGGCCGGAGTCGGCGGCCATGCCGTTCGCGGAGTCCAGGCGGACCAGCGCGTTGAACTTCTCGCGGCGCTCGCCCTCCTTCGGCTGGCGCACGGCACCGGTGACGTGGTCGCCCTTGCGCAGGCCGTTCTTGCGGACCTGGGCGAGGGAGACGTACACGTCGTTCGGACCGGGCAGGTAACCGGAGGTCCGGATGAACGCGTAGTTGTCGAGGATGTCGAGGATGCCCGCGACGGGGATCAGGACGTCGTCGTCCGCGACCTGCGGCTCGCCGGCCTGGAAGTCGTCGCGGCCACGGCGCCCGCGGCGGTCGCGGTAGCGGCCGCGACGGCCCCGGCGGCCGCCGGCCTCGTCGTCGTAGTCGTCCTGCGGACCGGCCTGCTGGCCGCCCTGCTGACCCTGGCCGCCGCCCTGACCCTGCCCCTGGCCCTGGCCCTGGCGCTCCTTGCGCTGGCCGCCCTGGCCGCCGCCCTGCTGGTCGTCGCCCTTGCGGTCGCGCTGGCGGTCACGGCGGTCGCGCTGGCGGTCACCGCGCTCGCCGCGGTCCCGGCGGCCGCGGCCCTCGGCGCCCTCGGCGCCGTCGGTGCGGGTGTCGGTCTGCGTCTCGGCCCTGACCTCGCGGGTCTCGGTACGGGCTTCCGTACGGGCCTCGGTCTTGACGGCCTGGGCGCTCTCGGCCCCGCCCTCCGGCGAACCGGCGGGGGCGGTGGCCCGGCGGCGGCGGCGCTCGCCGGCCGGCTGCTCGTCGCCGGCGCCCTGCTCCGACGGAGTCTTGGGCGAGGGCTGGCCCGGGATGTCGATCTGCTGCTGGGCGGCCTTCTCGGCCTTCTCCGCCTTGGGGGCGGGGGCCTCGGCGGCCGGCTCGGCGGCGGTCTCGCCCGTACGGGCCTTGGAGGTGGCGCGGCGCTTCGGCTTGGTGTCGGCGGCGTCGGCGGTCTTGGCGGGGGCGGCGGAGCCGCCTCCGGCCTGCGCCTCCTTGATGACCTCGATCAGCTGGCTCTTGCGCATCCGCGCGGTGCCCCTGATGCCGAGGCCGGACGCGACCTGCTGCAGCTCGGCCAGGACCATGCCCTCGAGGCCGGTGCCGGAGCGGCGGCGCCGTGCGGTGCCGCCGGTGGCAGCACCTGCGGCGGGCGCGGCGTTGTCGACACTGCTGTCGGCAGTCACGCCCATCAGATCGGTGGTGTCGCTCACGAAGGGTCCTTCCCTGGAGCGGACGTCGGCCATCTGGCTCGGCGACCGGTTGTGCTGTCCGGCAGGGTCCTGGTGTGTGGACCGAGTCCGGGGCGGTGGTCCCGCCGGGTGCGGCGGAAGAGAGGAAACGTGCTGTGGGTCCGGCCCGAGGCCCCCTGCTCGGCCCTCACGAGAGAAGAGCGAGGGGTGTCGTGCCGGTTCCGGAGCGTGCTCGAAACTGCTCAGGCGGGCTGCTCAGGCAGTTGGGGAGGCTCCCGGAAGAATGGGTGGTCCCTGAGGGGACACTCCGCACCGCTCCACAAGGAGGTCGGGTGCAGACTTGAGATTAACACTACCGGCTCCAACAAACATTCCCCCTCTCCCTCACCGGCAATCTCCCGACCGGGACGCCGCCCGGCGCCCCGGCCCCGTCACCTAGGGCGCCAGCGGCAGGACGCTCGCGCCGGGGGCGTCGAGGTCGAGCCGGTTCGCGGCCCATCCGTCGCCCGCGAGCAGGGCGACCTTGTCGGCGGTCCCCCGCTCCGCGAGGGCGAGCACCGTGGGGCCCGCGCCGGAGATGACCGCGGGGACGCCGTCCGCCCGCAGCCGGTTGACCAGGGCGACGCTCTCGGGCATCGCGGGGGCGCGGTACTCCTGGTGCAGCCGGTCCTCGGTGGCCGCGAGCAGCAGCTCGGGGCGGCGGGTCAGGGCCTCGACGAGGAGGGCGGCGCGGCCCGCGTTGGCGGCGGCGTCCACGTGCGGGACGGTGCGCGGCAGGAGGCCGCGCGCGGTCTCGGTCAGTACGGGCTTCCCGGGGACGAAAACCACCGGAACGATGGAATCGGAGGGGTCCATCCTGATCGCCCGCGCGGCGCCGGACTCGCTCCAGGCGAGCGTGAATCCGCCGAGGAGACAGGCGGCGACGTTGTCGGGGTGGCCCTCGATCTCGGTGGCCAGCTCCAGGAGGGCGGCCTCGTCGAGCCGGGTGTCGCCGCCTATGGTCACGGCGCGGGCGGCGACGATGCCGGCGCAGATGGCGGCGGAGGAGGAGCCGAGACCGCGGCCGTGCGGGATGCGGTTGGCGCAGACGACCTCCAGGCCGCGCGGCTGTCCGCCGAGCAGGTCGAAGGCCGTGCGCAGGGAGCGTACGAGCAGGTGGCTCTCGTCGCGCGGGAGCGTCTCGGCGCCCTCTCCGGCGATGTCGACGTGCAGCCCGGAGTCGGCGACCCGGACGACCACGTCGTCGTAGAGCCCCAGCGACAGGCCGAAGGCGTCGAAGCCCGGGCCGAGATTGGCGCTGGTGGCGGGGACGCGCACTCGTACGGCGGCGGCGCGGAACGCTGGACCGGCCATCGCTCGTTGACTCTCCTTGATTGCGACAACGGGTGTTTCAACGGGTATTTCAAGAGAAGTACACCGGGACCCGGCGGGCCGTTTCGGCCACGGGGGCGACAACGGCAACGACACCGCGCATATGCGTCGGGGCGGGTCGGTACAGCCTATCGAAGGAAGGTTCTGTGGCGACATAGGGCGCACAGGAGGCGCACGATGCGTGTCGCGGGCCAACCTGTGCCCCTCTGGGCGTTCCTGATCCGGTTTCGATCAGTGGTCCTCCCCGTACAGGGGACGGTTCGGCGGGGACCGCGTCCCCCGCCCGTCCCCCGTACGGAGGAGAAGGATCAGGCCAGGCCGAGGCGCTCGGCGGCGGCGACGGCGTCGACCGGGACGGTGACGGGCTGCGGCGCGCCGGCGACGGCCCAGTCGGGGTCCTTGAGGCCGTTGCCGGTGACGGTGCAGACGATCCGCTGGCCGGGGTCGACCTTGCCCTGCTCGGCGGCCTTCAGCAGACCGGCGACCGAGGCGGCCGAGGCGGGCTCGACGAAGACGCCCTCCTGTGCGGCCAACAGGCGGTAGGCGCGCAGGATCTCACGGTCCGTCACCTCGTCGATGAAGCCGCCCGACTCGTCGCGCGCGGCGATCGCGTAGTCCCACGAGGCCGGGTTGCCGATGCGGATCGCGGTGGCGATCGTCGACGGGTCCTTGACGACCTCGCCGCGTACGAGCGGGGCGGAGCCGGAGGCCTGGAAGCCCCACATGCGCGGGCGGCGGGTGGCGAGGCCGTCCTCGGCGTACTCGCGGTACCCCTTCCAGTACGCGGTGATGTTGCCCGCGTTGCCGACCGGGAGGACGTGGATGTCGGGGGCGTCGCCCAGCATGTCCACGATCTCGAACGCGGCGGTCTTCTGGCCCTCGATGCGGACCGGGTTGACCGAATTGACCAGCGCCACCGGGTAGTTGTCGGAGAGGCGGCGGGCCAGGGTGAGGCAGTCGTCGAAGTTGCCGTCGACCTGGAGGATCTTCGCGCCGTGCACGAGGGCCTGGCCCATCTTGCCGAGCGCGATCTTGCCCTGGGGCACGAGGACGGCGGACACCATGCCGGCGCGGACCGCGTAGGCGGCGGCGGAGGCGGAGGTGTTGCCGGTGGAGGCGCAGATGACGGCCTGCGCGCCCTCCTCCTTGGCCCGGGTGATGGCCATGGTCATGCCCCGGTCCTTGAAGGAGCCGGTGGGGTTGGCGCCCTCGACCTTGAGGTGCACCTCGCAGCCCGTGCGCTCGGAGAGGACCTGAGCCGGAACGAGCGGCGTACCGCCCTCACGGAGCGTGACGACCGGCGTCGTGTCCGTGACCGGAAGGCGGTCCCGGTACTCCTCGATGATGCCGCGCCACTGGTGGGTGCCCTTGCTGGTCATGGGTCCTTACTCCCCTTCAACACGCATGATGCTGGCGACACCGCGCACGGTGTCGAGCTTGCGCAGCGCCTCGACGGTCCCGGAGAGGGCGGCGTCGGGCGCGCGGTGGGTGACGACGACGAGGGACGCCTCGCCGCCTCCGTCCGGTCGGCCGTGCTGGCGCACGGTGTCGATCGAGACGCCGTGCTCGGCGAAGACCGTCGCGACCTGGGCGAGGACGCCCGGCTTGTCGGCCACGTCGAGACTGATGTGGTACCGCGTGACGACCTCGCCCATGGAGCTGACGGGCAGCTGGGTGTACGCGGACTCCCCGGGGCCGTTGGCCTCGTTGAGCTTGTTGCGGCACACGGCGACGAGGTCGCCGAGCACGGCCGAGGCGGTCGGCGAGCCGCCGGCGCCGGGGCCGTAGAACATGAGCCGCCCGGCGGCCTCCGCCTCGACGAAGACCGCGTTGTACGCCTCGCGGACGGAGGCCAGCGGGTGGCTGAGCGGGATCATCGCGGGGTGCACGCGCGCGGTGACGGACCCGCCGTCGGCGGCCCGCTCGCAGATGGCGAGCAGCTTGATGGTGCAGCCCATCTGCTTGGCGGAGGCGAAGTCGGCGGCGGTGACCTCGGTCATGCCCTCGCGGTAGACGTCGTCGAGGCGCACGCGCGTGTGGAAGGCGATCCCGGCGAGGATGGCGGCCTTGGCGGCGGCGTCGAAGCCCTCGACGTCGGCGGTCGGGTCGGCCTCGGCGTACCCGAGGGCGGTGGCCTCGTCGAGCGCCTCGGAGTAGCCGGCGCCGGAGGTGTCCATCTTGTCGAGGATGAAGTTCGTCGTGCCGTTGACGATGCCCATCACCCGGTTGATCTTGTCGCCGGCGAGGGACTCGCGCAGCGGCCGGACGAGCGGGATGGCGCCGGCGACGGCGGCCTCGTAGTACAGGTCCTGCCCGTGCCGCGCGGCGGCCTCGTAGAGGGCCGCGCCGTCCTGGGCGAGCAGCGCCTTGTTGGCGGAGACGACGGAGGCGCCGTGCTCGAAGGCGGCGGTGATGAGGGTGCGGGCCGGCTCGACGCCGCCGATGACCTCGACGACGACGTCGATGTCCCCCCGTTTGACCAGGGCGGTGGCGTCGGTGGTGACCAGCTCCGGGGCGATGCCCTCGCGGACCTTGTCGGGCCGGCGGACCGCCACGCCGGCGAGCTCGACCGGGGCGCCGATGCGCGCGGCGAGGTCGTCGGCGTGCGTCGTCATGATGCGCGCCACCTCTGAGCCGACCACTCCACAGCCCAGCAGCGCCACCTTCAGCGGACGCGTACGCATCATCCGACCTCGTTTCTCGTACTACTTCGTATTTCTACGTTCGTGTCTCTACGGTCCCTACGGTGAGGACCAGTCTCACTCACCGGACGGGGGTTTCCGCCCTTTGTCCGGATCGTGAGACATCGATTCCATCACCCGACTATTTCATCATCCGACGTCCAGACGCAGGAGATCTTCCTCCGTCTCGCGGCGGACGATGACGCGCGCCTCGCCGTCGCGGACGGCGACGACGGGCGGGCGGAGCGCGTGGTTGTAGTTGCTGGCCATGGAGCGGCAGTACGCGCCGGTGGCCGGGACGGCGAGGAGGTCGCCGGGGGCCAGGTCGGAGGGCAGGAAGGCGTCCCGCACGACGATGTCGCCGCTCTCGCAGTGCTTGCCGACGACGCGGGAGAGCATCGGCTCGGCGTCGCTGGTCCGCGAGACGAGGCTGACGCTGTACTCGGCGTCGTACAGGGCGGTGCGGATGTTGTCCGACATGCCGCCGTCGACGCTCACGTACGTCCGCAGCCCGTCGAGGGGCTTGATCGTGCCGACCCGGTAGAGGGTGAAGGCGGTGGGCCCGACGATGGCCCGCCCGGGCTCGACGGAGATGCGGGGGGTCCGCAGCCCGGCGGCCTCGCACTCCCGCGTGACGATCTCGTTCAGCGCCTTGGCGATCTCGTGCGGCTCGCGCGGGTCGTCCTCGGAGGTGTACGCGATGCCGAGGCCGCCGCCGAGGTCGATCTCGGGCAGCTCGACGCCGTGCTCGTCGCGCACCTCGGTGAGGAGCTGGACGACGCGGCGGGCGGAGACCTCGAAGCCGGCCATGTCGAAGATCTGCGAGCCGATGTGCGAGTGGATGCCGACGAGTTCGAGCCCGTCGAGCTCGAGCGCCCGGCGCACGGCCTCGGCGGCCTGCCCGCCGGCGAGCGCGATGCCGAACTTCTGGTCCTCGTGGGCGGTGGCGATGAACTCGTGGGTGTGGGCCTCGACGCCGACGGTCACCCGGATCTGCACGCGCTGCCGCTTGCCGAGGGACTGCGCGACGTGGGCGACGCGGACGATCTCCTGGAAGGAGTCGAGCACGATCCGCCCGACGCCGGCGCTCACCGCCTTCTCGATCTCCTCCTCGCTCTTGTTGTTGCCGTGGAAGGCGATGCGCTCGGCGGGCATGCCGGCGGAGAGGGCGGTGGTGAGCTCGCCGCCGGAGCACACGTCGAGGTTCAGCCCCTCCTCCTCCAGCCACCGCACGACGGCGCGGGAGAGGAAGGCCTTGCCGGCGTAGAAGACGTCGGCGTCCGGGCCGAAGGCCTCGGCCCAGGCGCGGCAGCGGGCGCGGAAGTCGTCCTCGTCGAGGAAGTAGGCGGGGGTCCCGAACTCCTCGGCGAGGTCGGTCACCTTGATCCCCCCGACGGTGGCGACCCCGTGCTCGTCCCGCCCGACGGTCCGGGACCACACCTTGGGGTCGAGGACGTTGAGGTCGGTGGGCGGGGCGGAGTAGTGGCCCTCGGGGAGGACGTCGGCGTGGCGGGGCCCTGCGGGGTGGGCGGAACGGCTCATGTCTGCGTCTGCTCTTTCAGATCCGATCGGGTGCGCTGATGCCGAGCACGGAGAGGCCACCGGCGAGCACCGTCCCGGCGGCTTCGGCGAGCGCGAGCCGGGAACGGTGGGCGGCCGAGGGTTTCTCGTCGCCGAGCGGCAGCACGGTGTGCTGGAACACGAGCAAGGCGTCGGCGACGGCTTCGAGGTGCCGGGCGACCCGGTCGGGGGCGCGGTGGCGGGCGGCGGCGAGGAGCGCGGGGGGGTGGTCGCGGAGGGCGCCGAGGAGCGGGGCGGCTTCGTTGGGGTCCCCGGAGCCACCGGGGTCGCCGAGGTCCCCGGGTTCGGGGGAGAACCCGAGCTGCCGTGCGTTGACGAGCAGCCGGCGGGTGCGGGAGTACGCGTACCGGACGCGGAAGAGGGGGTTGCGCTCGTGCGGGACGAGGAGGGGGGCGGGGTCGAGGGGCCGGTCGTGGGGCGCGGCCCGCAGGAAGGCCCACCGGAGGACGTCGCTCCCGAAGGAGGGGTCGCACTCCCCGGGACGCACGTGGAGCCGCTCGCCGTACCGCCCGACCTCGACGTCGGCCCCCTGGGAGCGCAGCAGCCGGGCGAGGACCTCGGTCACGACGGCGTCGCGGGGCGCGGCCGTATCGGCGAGCGGGACGACGGTCCCGGCGAGCTCGGTGCCGTGCCCGTACGACGTCCCGGCGGCCAGGACCTCCCGTACGAGATCGGCGTCGGCGTCGGCGTCCGCGCGCAGGGTGAAGTTCAGGAACCCGGGCCCGGTGATGTCGACGGCCCGCAGCCCGGCGACGTCACGGAGCCGCTCCTCCAGGATCCCGGCGACGTCGAGGGCGGTGCGCCCGGCGGGCCGGGCGAGGGTGAGCGCGATGTTGCTGGCGTACTCCCCCACGCCCCCGGGCCGGGCCCGCTCGACCTTCGCCCGCGGGGGGACGTCGACCCGCAGAGCACCGTCGTCGACCGCGCGGCGTACGGCGCGCAGCACGGTGAGGGAGAGGTCCGCGGGGGTCACGGGTCAAGCCTAGGGGAGGAGGGGGGGCCCGACGCGAACCGGTTTCGCCATGCGGGCAACGGGGTACGGGCGGGCCTCGCGGCCCAGGGGGAGATCAGTCGGCGAGGGGGTCGCCGCAGCCTTCGACGGCGCCGTCGAGAAGACCGCGGGGAAGTCCGTCCGGAAGCCCCTCGGGAAGGCCGTCCGGGAGGCCTTCCCGAAGGCCGTCCGGGGACCCGTCGGCCACGGCCGGCTTCGGCCCGAGGACCGCGGCCGGTTCCTCTCCGCCGTCCTGCCCGGCCACGTCGGGGCGCTCCCGCCGCTCGCGGCGCATCAGCTGCCGCACGACACGGACGAGCTCGGTGGGCTCGAAGGGCTTGGAGAGGAAGGCGTCGACCCCGGCGGGGGCGGCCCCGCCGGCGACCTCGTCGCAGGCGCTGATGATGGCCACCGGCAGATGCCGGGTCCGCGGATCGGCCCGCAGCCGCTCGGCCGTCCTGATCCCGTCGAGGCGGGGCATGACGACGTCGAGGGTGACGACATCGGGCCGAACCCGGTGCACGACATCCAGACACTCGGCACCATCAGCCGCGGTCACGACCTCGAACCCCTCGAGTTCGAGATTGACCCTGATCAACTGCCGGATCACCTTGTTGTCGTCGACAACGAGCACCCGGCCGGAGGCGCCTGACACACGAACGAGAGTAGGCCGCCCCCGACGACCACGTCCGGCTTTTCCCCACTTCTGACCCGTGCGGGGGACACACCCCCTCGTGACACCCCGGAAATACCTGTTCACAGGCACGCCCCGGGAGCTGGTAGGGTTCTACCCGTCGCCGCCGAACGCGGGGGACGCCCCCGTAGCTCAGGGGATAGAGCAACGGCCTCCGGAGCCGTGTGCGCAGGTTCGAATCCTGCCGGGGGCACTTCGCAGAAGTGCCACACAGACCCCGTGATCAGCGGAAACGCTGAGCGCGGGGTCTTGTTGTGTGGGTGGGTAGGGGTGACGGGGCCCGTGGGCGGGGTCATCCGTTGATCTCGTGGAGCAGGGCGCCGTTTTCGTCGTTGAGTTCCAGGGCGTGAGGAAGCCCCAAGTCGCTGAGGAGGCGGCTGAGGTCGACGCGTCGTGGTGGTCGCGCGGGACGCCGCGGACGTTGTTGCCCGTGTCGGTCCAGGGGCGGTCGAGCGTCGGGCCTTCGTCGGAGGTGTCCATGCCCGGAGTGTGCGGCAGGCGCCCGGTCGGGGGCACTCGTATTCCCTTGAGGTGTTTTCGGTGCCGCGGTTCGTCGGGGTGTGTTCTTCGGTTCGTGCCCGATCCGTCTGCATAAGGTCGTCGTCCCGGGCGAGACGGTCGGGACGTACTGCCTCGTGGGCGAGGGCACCGGTCTCTTCGCCGGTCGGTCGGCGGGGCTGTGGTGCGGCAGCACCGGAAGGGATTTCGGCCTTGACTCACGCCGACCTGCTCATCGAGACCCTGGCGAACGCCCGTGTCGTCCTCTTCGACTTCGACGGGCCCGTGTGCGACGTGTTCGCGGGACTGCCGGCGGCCACGGTCGCGCGGGAGCTGGTCTCGCTCCTCGCCGCCCGGGACGCGGCCGCGGGCGCGAAGGCCGCCCGGACGGACGACCCTGTCGAGGTCCTGCGCATCGCGCACGAAGCCGATTCCGAGCTCGGGCAGGAGATCGAGCAGGCCCTGACGGCCGCCGAGGTGCGGGCCGTCGCGCTGGTCGGGCAGCCGACCCCGGGAGCGGCGGAAGCGCTTCGGGCGGCGCGTGCGGCCGGCCGGGGAGTGGCGGTGGTGAGCGACAACTCCGCCGAGTGCGTACGGGCCTTCCTGGAGCTCCACGGCTTGCGGGAGTGCGTCACGGCGATCGTGGGCCGCCCCTCCGAGCAGCCGCACCTGATGAAGCCGAACCCGTTCCCGCTCATCACGGCGGCCGAGCAGATGCACATCGACGTCACGAGCTGCACCCTGATCGGCGACTCCCTCACCGACGTCCAGGCCGCTCATGCGGCCGGCGCGACGGTCATCGGCTACGCCGGCCGGTCCCGCGACGCAGGTCTCTTCGATGAGGCGCGGGCCGACGTCGTCATCGAGCACATGCAGGACGTCGCCGACGCGCTCACGGCGGAGTAGGCGTGCGGAGCGCCCTTGTACCGTGACCACGTGGACGAAGAACCCGTACTCATCGAGCTCACGCCGGACCAGGCCTTCGTCCTGTCCGATTGGCTGTACGAGGTGATGATGGAGTCCGGCAAACTGGACGCCATCGTGCCGGATCGCGCTGTCTGGTCCGGGATCTACGCGATCTCCGGAACTCTGGAGAAGAAGCTCGCGGGGATCTTCGCGCCCGACTACGAGGAGCGTCTCGCGGCCGCCCGCGGCCGTCTGACGGAGGCCATGGGCGGCGGCGAACAGTGACGCCCCGGGCGTGGCTTACACGGAGGCCCGGTAGAGGCTCAGGTGGCCGTCGGCGAAGAGCTGCACGTAGCCGCACGAGCAGCAGATCAGTCCGGTGGCCGACTCGTTCGCCCAGGCCAGGTTGAAGAACTCCATCCCGGTGCTGTTCAGCTTCACCTCGCGCTCGCGGAAGACGTCACCCTTGCAGACCAGGCAGCGGATCTTCTTCTCGCCCACCTGTGCGTGCACCGGCTTGGCCATGTTCCCCCCAGATGTTTCGGTCGTGCGTCTCGGTCGTGCGTTTGGGTCTTGAGGCGGTGGACATGCGCCTCGTCGTCTCCACTCTGGCACGACGACCCGGGCCGGACATTGCCCGTGACCGGCAGTCTTGACCCGTGCCCGGTGCCGGATCGGGCGGTGCTTCTACGATGCCTTGGCAGCGGCCCGGGCGGCCGGGGTCCTCGGAGTGCGGTGAGGTGGGTCGGAATGGGTCGATCGCGTGACGTCTGGCTGCGGCGCTTCCCCCTGGGCGCGGGAGCGCCGGGCGGAAGCGCCGCGGGGTGCGAGCTGGTGTGCTTCCCGCACGCGGGCGGCTCCGCCTCCTACTGGCGGCCCCTCGCCGCGGCGCTCTCCCCCGCCGTCGACGTGTCGGCCGTGCAGTACCCGGGGCGGCTGGACCGGCTGCACGAGGCGCCGGTGGAGGACCTCCACCGGCTGGCCGACCTGGTCGCGGAGGCGCTGGGCCCGCCGGGCGGCCGTCCCCGGGCGCTGCTCGGACACAGCATGGGGGCCTCGCTGGCGTACGAGGTCGCCGTGCGGCTCGCCCGGCTGCCCGGCGGCGAGCCGGACCTCCTCGTCGTGTCGGGGCGTCGCGCGCCCGCCGCCGCCGGGTGGCGGGCCCGGCACGTGCCGCTCACGGACGACGAACTCGTTTCGCGCGTACGCGGGTTGGGCGGGACGGAGGCCGCGGTGTTCGACGAACCCGACCTGCTGGAGCTGGTCCTGCCCGCCCTGCGCGGGGACTACCGCGCTCTCGCCTCGTACGAGGACACCGCGGGCCGGCCGCTCACCTGCCCCGTCGTCGCCCTGGCCGGTGACCGGGACTCCGAGGCGACCGCCGAGGAGGTCGAGGCCTGGGGCGGGCACACCTCGGGCGCCTTCCGGACGCACGTCTTCGAGGGCGGCCACTTCTTCCTCTCCGAGCACGCTCGGGAAGTGGCCGAACTGGTTCGCGGCCTGCTGCCGACCCGCGCCGGCTGAGCACGGACACGCCTGGGCCCGGGCCGGGCGGCGCGTTGTCGTCGGTCGGTGGTCGGTGGTCGGAAGCCGGTGGCCGGTGGCCGGTGGCCGGTGGCCGGTGGCCGGTGGCCGGAGCCGAGCGCGTCAGGCGGCGGGCTTCCGGAACTGTTCGATCAGGGCCGCGTAGCTGCTGTCGGCGTGGCCGTCGGTCGCCGCGCGGTCGGTGAGCGCCTTGAAGAAGCGGGGCAGTTCGGCGTTGACACCGAGCTTCTCGCTCTCCTCGGCGAGGTGGCCCAGGGCGTCCCGGTGCACCGTCACGGTGGCGTCGTCGGCCGGGTAGACGCCCTCGTCGATCTGGGGGGCGTACGCGGTCACGTATTCGGTGACCACCTTGATCATCGTGTTGGCCAGCGGGGCGAAGGCGGTGGCCCTGACCTTCGCGGTGCCGAGCAGGGCGGCGCCCTGGAGGAAGCCGTTCAGGACGCCCCACATGATGCCGAGGAGCGACATGTCGTAGAGCGCCGACAGGCCGGGGTCGGTGTCCAGGTACGTGGTGCCCGCCGCGCCCAGCGCGCGCAGCGTCGCCTCGTGCTCCTCGAAGGCCTCCTTCGGGCCGCTGTGGAGCAGTACGGCCGCGTCGGTGGCGATGTCCGCCGGGATCGCCATGATGGCGCCGTCGAGGTAGCGGGCCCCCAGGCCCGCCGCCCACTCGGCGGTCTCGCGGGCCTGCGCCGAGGTGCCCGTCGTCAGGTTCGCCACGACCTTGCCCCCGAGCGAGCCGGCCGACGGGCCGAGCAGCTCGCGCACGGCGGCGTAGTCGGTGACGCAGACGACGACCAGCGGGCTCGCCGCGATCGCGTCCCCGACCGAACCGGCGCGGACGGCGCCCTCGGCGACCAGCCGGTCGGCCTTGGCGGCCGTGCGGTTCCACACGGTGGTGGGGTGGCCCGCCTCCAGGAAGGCGGCCGCCAGGGCCCGGCCCATCAGGCCCAGCCCGATGACCGTCACTGGAGCCTGGGCCCCGTTGGTGTTCGGCATTGCGTACTCCCGTTCCGGTTCACCCTGTGGTGCGCATGGTGTGCGTGATCCACGCGGCTTGCGTGGCCGCGCGGTTCGCGTAGTCGCGCGGTTCTCGTGGCCGCGTCGCGGCGGCGGTCCGCCCGTCACCCGCACCCTCGCACCCCCGGAAAGCCGGCCGACAGTGGCGGAAGTGCCGACCTTCGCAAAATTCCTGCCGTAGCCTCGCCTCCATGAATCCCGGGTCCGTCGCCATCGCTCTGGTCAACGACACCGACATGCAGGTCTGCGAGGTCTACGAGACGGCCATCGCCTACGCGGTCTTCGGCGATCCCCAGCCGGACCTCGCCGATCCCTGGTACGACCTGCGGGTGTGCTCCGTGTCCCCCTCGGCCTCCGCGGAGCCGGCGCGGGGCTTCTCCGTCCGTACCACCCACGGGGTCGAGGACCTCGTCACCGCCGACACCGTGATCGTGCCCTCGGTGCCGGACGCCGTCGTCAACCACGGGGCCTCCCTGCCGGGCGAGTTCGTCGACGCCCTGCGGCGCGCCCACGCCTCCGGCGCCCGTGTGGTCTCGCTGTGCACCGGGGCCTACGCGCTCGCGGAGGCCGGGCTCCTCGACGGCCGCCGGGCCGCCGCGCACTGGATGAACACCGCCGACCTGGCGGCCCGTTACCCCGGAGTGGAGGTCGACGACAGCGTCCTGTACGTCGACGAGGGCCGGGTGCTCACCAGCGCCGGCATGACGGCCGGCCTCGACCTGTGCCTGCACATCGTCCGCAGCGACCTGGGCGCCCACGTGGCCAACCAGCTCGCCCGCCGTCTGGTGGTCTCCGGTCACCGGCCCGGCGGGCAGGCCCAGTTCGTGGTCCTCTCCGTCCCGGTCACCGACGACGACGGCCTCGCGCCCGTCCTGGACTGGGCCGCCCGCCACCTGGACGAGCCCCTCACCGTAGACGACATGGCCGGGCGGGCCGGGATGAGCACCCGCACCTTCTTCCGGCGCCTCCGGGCCGCCACCGGGATGACCCCGCTCAAGTGGCTGCTCCACCAGCGGCTGACGCACGCGCGGACGCTGCTGGAGACGACCGACCTGCCGGTCGAGCGGATCGGCGAGTTCAGCGGCCTCGGTACGGCGGCCAACCTGCGCCGCCACTTCACCCTGCACGTGGGGGTGACGCCCACGGACTACCGCCAGTCCTTCGGGGCGGCGCCGGCCCGGGCCGGGCGTCCACGGCCGGCCGTGGACGCCGGCGCACCCCCGGTGCGTCCCGTCAGCTGATGTCGGCGCCGTACACGTGGTCGACGGCGAGGGTGATGAGGACCCGGCGGTCGGACACCATCACCGCCCGGTACTCGTCCCAGTCGGGGTGCTCGCCCGCGGCGGCCCGGTAGTAGTCCACCAGGGCCTCGACCTCGGGCCCGTGCGGGTCGGTCCCCGGGCCGGTGAGCGTGGCGACGCCCTCGGCGGTGGCCCAGGACATGCCGTCGGGGCCGGTGACCTCCAGGGCGGCCCGGGGGTCACGGCGCAGGTTCGCCGTCTTGGCCGTCCCGGCGGTGGTCGACACGCGGATGACGCCCGCCGACTCGTCGTAGGAGGGCTGGACGGGGGAGAGCTGCGGACGCCCGTCCGCCTTGATGGTCGCGAGGACGCCGAGCCGGCTCTCGGCGAGCAACGCCCTGGGATCGAAGGATGAGGCAGTCATGGCCCGATCATCGCCCGCCCCGTGGAGCGGAAGTCAAGTGAACCTCCCCCCGAACAGCGGTACTCGGCCGGACGGGTGCCGGGCCGGCCGGCACCGGGGCCCGTTCCCCTCATGGACGACATCGCGCCACGTATGGAGCGGTACGGGGGGCTCCGGGCGCCGTTCTTCGCGCCGGAGCGGTCGGCGGGCGCGCGCCGGGTAATGGACGACGGCCGCTCGCGCGGGTGACGGCGGTCCGGCCGGGGCGGTGGGGAGGAAGCGGCGTCCGGGCCGGGGGCGGCGGGGCCGCGGGGCGGGTACGCAGGGCAACTGCCTTGCTCCGCAGCGTACATGGCGCAAAGAGAGCGGAAGGCGGTGCTCCCGCGGGGTGGGTATCGGCGGTACGGCCTTGTTGTCCGTCCTGTGGTGCACACTTGCTGCCTGGTACAGCGCTCACGGGGGAAGGCGGCCTGGCAATGCTGACGGGGATCGAGGAGGTCGACTGGGCCTCGCTGGGGCATGCGTACGGCCCCGCGGACGACGTGCCGGAGCTGCTCCGCGGACTCGCCTCCGCCGATCCCGCGGAGCGGGAGACGGCCCTCGACGCCATGTACGGGGCGGTGCACCACCAGGGCGACGTCTACGACTCGACGCTCGCCTGCATCCCCTTCCTCCTCGAACTCGTCGCCGATCCCGGGGTCCAGGACCGGGGCTGCATCGTCGAACTCCTCACCAGCATCGGGGGGATCGAGCTCGACGACGACGAGGAGATGGGCGAACACCCCTGCGAGGACGGGGGGTTCGTCCCCGCCGCCAACTACGCCATGGCCGCCGCCGCCATCGCCGCCGGCGCCGGCGTCTTCCTCGGGCTCGTCTCGGACCCCGATCCCGAGGTGCGGCTCGCCGCGCCGTGGGCGCTCGCCTCGCTGCACCCCGAGCCCGCCCGGGTGCTGACCCTGCTGCGGGAGCGGCTCACCGTCGAGCGGGACACCGAGGTGCGGCTCGCCCTGGTGGCCGCCGTCGGGCAGATCGCCCTGCGGCACGCGTCGCTGCGCGCCGAGACCGTCGACTGGCTCGGCTGGCTCGCCCGCGCCGCCCAGGACCCGGGGCTCCGGCTCGCGGCCCTCGCGCAGCGGGCGCGCTGCGCGCCGGGCGAGATCCCCGACGACGTCGTGCCGTGGGTGACGGCCCTGCTGGAGGAGATCAGGACCGCGTCCGTCCCCGGGGCGGGGCCCGACACGCCCCGGGGCGCCGCCCCGACGCTCATCGGGCAGGTGCGGGAGCTCCTGGAGGAGCACGCGGCCGGACGGCCCGCCCCCTGGACCGAGGAGCTGCTGCGGACGCTGCACACCGCGCTCGACGACCGCGTCGACGACCGGATCGCGCTGGTCCTCGCCCAGCTCCGCAGCCCCGACTGGGGGCAGCGCTCGGACGCGATCTGGCTGTGCGGAGGTCTGATACGGGTCTGGCGCGGGCGGTACGAGGAGGTCGTCCGGCTCGTCGGCGACCAGCTCCAAGATCCCGAGCCCCGGCTCCGGGAGGCCGCCGCCTCCCTCCTGGAGCGGCTCTTCGAGCTGGGCGCGCCCGCCGCCGACGCGCTCGCGGCGCGCCTGGCCTCGGCTCCCCCGGGGCCGGCCGGCGGGTGCGGCTCCGCCGGGCGGTCCGGGCGGGACGGGGCGCTGATCGCCCTGGCGCGCGCCGGGGACGTCCGCGCGGTGCCGCTGCTCGCCCGCGCCCTGGAGGAGGGCGAGGTGCGGCGGGAGCTGCTGTACGCCACGGACGGCCTCGGGCCCTCCGCCGCGATGCTCGCCCCCGCGCTCCGGCGCCGGCTGGCCCGGGTCGAGCTGGACGAGCTGCTGTACGACCGGGCGGCCCCGCTGCTCTACGCCCTGGCCGCCGTCCGGGGCGCCCAGGCCCTTCCCGAGGTGCTGCGGGTGCTGCGCGGCGCGCCCGCGAACCGGCGCGACCGGGTGCGGGAGGCCGCCCTGCGCGCCCTCGCGGCCTTCGGGCCCGCCGCCCGGGAGGCCGTACCGGACCTGCGGGGGCTCCTGGCCGACGAGTCGGCCGCCGTCTCCACGGCGGCGGCGCGCGCCCTGTGGGCGGCCGGGGAGGACCCGGCGGAGGTGCTGCCGGTCCTGGAGCGGTGGCTGCGGCCGGGTCTGCCGGACGCGGACCGGTGCGCGGCCGCCCGGGCCCTCGGCGAGATCGGGCGCTCGGCGGCCGCTGCGGCCCCGGCCCTGCGGCCCGCCCTCGTCTCGCGGGACCTGTGGGTGCGGGTCCACGCCGCCGCGGCCCTGTGGCGGACGACCGGCGAGACGGAGGAGGCCCTTCCGGTGCTGCTCGCCGCCTGGGAGGAGGACCGGCACGCGCGCGTGGACATCGCGGAGTGCCTGGCGGAGATGGGCCCGGCCGCCTCGGCGGCCCAGCTGGTCGTCCTCACCGAGCTGACCCGCAGACGCCGCCACAACGCCCGCGAGGGCGCCTCGGGCACGCACGATGTCCACCTCGACGAGAAGCTCCTCACCCTGTGCCGGGCCGCCCTCGCCCGGATGGAGCGGGGAGCGTACTGAGTACTGAGGGACGCGGTGAGGGGCTCCTGCCGGTGGTCCCTCCGGCAGACCGGGAGACAAAAAGGACTTCGGTCCGCATAAGGTCTACGGGGAGAAGGACAGCCCCGTCGACCGCCCGGGTCGACCGACCGAGGAGCGGGTGGCCAGGTGGGAGCGCGCGGAGTGCACGTCGCCGTCGGCGTCCTGTGCGCCCTGTCCGCCCCCGTGCTCGCCGGGTGCGGCTCCGCCGGTACGGGCGGCCTGGAAAGCGCCGGGCCCACGCGCCCCGCCGTGGGGCCCGTACGGCTCTGGCCCGATCTGCCGCCCGCCACGAACCCGCCGATCGACTACGGCGAGTCCGACATCCAGCGCGTCCCCGGGATCCGGGTCACCGGCGACGACGTCCGCTCGGTCGACGCGGTGGAGGTCGTGCGGGCCGAGGTGCGCGCCCGCCCCGACGCGCGCAACGGCGCGGACGGGCTCTACGAGGAGACCGCCCGGGCCGTCGGGGCGTGCGTGAGCGAGCCGGCATCCTGTCCCGTCATGCGGCCGTACTACCGCGACCTCACCGGCGACGGCCGGGACGAGCTGATCGTCGGGATCCGGATGCCCGAGCAGCAGGTCGCCGTGCGGGTCTACCGCGCCGAGAAGGGCGGGCTCACCCGGATCATGTCCACCGTCGACCAGGTCATCAGCGTGGAGCTGGCCGGCCGCGACCTGATCATGCGGGTCGGGTCGGCCGGCATCCCCGGGTACGAGTACCGCACCGCCTGGTCCTGGGACGAGCGGCAGGGCAGCATGCTGCCCACCCGGGACGAGATCGTCCGGGCGGGCCGCCCCGGCGGCCGGCCCCCGGGCGCCCGGCCCTCCGGAACGGGACCTTCCGGGACCGCGCCCTCAGGCGCCGAACCCGCAGGCGCCGAGCCCTCCCCCGCACCCCCGTCGACGCCCTCCCCCGCACCCCCTCCAACACTCCCGCCCCCTTCGGAGGAGAGCCCGTGAG
>NZ_LGEG01000261.1 GCF_001280125.1 Streptomyces sp. NRRL F-6492
TGGAGGCTGGTGGTGTATCCGGCCGCGTCCAGCTTCGCCTTCACGAAGTCGATCGACGCCTTGTAGCCGGTACGGCCGTGGGCCCGGTTGCCGCCGTTGTCGGCGGCGATCTTCGCGAACCGGGTCAGGTGCGCCTTGACGTCGGTGAGGGAGATGTCGGGTGCGGCGGGCGCGGTGGTGACGGCGGTCGGGGCGGGAGCGGGGGCGTCGGGCAGGGCCGGTACCGCCTGGACGGCGGGAGCGAAGGCGGTGACGACCAGGCCCGCGGCCAGGGCGAGCGCGGACGACGTCCGGGCGGAGACGGGAAGGGGCATGCGGAGGACTCCGTTTGCGGGTGGGGGGGTGGGGGCGCCGTGGAAGGGTTTCGTCCCATGGCCCCGAAGGAGGGGCCGGCCACGGTGCTGCCGGGGCCGGCCGGTCGCCGTCGGGGACGGGGGCCGGCCGGCACCCGGGCCGTGCGTGGGGGCGCTCCGTGGAGCGGCCGGGGTCAGCCCTTGACGTTGACGCCGTTCCAGGCGGCCTTCACGGCCGCGACCTCGGTGCTGCTCGCGCCGTAGAGGTCGGTGGCGGCCTGCACGGTGCCCCGGCGGGCGGCCGCGTAGGTGGTGGTGGAGGTGAAGTACGAGGTCAGGGCCTTGTACCAGATCTTCACTGCCTTGTCCCGGCCGATGCCGGTGACGGCGGAGCCGTCCTTGGTGCGGCTCTCGTGGCGGACGCCCTCGATGGTCTTGGCGCCGCTGCCCTCCGCGAGCAGGTAGAAGAAGTGGTTGGCGACGCCGGAGGAGTGATGGACGTCGAGGTTCTTGGTGTTCGCGTCCCAGTAGTCGGCGGACCTGCCGTCCCGGCTGGGGGTGTCCTGGTAGCGGAGCGGCTTGCCGTTGCCGAAGTAGTCGATCTTCTCGCCCAGGAAGTAGTCGCCCTTGTCGGCGGGGTTGGCGGCGTGGAACTCGATGGCGGTGCCGAAGATGTCGGAGGTCGCCTCGTTCAGGCCTCCCGACTCGCCCGCGTAGACGAGGCGCGCGGTGGCGTCGGTGACTCCGTGGGTGAACTCGTGACCGGCCACGTCGAGCTGGGTCAGGGGCCGCTTCCCGTCCGCGCCGTCGCCGTAGTAGATCGAGAAGGTCTCGTCGTCGTAGTAGGCGTTGGCGTGCTTGACGCCGTAGTGGACGTAGGAGGTGGGGGCCTTGCCGTCGTTCCTGATGCCGTCGCGGCCCAGGACGTCCTTGTAGAAGTCGTGGGTCTCGGCGAAGCCGTGGGCGGCGTCGACGGCGGCGGTCTGGCGGTTGGCCGGAGTCCCGTCGCCCCAGACGTCGTCGGCGTCGGTGAAGAGGGTGCCGGTGCCGCTCTGCTTGTTGTTCAGGTCCACCGTGCGGTGGTTGCCCCGGGTGCCGTCGACGAGCTGGTGACCGTTCGTGGTCCGGGTGCTGACCAGGTCGACCTTGCCGCTGTACTGGCTGGTGTCGTCGGCGACGGTGCGGATCGCCTGGTACTCGGCGAGCTTCTCGCCGGTGGTGGCGTCGGTGACGACGTGCAGGCGGCTGGGGGTGCCGTCCTCCTGCACGCCGCCGACGACGGTCTCGTAGGCGAGCACGGGCGTGCCGCCCGCCGCCCAGACGACCTTGCGCGGCGCCTCGTCCGCGTCGACGGCGGGCTTCTCGACGTCGGCCGCCGCGGCCGCCTTCACCGCGGCCGTCCTGGCGGCGTCCCGCGTCAGCTTCGGCGTCAGGGAACCGACCCGGACGGGACGGTCGGTGGCCCTGGTCACGCCCTTGAGCGCGCCGTTGCCGGCGCGGTGGACGATCAGGTCGCCGCCGAGCACGGGCAGTCCGGCGTAGGTGCGGTCGTAGCGGGTGTGGGTGGTGCCGTCCGCGTCCTTCACGACGTCGCGGACGACCAGCCGCTCCTTGCCGTCGAGCCCCAGGGCCGAAGCCGTACCGGCGGCGGAGGCGTCCGGCGCCGAGGCCCGGGGGGCGACGCCCGCGACGGCCGTACCGCCCGCGGCCAGCAGCCCCACCACGACGGCGGCGGCACCGGCGGTCAGAGCGAGGCGTTTGCGGGATATGGAAGAAGACACGTGTGCTCCCGTGCGTACAAGTGGGGGGTGAAGGCGTCGACAACGCCTGTTTCCGAAGCCGTTGGCCTCGGACCAGAGAGAAGATAGCCACCTTCGCATGGGCATGTCACCGCGCTCTGTCCGGATTGCGGACTGAAGTGGCAAAACTGCTGGGCCTGTTCACGCGGAAGAAAGAAAATAAACAGGGACGAGCGGTTAATTGGCGCCGATGCCGCTTATGGAATCGCCTCGGCGGGGTGAACTCGCCCGGATGGGGATGGGGATGGGGATGGGGGCGGGAATGGGGATGGGCTCGGTGGGCGTGAGGAGGTCGTACTGTTCGAGGGGGCGGGCGAACGCCTTGTGGCGCCCCCGTAGCCGAGTGGTGCCGAGAAGAGGCGTGTGGCCTTGCGCGTGACGGCGAAGTCCTCGCCGCTCGCGGACCTCCGCCCCTCGTGAGTGCCGGATCGGGAGCGGCGTCACGGGGTGCGGCCGGCCCGGAGCACTGGGAACGAAAGCCGGGTGATCGCCATGATCAAGCCCCTGAACCGGGAGGATGGAGAGCCGGTGGGGGATCGGCGTTCCTCTTCCGGCGGCCGTGACGCGCGCTCGGGACGGGGCATGCCCCTGGAAAGGGCCGTCGCGCGGGCCGTTCCCGGAGTGTTGATTGCGTATCCGTGGATCCGGTTCCCCGGATGTTCGGGAGCGCGGAGGGGGACGTAGGTTCAGGTGTCGGCCAACCGGACTCGCGGGACCGTGCAGCAGCTGCGTGGGACCCGCCTAGCCTCGGTTGGCCGGCGTTGTGCACGGGCGTGCGGAACGAGCTGTGCGCGCCGCTTTTCGGCAGTCCCGGCCGGACGGCATCGCGCCCTGCTTTTCGGCAGTCGGCCGGGCGCGCTCCGCGGTGCGCCTTCCCGCCGACAGCTCTTCCGCGCGTCCGGGCACCCGTGCCCGCGGAATTCCGGGACGAATGCGTGTGAGCGCTCGCGAAAGCGCGCCGTCCGCCGCTTCCGGTACGGGGCGCGCGGCTTCCCGCATTCCGGGCGGGGGGGAAATGTTGAAAATCCTGCTTCCCGCGTCTGCGTGCTTATGGTGTCCTCTTGGTACGGTGTGGGAATCGATTCGCGTGAGCCGATGAGCCGATGAGCCGATGATCCGGGCGCAGGCGCGGAGCGTGTTCCGGGGGAGTCCTGCCGCGGGGTCGGCGTGGGCCCCGGGCGTTCCCGGCGCACCGGCGAGAGGTCCTGGCGAGGTGCCGGACGCGGTGCGTCCGGCCTGCCCGGCAGGACCCGGGAGGAGGAGAGCGGGGATGACGGCGTGATCGCGGCGCATGGTTCCGCCTTGCGGCCCCTGACGAGCGCTCTTGCCACCGGGCGTGCCGAACCGGTGCTGCTGTTCGTCGAAGGCGTCGCGGGCGCCGGGAAGAGCCGTCTCCTGCGGGAACTGGCCGACCTGCCCGGGACGGCGGACGCGGTCCGCCTGTGGTGGCGGTGCGGAACCGGCGGGCCGCCGGAGGAGGACGAGCACCGGCGGGAACCGGCCCTGTGGCTGGTGGACGACCTCCACCGGGCGGACGAGGACGAGCTGCGGCGGCTGCGCCGGGTCTTCGAGGCACTGGAGCCGGGCTCGGCGGCCGCCGTGACCTACCGCCCGGAGGAACTCCCCGTGCCCGGCCTGCCGCTGGGCGCTCCTCCGGTGACGTACCCGCCCGGACTGACGGTGCTCCGGCACCGGCTGGAGCCCTGGGACGAGGAACGCGTCCGCCGGGCCGCCGCGGAGGCGCTGGGCGAGCGCTGTACGGCCGAGGCGGTGAGCAGGCTGCGGGAACTCACCGCCGGCGTGCCCCGGGTGGTCGTCGACCTCCTCGCCGTACTGGCGGAACGGCGGCCGGAGTTCACCGGCACGGCCGCCGAGGTGGAAGCGGCCGGCGCGCCGGTCCGGCTGGCCGAGCTGGTGCTGAGCCGTACGCACGCCCTGTCCCCGGAACACCGGCCGGTGGTCTGGGCGGCCGGCGTCCTCGACCGGCCCGCCGGCCGCGACGAACTGGTCGCGGTCTCGGGACTCGAAGCCGCGACGGGGAACGGCGCACTGCTGCGGGCCCTGGAGGGCGCGGCCCTGGCGGAGCTGGACGAGGGCCGCTACGGCTTCGCCGTCCCGCTGGCCGCGCCGGTCGTGCGCGCCTCCGTGCCCGGACCCGTCCGCCAGGACCTGCACGGGCGGGCGGCGCGCGTGCTGAGCCGCGGGCGGTCCGTCGCGTGGGACGCCGTGGCCGAACACCACAGGGCGGCCGGCGAGACCCGTAGATGGCTCAAGGCGGTGGAGAAGGCGGCCGGATCGGCGGCGGCCTCCGGCCGGCACCAGCAGGCCATCACGCTCCTGGAGCGGACGCTCGCCGCACCCGGCCTGCCCCTGCGGGCCCGCGCCCGGCTGGCGCCGCTGCTGGCCCGCAGCGCGGTGACCGGACTGCGCTCGGACCAGACCGTGGAGGTCCTCGCGCAGATCGTGGAGGACGCCACCCTCCCCCCGGCCGTACGCGGAGAGCTGCGGCTCGACCTGGGGCTGATGCTCTGCAACCAGATGGGCCGCTTCCCCGACGGGTGGCGGGTCCTGGAGATCGCCGCCGGCGAACTGCGCGAGGTCCGGCCCGGCCTCGCGGCACGTGCCATGGCGGCGCTGTCCAGCCCCTACTGGCCGGGCAGCTCCCTCGACGTCCACCGGGGATGGCTGGTCGAGGCCGTGGCCGCCGCGGACGCCAGCGGGGACGAGGCCATGCGCACGGCGGTCCTGGCCAGCCGGGCGGGACTCGCCATGAGCTGCGCCGACCCGGAGGCGTGGCAGCTGGTGGAGGAGCTGTCCACGGAGAGCACCGACCCCGCACGCGCCCGGCAGGCGGCGCGGGGTCTGTGCAACGCCGCGGACTTCGCGGTCTGGCTCGGCTTCTACGAGCGGGTGGACGACCTGCTCGCGGAAGGAGGCGACCTGTCCGCGCGGACAGGTGCCCCCTACACCGAGTACAACGCCCTGGGGACGCGGCTGCTCCAGGAGTGGTGGACCGGCCGGTGGTCCGGCCTGGCCGAGCGGTGCGAGGACTTCGTCGCCGCGACCGCCGACATGCCGTTCATCGCCTCCGACGCCTACGTCGTGCGCGGTCTGCTCGCCCTCGCCCAGGGGGACTGGGGAGAAGTGGTGTCCTGGCTGTCCCAGCGGGGGACGTTCGAGACGGAGAAGCTGCCCGTGCCCCTGGCCACGACGGCGGCCGGTGCCGTGATCCGCCTGGCCCTGGCCCGGCAGGAGGTGGAGGCCGCGGCGGAACGGGCACGTGCCGCCTGGGCGGTCGTCGCCCGGAAGGGGGTGTGGCCGTGGGCGGCGGAGCTCGCGCCCTGGGCGGTGGAGGCGCTCGCGCGCACGGGCGACACGAGCGCGGCCCACGCCGTGATCCGGGACTTCGCCCAGGGCCTCGGGCGGCGCGACGCGCCCGCCGCCAGGGCCGCGCTGGCGTGGAGCAGGGCCGTACTCGCGGAAACGGAGGCACTGGCCCGTGAGCAGCGGGACGGGCTGCTGCGGGCCGCGGAGCTGTACCGGGAGGCGGCGGCGGTCTACGCCGTGACGCCCCGCCCCTACAGCCAGGCACTGGCCATGGAGGGCGCCGCGCGCTGCGTGCTCGCGGCGGACACCCAAGCGGGACCCGGCCAGGTCGCGGGACCCGGCCCGGTTACTGACCCCGGCCCGGTCCCGGATTCCGGCCCGGTCCCGGATTCCGGCCCGGTCCCGGATTCCGGCCCGGTCCCGGACTCCGGCCAGGTCGCGGGACCCGGCCAGGTCGCGGATCCCGGCCAGGTCGCGGATCCCGGCCCGGTCCCGGACTCCGGCCCGGTCCCGGATGCCGGGGACGCCCCCGCGCCGCCGGACGCGGCCCCCGGTCCCTCCTCCGCCCCGTGGGCGATCGCCGAGCTGGAGTCCTGTGCCCAGCGCTTCACCGATCTGGGCGCCGTCTGGGACGCGGCGCGGACCAGGGCCCTGCTGCGCACGCGACAGCCGGCCAGGAAGGGCCGCCCTCCCGGACGCCCCTCGCACGCCGACGAGCTGTCGCCCCGGGAAGTGGAGGTGGCCCAGCTCGCGGTCTCCGGCCTGACCAACCGGGAGATCGCCGCGACCCTGCACCTCTCCCCCCGGACCGTGGAGCAGCACATCGCCCGCGCCATGCGCAAGACCGGCGCCCTCTCCCGCCGCGACCTCGCCCACCGACTGGGACGGACCTCCTGAAACGGGAGCCCGTGGACCGACGCGCCCGCCGGAAGCGGGAACACCGGGCGGCAGCGCCCCGCCCCGCCTACCGGTGACGCCCGCCCTGCCGGGACGGGGAAGACCCGCCGATCCGGAACAGCCCGTCGTGCTCCCACGCGTCCACGGTCGCGGCCGTCCAGTCGAACACCCACCCGGGGCGCAGCCCGCGCGCTCCCCAGCCGTCCGGGCGCCGGCGGGGGAGCGCGGAACCCGCGTCCCGCGCGGCGGCCGCCGCGTCACAGGTCTCGCGCGCGATGCGGAGTGCTTCCGACCACGTGTCGGCCGGCCCGGTGAAGACGTGCAGCCCGCACTGCTCCGGCTGTACGGAGTTCCTGATGGGGACATTGACCTGGAAGTAGACCTGGGCCATGACGCCGTCTCCTCGGTTCTGTGCTTTCCCGCCCTGCCGGTGCGGGCCGCGGTGGATTCGTGCAGCGAGCCGCATCCCTTCGCATCCGCTCGACCGCTGATATCACGCAAATCTACGAACCGGAACAAGCCCTGAATATCCGGAATCGGGCAATCACCTATACGTATCCCGGCTGCGCGGGGCGGCCGCCGGTGGGACGGACCCGGTCCGTCGCGCGGTTCCGGCCCGCTGAACACACGGAGCCCGTTCTCGCGGGACGGGAACGCAACGGGAAGCGCCGCTTCGGACGCGAACACGCGGCGGTGCGGCGGCCCAGGGGCCCCGGCACCCGTGTCGTCCCGGCGCGCGTCGGGTTTTTTGCGTATCCGTGAATTCGCCCGCCTGATGCAACGGCGGACGCGGTGCCCCTATGGTTCCGGCCAGGCGGAACGCCTCGGCACGATCCGCACGGCGTCACGAGCGGACCGGCGGCGAGGTGACACGGCCGTGGTGCGACTCGTCGACGGCGCCGTCCCGGACCGAACCGGATCCCTTTCGCGCGCCGGAAATCCGCCATGTGCGCCGGAAACCCGCCGTACGTGCCGACGAGAGGCGGACAGGGCGCGGGCTTTCCGTCGATTTCGGGGTGCTCCGGCAATGTCCGCCGGAATGCCGACCGTTCCGCTCCCCGGAGGGTTTCGAGCTGCCCGAACCGGGCTCTGACGAGCCATGACACCAAGCCGGCCGACGCCCTGCAAGGCATCGTCCCGTTCAACAGAGGCATCGTGATCCCTGTTAAAAACTGCCCGCTGTACGCGTCTTGAAATTCATTCAATCGCTACGCGATAGTTCGGGGCACGGCGAGTCCCGGACTCCCCGTCAGGCAGGAACCGCCTTTCGCCGGTGCGTTGTTGGCGCATTCCGGCGATACACCCCCCATCTGGTTTCTGGCTGTCATCCGGAAGGAATCAGCGTGCGTAACTCCCGTAAGTACTGTCTTGCCGCCGCGGGCGCCGTTCTCTCGGCCTCCGCGGTCCTGGGCACCCAGTCCCTGGCGCAGGCGCAGGACGCGGCGTCCACCCCGCGCTACCAGCCCGAGATGGTGCGGGCGCTGGCCGCTTCGCTCGGTGTGAGCGAGAAGGCCGCGGTCGACCGCCTGGACCGGCAGGACGCCCAGCAGGCGAAGCTCGCCGAGCTGAGGAAGAGCGGCACGGCCGGTGACGGGGCCTTCTTCGACGCCTCCGGCAAGCTGACCGTCAACGCCGACGACACCGCGGAGGCGACCAGGATAGAGAAGGCCGGCCTCGCCGCCCGGGTGCCCGCCCGCGGCCAGGCCGCACTCGACGAGGTGAAGGCCGAGCTGGACGCCCTCGCCGCCGAGAAGGTCCCCTCCGGCGTGGTCGCCTGGTCCGTGGACCTGGCCTCCGACAAGGTGACCGTCAAGGTCAACGACGACCGGGGCGCCGCCGCCAAGGCGTTCCTGGCCCGGGCCGCCCAGCACGGCTCCGCCGTCGAGATCGTGCGCGGCCAGGAGAAGCTGGAGGCCAAGGCCGCCGTCTACCCCGGCAGCAAGATGACGTTCAACAACACCTCCAACTACTGCTCCGTCGGGTACGGCGCCCGCGACAGCTCCGGCAAGCAGTACCTGGTGACCGCCGGACACTGCGTCACGAACACCCTGCGCTACGACGGGACCGCCTTCGCCCAGGGCTACAAGACCCGCTACGCGCTCGGCACCCGCAGCGTCGACATGGGCATCCTGACCGTCAACTCCGGCCACTCGATCACCACCAGCGTCGGCACCTGGGGCCAGGGCAGCACCAGCACGGTCGCCGTCAAGGGCGTCAGCCGCGCCGCGTCCGGCGCCGCGGTCTGCAAGTCCGGCGCCACCACCGGGTGGACCTGCGGCACGATCGGCTCCTACAACAACACCGTCACCTACGTCGACCGCAACGGGGGCCCCGACACGGTCGTCACCGGCCTCGCCACCTCCTCCGTCTGCGTCGAGGGCGGCGACAGCGGCGGCGCGTACATCTCCGGCAACCAGGCCCAGGGCATGACCTCCGGCGGCCCGATCGACCAGCAGTGCACCGGTGGGGTCAACTCCCGCGGCACCTCGCACTTCCAGCCGCTCGACGACGCCCTCCGCCACTACGGGCTGACGCTCAACACCAACTGAGCACATCCGCAGCAGGATCGGCCGGGGGTCGCTCGCGAGACAAGGCGAGCGGCCCCCGGCTGCTTTCCGACGGAAGCCGGCCCCGCCCCGTCCGCAGAACCAGCCCGCTGGAAGACGCCATGCCGAACGCCCCCCGTCCCGACGACCCCGACGCGATGTTCGCGACCGCGTTCAAAGAGGCCCTGCAACGGCGCGGCCTGCCCCTGGACCGCATACGCGACCACCTCCAGTCGCACGGGATCACCCTCAGCCTCGCCACCCTCAGCTACTGGCAGAGCGGCCGCAGCCAGCCGGAGAGACCCCAGTCCCTGCGCGCCGTCGACATCCTGGAACCCTTCCTCGGCCTTCCGGGCGGCGCCCTGCGCTCCCTGGTGAGGCGCCGGCCGCGCGGCTGGGTCCCGCAGCACGATCCGGCCGCCCTCCGCGGCTTCTACGGCGAGAACTCCCACGTCGAACAGGTCCTCGGCGACGCCTTCCCGCACTTCAACGCCGACCTGCGCCGCCTGGTCGTCCACGAGGCGGTGAGCGTGAACGAGCACCGCCTCGTCGACGAGATCCGCGTCACCACCGCGGTCAGGGCCGTCCGCGACAGCGCGCGCCACCTGACCGTCATCCACACCCTGGACACGGCGAAGGCCGGCAAGGTCGACTTCGCCGTCCCCCACGGACCGCCCCCGAGCACCCGGTTCCTGCCGGAACTGAACTGCGTGGTCGCCGAGGTCCCCCTCGGCCGCCGACTGGCCCAGAACGAGACCGCGGTCGTCGAGTACACGCTCCGCTCCGCCTCCGCCCCGGGCGTCTCCCACCGGCACGAGCGCCGCCTCACCACGCCCCTCCAGGCCTATCTGCTCCACGTGCGCTTCCACCCCCTGGCGGTGCCGTCGAAGTGCTGGCACTACTACCGCAGGCGGATCGGGACCGCGCCCCAGACCCGACGACCCGCACCCCTGGACGGCTCCCACACGGCGCATCTGCTCCCCACCCGATGCGCGCCGGGCGTGTACGGCATGGAATGGCAGTGGGTGGAGTGAAGCGCCGGGAGCGGTCGCCCGACGGGAAGCCCCGGTCTCCTGCCGGAGTCAGCGGCGGGCGCGGCGGCGGGCGATGAGCAGGCCCAGGGCGATCCCGGCGAGCAGGGTGACCGCCAGGACGGTCCACAGGGGCAGCGTGACCTCGGGGACCCACAGGCGGACGGTGACGGAGCCGGTGTTGGCGGCGATGAACCAGACGGCCAGGGCCGCGAGCACGAGGAGGCCGAGGGTGCGCAGCCGGACGTCCCGCCCCTTGACCGTCACGCTCGACGGCGGGTGCTCCTTCGCCGTTTTCTCTGCCATGCGTTCAGTATCGGACGGTTTGTCCGGTCGGACCATCCGGGCGCGGCGGGGGACGCCGCCGCCGGTTCAGGACGACACGCGGTCCCGCAGGGCGGTCTGCCAGGCCGGGGAGGGCGGGGTGGGCTCGGTCTCGGGGCGGCGGCCGCCCTGGGCGAAGAAGTCGACCAGGGGCAGCAGGGCCGCGCCGACGGTGACCGCCTCGGGGCCGAGGGTCCCCAGACCGATGCCGGTGCGGCTGGCCGGGTACCTCAGGGCGTACTCCCGGGCGTAGCCGGTCACGGTCTCCAGGAAGCGGGTGCCGAGCTGGAGGCCGGCCCAGCCGCCGACGAGGATGCGTTCGGGCTGGAAGAGGTTGATGAGGTCGGCGAAGCCGGCGCCGAGGAACTCGGCGGTCTCCTCCAGGACGGCGAGGGCGGTGGCGTCGGGGGCGGTGCCGGTTTCGGCGGGGTAGGCGGCGGCGAGCATCGCCGTCAGGGCCGTCTCCTCGTCCGCGTCCTCCGGAGGACGCCCGCCCGCCTCGCGCCAGCGCTCCAGCAGCGCCTCCGACCCCGCGTACGCCTCCAGGCAGCCCAGGGCGCCGCAGCGGCAGCGGCGCCCCCGCACCCGGACCGTCAGGTGGCCCCATTCGAGGGCCCGGCCGGGCCCCATGGCATCGGTGACGACACAGGCGCCGACGCCGGAGCCGAAGAGCACGACGACGGCGCTGCGGGCGCCGCGTCCGGCGCCGAACCACATCTCGGCCTGGCCGAGGGTCTTGGCGCCGTTGTCGATCCAGTACGGCACCGAGGCGGGCAGCTCCACGTGCTCGCGGAGCAGGCGCTCCAGCGGGACGGCGTCCCAGCCGACCGTCTGGCCGTGTACGACCGCGCCGTCCTCCGGGGTGCGGGCCACGATGCCGGGGACGCCGACGCCGACGCCGAGGAGGCGCTCCGCGGGCACCTCCGCGATCCGCAGCACCTCCGCGATGCCCTCCCGCAGGTGTGCCACCACGAGGTCGACGTCGTAGCGCGCGGTGCGCGGACCCGAGCTGGCCAACGGGCGCTCGGCGCGCGCGAGTTCGGTGAGGGCGAGGTCGAAGAGCTCGATCCTGATCCGGGTCTCGCCGATGTCGACGCCGATCATGAAGCCGCTGCCGGGCGTGATGCGCACGAGGGTGCGGGGGCGCCCGCCGGCCGAGTCGACGCTGCCGGCCTCCTCGACCAGGCCCTCCGCGACGAGTTCCGCGACCACGTTGCTGACCGAGCCGGAGCTGAGCCCGGTCGCGGGGCCCAGCGTGAGCCGGCTCATCGGTCCGTCGAAGTACAGCCTGCGCAGAACGGCGGTGCGGTTCTCGCGCCGCAGGTCACGCACCGTGCGGCCACTTCTCGCGTGCACTCTGGTCCCCGTCTCTCATGTCGTTCGTTTCAACATACCCGCAGTACAAGCCTTGACGCGACCTTCTCATGGGGTTTAACTCACATCCTAAATTAAGCCGATGTTACGGAGAGCGGTCCAGGGGCTCCCCGCATCGGCCCTCCCCTCGTCCCCGAAAGGGCCCAGGAGCCATGCGCAGAATCAGAGCCGCTGTCACCGGTGCCGTCACGCTCTCCCTCGTCCTCACCGCCGCCGGCTGCGGCGGGGGAGAAGACAGCGGGTCGTCCCCGAAGACCCTCACCTACTGGGCCTCCAACCAGGGCGCCAGCCTGGAGGTCGACAAGAAGGTCCTGCAGCCCGAGCTCGACCAGTTCGAGAAGGAGACCGGGATCAAGGTCAAGCTGGAGGTGATCCCGTGGTCCGACCTGCTCAACCGGATCCTCACCGCCACCACCTCCGGCCAGGGCCCCGACGTCCTCAACATCGGCAACACCTGGAGCGCCTCCCTGCAGTCCACCGGCGCCCTGCTGCCCTGGGACGCGAAGAACCTCGGGGCCATCGGCGGCAAGGACCGCTTCGTCGACTCCGCGCTCGGCTCCACCGGCGTCTCCGGCCAGGACCCGGCCGCCGTCCCGCTCTACTCCATGGCCTACGCGCTCTACTACAACAAGCAGCTCTTCAAGGAGGCGGGCATAGCCAAGCCGCCGACCACCTGGGACGAGGTGGCCGAGGCCGGCAAGAAGCTCGGCGCGAAGGGCAAGAACGGCATCGGCGTCGAGGGCTCCAACCTCTCCAACAACATCCACCAGGTCTTCGTCCTCGGCAAGCAGCACGGGGCCGACTTCTTCACCGCCGACGGCAAGCCCGACTTCACCTCCGACGGCGCCGTCGCCGCCGTCAAGCAGTACGTCGACCTCATGGCCGTCCAGAAGATCGTGGCCCCCGGCAACGCCGAGTACTCCCAGAACCAGTCCCTCAGCGACTTCGCCAAGAACAAGACCGGCATGGTCCTGTGGCAGACCCCGTCGCAGACCTTCTCCGCGCAGGGCATGGGCCCCGACGAGTGGGGCGTCGCCCCCGCCCCCGTCCCGTCCGGCAAGCCCGGCCAGGACAAGCAGACCAACTCGATGGTCGCCGGCATCAACCTCGCCGTCTTCAAGAACACCAAGAACCTCGACGGCGCCCTGAAGTTCGTGAAGTACATGACGAGCGACGAGGAGCAGATCGTCCTCAACAAGGCGTACGGCTCGGTCCCGCCGGTCAAGAGCGCCCAGAAGGACGCCGCGTTCTCCGACCCCTCGCTCACCGTCATCCGCGACACCCTCTCCACCAGCGCCGCCGCCCTGCCGCAGGTCCCCGAGGAGTCCCAGTTCGAGACCGTCGTCGGCACCGCGGTCAAGGAGCTCTTCGCCGACGCCGCCGCCGGCCGTCCGGTCACCACGGAGTCCGTCAAGGCCAAGCTCGAAAAGGCCCAGCAGCAGATGCCCAAGAAGTAGGCCGCCCCACCATGACCGAAACCGTCGTCACTCCTCCGAGTGAGCGGACGGTGCGCAAGGCCGCACCCGGAGAGGCGCGCACCCCGCGCCGCTCCGGGCGCCGCCGCGTCGCACTGCCGTACCTGCTGCTCCTGCCCGCCCTGCTCCTCGAACTCCTCGTCCACCTCGTCCCGATGCTCATGGGCATCACCATGAGCTTCCGCGAGCTCACCCAGTTCTACATCCGGAACTGGTCCGAGGCGCCCTGGACGGCGTTCGACAACTACAGCGTCGCGATCGACTTCGACGCCCCCGTCGGGCAGGCGCTCCTCAAGTCCTTCCTGACGACCTGTCTGTTCACCGTCCTGTCCGTGGGCCTGTGCTGGCTCCTCGGAACGGCCGCCGCGGTCTTCCTCCAGGAGAACTTCCGCGGCCGGGCGTTCCTGCGGACCCTGTTCCTCGTCCCGTACGCCCTGCCGGTCTACGCGGCCGTCATCACCTGGGCGTTCATGTTCCAGCGGGACAACGGCGCCATCAACCACGTCCTGCACGAGCAGCTCGGCATCGGCGACAGCCCCGCCTTCTGGCTCATCGGGGACAACAGCTTCTGGGCCCTGCTGATCGTCTCCGTCTGGAAGGGCTGGCCCTTCGCCTTCCTCACCGTCATGGCGGGACTGCAGAACATCCCCCGGGACATGTACGAGGCCGCCGCCCTCGACGGCGCCGGCGTGTGGAAGCAGATCCGGCACATCACCCTGCCGTCCCTGCGCTCCGTCAACCAGGTCCTCGTCCTCGTCCTCTTCCTGTGGACGTTCAACGACTTCAACACGCCGTTCGTGCTCTTCGGCAAGGCGGCCCCCGAAGCCGCCGACCTGATCTCGCTCCACATCTACCAGTCGTCCTTCCAGACGTGGAACTTCGGCACCGGCTCGGCCATGTCCGTACTGCTGCTGCTCTTCCTCCTCGTCGTCACGGGCGTCTACCTCCTGCTCACCACCCGCGGAAGGAAGACCTCCGATGTCTGAGCACGCAGCCCGGCGCACGGCCGTCCGGTCGCCCATGGCGGCACCCCGCTCGTTCCTCTGGACCCGGCGGATCTTCCTCACCCTGCTCACCGGCTTCGTCGTCCTGCCGGTGTACGTGATGGTCTCCAGCTCCCTCAAGCCCCTCAAGGACGTCTCGGGGAAGTTCGAGTGGATCCCCTCCGGGCTCACGCTCCGGCCCTACTTCGACATCTGGGAGACCGTCCCGCTCGCCGACTACTTCGTGAACTCGATCGTCGTCGCGGGCGCGGCCACGGTGTTCTCGGTGATCGTCGCGATCTTCGCCGCGTACGCCGTCAGCCGCTACTCCTTCCGCGGCAAACGGGTCTTCACGGTGACGGTCCTCTCGACGCAGATGTTCCCCGGCATCCTCTTCCTGCTGCCGCTCTTCCTCATCTACGTCAACCTCGGCAACGCCACCGGCATCGCCCTGTTCGGCTCCCGCGAAGGGCTGATCCTCACCTATCTGACCTTCTCGCTGCCGTTCTCCATCTGGATGCTGACCGGCTACTTCGACTCGATCCCGCGCGAACTCGACGAAGCGGCCAAGGTCGACGGCTGCGGGCCGATCAAGGCGCTGTTCCGCGTGATCATCCCGGCCGCGACGCCCGGCATCGTCGCCGTCGCGATCTACGCCTTCATGACGGCCTGGGGCGAGGTCCTCTTCGCCTCGGTCATGACCAACGACACCACGCGCACCCTCGCCGTCGGGCTCCAGGGCTACGCCACCCTGAACGACGTCTACTGGAACCAGGTGATGGCCGCCTCCCTCGTGGTGAGCGTCCCCGTCGTCGTCGGGTTCCTGCTCCTCCAGCGCTACCTCGTCGCCGGCCTCACCGCGGGTGCGGTCAAGTGACGTCCTTCTCCACACCGACCACGAAGAGGTTCCCCGTGTCCGAATCCACCGGTCCCCGCCCCGTGCTCGACCTGGAGGCCTTCCCGCCGTCCTTCGCCTGGGGCACGGCGACCTCCGCCTACCAGATCGAGGGCGCCGTCGCCGAGGACGGACGGGCCCCCTCCATCTGGGACACCTTCTCCCGGGTCCCCGGCGCGATCGACAACGGCGACCACGGCGACACCGCCTGCGACCACTACCACCGCTGGCCCGAGGACATCGCCCTGATGAAGGAGCTGGGCACCGACGCCTACCGGCTCTCCGTCGCCTGGCCCCGCGTCGTGCCCGGCGGCGACGGACCCGTCAACAAGGCCGGACTCGACTTCTACGACCGGCTCGTCGACGGCCTCCTCGACGCCGGCATCACCCCCTCCGTCACCCTCTACCACTGGGACCTGCCGCAGGCCCTCCAGGACCGCGGCGGCTGGACCGTCCGCGAGACCGCCGAGCACCTCGCCGCCTACACCACCGCCGTCGCCGAGCGCCTCGGCGACCGCGTCACCCGCTGGGCCACCCTCAACGAACCGCTCTGCTCCGGCTGGATCGGCCACCTGGAGGGCCGGATGGCCCCGGGCCTCACCGACCTCACGGCCGCCGTCCGCGCCTCGTACCACCTGCTGCTCGGCCACGGCCTCGCCACCCAGGCGCTGCGCGCCGCCGCCCCCGGCGCCCGGATCGGACTGGTCACCAACCACTCCACCGTCGCGCCCGCCTCCGACCGGCCCGAGGACCTCGCCGCCGCGGCCCGCATGGACGGCCACACCAACCGCTGGTGGCTCGACCCGGTCCACGGCCGCGGCTTCCCGGCCGACATGCGCGAGCTGTACGGCGTCGAACTCCCCGAGCGGCCGGGCGACGCGGAGCTCATCGCCGCCCCCCTCGACTGGCACGGCCTCAACTACTACTTCCCGGTCACCGTCGCCGACGACCCCGAAGGACCCGTCCCGTACGCCCGCGAGGTGCGCCTGCCCGACGTGCCCCGCAGCGGCATGGACTGGCAGATCGACGCCGACGGCCTGGAGGCCCTCCTGCTGCGGCTCACCGAGGACTACGGCGTGCGCGAGCTGTACGTCACCGAGAACGGCTCGGCCTTCCCCGACACCGTCGGCCCCGACGGCGCCGTCCACGACCCGGAGCGCACCGGCTACCTGGAGCAGCACCTCGCGGCCTGCGCCCGCGCCGTCCGCAAGGGCGTCCCGCTCGCCGGGTACTACGCCTGGTCCCTGCTCGACAACTTCGAATGGGCCTACGGCTACGACAAGCGCTTCGGACTCGTCCACGTCGACTACGCCACGCAGCGGCGGACCGTGAAGACGAGCGGCCGGCGGTACGCGGACGTCATCCGCGCCCACCGGGAGGCGACCGCCGGCTGACCGGCACCCGACGCGAGCCTCCGGCAGGCCGCCCGGCACGGTCCGGGGCGGCCCTCCGGAGGCCGCCGCGCGCTCCCGCCCTCACGTACGAGAAGGGCCTCCTCGGCACCGAGGCGCTCCTCCACCGCCTCGCCGCCGGCGTCCGGGTGCCCGCCGTCCTCCACCACGAACCCGCCGGCCCCCGCGCCCCCGCCGAGTGGCTGCTCCCCTCCTGCCTCGACGGCACCACCTGGGACGCCGCCCGCGACCGGACCGCCCCGGCCGGGGTCCTCGCCGACCTGCCCCCGAGGTTCGGCCGCCGGCCCGCCGAGGTCCGCCGCCCGCGTCACGGAACGGCTCGCCGTACTGGACGCCCTCACCCCCTGGGGGGCGTCAGGCGGACTCGCGCACGACGAGGACCGGCTCGAAGACCTTCGAGGCGGCCCGGGGTCCGGCGCCCTCCAGCTCCTCGATCAGGAGCCCGGCCATCGCGGCCGCCATGCGCTCCACCGGCTGGCGCACGGTGGTCAGCCGGGGCCGTGCCCTGCGCGCGGCCGCCGAGTCGTCGAAGCCCACGACGGCCACCGCGCCGGGCACGTCCACGCCCTGCTCGCGCAGGTACTCGCAGGCGCCCTGGGCCATCAGGTCGTTCGCGGCGAACACCGCGTCGACGTCCGGGTGCTCCCTCAGCAGCTCGGCCATGGCGTGCCGGCCGCTGTCGACCGTGAACCGGCCCCGTACGACCGGCACCCGCGTCACGCCCCGGGCGGCGAACGCCCGGCGGAAGCCGTCCAGGCGCGCCGCCGCCGCGGGGGCGGTGACCGGTGCGGCGATGGTGGCGGGGCGCCGCCGGCCGGTGGCCCACAGGTGCTCGGCCGCGAGCCGCGCCCCGGCGTCGTTGTCGAGGTCGACGAAGCCGTACCCCTCCCCGCGGCGGGGCCTGCCGAAGAGCACCGTGGGCAGGCCCGCCGCCACCAGCATCGCCGGCAGCGGGTCCTCGTCGTCCAGCGGCACCACGAGGGCCCCGTCGGCGGCCCCCTGCCGCAGGTACTCGACGAGCTGGGTCCCGGCCTGCTCCGACTCGGCGACGAGCAGCACCGGCTGGATCGCGCGCTCGCGCAGCACGGGCAGGACGCCGTCCACGACGCGCCCGAAGAACGGGTCGGAGAAGACCCGGGCGGTGAAGGCCCCGCCCGCCGCGGAGAGCACCAGGGCGACGGCCCCGGCCCGCCGCGTCACCAGGGAACGGGCGGCCTGGTTGGGCGTGTAGCCGGTGCGGGCGATGGCGTCGCGCACGCTCCGCTGGATGTCGGGGGCCACGTTCCGCACCCCGTTGACGACCCGGGACACCGTGGCGCGCGACACCCCCGCCTCACGTGCGACGTCTTCCAGAGTCGGTACTCGATTCCCCACCTCCGCACTTTAACGGTGCGGTGTGTCCGGTGGGAGAACGGATCGGGACCGGCCGGAAGCCATCGGTGTCGTGACTTAATGAAAGCCAAAAGAAAAGTCGTGTCACACGCCTTGACCGTCAACTCGCCCTACAGGCAAGGTTTCGGAGAGCGCTCTCCCACGTTTCCCCCATGTATCCCAGAGGAGACCCATGTCCTCCGTCGGGTCCCCGCCGGTCCTCCGGCGTCCCGTCTCAGCCGTCCGACGAGCCACCGTCGGCGCACTCGTCACGTCCCTGGCCGGCGGCCTGCTCGCCCTCGCCCCCGCCACGACGGCCCAGGCGGCCCCCACCCTGCTCTCGCAGGGCAAGACCGCCACCGCCTCCTCCACCGAAGGCGGGCCCTTCGCCGCGTCCGCCGCCGTCGACGGCGACTTCGGCACCCGCTGGGCCAGCCAGTGGCAGGACGCCCAGTGGCTCCAGGTCGACCTCGGCCGCAGCGCCACGCTCACCAGCGCCACCCTGAGCTGGGAGGCCGCCTACGGCAAGGGCTACCAGATCCAGGCCTCCGAGAACGGCACCGACTGGCGGACCGTCACCACCGTCACCGCCGGCGACGGCGGCACCGACAACGTCACCCTCTCCGGCACCGGCCGCTACGTCCGCATGAACGGACAGACCCGCGCCACCGGATACGGCTTCTCCCTCTGGGAGTTCCAGGTGTACGGCACCACCGACACCACCGGGCCCACCCTCCCCGGCGGCGGCGACCTCGGCCCCAACGTGCACGTCTTCGACCCCGCCACCCCCGGCATCCAGGCCAAGCTGGACCAGGTCTTCCAGCAGCAGGAGTCGGCCCAGTTCGGCTCCGGCCGGCACGCCTTCCTCTTCAAGCCGGGCACGTACAACGGCCTCAACGCCCAGATCGGCTTCTACACCCAGATCGCCGGCCTCGGCCTGCGCCCCGGCGACACCACCATCAACGGCGACGTGACCGTCGACGCCGGCTGGTTCAACGGCAACGCCACCCAGAACTTCTGGCGCGGTGCCGAGGGCCTGACCCTCAACCCGGTCAACGGCACCAACCGGTGGGCCGTCTCGCAGGCGTCCTCCTTCCGCCGCATGCACGTCAAGGGCGGCCTCAACCTCGCGCCCAACGGCTACGGCTGGGCCAGCGGCGGCTACATCGCCGACTCGAAGATCGACGGCCAGGTCGGGAACTACTCGCAGCAGCAGTGGTACACCCGCGAGAGCTCCATCGGCGGCTGGTCCAACAGCGTCTGGAACCAGACCTTCTCGGGCGTCGAGGGCGCACCGGCGACCTCCTTCCCGGAGCCGCGCTACACCACGCTCGACACCACCCCGATCTCCCGCGAGAAGCCCTACCTCTACCTCGACGGCAACGAGTACAAGGTCTTCGCGCCCGCCAAGCGGACCAACGCGCGCGGCACCAGCTGGGCCAACGGCACCCCGCAGGGCCAGTCCGTCCCGCTCAGCCAGTTCTACGTGGTCAAGCCCGGCGCCACCGCCGCCACCATCAACCAGGCACTGGCCCAGGGCCTGAACCTGCTGTTCACCCCGGGCGTCTACCACGTCGACCGGACCATCAACGTGGACCGCGCCAACACCATCGTGCTCGGCCTCGGCCTCGCCACGATCATCCCCGACAACGGCGTCACCGCGATGAAGGTCGCCGACGTCGACGGCGTCCGCCTCGCCGGCTTCCTGATCGACGCCGGCCCGGTCAACTCCCCGACCCTGCTGGAGCTCGGCCCGCAGAACTCCTCCGCCGACCACGCCGCCAACCCCACCACCGTGCAGGACGTGTACGTCCGCATCGGCGGCGCCGGCGCCGGCAAGGCCACCACCAGCGTGGTCGTGAACAGCGACGACGCCATCATCGACCACACCTGGGTGTGGCGCGCCGACCACGGCGAGGGCTGGGGCTGGGAGACCAACCGCGCCGACTACGGCGTCCGCGTCAACGGCGACGACGTGCTCGCCACCGGCCTGTTCGTCGAGCACTTCAACAAGTACGACGTCGAGTGGTACGGCGAGCGCGGCCGCACGATCTTCTACCAGAACGAGAAGGCGTACGACGCCCCCAACCAGGCCGCCATCCAGAACGGCGCCACGAAGGGCTACGCCGCCTACCGGGTCGACGACTCCGTGAACACCCACGAGGCGTGGGGCCTCGGCAGCTACTGCAACTACAACGTGGACCCGACCATCGTCCAGGACCACGGCTTCAAGGCACCCGTCAAGCCGGGGGTGAAGTTCCACAGCCTCCTCGTGGTCTCCCTCGGCGGCATGGGCCACTACAACCACGTCATCAACGACACCGGGGCCTCCACCATCCCCGCGGGCACCTCGACCGTGCCCTCCACCGTCGTCTCCTTCCCCTGACGGTCCCGCCGGGACGCGCCACGACCGGCGCGTCCCGGCCCCCCCACCCCTTCCGGGCGGCGCTCCAGGTCCCCGCCGCGCCGCCCGGAAGGCGATGCCCACTCCCTCCACTTCCTGTCCAGGAGCCTCCATGACCACCGCCCCGACCACACGAAGGCGGGCCCGCACCACGGCCTCGCTCGTGTCCCTCGGTGCCCTGCTCGCCACCTCCGCCACCGTGCTGGCCGCGGCACCCGCCACCGCCGCCGAGACCCTCCTCTCCCAGGGGAAGACCGCCACCGCCTCCTCGACCGAGGGCGCCGCCTACACCGCGTCCGCCGCCGTCGACGGCGACCTCACCGGCACCCGCTGGGCCAGCCAGTGGAGCGACGGCCAGTGGCTCCAGGTCGACCTCGGCGCCCGCGCGAACGTCAGCCGCGTCGTACTGAACTGGGAGGGCGCCTACGGCAAGGCCTACGACATCCAGCTCTCCGACAACGGCACCGACTGGCGCACCGTCAGGTCCGTCACCGCCGGCGACGGCGGCACCGACGAACTCACGGTCTCCGGCACCGGCCGCTACGTACGCCTCCAGGGCGTCACCCGCGCCACCGGATACGGCTACTCCCTCTGGGAGTTCCGGGTCTACGGCGAGAGCGGCACCACCCAGCCCGAGCCCGGCGGCGCCGTCCGGGTCACCGGCTCGCAGGGGAACTGGCGGCTGACCGTCGGCGGACAGCCCTACACGGTCAAGGGCCTCACCTGGGGCCCGGCGATGGCCGACGCCCCCCGCTACATGCCGGACCTGAAGTCCATGGGCGTCAACACCGTCAGGACCTGGGGGACGGACGCCTCCAGCAAGCCCCTGCTCGACGCCGCGGCCGCCCAGGGGCTCAAGGTCATCAACGGTTTCTGGCTCCAGCCCGGCGGCGGCCCCGGCGCCGGCGGCTGCGTCAACTACGTCACCGACACGACGTACAAGAACACCATGCTCACCGAGTTCGCCAAGTGGGTCGACACCTACAAGTCCCACCCGGCCACCCTCATGTGGAACGTCGGCAACGAGTCCGTCCTCGGCCTGCAGAACTGCTACGGCGGCACCGAACTCGAAGCCCAGCGCAACGCGTACACGACCTTCGTCAACGACGTCGCCAAGAAGATCCACTCCATCGACCCCGACCACCCCGTGACCTCCACGGACGCCTGGACCGGGGCCTGGCCCTACTACAAGCGCAACGCCCCCGACCTCGACCTGTACTCGATGAACTCCTACGGCAACCTCTGCAAGGTGCGCCAGGACTGGATCGACGGCGGCTACAACAAGCCGTACGTCATCACCGAGGGAGGCCCCGCCGGCGAGTGGGAGGTGCCCAACGACGTCAACGGCATCCCGGACGAGCCGACCGACGTGCAGAAGGCCGACGGCTACACCAAGGCCTGGGGCTGCGTCACCGGCCACCAGGGCGTCGCCCTCGGCGCCACCCTCTTCCACTACGGCCTCGAACACGACTTCGGCGGCGTCTGGTTCAACCTCCTCCCCGACGGCCTCAAGCGCCTGTCGTACTACGCCGTCAAGAAGGCCTACACCGGCTCCACCGCCGGCGACAACACCCCGCCGGTCATCACGAACATGACCGTCACCCCCGCCTCCGCGGCCCCGGCCGGACGCGAGTTCACGGTCCGCGCCGACATCCGCGACCCCGACGGCGACCCGGTCACCCCCAAGATCTACCTCAGCGGAAACTACGCCAACGGCGACAAGCGGCTCGTCGACGCGCAGTGGCGCTCCACCGGCAACGGCACCTTCGCCGTCACCGCGCCCGAGAAGCTCGGCGTCTGGAAGGTCTACATCCAGGCCGAGGACGGCCGCGGCAACGCCGGCATCGAGACCAGGTCCGTGAAGGTCGTCGCCCCGCCCGTCGCCGGCACCAACATCGCCCTGGGCAGGCCCGCCACCGCCTCCTCCGCCCAGGCCTCCTACGGCGACTGCCCCTGCCCCGCCTCCAACGCCTTCGACGGCAACACCGCCACCCGCTGGGCCAGCGACTGGAGCGACCCGCAGTGGATCCAGGTGGACCTCGGCTCCGCCAAGCCGATCCGCACGCTCCAACTCGTCTGGGACCCCGCCTACGCCAAGTCCTACGAGGTCCAGGTCTCCGACAACGGCACGACCTGGCGCACCCTCCACACCACCACCACGGGCAACGGCGACATCGACACCGTCGAAACCTCCACCACGGCCCGCTACGTCAAGCTCCAGCTCACCGCGCGCGGCACCGGCTGGGGCTACTCCCTCCACGAGTTCGGCGTCTACAGCTGACGACGCCGGCTCCCCCGAACGGGGGTGGCGGGGCCCGCCGCTCGGCCCCGCCGCCCCGGCACCACCGCACGGGAACCCACCACACCAGTCGCGTGGCGTCCCCGCGTCCACGCGAAACCACCCCCACGGGCAGGAGATCCCCATGAGATCGAGTCCGAAGCGGCTCTCCGTACTCCTCGTCAGCACCGCCCTCATCGCCGGCGCCCTCGGCATCGGCACCATCGCCCAGGCCACCGACCCGCAGGCCGGCGTCCCGGCCGCCGTCGCCGCGGCGGCGAACCACACCGGCCACCGGATGGCCGCCTCCACGCAGGCCTCGGGCGACGACGCCGACGGGGACGGCTACATCCCGGCCGTACCCCAGGTCACCGGCGTCGTCCCGTCCACGGCCACCCCGCCCCCGGCCTACCACCACGAGTTCCAGGCCGGCTGCTCCGTCACCCACACCGCGCCGGACGACCCGATCGTCTACCCGGGCCAGTTCGGCAAGTCCCACGACCACACGTTCATGGGCAACACCTCCACCAACGCCGCCAGCACCACCGGCTCGCTCTACGGCGGGAACACCACCTGCAAGGCGCCCGCCGACGCCTCCGCGTACTGGATGCCCTCGCTCTACAAGGGCGACCAGAAGATCCTGCCCGTGGGCCCGCAGGTCATCTACTACAAGGCGGGCGTGACCGACTACCGGAGCGTGCGGCCCTTCCCCAAGGGGCTGCGGTTCGTCGTCGGCAACCCGATGCAGACCGCCCAGGAGTTCCGGTCCCACAAGGGGTTCGTCGAGGGCTGGGAATGCGGTGACAGCTTCTTCAACACCGACATCCCGGCGAGCTGTCCGAACCGGCCCGACGTCCAGCTCAACCTGCGCATGCAGGCCCCCAGCTGCTGGGACGGGAAGTACCTCGACACCCCGAACCACCAGAGCCACATGGCCTACCCGGTCGTCAAGCCCGGCACCAACGACAACATGTGCCCGGCCTCCCACCCGGTCGCCCTCCCGATGATCGAGTTCAAGATGGCGTGGCCGGTCAACGGCGACATGAGCCAGGTCCGCCTGGCCAGCGGCCGCGGCTACTCCTTCCACTACGACTTCTTCAACGCGTGGGAGGAGCGCACCCTCAAGGCCCTGGTCGACCACTGCATCGTCGGCGGCCTGCAGTGCGACACACGGGGCTTCGACCTGTACCGCCCCGAGCGCGGCACCGTGCTGAACGCGGATCACCGCCTGCCCTGACCCGACGACCCGCACCCGACCCGTGTACGACCCGCACCCGACCCGTGTACGACCCGCACACGATCCGCGCACGGCCCGGACGCCCGCCACGGCGCCCGGGCCGTGCCCGTGCCGGTACCCGTCCGTTCCGGGGGAGGGGCCCGCGCATGATCCAGTACCCCCCGGACGCCTTTTGCGGGACAATCCTCGGTGAGCCGCACGACGTCACCGGAAGGCTCGTCCCCCATGACACGAACCCGTCGCACACGCCTCGCCGTCGCGACCGCCGCCGCGGCCCTCGTGGCCCTCGGCTGCGGCCCCTTCCCGGACGGCCCCGCGGGCGCCACGACCGCCCCGCCCACGGTCCGCGCACCGGCGACGGCCCCCTCCGCCACTCCCCGTACCGACGCCGTCACGCCGACGCCCGCCACCGCCGAGCCGTCCCCCTCGCCCGTCCCCGAGGCACGCCCGCGCCGCGCCGAGCTGGACATCCCCTCCATCGGGGTGGCCGACCTGCCCGTCCTCCCGTACGAGGGCACCAGCGACGACCGGGACGGCACGCGGATCCAGGACCGAGGGGTGGCGGCCAGCCCCCACGGCGACCGGGGCGGCGTCGGACCCGGCGACGTCGGCAACTACCTCGTGACCGCGCACCGGCTCTCGGCCGGCGGACCCCTGCGCCTGCTCCCCGACGTCGAGGAGGGCGACACGGTCGTCGTGACGGCCGACGACGCCGTGTACGAGTACCGGATCGTCGACACCCGCTCGACGTCCTTCCGGTCCGCCGACTCCCTCGCCGCACAGCGCGCCCCGGTCCCCGGGAAACCGGGGGAGAGGCCCACCAAGGCGATGATCACCCTCTCCACCTGTGCCACGCCCGAGGACGACGCGGCCGGCAACCACTGGCGGGACGCCCTGGGCAATCCCGAGCACCGCATCGACAAGATCGGCGTCCTCGTCGCCACCCGCCCGGCCGCGGACGGCCCCGCTGGCCCTACGGCGTCTCCGTGACCGTCCCCGGCCACGTGAGCCACACGTACGCCACCGGCTGGAGGGCGTTCCACCCGGCGGCCTCGGCGGGATCGACCCGGACGAAGCCCGCGCCCTCGTAGCAGCGCAGCGCGCCGGCGTTGTCCGGGTGGACCCGCAGGTACACGTCGTCGAAACCGGCGCCGAGGGCCCGGTCGAGCAGCGCCCGCACCAGCACCCGTCCCACGCCCCCGCCGCGCGCCGCCGGCGCCACGACGACGTGCGCCAGCTCGGCCTCGTCCTCCTCGGCGTCGGTCCAGACCTCGCCGTACCCGAGCAGGGTCCCGTCCTGGACGAGCACGTGCCCGTGGACCTCCTGGTCCTCCTGCCATCCGGCCACGGTCCGCCCGGTCACGGGGAACTCCCGGCTTCCGCACCACAGGAGGGCCTCCTCGGGCGAGGCGGGCCAGCCCGCCACCGTGGCGGCGTGTTCCGTGGTGAAGGGCAGCAGGTCCATGGGTGTTCCTCGCGGGGTCCGGTACGGGGCGGACCGACCCTACGCGGTCGCCCGGCCCGCGCCGGGCCGGGGGCCCTCAGAGGGTGACCAGGCGGTCCTCGTGCCGGGGCGGGGCCTCCTCCCCGGCCGCGCCCCGGACCACGAGGACGGCCGTCGTGTCGTCGTCGAGGCCGCGCGCGCCGAAGCGGGCCAGGTCCTCCTTGAGGAGGCCAGGGACGCGGTCGGCCGGCTCGGCCGCCCAGCCGCGCAGCCGCTGCTCCAGCGGGTAGAAGGTCCCGTGCCGGTCCCGGGTCTCGCTGACGCCGTCGGTGAACATCAGCATCCGGTCACCGGGGGCGAACGGCACCTCGTCCACCGTGAAGGGCGCGTCGACCGGGACCGGCAGGTGGATCGGCACGGAGGGCGAGGACAGCTCGACCGTGCGCACGACCGGACCGCGCTGGACGACCGGGGCCGGGTGGCCGCAGCTCAGGAGCCGTACGACCGGTTCGTCGTCGGGGATCTCGGCGAGCAGGACGGTCGCGAAGCGGTCGGCCGCCGTCGACTCCGGCGCCCGCTCGGCGTAGCGGGCCATGCTCGCCTCCAGGCGCTCCGCGATCGCGGGCAGGCCGGGGGCCGTGTACGCGGCCTCGCGGAACGAGCCGAGCAGCAGCGAGGCGGCCTCGACGGCCGCGAGGCCCTTGCCCTGGACGTCCCCGAGCATGATCCGCACGCCTCCCCGGACCTTCAGGGCCTTGTAGAAGTCGCCGCCGACGTGCGCGCCGGCCGCGGACGCCTCGTACAGCAGCCGCAGGTCGACGCCGCCGAGACGGCGGGGCAGCGGGCGCAGCAGGGCCCACTGGGCGGCCTCGGCGACCTCGCTCACCTGGCGCAGCTCGTCCTCCCGCCGCCGGCGCGCCTGGCTGGACAGGGCCGCGGCCAGGGTGACGACGGCCAGCACCGTCTGGGCGGCCAGGAGGGCGGGGAAGAGCCGCTCGCCCCGGCCGAGGGCGAGCACCGTGGTCGCACCCATCGCCAGCGCGCCGACCGCGAGCGTCCCGCGGGCGCCCCAGGTCACCGCGGCGAGCGCGGGGGCGGCGATGAGCAGCCGGTCGAAACGCTCCTCCGGCGAGGTGAGGACGTCGGCGAGCGGGGCGGCCACGAGCACCAGGAAGGGCAGCACCCGCCCGAGGAGGTAACGAAGCTCGACCGGGCGGCGGGGGCGGTGAGGGCGGTGGCGGGCGGGTTTCGTCGAGCCGGCGGGACCGGTCGAGCCGGCCGCACCGGGCGCCCCGGCCGATCGCTCCGACCCCGCCGGGCGGACCGGCCCACTCCGCCCCGCGTCCACGGATCCGTACACCTTGCCGCTCCTTCCCGCGCCTCCTGGGCCGTCGTTCGTGGCATTCGGTCGTCGTGACCACCTTCCGTCCCGTACGGCCCCGGAGGGTAGGGACGGAAGGCCCACGGGCCCGGGACCTCCTGCCCGGACCGCCCGGCCCCGCGCCCCGGAGCGCTCAGGGCGCCACGTGGTAGTACCGGGTGCACGCGCGGACCATGCCGTCGTCGGTGATGCTGAAGAAGTCGACGAAGTGCAGCTCCCGCCCGCCGGCGTCCGGGTCGACGCACCGCCCGGCGGCCACCACGCAGCGGTTCTGGGCGACGACGCGGTCGATCTCGTGGCGGCCCCTCGGCGGGGTGTGGCCGAGCCGGGCGCGCAGGACCGCCGTACGGCCCCGGACGGGAGGCATGCCGGGCAGTTCGAAGACCACGCCGTCGTGCAGCAGGGAGGCGCACGAGTCCAGGTCGCCGGCGTCGAGGTAGTCGTAGACGAGACGGACGTGGTCGACGCCCGCGGCGGTGACCAGGTCGACCTCTCCCGGCAGACCGATGGTCGTGTCATCGTGGCGGTTCAACGGCTGAGCCCCTTTCACTCTCGGTGCAGGATTCTGGGGGGCGTCACCAACTCCGGGTTATCACCCCTCTATCTCCGACCGGGATCTTCACGGCATGGACAGAGCGGGGGTGGATGTGGAGACTGTCCTCACTTGGGTCTCAAGTGTCAACTCATTTGTTTCGTGGGGGAATCGGTGACTGACGGCACAGGTGAGAGAGACCCGGGACTTCCGGACGTGTCGCGCCTTCCCTTCCGGCTGCTCGGACCGCTCCAGGTGCACGGCCCCGACGGACCCCTGCGGGTGCCCCCCGGCCGGCAGGAGGTGATCCTCGCGGCCCTGCTCCTCGACGCCAACCGGGTCGTCGGCACCCACCACCTCGTGGACCTCATCTGGGAGGACAACCCGCCCGAGACCGCCCGCACCCAGGTGCAGATCTGCGTGTCGCGCCTGCGGAAACTGCTGGCCGGGGCCGCGGGGGAGGCCACGATCGCGACCCGTCCGCCGGGCTACGTGCTGCACACCGAGGCGGGCAACGTGGACGCGTCGCTCTTCACCGGCCTCGTCTTACGGGCCCGGCGGCTGCGCGAGCGGGGCGCGTCCCGCGAGGCCGTGCGCCTGCTGAGGAGCGCGGTGACGCTCTGGCAGGGCGAGTGCCTGTCCGGCTTCGACTGCGGCCCGCTGGCGAACCGGGCGCGCCAGCTGAACGAGGAACGGCTGACCGCCACCGAGCTCCGCATCCAGCTCGAACTCGAACTCGGCCGGTACGACCGGCTCGTGGGCGAACTCCAGCTGCTCACCCACGAACACCCGCTGCGGGAGAAGCTGCGCGGCCAGCTCATCCAGGCGCTGTACTGGTCGGGCCGGCAGGCCGAGGCCCTGGAGGCCTTCCGGGCCGGCCGGCGGATCCTCGCCGAGGAACTGGGCCTGGAGCCCGGCCGGGAGCTCCGCGAACTGGAGTCGGCGATCCTGGCGGGCGCACTGCCCCCGCCCGCCGGCACCGACGCCGGACCGGCCCGGCCCGCCACCGACGCGGACCGCGCCCAGGGACGCGCGACGGCCCCCGACGAGCCCGCGCGGACCCCGCGGGACGAGGGGCCGGCCGCCCCCGCGCCGGAGCCCGCCCCCGCCCCCGAGGTCGCGCGCCAGGACACCGTCCCGCACCAGCTCCCCGCCGCCGTGGCCGACTTCGTGGCGGACGGGGCCCGGATCGCCGCCCTGGAACGGGCACTGACCGGGGGACCGGACCGCACCACGGTCGGACTCGCCGCCATCACCGGCAAACCGGGCACCGGCAAGTCGACCCTCGCCGTGCACGTCGCCCACACCCTGGCCGAGACCGGCTTCCCCGACGGGCAGCTCTACTGCGACCTGCGCGGCACCACCGGCACCCCGGCCACCCCCGCCGAGGTCCTCGGCCGCTTCCTCCGGGCCCTCGGCATCCCCGGCCAGCTGATCCCGGAGGCCCTGGACGAGCGCGCCGAGATGTACCGCACCCGGCTCGCCTCCCGCCGGGTCCTCGTGGTCCTCGACGACGCGGCCGGCGAGGGCCAGGTGCTGCCGCTGCTGCCCGGCAGCCGCGGCTGCGCCGTCCTCGTCACCGGCCGGGCCCGCCTCACCGCGCTCCCCGGCGCCCACCGGGTCGAACTGGACGTCCTCGACGAGGACATGGCCCTGGAACTGCTTGCCAGGATCATCGGCCGGGAGCGGGTCGCCGGGGAGGCCCAGGCGGCGGAGGCCCTGGTCCGCACGGTCGGACGGCTCCCGCTGGCCCTGCGGATCGTGGCCGCCCGGCTCGCGGCGCGCCCCCACTGGACCCTCGCCTCCATGGTGCAGCGCCTCGCCAGCGAACGGCACCGCCTCGACGAGCTGACGCACGGCGAGATGACGATGCGGGCCAGCCTGTCCCTCACGTACGAAGGCCTCGGCCCGGACGACCGCCGGCTGCTGCGGCTCCTCAGCATGGCCCAGGCGCCGACCCTCCCCAGCTGGCTGGCGGGCGCCCTGCTCGACGACCACCGCCCCTTCCCCTCGGACCTCATGGAACCCCTCGTCGACGTGCAGATGCTGGACGTCGACGGGGTGGAGCGCACCGGCGGCTTCCGGTACCGCTTCCACGAGATCATCCGGGTGTACGCGCGGGAACAACTGGCGGCGCACCACCCGCCGGAGGTGCGGCGGGAGGCACTGGCCCGCATGGCGGGCGGCTGGATGCACCTGACCCAGCAGGCCCACCGCACGGTGTACGGGGGCGACTTCACCGTCCTGCACGGCGACGCCCCGCGCTGGGAGCCGCCCGCCTCCTACACCGAGGCGGTCCTGGCCGACCCGCTGAGCTGGCTCGACGCGGAACAGACCGCCCTGTGCCGGATGGTCGAGCACACCGCGGAGGAAGGACTCCACGACCTCAGCTGGGACCTCGCCACCTCCCTCGTCACGCTCTTCGAGGTGCGGGGCCACTACGACCTGTGGGAGCAGACGCACCTGACGGCCCTCGCCGCGGTCCGCAGGGCGGGCAACCTGCGGGGCACCGCCGCCGTCCGCGCGTCGCTCGGCTCGCTCTACATGAGCCGCAACCAGTTCGACACGGCACGGCAGGCGCTGAACTCGGCGCTCGACGTCTTCCAGGCGCTCGACGAACCCCGGGGCGAGGCGCTGTGCCGGCGCGACATGGCGCTCATCGCGCGCACGAACGGCGACGACGCCTCGGCCCTGGAGCTGTACCGGAGGTCCCTGGCCGACTTCGACCGGGCGGGCGACGTGGTGGGCCGGGCGATCGTCCTGACCCAGAGCGCCCACATCCGGATGCGCCAGGGGGACATCGAGGCGGCGCAGACGCAGCTGGACGAGGCGCTGGAGATCTACGAGGGGGTCGGCTACACCGGCGGCAGGGCGCGGACCCTGCGGCGCGTCGGACAGCTGCTCCTGGAACAGGGCCGGAGCGACCTGGCGGTCCTGACCTTCACCGAAGTGCTGGAACTCTGCCGGGACTCCGGCGACGTGATCGGCGAGGGGCACCTGCTGCGCGACCTCGGCCACGCGTTCGCCGTGATGGGCCGCCCCGACCGGGCCAGGGACTTCTACGACCGGGCCGTGGCCGCGCGGGAGGAGATCATGGACCTGAGCGGGGGCGCGCTGGTGCGTCTGGACCTCGCCCGGCTCCTGGAGGAACCGGGGCGTTCCCGGGAACTGCTCACACCGGCCGTCGAGGTCTTCCGCGAGCGGCGGATGGGGCGGGAACTGGCGGAGGCGAAACGATTGCTCGGAGCCGGCTGACCGCGTGCGGAACCGGAGCCGGCCGATCCCGGAGGGGAGCCGTCACCGCCGGGAGGGGCGGGGTCAGTCCCACGGGTTGTTGTCGGTGGCGGCCGCGGTGCCCGTGGTGCCGCCGGTGGTGCCGGTGCCGGTGGCGCCGTCGGTCCCGTTCTCGTAGGAGGCCGTCGTCGTCGTGCCCACGGGCTCGTCCGCCCAGCTCGCCCCGGCGCCGACGCCGGTCACGAGCACGATCAGCGCGGAGGCGACGGCGGTGCGGAGGGCGGTGCGGGCGGCGGTGGTCTTCGACATCGGATTCTCCCTCGTGGTGGGGCGGTGCTTCCTTCTGACCACCAAGCTAGGAACGACCGGATTCACGGGACCGTCCGCTGTCTTATCACCCCACTATCACGGCACCCTCTCCCGGAAGGCCCCGCACCCGCCGGCGCCCCCTCCGCTATCACGGGACTCCGCGCACCCCCTCTGACCAGGGAGTTAGTCACGGGATATCCCCTGGATAGCCCCGTCCTCACGATGGAGAGCAGCAGACGGCGGGGCCTTGCGCCGGCCGGCGGCCCGACCGGGCCGCCGCCAGGGCCCCGCCACGACTCGACCAGTGGGGGCTTTCCATGGCGACGACCGTTCTTTCCCCTGAGGGCGCCACCGCGGCCACCGCCGCGCTCGGCACCCTCATACGCGGCCACCGGCTCCGCATCGGCCTGACCCAGCGCGAGCTGGCCGACCTGTCCACCATCAGCGTCCGCGCCATCCGCGACCTGGAGAAGGGCAAGGCCCAGCGGCCGAGAACCGACACGGTCCGGCTCATCGCCGACGCCCTGCGCCTGGGACCCCGGGCCCGCACGGCCCTGGAGGAGGCGGTACGGCGCGGCGGCGCCCGGCACCTGCCCCTGGAGCGGTCGGCCCCGCCCGTACCCCTGCACCCGCTGATCGAACGGCGGGCCGAGGCCGCCGTCATCGCCGAGGAACTGCGCTCCGGAGCGGAACGGCTGATCACCGTCGTGGGCCTGAGCGGCGTCGGCAAGACGAGACTCGCCCTGGAGGCGGCGGCCAGACTGCACGACGCCGGCCTCCCCGTACTGTGGCACACCGCCCCCGGAGCGGTCGCCGACTGCCTGCCGGCCGACGACGACCCGCGGGCCGCCCCGGCCGCCGACTGCGCCGGCTTCCTGCACGGCGACGGACCGTCCGACACCGTCCCGGCCGCACTCACCGGCCTCCTCGGCGACCGCGCGGCGCTCCTCGTCCTCGACGGCGCCGACACCGGACGGCTCGACTTCCAGCGGCTGAGCCGACTGCTGCGCGAACTCCCCGGCCTGCGGCTCCTCGTCACCGCCGACACGCCCTGGAACGTCCCCGGCGAACGCCTCTTCCTCCTCGCGCCCCTGGAGGCGCCCGCCCCGGGCGGGGGCGCCCGCCCGGACGCCCCCGCCACCCGCTTCTTCCTCGACCGGCTCCGCCGCGTCCGCCCCGACATCGTCCCCGACGACCGGGCCCTGACGGACATCGCATGGGTCTGCCACCGCCTCGACGGGCACCCGCTCGCCCTCGCCGCGGCCGCCTCCTGGCTCACCGTCTGCGACCTGCCCACCCTGCGCGGCATCGTCGAGTCCGACCCCGCCCCGCTCCTCGACCACCTGGCCGACGGCCGCTCCGGCTCCCACCTGCGGGAGAGCGTCGGCCGGACCCTGGCCGGGCTGCCCACCGGCCACCGGAGCCTGATCACCGAACTGTGCGCCGCCGGCCGGGACGAGTTCCTCCTGGAGGACGTCGTCCGGCTGACCGGCCTGCCCCTGCCGCACTGCGGACGCATGGTCCGCGACCTGCTGGTCGGCGGCGTCATCCGGTCCAGCACGGACGGCGGCCGCTCCGCGTTCCGGGTGCTGTGCGTCGTACGGGCCGTCGCCACGGCGACCGCGTGCGCACCGACGGCCGGTGCCCCCGCTCCTGCCGGAACCGCTGCCGCCTGACTGCCGCCGCGCTGCCGAACCGCTCGTGGACCGCCGGAGCAACTGCCGCTCCCGGCCCGCCCCCACGGGTTGTATGGCCACTGCCCCGCCCCAGGGTCACCGCCCCGCCCCGGCCAGCCGCCGCGACTTCCTCTCCAGGAGCCCTCCATGCCGTTCGACACGCCCGTCGCACCCGCTCCGGCCGCCGTCCGGTTGCCGCTCTCGGTGGCCCAGCGTGACATCTGGACGGCGCACGCCCTCGACCCCACCGGCGTCAAGTACAACGTCGCCGAGTGCCGGGAGATCCTCGGGCCGGTCGACCCGGAGCTGATGGCGGCGGCCTGGCTCCGGCTCGTCGAGGAGGCCGACTTCCTCCGCGTCCGGGGCTTCGAGGACGACGGCGAGCAGGTGTGGCAACTCGTCGACGCCGCCGGTGCCGATGCCGGTAACACCGCCCCCCGCAGCCTTCCGTTCACCGACGTGAGCGCGGCCGACGACCCGGAGGCCGAGGCCTGGCGGCTGATCGACGGCATGATCAGCGCCCCCTTCGACCTGATCCGCCGCCCGCCGGTCCGCTGCGCGCTGATCAAACTGGGCGAGGAGCGGTACTTCTACTTCTACGGCTTCCACCACCTGGTCGTCGACGGCGTGGGCGTGTCGATGGCCCTCGCCCGCCTGGTCGAGCTGTACGAACGGGCGGTCGCGGGCGAGCCCTGGGGCCCCTCCCCGTTCGGCAGCCTCGCCGACCTGCTCGCCGAGGACGCCGAGTACCGGGGCTCCGAGCGGGCCGCCGCCGACCTGGCCGCCTGGCGGGAGCACCTCGACGGCGCCCCCGACGCGCCCGCCGGCCTGGTCCGGGGCACCGGCCGGGCCCCCGCCGCCCACGGCGGCCTGCCCTTCGCCCGTCGCAGCGTACGGGTGTCCGCGGCGGACGCCGACCGGCTGCGGGCGGTCGCCCGCGGCGAGCGGGTCTCCTGGTCCGTCCTCCTCGTCGCCCTCTTCTCGGTCTACCTGCACCGCGTCACCGGCCGCGAGGAACTGGTCCTCGCCCTGCCTGTGACCGGCCGCACGACCCGGCAGGCCCGCAGCACCCCCGGCATGCTGTCGAACGTGGTGCCGCTCCGGCTCCGGGTACGGCCCGGGGAACCCCTCGGCGCCCTGGTCCGCTCGGCCGCCGCCGAGGTCAAGCACGGACTGCGCCACCAGCTGACCCGCTACGAGGACCTGTGCCGGGCCGCCGGAACCGTCGACGGCTCCCGCCGCCTCGCCGCGCCCGTCCTCAACATCATGGGCTTCCACGCGGAACTCACCGTGTGCGGCCGGCCGACCCTCAACCACAACGTGAGCAACGGCCCGGTGGACGACCTCGCCGTCGCCGTCCTCGACCTCGGCGCCGGAAACGGCCTGCGGATCGACTTCGACACCCCGGTCGACGGCGTCGACACGGCGTCCGTCGCCGCCCACCAGGACCGCTTCGCCGCCTTTCTCACCACCGTCCTCGCCGCCGACCGCCCGGCCGAGCGCCGGATCGCCGACCTCGACGTCCTGTCGGACGCCGAGCGCGCCCTCCTCACCGGCCCGTGGGCCGGACCGGTGGCCGACACCGCCGGAACCGCCGGCACGACCCTCGTGGAACGCTTCGAGGAGCAGGCGGCCCGGCATCCCGACGGGACCGCGCTGATCGACGGCGAGCGGAGCGTCACGTACGCCGAGCTCAACGCCGCCGCCAACCGCTGGGCCCGCCACCTGGTCGCGCGCGGCCTGGGACGCGGCGACCTGGCGGGCGTCCTCCTGGAGCGCGGCGTCCGCTTCGCCACCGCCGTCCTCGCCGTGCTGAAGACCGGCGCCGCCCACGTCCTGCTCGACCCCGACTTCCCCGACGAGCGCCTCCGCGCGGCGGCCGCCGACGCCGGCATCCGCCACCTCCTCACCCGGCCGTCCCTCGCCGGGCGCCTCGACGGCCCCTGGGCGACCCACACCGAGGCCCCCGGCGAACTCCTCTCCTACGGCCCCGGCAACCCCGGCCTGCCCGTCGCCCCCGACGACCCGGCCTGCCTGATGTTCACCTCGGGCTCGACCGGCCGGCCCAAGGCGATCCTGTCGTCCCACCGGAACCTGGTGTCGACCCTGGTCGGCCAGCCCTACCTTCCCACCGGCCCGGACCAGGTGTACCTCCAGTGCTCGCCGGTCTCCTGGGACGCGTTCAGCCTGGAGTTCTGGGGCGGCCTCCTCCACGGCGGCACCGTCGTGCTCCAGCCGGGACAGAAACCCGAACCGGCCCTCGTCACCGAACTGGCGCGCCGCCACGGCGTCACCACGCTCCTGCTGTCCGCCACCCTCTTCAACTACCTCACCGACGAACACCCGGAGGCGTTCTCCACCGTCACCACCGCCTTCACCGTCGGCGAGGCCGCCTCCCCGGCCCACGTCCACAAGCTCCAGCGGATCGAGCCCGGCATCACGATCCTCAACGGGTACGGCCCCGCCGAGGTGATGATCTTCGCCACGACCCACACCGTCGAACCCGGCGAGCGGCCCCACACCGCGATCCCGATCGGAACACCCCTCGTCAACAAGGCGAGTTACGTCCTCGACCCCCACCTGAACCTGTGCCCGCCCGGAACCACCGGCGAGCTGTACGTGGCCGGCGAGGGCCTGGCCCACGGCTACCTGGGACGGCCGGACCTGACGGCCGTCCGCTTCGTACCGAACCCGTTCGGGCCCGGCCGGCTGTACCGGACCGGTGACCTGGCCCGCTTCGACGCCGAGGGCCGCCTCGTCTACGAGGGGCGGGCGGACGACCAGATCAAGATCCGGGGCTTCCGGATCGAGCCCGGTGAGACCGAGGCCGCGCTCCTGACCCACCCGGGGGTCGCCCAGGCCGTCGTCACCGTCCACGAGAAGCGCCTCGCCGCGTACGTCGTCACCGACGGCGACAGCCACTCCGACACCCACCCCGACCTCCACCCCGAGGAGATCCGGCGGCACGTCGCCGAACGCCTCCCCGAGCACCTCGTCCCCACCTACCTGACCCTCCTCGACCGGCTGCCCGTCACCCCCAACGGCAAGATCGACAAGCGGGCCCTGCCGGCACCGACGGCCCTCCTCGCCACCCGGCGCGCCCCCCGCACCCGGACGGAGGAGACCCTCGTCGCCCTCTTCGGCACGACGCTGGAGACGACGGACCCGATCGGCATCGACGACAGCTTCTTCGCGCTCGGCGGTCATTCGCTGCTCGCGGCTCGGCTGACGAATCACATCGCGGACGTGCTGGGCGTGCGGCTGACGATCCGGGACGTGTTCGGGAGTCCGACGGT
>NZ_LGEG01000262.1 GCF_001280125.1 Streptomyces sp. NRRL F-6492
CATCGACATCCCACGGCTTCGGCCGCGCCACCCCGCACCTCCGGATCATCACTCCTGGAGTGATCCAACCATCTCGAAGATCATTTCGTTAGGAGTTCTTAGAGTAGCCACTGATCGGGTGATGGGCTGACGTGCCGCAACGCACGAGGCTCCCGTGCCGTTGAGAAAGGTGTTCGACGTCTCAACTCATCAGCATAGGAGACTCGTTGGTTCCCTATTCTGCTGGAGGGCGGGGTGGAGGTGAAGCTCGGCGTGTGCGGGAAGCCGTGCGGCGGCACGTCTGCAGCAGCGCCTTCGCGGAGGCGGAGAAGGTCGTTCCGGCCGTGCTGTCCGACCCTGGGGTGCGGGAGGCCAGGGCGCGGGTGGAGGCGGCGGAGAGGGAGCTCGGCATCGAGTAGGAACGCTGTGCGGGCGTCCGCAACGCCGCGCGCTGCGGCATGGCCCCCCTTCTCTGGCGCCCGGTCGGGAAGCGGTCGACTGTCGGCGCAACGACGCCGACAGCGGGATGCGGACTCGGCAGGCTGGCAGGCCGTACGACGGTCGACAGCAGGACGGCGCCGCGGTCAAGCCGTATGCGTGAACGCAGTTACCGGCAGTCAACGGCGCCATATGCCGATCGATGATGGCGGGTCAGGGTGGCCGAACATCGCGTACGGCGGCGCGGGGCGGTCGCACAGGGTGGTGCTCGGAGGCGGCGACGGGGCGGGGCAGCGGCTGGTGGGGGCGGTGCCGACAGCGGCCGCAGGGTGCTGGAACAGCGGGGCCCCGCCGCTTCGAAGCAGCGGGCTGAGGAACGGGGAGCGCGGCCAGAAGTATGAGGAGTGAGGCGCGCTCGGAGACGCCGCCTGCGCCGTGCAGCGTTTGACGGCCGGGGCGTGAAAGGGGGTTGGCCGGGTACGCGCGGTCACACACGACGAAGCGTCACCGCACCACCGAGGAAGTGGGGTCCAACCATGATGATTGCCGGAATCATCGCCGTCTGCGTGGTACTCGCCGTTCTGGCGTTCTTCCTGCCTCGCCTCTCCAAGCATCCCGAGCGTGGTACCCAGAAGACCCTTGGCCTGGGCTCCCGTGCGGGTGGCAAGGCTCCGGGCCTGTTGGGCCGTCTCTTCAGCAAGCCGTTTCGCAGCAGTTCGAAGGCGGTCGGCAAGAGTGGATCCGCCGGCCGTCGCGTTCGGGGCCACATGCCCTTCTGACGCTGTGCTCCTTCTCGGCCCGGCCCCCGACCCCCGTCGGTGGCCGGGCCGCGGTGTATCTGCGGTGGGCCCGGCTTGTGGTGTCGGTGTCCGTCAGAGGCCGATGATCTCGCGCAGGAGGCCGCTGGCCCCGGAAGGGGATTTGAGGCCGGACCGGGCCCCGTGCCGGGCAGCCGGGCGGATGAGCGGGGCGGCGGCATCGTTCGCGTGAGCGGGGTCGGTGGAACCGCTGAGGATGAGCTTGTCCACCGGCGCCTCAGAGCCGTCCTCCTCAGTCACCGGGCCGCACCCGCCGGCCGGGGGGGTGGACGACGCCGGTGGGGAAAGGCGTGGGTTTCGCGGAGCTCGAGGTCGGTCCGGTGTGGGTGGGGGAAGGGAGTGCCGCCGGTGGCGGGGACTGGGTGGATCTTGGGGCGAGGCTCGTCGATGGGGCCGTCCGCGGCGGCTGTGGCTGTGGCTGTGGCTGTGGCCAGGGTGGTGGTGCCGGTGGCGATGTGGTCCTCGTCCGGGTCGGCGCGGACACCCGCGGCTCCCGGGTAGAGATCCGTACAAACATCGGCCGCGTGCTCCGCCTCGACAAAGAGGGCTCCGCCGAGGTCGCCCGCATCATCGTGCCCGGCTTCCTGGAGCCCGGCGAGGATCCCGAGGACATGGTCGCCAGCGCCTCGCTGCGCCCCCTTGCCGCTGTCCTCCAAGGGTTCCGCGGTCAGGACGGACACCTGGTCGAACAGCTCGCCTCCCGTGCGCTCACCAGTGGCAGGCGCAAGGTCCACGTCCCGCGCGACCAGGGCGGTCGGGTCGTCAGCGCCGGCGGCGGCGAGGATCAGGACGACGGCACGCAGGCCACCGCCGAGGCCGCCCTGTTGCACTTCTCCAGCCCGAGGGGTTCGGTCACGATCGCCGGGTTCCTGCGCACCGGGTCTGCCGGCCGGAGTCGCTGGTGTGGCTGGAGGGCTGCCAGGTCCTGATCCGGTGGCGGGCGGAGAACGAGATCACCGACCTGTGCGCTGCCCGTGTGGTGCGGGACGGCGCGCTGGAGCGCGGCGCGCAGGTCGGCGGGAGGGGTGGGGGGCGGGCTGGGTGTCCATGGGCGGGTCTTCTCGGTGGTCGGTCGGGTGATGGGGGTGATCAGGGCGGTGGTGTTGTCCGCGTACGGGTCCCGCTGCGCGCGGGCATGGTGGACGGCGTCGGCGACCAGGCGCGGCAGTACGCGGATCGTCCGGCAGGTAGCCGGTCAGGTCGTGGTCGGCGTCCCTGTGGGGCTCGTAGGCGCCGTTGGAGGCGAGCAGCAGCAGCCCCGGCCGGGCCGGGCCGCCCATGTGCACGATCGCCGGGTGCCCCCGACGCTGTTCGGTCTTCTCGTCGTCCCCGGTCCTGCCGAGGCAGGCGGTGATCAGGTTGCGGTCCCCGCGGCTGCCCCGGACACGGCGGGCGTCGTGATCCTCGGTGAGCAGCCGCAGAGGCCCACCGAGTCCGTCGAGAGGGATCCGTTGAGTCCATCGAGAAGGAAGAGGAGGAAGTGGGCGCGGGCATCGCCCGACCAGGCGACCGGGAACAGGCCGCCCGGGGCCTGCACGGCGACGACGGCCACGGCAGAGGACGGGCCATGAACGGGAGGTGCGGCGGGCGGGGTCGGCGCAAGGGAGCCGGGGTGGCCGGGCTGGTGGATCTGCCGCCGGGATGCGAGACGATGCGCGTCTCTTTCCGCCGAAGCGGTGGCTAGTGGGGCCGGTCGCCGGGAGGGCCGGAGGAGGATGGTGGTGTCGTGTTCCGCTCCTCGAGGTGGACGTCCATGGTGGCGTTCAGGTCGTCTACGAACGCTTCGAACCGCTTGAGGAGTTGGGGCGGGTAGTGCGACATGGCGGTGTCGAGGCGGTGGGCGAGCGGGCCGAAGAACTCGTCCGCCCTCTCCTGGATGTGTCCGCCGCTGCGCAGCGTGACGATGCGCCGGTCGGAGTGCTCGCGGGCCCGTGTGATGTGTCCCGCCGCTTCGAGACGGTTCAGGAGTGCGGTGGTGGCGCCGGTGGACAGGGAGATCCGCTCGCTCAGCCGCGCCGGGGACAGGGGGGTGCCGCGCTCTTCGGCGGCGGCGATCTCCAGGACCGCGGTCGCGTCCGTGGAGTGCAGGCCCAGCCAGGCGGCGAAGCGCCGGCTGAGCTCGGCGTAGTGGCCGCCGTAGGTTCTCAGTGACTCCATCAGCCGCTCGCGCTGCTCCGCGACGCCGTCGCGCACTGCCTCTTCCATGCCTCCGCCCTTCGCTCTTGTCCCTCGGTCCGCGCGGTCCGCGCGGTCGTCCTGCTTTGACAACCTACCGCCACCACTTTACCTTCATGATGGAATTACTTCACCATGGAGGTATCTGGCATGCGTGACCCGTCCCCCACCCCCGAGGAGACGACCGAGCCCTACCGGTGGCGGTGGCTGATCCTGACGGTGATGATCGTCGCGGAGATCATGGATCTCCTGGACGCCTCGATCGTCAACGTCGCCGGACCGGACCTGGAGAGATCCCTCGGTGCCGGTTCCGTCGGGCTGCAGTGGGTGATCGGCGGCTACGCCCTCACCCTGGGCGCCGGGCTCGTGCTCGGCGGCCGGCTCGGCGACCGCTACGGCCGGCGCCGGATGTTCCTGATCGGACTCGCGGCCTTCACCGCGGCCTCCCTGCTGTGCGCGGTCGCGCCGAACATCGAGTCGCTGATCGCCTTCCGCCTGCTGCAGGGCACCGCCGGAGCGGTGCTGCTGCCCCAGGGCCTGGGGCTGCTGCGGGAGAACTTCTCCGGTCCCGAGCTCACCAAGGTCTTCGCGATCTTCGGCCCCGTCCTCGGCCTGGGCGGCATCATCGGCCCGGTCCTGGGCGGCTTCCTCATCGAGGGCGACTTCTTCGGCCTGGGCTGGCGCTCGGTGTTCCTGATCAACCTGCCCATCGGCATCGCGGCACTGATCGTCGCCGCGAAGTTCGTGCCCAAGAAGGCGGGCGACCCCACCGTACGGGTCGACATGACCGGCGCCGCTCTGATCGTGGCGTCCTGCGCTCTGCTGGTGCTGCCGCTCAACCAGGGACAGGAGAACGGCTGGCCGCTGTGGACGTGGCTGTCCATGGCCGCCTCGGCGATCGGGTTCGCCCTCTTCGCCCTCCAGCAGCGCCGCACGGCCGCCGCGGGCCGCGAGCCGTTGGTGACCCCCGGTCTGCTGCGCAAGCCGGCCTTCACCGTCGGCCTCGGCGGCATCGCCCTGTTCTTCGGCGGGCTCGTCGGCACCCAGCTCGTGCTGACCCTGTTCCTCCAGATCGGCCAGCACTTCACCGCCGGTGAGGCGGGACTGGGCAACCTGCCACTCGCGGTGGGAACCGCGATCGGCGGTGCCATCAGCGGCGCGTTCCTCGCCGACAGGATCGGCCGCAAGGTGCTCCAGATCGGACCGCTGGTCCAGCTGGCCGGCGCGGCCGTGCTGTGGTTCGAGCTCGACGGCCTCGACGCCGCCTCGTTCTCGATCTGGGACATCGTCCCGGGCACGACGGTGGCGGGCATCGGCGCCGGCATGGTGATCGCCGCCCTGTTCAGCTTCATCCTGGCCGCGGTCGACGACAACGAGATCGGATCCGCCTCCGGCGTCCTGTCGGCGGTCCAGGCGGTCGGCGGCTCCATCGGCGTCGCGGTCTTCGGCTCGGTGTTCTTCGCCCGGGCCGAAACCGGTGACTTCACCGGCGGCTTCCACCGCGCGCTGGTCGTCCAGGCGTGCCTGCTGGTGGTCTTCTTCGCGATCACCTTCCTGCTGCCCAGGAAGGGCCGCCCCGAAGACGAGCAGCACGGCATCACCTCCGAGGCGACTGCCGACGGCTCCCGCACCAAGCGGCACCTCAGCGTCTGAGCCCCGGCCGGAGACCGTGTGCGGCAAACTGCCCCGCCCGGCCCCGAACAGGCCCCCGCCCCGGCGTGAGGAGGGCCGAGTCCGACCGGACGGTCAGGCCCAAGGTGATCCGGGCCGCGGAGCCGGTCTGGGTGGAGTCCGGTACGCCGCGGGCCGGGATGGTCCAGGTGCCGCTCTATCGCATCGTCGACGTCGACGCCCTCGTCGACGCGCACTCCGAGGCCGGCCGGGAGGAGGTCCGCCGGGTCGGGAAGGGCCGGCACCCGCCGCTTGCCGCACCGCGCCCGAAGGCGAAGGCGGCGCCTGCGCCGGCGGAGGGGCCGGGCGTGCGGAGGGGCCGGGCGGAACCGGTGCTTTGCGCCTGCTCGGTCATGCGGCGGGGGCAGAGGCGGGGTTGAGGCGGAGGGTGAGCCAGACGGTGACGCCGGCGGTATCAAGACAGCTCTGGAAGGAAGGACCGAGAGAACCGACGAGTTCGACACTGCGGGCGGGCCGGTACGCAGGAGTTGCGCCGGGCCCGTACTCTTCGGGCGTGTCCGATGCTTCCCGTACCTCCAGCCCCTCCGAGCCGCCGGCCGCCGACGCGGTCACCCGGATCGTTCTGCGTCCCGTCGCCAGTCCTCTTCCTCTGGGCTTCTTCGCCCTGGGGATGGGCAGTGCCGTCCTGTCCACGCTCCAGCTCGGCTGGGTCCCCCTGGCACAGAGCGAGGTGCTGCTGCTCCTGATATTGATCTTCGTCGTGCCGCTGCAGTTCGTCGCCGGAATCTTCGCCTTCCTCGCCCGCGACGCCGGGGCGGGTACCGCTCTGCTGCTCCTCGGCGCCTCCTGGGCCGGGACCAGTGTGACGTCGCTCGACTCCCCGCCCGGGCAGCCGGTCGTCGCCCAGGCCGTCTTCCTCCTGGCGCTCGTACCCTTCGTCCTCGCCCTCGCCGGGGCCGCCGTCAAGTCGAAACCCCTGTTCGCCGTACTGCTCACCCTCACCGCCGTGCGGTTCTGCCTGACCGGTCTGTACGAGGCGGGCGCGGGTGAGATCTGGCAGTCGGCCGCCGGATGGACGGGCCTGGGCATCGGGGCCTTCGCCCTCTACGGCGGCCTCGCCCTGCTCGTGGAGGACGGCGAACAACGCACCGTCCTGCCGCTCTTCCGGCGCGGCGCCGCCCGCCGATCCATCGAGGGAGACCTGCGGGAGCAGTTCACCGCCGCACAACAGGAGGCGGGAGTACGCCACCAGCTGTGATCCCGGCCGAAGCCGAGCGGAAAGGCACCTCGGCCGCTGCTCTGCAGATGATGCGGCCGGTGCGCAACGCCGAGAGGGTTTGCCGGAGCCGCGGGCGGCAAGGCGTGGCGGTGGGAAGAAGGTTCTGCGAAGCGAAAGGCGGATGTCATGGCCGGGGACGAGAAGGTTCAGGCGAAGGCCGAGCAGGCCAAGGGCAAGGTCGAAGAGGCTGCGGGCAGGGCGGTCGGCAACGAACGACTGACCGCGCAGGGCCGCGCCGACCAGGCCAAGGGCGACGCCCGCCAGGCCAAGGAGAAGATCAAGGACGCGCTCACCGACTGAGCACCGCACAAGACCCGGCCCCCACCCCTCCCCCCGGGTGGGGGCCTTTCACATGTCCGTCCAGGACCCATACCGGAGCCATCCAACTCCCTACGTACCTCCAAGCCTCGTCCACACCGGTGAAGCAGCACGCAGCACCTCACAGCCCTCAGCAGGATCCCACCGGGTGCAGTGGAAACCGAGGCAGCCGAACCCGCCACCACGGAACCCTGCCCGGTCCGAGGCAGGCCGTCGCCCGCCTCCGTGTGAGGAGGATGGAATCGGACTGGACCGTCAAGCTCGGACAGAACCGGGCCGCGGAGCGGGCGGGGGTACGGCTCGACACCCCGCGAACCAGGACGGTCGACGCCCCGACCTCCTGCACCGCCGACAACAGCGTCCTCCTCAACACGCACCTCGAAGCCGACCGGGAGGAGCTCCGCCGGGTCGGGAAGGGCCGATGCTTGGCGCACTGCACCCGAAGGCGGAGAGGCAAAGGCGGCATAGAAGCCGGGCACGCAACTGCTGGACCATCGCAGAGCGGGCCGGAGAGAGCACCCCGGACGGCATGCAGCACCTGCTCGGGCGGGCCGAATGGGACGCCGACCAGGTCCGTCAGACCGTTGTGATCCCGCTCCGGCTCTTGGCCAAGCCGCATACCCGCCGGCAGATCACGCGCGCCTCGGTCGCGAAGACGCCCTATCCGGCGCTGGTGGCCCTGCCCGTGCACGATCCGGAGTGGGGCCCGGCGGGCCGGGACGGTGAAGGAGAAGCGGCATGAGCGCGGGGTCGTACGGCGCGGACGCCTACGGCTGGAGCCGGCCCGGATCCGCCGGGCACCAGGACGACGCGGTGAACGCCCCCTGGAGGTGTCACAGGTCCTGGCCGCCACCGGGTTCCCGCCCGGGCGGGCAAACGGGCTCGTCGCACGGCTGGAGGCCGGGGCGGTCGCCGGGGCCCGCACCCGGATCGCGCAGAGTAGCGCCCCTAGCGGGGGCGAGGCGCGCTTCGCGGACGGCTGGGACGAGGCTGTACGGACGGTCGCCACCGGCCTGCTGCAGCTGGCCGACCAGGCCGCCGCCCAGCGGTCCTCCTCTCCCCGGCAGCCGGTGCCGTGGCTCCGGAGGGAACGGCGACGCCATCGGCTCCGGCGCCCGAGGCGCGGGAGGCCCCGGAGGCTGCGCGGCGTTGGACGTGGGCCCTGGCCGGTACCGGAGCACTTCCCCGTCCTCAACGCGCCGGAAGAGATCGCGCTCGTGGCCCTGAGCGCCGTGTGGGAGGAGGATGAGGACGACGGGTACGTACGGCGGCTTCAGGAGTTCACCGAACGGCACCGCGGGCCGCCCGGAGGAGCTGCTGCACGCGTACGGGCCGGGCGCGGGCAGGGCCACTTCGATCGCCTGGCGAGGGACAAGGACCCACACCGCTTCGCCCCGACCGCCCGGGCCGCAAGGCCCGGGCGGCGGCAAGAGGAAGGGGCCGGGTCAGATGGCCCGGATCAGCATCCAGGTGGCCACGGCCAGGAAGACGACTCCTGTGATCCGCTGCATGGCATAGCCCTTGCCGGTGGGCTCGGTGGCGTCCGGGTCCTTCACCCACCCCTTCTGCAGTCCGGCGTTGAGTCTCCACAAGAGCTGGGGACGTATGACCTGAATGAGGCCCACGACGAGGAACAGGCACAGGATCGGGATGAGGACGGGGCTGCTGGTGCCTGAGGCGGTCTGGGTCAACGTATCGGGATTCATACAGCTCCGCGTGCCCTGACGTCGCATCAAAAAACAGCCGGACCAACAGGTGATGCCCTGCCGATCCGAGTTCGAGCCGGACGAGTACGCCGGGCGCTGGGGCCGTCTTTTCCGGCTCCCGCACGACGGCCCGGCACGGAAGGGTGTCAGGGAGTTCCGTGAAGGTCTTTCGACTGGGCACCACACCCTTCGATCGGGGCCGTTCCGTCCGGCTCGCCGCAGTCCGTATCACCCGTCACAAGGGCACAACTCCTGCCGGCAAGCACGGTGGTGAGCAATCCGTTACCCTCCACAAAGCCTTGACGCAGGCCTTGAACCGGCCATCGAGTCGGTGTCCGGACCCGAGGCCCGTCTCCGTTTGCGGCGCCGGGGCGGGCCGGAGTCTGGAAGGATCCAGGGATGCTCACCAACCAGACCTCCGCGGCCGGCTTCGACGACGACACCTCCTGGAACGCCCTGTACGAGCGGGCCGGCGATACCTACAGCGATTACGTCTCTGAGGTGCGCAGCGCGGTCGAGTACGGCCTGACCGACCCCGAGGACACGGTGATGATGGCCTGCACGGCCGCCGAGACCGCCGGCGCCTCGGTCCAGGCCCTGTCGAGCACCTGGTCCCTCTACACCCCGCAGGACGGCGCGACGATCGCTTCCGCGCTCTTCGTGCAGCTCCGGCACAGCGCCGACGCCCTGACGGAACTCACGCGCGCGGTCGGCCGGATCGTCGAGCGCGGCGAGGCCGAGCTGCCCGCCCCGGCCGGGCCCGGGCAGCCGGCAAACCTGGCCGACGCCCTGACGGCGCTTCGGGAGGCGGCCGCGACCGTCCAAGGCCTGGTCGACCAGCACGCCTCCACCACCGTGCGCGCCCTGCACGCCGCCCCCGGCACCGCTGCCCTGCCCGGCGACGTCCACGAGACCGTGGTGGCCGTCGCCGCCCTGCTCGCCGAGCAGCACGACCAGGAGGTGACGCTGAACCGGCGCCACCCCGACGGCGCGTACGAGGACGAGGGCGAAGGCTTCGACTGCGGCTGCGGCATCACGCTCGTCGTCGGCGAGGAGGAGTACAACCTGCACCGCGGCGACTCCGAATGGGCACTCACCCGGGAGTCGGACGGCGAGGAACGGCCCGGCGGCGTCACCACCTTCAGTACCTGGGAGATCCTGAGCAGCAGGCTGGAGACCGCCCACCCGCAGCAGCTCGTGGACGACATCCTGAGCATCATCGCGGCCGACCGGGCCTGACGGCCGAGTTGACGGAGCGCGGTCGGAGCCGGGGCGACGAGCAGGTGGGCGCGGCCGGTGGAGTCGGTCGCTGCTCGCCGGTCCCGCAGCAGTTCGTAGAGGCGCTCCCGCCGGCGGGTGTCCAGGGTGTCCGCGACCCGCCAGGCGCGGGCGGGAGCCGGCCCTGGTTGACCTCGGGCAGGGCCTCGATGGTGGCTTGGGTGAGGGCCCGCGCCTGTGCGGTCGTCGCCCCGGCACGAGCGATCTCCTCCATGGGGAGGACCCCGAACCCTTCGCTCAGGGCGCCGGCCAGGACCTGCGGGATGACCTTCATGGTGGTGTTCGTTCTTCCGGGGTGGTTGGTGAGAAGCGTCGGACAACCGGGAAGGGCCTTCCGTCATCACCGACCTCATCGCCTGGTACTTGCGCCGTCCAGGAGCGGACCCTCCAACGCGCCCCGCCGCCAACCGACCACCCGTCCGGGGCGTCCCGTACGGTCGGCACCTCACGATCAGAGTGGCGATCCCCGCGGTGCGGAAGCGCAGGACCCCGGCCTCGCGCCTGATGGCGCCGTCGGGGCCCATTCCGGTCTGCCGCCGGTGTCGGCAGGGCGTTTTTCCCGTCGAGGGGGCATCTGCCGCGTACGGTGACCCCGACGTCCGCGACGGGACGCGAAGGCCACAACGGCAGGAGAGGAAGAGCGGGATGACGCGGGCTGCGGCGAACGGGCTGGACGAGCGGGTGTGGGGACGCCGGTGGACGGTGCGTCTGGATGCCGCCGGCCGCGGTAGTGCCGCGGTGCGGGTCTCGTGCAGTCGTCCGTCCTGCGCCGAGCAGCGTCTGCCGTCGGCGGCCGCCGGCCGCGCGGCCGCGGTCGACCACCTCAAGGCTCACCTGCGGGCGCTCGCCGGTCCCCGGGCCGGGGCGTACTGCGCGTGCAGGGCCGAGGACTGCCACACCCACCTGCGTCCCGCGGGCCGGGAGTCGCGGACCGAGGTCTGGCGGTGCGGCGGAGCGATCGTCCTGGTGGTGGTCACCGACCGGGAAGGCCGCTGGTGGCAGGCGTTGGAGTGCTGCTCGCGCTGCGCGGCGGCCACACCCGGAGCGAAGGTCATCGCCACCGCCCCCACCCCTGCCGTGCCGACGTCCGCCGATCCGGCGGCCGGTGACCGCCCGCCGGCCGCCGACACGAGCGCCCCGCAGTTCTCCGACCTCTCCTCCCCCGTGTCGGGCCCGGTGGACGTACCGGCGCCTCGTGCGGCAACGGTGCGGCAGCGTCGGTTTCCCGGGAAGATCGCGCAGCGGACGGTCCCCGGCACCCTGAGGCCCGTCGAGCTGCGCGACGAACTCGCCGAATTGGGTGATCTGTTCCGCGCCTACCAGCAGCGTCCCGAACCCGACCTGGAGCTGCTCGCGGAGCTGCACGCCCGCAAGGCAAGGGCGTTCGCTTCCTGGGCGGACGTGACCGGCGACATCAGTGTGCGGCAAGATGCCCGGCGGGCCGAACAGGCCGCTGCCGCTGTCCGCCTCCAGCACCAGCAGCGCACCGGCCTCACCGCCGGCATCGAGGAGTCGGCGATGGCCCGGCTGCTGCCCGTCCCGTCCCAGTGGGAGTACGTGCGTTCCGTCCTGTCGTACGCGGCCGAGCACGCCCCGCTGCCCGGTCCGGAGGCCCGGCTGCTGACGCTGATGCTGACCTTGCGCGTCGCGTGCGTCGGCACCGGCAACCTCGTCGGCCAGGACGTCACCGGGCTGGGCCTGGCCGACCCGGAAGGTCTGCTCGGAGAACTGGCCGGCTGCGGCTGGCTCGTCCTGCCCGGAACCGCCGGTGACCTGCTCGCCTCACAGTCGGAGAACCCCACTTCCCTCACCGTCCCGTCCCTGGCACCCCGTGAGGACGGTGAGGGCCCGTTCGCGTTCGGCAAGAAGACGCGCTCCAAGCTCAGCGGGTGGGCCCAGAAGGTCGTCGCGGACAAGAAGCTCCGCAAGACCAAGGCCACCGCGCCCGTCCGGCTGCTCGCTCTGGCCCTGGCCGCCCAGACCCGTGCCGACGGACGCCTCGGCCCCGGCGGCGAGGGCATCGCGCTGGAAGACCTCACCACCTGGTGCCCGGTGGGACCCGGCGACCTCCAGCAGCTGGTGGGCCGCCTGGTCGCGGCGGACTGGCTCGCCGAAGCCGACCTCACCGCCACCTGCCTCACCGGACAGCTGACCGAACGGGTCCTCCCGCTCACCTGCCCCCGCCCCCGGTGAGATCCGCAAGGCCGCTGCCGTAACAGGAGCGACGCGCCGGCTGGCTGACCTCGGAAACGGCCTGACAGAAGCAGTCCTTGTCCGGCCGTCAGGTGAGGTCAGTCACCGGGAAACTGCCCGTCCACCAGTTCCCGGGAGCCTGCGGATCGCGGCTGCTCCAGTACTCGATCGTCGCCGTGATGAACTCCTCGGGCGAGAGCGTCCCGTCGCCGTCGCGGTCGAGGTGGCCGAAGGCCCTGTCCGAGGCCGCGCGGTCGAGGCCGGGGAAGTGGCCGCGCTGGAAGGCGAAGAATTCGTCGGGGTCGACGCGCCCGTCGCCGTCGGCGTCCGCGAGGGACAGGAACGCTTCGGCGAGGGCTCCGACGGTGGCCCGCGCGGCGGCCGGATCATCGGCCAGCGCGGCGGTGGCGGCGATGAAGTCCGCACAGCCGATCGCCTCGGTTCCCGGTGGGAGCGCGGGCAGGTGCAGGTCCCGCCAGATGGCGACGTACGCGGCGACGAGCCGGGCTTCCTCGGCCGACCCCTCCAGATGCCCCAGGGCGCGCGCCGATGAACGCCCCATGAGGACGTGGTCGGCCTCGGTGAGCCGGCCGTCTCCGTCGGCATCGAGCTGATCGAAGCCGTGGGCGATCTTGGCGATCAGCAGATCGTCGGACATCAGTTCCTCCTGAAGAGCGGGGCAGTCGTCGGCATGGGTCTGCCACCAGTGCAACGAGCCGTTGAGACAGACGGACACCGCCGAGCAGGGCCCTTCCGCCTCGGACCCGGCCAGCCGGACGGAAACAGCGCCCTTCGCCGGCCGATCCGGAACACGGTGAAGTTCTTGTCATCCGCCCTGTGGCTCTGCCCGAGCAGTTACGCGGCGGGGTCGAGCGGGACGATGCCGGTGGCCGTGTACAGAGCGGGCTCCAGCGACAGGACGGTGAGGGGCTCTTTGTCATGGGCTGCCTGCCGGGCGATGGCCGCCCCGTGAGCGACCGGCCAGGCCGCGACGGGCCGGGCGCTCGCCTCGGCGGCGTACGGCGCGGTGAAAGCTTCGAGGTACAGGCCGATCAAGAACAATTCGGCCTGGTGCGGCGCGGTCAGAGCGGTGAGGAAGGCTTCGTGGATGTCGGCGCGTCGTTCCCATCGGACGCGCAGGCGCAGGAAGCCGTGGAGCCAGGCGATGGTGCGTGATCCGGGGAGCGGCCTGCCCGGTGACGCTGCGCGACCGCTCCCCAGGTCTGGGCCGGTACCCGCCGGAAGTGAACGAAGCCGACAGCACTTGCGCTTGCTCAGTTCGATGGCGATACCAAGCCCAGTTCATAGGCGATGATGACCAGCTGGACCCGGTCACGGGCGGCCAGCTTGGAGAACAGTCGTCCCACGTGGGCCTTGGCCGTGGCCGGGCTGATGAAGAGCCGGCCGGCGATCTCGTCGTTGGACAGGCCGCGTCCGATGAGGGTGAGCACCTCGCGTTCACGGTCGGTGATGCCTTCGAGCGCCCCGGGCCGGGGCGTGGCCGCGGGTTCGGGGCGTGCGGCGAACTCCTCGATGAGGCGGCGGGTCACGCGCGGTGCGATCAGGGCTTCGCCGGCGGCGACCACACGGATCGCGGTGAGGATGTCGTCCAGGTCCATGTCCTTGACGAGGAAGCCGCTCGCGCCGGCGCGCAGCGCGCCGTAGACGTACTCGTCGTCGTCGAAGGTGGTGAGGATGAGGACCCGTGCCGTGTTCGGGTCGGCGGTGATCAGCCGGGTCGCCTCGATGCCGTCCATGCCGGGCATGCGGATGTCCATCACGACCACATCGGGCCGGACGTCCCGGACCAGCCGGACCGCTTCGGCGCCCGCGCCGGCTTCTCCCAGGATCTCGAGATCCGGGCAGTCCGCGATGAGCACACGCAGCCCGGCGCGCACCAGCGGCTGGTCGTCGACGAGCACGACGCGGACGCGGTCGGGAGTCATCGCGTCCCCGCCGGCACCGGTAGCCGCGCCACCACGCGGAAGCCGCCTTCGGGGCGGGGTCCGGCGGTGAACCGGCCGTGCAGGAGGAGGGCCCGCTCGCGCATGCCGGTGACGCCGTAGCCGATGCCCGCGGGTGTGGGCCCCTGACCGTCGTCGGTTATCTCGATGGAGAGTTCGTCCTCCTGGTAGTCGATGACCACTCGGCACTCCTGTGTGTCCGCGTGGCGAACCACGTTGGTGAGGCCTTCCTGGATGATGCGGAAGGCGGACAGTTCGATGTCCATGGGGAGGGGGCGCCGTTCTCCTCGCCACTCCACATCGACCCTCACGCCGCCGTTCCGGGTGGTCGCGACCAGCCGGTCGACGTCCGTCAGGCCCAGCGCGGGGGCCAGCGGCGCCCCTTCCGGCTCGGCCTTGCGGAGGGATCCCAGCATGCGCCGCAGCCCGGCCAGGGTGTCCCGGCTGGTGGTCTCGATGACGGCCAGCGCGTTACGGGCCTCGGCCGGCTGGGTCTCGATGACCCGGCGGCCCGTGCCGGCCTGGATGGCGATGATGCCGATGCTGTGCGCGACCACGTCGTGCAGCTCGCGGGCGATCCGCAGCCGCTCGACGGTGACCGCTTGCTCCGCGGCCTGGATCCGCACCGTTTCGGCGTGCTCGCGGCGCTCTTGGACGAGAGAGCCGGTCAACCAGGCGAGGGCGAGCATCAGAACGAAGAACATGATGGTCGAGACGAAGACGTCCCGCTCGCTGCGGTAGTGGCCGGCGGCGGCGATCTGCTCGGCGAGCGTCAGCGCCGCAGCGGCGAGCGCGGTCCGGCGCGTCCGGGTGGCAGCGATCCAGGCGACGGCGAGATCGGTCAGCAGAGCCTGCAGACAGCCGATCTGCCACGCCTGCCCGGGCGCCACGAAGGGGAACGCCGAGGCCAACTTCGACGCCGCCGTCACGGTTGCGGCGAACGAACCGGCGAGCATCAGCATCAGGGCCGGAAACGGTCGACACCGCAGCAGGGCAAGGGGCAGAACCGAGAGTACGGCCGGCAGGAGGAGCCCCACACCGGTGGGGTCGTGTTCGCTGAGCACCGCGACGTACAGCAGGATCGGATAGGCGAGGGCCCCGCACCAGGTCAGGGCCTGTGCCGCGGCAGGCCGCAAGCGCCGGGGGCGGGCGGCGCGGGGTGAGAAGATCATGCCGCGATCATAGGTACGGGCCGGGGCCGGGGCATCGGCCCCGGGGTGTACACCCCGGGGCTACAAGCGGACCCTGCGAGTGTGGCCCGCGGGCCGATGCCGCGCGGGCCCGGCCCACGGCACCGTGGGCCGGGTGATCGAAGCCAACGAACTGACGAAACGATATGACGCCACCACCGCCGTCGACCGCCTGACCTTCACCGTCCGCCCCGGCCACGTCACCGGGTTCCTCGGTCCCAACGGCGCCGGCAAGTCCACCACGCTGCGGATGATCCTCGGCCTGAACGACCCCAGCGGGGGCACCGTCACCGTCGACGGGCAGCCGTTCCGGGGACGCCCACGAGGACTGCGGCACGTCGGGGCCCTGCTCGACGCCCATGACGTGCACGGGGGGCGCAGCGCACGGTCGCATCTGTCGGCACTGGCACGCGGCAACGGGCTGCCGCGGCGCCGGGTGGACGAAGTCCTGGAAGAGGTGGGACTGACCGCCGCCGCACGGCGCCGCATCGGGGGGTTCTCGCTGGGGATGAAGCAACGGCTCGGCATCGCCGCCGCGCTGCTCGGTGACCCGCCCGTCCTGCTGTTCGACGAGCCGCTCAACGGACTGGACCCGGAGGGCGTGCTGTGGGTGCGCGGCCTGTTCCATCGGCTGGCCGCCGAGGGCCGTACGGTGCTGGTCTCCAGCCATCTCATGCGCGAGATGGAGCACACCGCCCAGCAGCTGATCGTCATCGGCCAGGGCGAGCTGATCGCCGCGGAGAGCCTGGCGGAGTTCGCGGCCCGCGGCAGCCGGCCGAGCGTGACCGTCCGAACGCCCGAGGTCGCCCGGCTGACGTCCGTCCTCACCAAGGAGGGGGCGGCCGTCCGCGGCGAGGCCGACGGATCGTGCACGGTGAGCGGCATGGGCGCGGACCGTATCGGCGAGCTCGCGTTCCACAGCCGTGTCCTGCTGCACGAGCTCACCCCCCGCTCCGCCTCCCTGGAAGAGGCGTTCATGGGACTCACCGCCGACAGCGTCGAATACAGCGCAGGAGACGCACGATGACCGCACAGCCAGTCGCCGAGCCCAAGGCGTACGCGACCGCCCTCCCCTCATCCACCCGGTTCCACCACCTCCTCATCGCCGAGTGGATCAAACTGTGGTCGCTGCGTTCCACCTACTGGGTCCTCGGAATCGGCCCCCTGGCCGTCATCGGGATCAACGTGAACTCCGCTCTGTCGAATGCCGACCGACTGGCGCATCAGCCCGAACTGCCGACCGCTCCACCGCCGGGGCTTTCCGAGCTGCCGCAGACGCTGTTCGATCCCCTGGGGTCCGCCTTCGTCGCCCCGGCCTGGCAGCTCCTCATGGTCATCGCCGGCAGTGTCGGCGCCATCGCCGTCTTCGGCGAATACACCAGCGGACTGATCCGCACCACCTTCGCGGCCGTTCCCGCACGCCGTGCGGTGACGACAGCCAAGACGACCGTCGTGACGGCCGTCATGCTCGTCCTCGGCACGGTCACCGCCGGGACCTCGTTCGGCGTCACCCAGGCGATCCTGCGGGATCACCACGGCATGTCCATCAGCGACCCCGGCGCACTGCGGGCCGTCGCCGCCTCCGCACTGCTCGCACCGCTGTGCGCCCTCGTCGGCATGGCCCTGGGCACACTCATCCGCCACGCCGCGGGCACCATCGTGGCTGTCGTCGGCGTGCTCCTGCTGCTGCCCGCCCTGTTCATGGGCGAGACCTATCGGTGGGTCAAGGAGATCGGCAACGCGATGCCGCTCACCGCGTGGCGAGCTCTCGTCCAAAACCCCGGACGGGACTACGGCGTGGACAAGTACCCGGTATCGGTCACCGAGGGGTGGATCGTGTTCGGGGCGTGGTCGCTCGTCGCGGCGGTCGTCGTCGTGACCGTCGCGCACCACCGCGATGTGTGAGCCGGTCCGGGCCGGGCCTCACTCAGTGCTGCATGTCCGTTTGCTGCAGCCCTACGAGAACTGGGCCAACGAAGCCCCCTGTCCTCCCCACGGCTACCGCGCGGGAAAGAGGCGGCGGAAAGAGGCACCCGCGCGTGACCGGCTTGACCGCTGGGGGTGACCTGCAGAAATGAGCGGTGTCCGTTTTGCCTGGATCCCGTCTGGAGTCACGCCTCCGGCCCCCGCCGGGGAGAGCAAGTCCCGGTCGAAAGATGGCTTGCCCCTCCTGTCTCGGGCTTGCCCAAGGGGCCGTGGGCAAGCCGGGGACGGTCACAGCGGCTTGACCGGGCCCGTATGGAAACCCGGCAAGCCGCACCTCGCCGCGCCTTCGGCAGCGCAGTCAGAGTGCGGCGCTCCTCACCGCGGCCGTTGCCGACGACCCGCCACACTGGCTGGTCGGCCCCCTCCGTCATCAGCAGGGGTGGAGTCGCGGGCGCCCCGATGAGCCGGTAGCTCACACCCCCACCCGGCGGGCCCTCTCGCGGAAGGCGGCATCCCTCGTCGCCGGAGCCACGCGGCGCGGGGCAAGGCCGGGGCGAAGACGAACAGCACCGGCAGGAAGAACCGCTCCAGGGACGGGCCGGCACAAGTCTTCTGCCAGTGGGAGCGCGGGACACCGGCGGGCGTTACCGCGCCCGACAGCGGGCATGCCCCGGCAGGCGTCGTAGTACTCCAGCTGGACGGCGAGGCGGGCGCAGGGGGTGTCGCGGTCGATCTCCACGAACACGCTCGTCCCATCGCCAAGGAGCACCATGCCGCCGGGCACGAAGTTCTCGGCCGGGGCAGGACGGGCGATCTCCACCCGTCAGTCCACGTGATCGGCAACTTCGGCGTGGCGGAAGGCGATGACGGTGTCGACCGCTGACGGACGACCTTCCCCGAAGGGCGCCGTTTTCGCCTTGATAGGCAAGTCATCACTTGCCTACCTTGTGGTTGTGGCCGACGACCTTTTCAAAGCTTTGGCCGACTCCACCCGCCGAACCATCCTCGACGTGCTCGCAGAGAAGTCCGGGCAGACACTCTTCGAGATCTGCTCACGACTGAGCGTGAGACATCAGCTCGGCATCTCGCGTCAGGCGATCTCCCAGCACCTCGCCGTGCTGGAGACCGCCGGGCTCGTCGAGACCAGGCGGGAGGGCCGCTACAAGTTCCACGACCTGAACACGGCGCCGCTGGGGCAGATCGCCAAGCGATGGCCCGCGCCCGACGCCCCCGGACCAGAGAAGAGCACTCCATGAAGATCCACCTGACCAGCATCTTCGTCGACGACCAGGCGAAGGCCCTGGACTTCTACACCGAGATCCTCGGCTTCGTGAAGAAGCACGACGTCCCGCTGGGAGGCGAGGCCCGGTGGCTGACCGTGGTCTCGCCCGGCACGCCCGACGGCACCGAACTCCTCTTGGAGCCCGCCGGCCACCCGGCCGTCAAGCCCTACCGCGACGCGCTCGCCGAGGACGGCATCCCGCTCGCCCAGTTCGCCGTTGACGATGTGAAGGCGGAGTACGAGCGCCTGAGCGGCCTCGGTGTCCGCTTCACCCAGGAGCCCCTGGAAGCGGGCCCCGTCACCACCGCCGTCTTCGACGACACCTGCGGCAACCTGATCCAGATCGCGACACAGCCCCAGTAGGCGGTCAGCCTCGTGCGGGGTCCGGCCGCCGCAACGACCGGACCCTCGCTCCGGAACCCGTCAGCCTCGTGGCTGCACGACCGAGGGCGACCACCCATCCGGTGAGCGCGTACCGTCACTCACCTTTTCCGGCCGCGCGTCGTCAACCCGAGAGCCGGCCGCCTACCACCCGCTCCCGTCATCAAAAGTTCCACTGTGCAGACAGCTGTCCACAGCCGGCACGAGCATCCCGAGAGAGCGTCGCCCACAGCCGGACCGCGTCGGTGATCTGCTTCGGACGCGCCGGGAGCTCCGGGGTGAGATCCGGGATCGGGTGGACCATGACGAGGGCCTCCGTACATCGGTGACCGGCTCTCCCACCCTCGCGCTTCTCCCTCACAGTCAGGGCATGGCCGTCCGTTGTGTCCCGGTCGGTGCAACCGCAGCTTCGACACCCGGTCCACCCGGCGGGCCGAGCACGAGGGAGTGGGTGGATTCCGCACGGCGGCCCCGCTCTCCACCGGGGTGGAACCCACCCGTGGAGGGGGCGCCTTCACGTCTCGGCGCGGTGGGACTTACGGTTTGTGGGTCACCCAGAGCAGTTCCGCCGGCCAGTGGTGCGCCCAGTCGGGTGGGTCGGTTTCGTTGTAGCCGTTGGGTGTTCCGCGTTCGGGCCGCGGCTCGATGAGGTCGTCGATGACGAGACCCGCGCCGCACAGGATCCTGACCCAGTCGCCGTAGGTGAGCTGGTAACTGGTCGCGCCGTCGCCTTCGGCGATGGCGTTCAGCCCGAAGTAGTCCTTCTGCAGCGTCGTGGTCACGCGGCCGGCGGCTTCGTCGTAGCAGGCTTCGAACCACGGGCTGGCGACGTTGAACACCAGGCGCCCGCCTCGGCGCAGGACGCGTGCGGCCTGCGGGACGGCCAGGTGCGGGGGCGCCCAGCTGAGCCCGCCGAAGTCGCAGAACACCAGGTCGAAGCTGTCTGCGGCGAAGGGCAGTCGTTCGGCGGCGCCTTGCACCAGCGGGTAGCGGGCCGTTCCCGTCGCGCGGGCCGCTGCGGCGAGTTGGGCTTCGGACAGGTCGAACCCGACCACGATGGCGCCCTCGGCGGCGAGCACCCTGGACCACTGGCCGGCGCCGCAGCCGAGTTCGAGGACGCGCTTGCCGGTGACGTCGCCCAAGGCGCGCAGGTGCGCGTCGGGGATGGAGTACATGCCCCACAGCCGGGGCGCGGCGCCGATCTGCGGGTCGTGCGCGTGCTGGTAGGCGCTGCTGATCCGGTTCCAGAGACGCCGGTTGGCGGGGATGCTGTCCACGTGCCGACTCCAGCACTGCCTGCCGGGGCGGTCAACACGATAACGGTCCCGGCCGGCTCCCAGCTCGGTCCGGCCCTGACTCGGTCCACGGTCCGCCGGACGAGCCCTAGTGACCTGAGTCGGAGATAGCCTGGAACATCAGGATATTCATGTACATCAGGGCCGATTGCGAAATCCCCAGCTACAGGGCGTCCCTCCTCGTCGCGCCGGTGGTGAAGGGCTTGGCCTCACTCGACGTGGTCGGCGGGGCAGGCCGGCAGGCCTTGGGTGGAGGAGGGCTTTCGTGACGAAGGGAGCCGGTCTTCTCGTCCAGTGGTTCACCGAAGGTGGTGGTGGGGACACCGGCCGTGCCCCGGAGGGCGCACGCCTGCTGGGTGGAGTGGCCCAGGAAGTGCATGGTCGGCACTGGCGGGACAGGCCGCCCGAGCAGGCCCGATCAGCCAAGGGGGCCGGTTAGCGGCAGCCGTGGGTCGTACGCCCGAACCGTCTGCTCCGATGCTCTCGTACTGCTGAGCGCGGCCGATGAGTATGCGGCTCCCGACCGGTCCAAGCTTGTGACGCTTCAGAAAGGACACCGCCATGCCGGAGCTTCTCGTCGATTTCATCACCTCCCTCGACGGCTACGCATCGGGAGAAGGCTGGCCCGGTTTCTGGGGCCTCGAGGGTCCGGAGTACCTCACGTGGCTCGGTGAGCAGCCCGAGGCCACCTACCTGATGGGAGCGAACACCTACCGATTGATGTCGGGCTTCGCCGCGGGCGAGGTTCCGAGTGGCCAAGACGAGTTCAGGCCCGAGGAGGAGGCGTCCGTCGACCAGCTCACGCAAGCCTCCAAGGTGGTGTTCTCCTCCTCACTCGAGGAGCCACTGGCATGGGCCAATTCCACGCTCGTCCGCGACGATGCCGTCGAGGCGGCCCGCGCCATGAAGTCGAACGGCTCGGGACTCCTCAGCACGATCGGCAGCCTCAGCCTGTGCCGGTCCCTGCTGCGGGCAGGACTCGTCGACCGCTTCCGAGTCGTGATGTTCCCGGTGATCACCGGGGCCACGGGCGAGGAACGCATCTACGACGGCTACCCGGACGTTGCCCTTGAGATGATCGAGCACCGCACCTTCGACGGCCGCATCCAGCTGGTCGAGTACAAGCCCCGCGTGCTCGAGCATCCGCCGCTCGGCCTCCCTGAGTGACGTCGCCCCGTCCGCCGGTCCGGACGGCCGCCAGGCCGACGCTGGCGGGCCGACGCCGGCGGGCTGGGCCAGGTCGCCGACGAGCACCCCCGCGTCCGCAAGGTGCGGGTCGACGGCGGTTACCGAGAGCACCTCGCCGAGCGTGCCGCCGCCCTCGGCATCGACATGGAAATCACCGCCCGTAAGCCCGGCACCACGGAATTCATCCCGATCCCCGAGCGCTGGGCGGTCGAGCGGGTCTCACGGGTGGCTCATGCTCCATCACCGCCTCGTCCGCGACTACGAAACCCCCGTCCGCTCCGAAGCCGTCATCCACCTCGCCATGACCGGCCTCATGGCCCGCCGCCTCACCAGCGAGAACACCATCTCCTGACGCGACCCGAAGAAGATCGCGGAACGTCTGATATCAGGATGAGACAGCGGTCGAAAGCGACCTTTGAAGGTCGTCTGGGCACTGCTCCTGCCCACGCGCATGTCAGGCTGGAAAAGCTCATTGCATGACGGCGGCGTACGGGCCGGGCCGTCTTCAGGTTTCGCGTCGGTCAGATGCGCCAGATGCGGATGCGGTCGGCGGCCTGGTAGACGTCGGTCTTGCCGGCCTGGATGTCGCGCACCAGGTCGACCATGGCGCCGTAAGGGGGGTCGATGCCTTCCCCGGAGGCGTGCATGTAGGCGGCGGTTACCTGGCAGGCGTACAGGCTGTTGCGGTACGGCAGCGGCTGCAGGCGGATCAGGGTGTGCAGGAGGGCGGCGGCACGCCAGGCCGGGTCGGGCTCGGAGGCGGTGGGGCGCGGAATGCGGGTCTTGTGGCGGGCCACGGCGGCAACGAGGGCGGAGTAGTCGGCGACGCTGACGTCTTCGGGTACGGCCTGCTCCTGGACGTCCAGGAGCCAGGGGACGTCGATGTGGAGGATCATCAGGCGGCGTCCACCCCGTGCTCCCGGCCGACAGGGGGGATCTCGTCGGGGAAGGCGTCGTCGAACTCGCTTCGGTGCGCTTCGCCCCAGGAGGCGGCGTAGCGGACGAACTGCCGGCGCCGACGCTCGCGCAGCGACAGGTCGTGGACGTACTGCTTGAGGGACTTGCCTTCGGCGGCCGCGGCGGCGCGGACCTCCTCCAGCTCCTCGTCGGTGAAGGTGACATTCAGAGACGGCACACTTCGATGGTACCTACTTGGTACCTGAAAAGGGGGGTAAGGGACTCGCTCCCTCTTACGATCGCCCGGCGTACCGACGGCTGCATTCACCAGCCTCTCATCAGCCATCGCCGGATCCGTCTGCCCAGGCCAGTCCCAGAACGCCGGCCTCGCTGCCCAGAAGGACTGGCCAGGGGTCCTATGCGAAACCTGGGTCTGCCGGCAGAGAGCCCACGAGCAGCGGCCACTGCGGGCGGAAAGCTTCCTCGACCTCGACCGTGGCACTCCCAACGTACCCGCCGTTTTCCCATCCAAAAGGGTCAGCACGCGCGTCGCCGGTGCCCGAGACCATAACTGATCGTTTCAGAATGAGTTCGACGCAGGGGATTGGTGGTCGGGTCTGGTGGCGGCAGAGTGGTGCGGGTGTCGGATGATCTTGTGCCTGATGACCTGTGGGAACGCATCGCCCCGCTGCTGCCACCCCGGCCTGCGCGGTGCCACCGGTATATCCGGGGCGTCTGCCGGCGGACGACCGTGCGGCTCTGCGGGGCATCGTTCGCGTGTTGCGCAAGAACGTGAGCCGGAGGGATGTACCCGCCGAGCAGACCGGGTGCAGTGGAGTGACGGCCTGGCGGCGCCTGCGGGGCTGGACCGAGGCCGGCGTCTGGCCCGCCTGCACGAAGTCCTCCTGACCGAACTGCGCAAGGCAGGTCTGCTGGACATGGACGACGCCGCGATCGACGGCTCGCGCATCAGGGCCCTGAAAGGGGGCTCACACCGGACCCTCGCCGGGCGGCCGCGCCCGGCCGGGCAGCAAGCACCACCTGGTCGCCGACCGGCACGGCACACCTCTCGCCGTCTCGCTGACCGGCGGAAACAGGCACGATGTCACCCAGCTGACCCCCTTGCTGGACGCGATCCCCCGCATCCGAGGACTGCGCGGGAGACCGCGGCACCGGCCGGGCCGACTGTTCGCCGACCCCGGCTACGACTACGACTACGACTACGACAAATAACGCCGCATCCTGAGGACCCGCGGCATCACACCCACGATCGCCCGCCGAGGTGTCCCGCACGGCTCCGCGCTCGGCAGGACCCGCTGGGTCATGGAACGGACCTTCGCCTGGCTCCGCCAGTTCAAACGCCTGCGGATCCGCTACGAGATGCGCGCCGACCTCCACCTCGGCCTGCTCCGACTCGCCTGCAGCATCATCTGCTTGCGACGACTCCGAACCTCATTCTGAAACGTTCAGCAAGTGCCTTCGCTGAGCGCCTCATCGAGCAGTCCGAGGTTACCCAGGAGTTCGAGAACGGCAAGTTGTTCCGCACCGGCATCGAGGGCATGTTCCACGAGGTGCGTACTGCGGCGGCGACGTGGCATCTGGAGGCGGTGACTCCGGAGAGCGGGCAGTTCCTGATAGGCGATAAGTTCGCGAGGGACACAGCGAGACGGTGGCGCACAGACCACGCGAACCGTTGAGCACCATCCGAAGGGTGATCACGCGCGGTGCATCTGGTACGTGATCGCACTCTGCACGGAGACTGGCTGCATCAGCGGGACAAGTTCATCACCCGCCACCTCTGAGCGCCACCAGACCCACGCCGGGCTCGGATTCTCCCTCCGGAGGTCCGGGCTCGGCTGCGTGTCCGCCGTGGGGCCGGGACCACGGCTTCCGACGACGCAGCCCAGCCGGTGGCAGTCGTCCTGCCTGCGGATCCGGTGCTCGCTCACCCGCAGCGCGGTGGCGACCTCGCGGTTCGTCTCCCCGCTCTCGAAGCAGGCGACAGCCCGCAGCCGGATTCACTCCCGCGCGGCTCTCTCGGCGTCGGTCAGCCCACCGCCCTGCGCGTGTCTCACTCCCCAGGAGCTACCGGAGCGAGCAGGCCGCTGTCCGGCGAACCGTCCCGACATCACTCGATCAAGTTCGGTACCCATCCAGTCTCCCCAGCCCCACGACCTGGCACTGTGCACCCTTGGCGCGGCCCTCCCTCGCGGGCGCCGTCGGCCGCACCACCGCGACCGGAGTCCACTTCCCCGTCGTTTTGGCCGCAGAGGACATGGTCCTGGCGACCGGTGCCTCCACGGTGGAACTCCCCGTCCTGTAAGCCGTCCGCGCGGCCCCGCGGGATGAGGACCTGGCGGCCGTGGCGCGCTGAGCGGCAGCGAGCGGCTCGGGGGCGGGGCGCCGAACGAGTGGACTCGCCGGGTCCCGGTCGGGCGGTCTGCCGTTCGCGCCGCATCTGATGCTGGTCTGTCGCCGTCCGCGTCCGTGACCTGGAAGAGGCGCCCCCTCATGAGACGAACCTTTCCCCGCCGGCTGCTCGCCGCGACGCTGCTCGCGGCGTCCGTGCTGGCCCCGCTGGCCACCGTTCCCGCCACGGCCGTCCCGGCCCCACACTCCCCCGCCACGGCCTTCGGTCCGCACGACGGCGACGGCTGCCCCGCCGACGGCTTCGGCCCCGAGCTGACCGCTCGGCTCGACAAGACCGTCGAGGACGTCCGCAAGCAGGCCCGTGTCCCCGGACTCGTCGTGGGCCTGTGGATGCCGGGCAAGGGCTGCTACGTCCGCGCGACCGGCGTCGCGGACAAGACCACCGGCCGGCCGATGTTCGCCGACACCTACGTCCGCATCGGCAGCGAGACCAAGACCTTCACCGTCACCGCGCTCCTGCGGCTTGTCGATGAGGGCAAGGTCAGGCTCGACGACCCGATCGACGAGTACGTCCGAGGGGTCCCGAACGGCGAGAAGATCACGCTGCGCCAGCTCGCCGGGATGCGCAGCGGCCTGTTCCCGTACACCGCCGACCCCGACTTCATCCACGACCTGCTGAGCGCGCCGAAGCGCCCGTTCAACCCGTGGGAGGTCCTTTCCTACGGCTACCGGCACCCGAACACCTTCGCGCCGGGCGCGACGTTCCAGTACTCCAACTCCAACCTCGTGCTGCTCGGCCTGGTCGTCGAGAAGGTGACCGGGAAGCGGCTCGCCGACGTCATCCACGAGAGGGTGGTCCGCCCGGCCGGTCTGCGTCACACCTTCCTCCCCGAGGGCGCCGAGTTCCCCGAGCCCCACGCTCACGGATACACCGATCAGACGCTGACCGGCGCCGTCGCAGACGCCACCGACTGGAATCCCAGCTGGGCCTGGGCGGCCGGCGGCATGATCTCCGACCTCCAGGACCTGCGCCGCTGGGCCCCCGTCCTCGCCACCGGAAAGCTGCTCAGCGCCGAGACCCAGGCGCAGCGTCTCAAGGTGCTGCCGACAGGATTCCCCGGCACCGACTACGGCCTCGGCATCCTGCGGACCAACGGCTGGATCGGACACAACGGCTCCCTGCCCGGGTACGAGACCGTGACCGTCTACCTGCCCTCGCAGAAGGCCACCCTGGTCCTCATCCTGAACACCGACTCCCTCGTCGACGGCCAGGAGCCGTCGACCCTGGTCGCCCGCGCCGTCACGTCCGTCGTCACACCGAACAACGTGTACGCCGGAGGGATCACCCCGCGCGACAAGTCTTAGGTCCTGCCTGACGAACCGTCTTGGACGGGTTCGCGGAGCCGGAGGACGAGTGCGGCGAGGCGGGCGCCGATCTCGTAGCGGGTGGCGGCCGGTACGTTGCGACCATGGGTGTCTATCCGGTGAGTGTCACCGCGCAGGACTGGTCGCAGCCCGGGGAGGGCGGGTACGGGGACGTCGCCGCCGCGCTGAACAGCGAGTTGCAGCGGCGCGGGCTGCCCCCGTACGACCTGCCGCAGGCCGCACGGGAGGCGCCGGGCTGGTTCGAGGAGAAGGCCGGCCCGTCCATGGACGGCTTCGTGGCGCTGTGCAGGGGGCGACTGACCGGTGCGGAGCTGTCGGGCCTCCTCGACTGGAGCGTGCTGGTGCCCCTCGCGCTGGAGGAGGCGATCGTCCTCCCCGTCGGCACCGCGTACTCCGGCGAAGAGACAACGGTCGCCGGGGCCCCGCAGGTGCTCGCCCTGGCCGAGCGGCTCGCCGGCGCCGTCGAACTGCCCGTGGCAACCGTGATCAACATCGCTGCACAACACACGCGGGACCGGACCCTGCCGCCCTTGCCGACACCCGTCCAGTGCCACTGCCACACCCGTTCACACCACCCTGAGCGCGGTCAGGTGAGACGGCGGCCTGTTTCCGCGTCCGCGCAGTGCAGCCGGTATCCGTCTGCGGTCCGGCTGCGCGAGGGGAACAGCACGCGGTCGGAGCCGAGGGGCACCGGCCAGCTGTCGTACGTGTCCGTGGCCGTCGTCCACAGCACCCGGCCGTCCCGGACCGCGGCGACGGTCCGGCCGTTGGAGAGAAAGAGGTGCCTCGGGCCGGCGACCGTCTGCGGCAACCGCACCGCCCGGCCGTCCGGTGCGGTTGCCGACAGCGGCCGCAGGCCGGACCCGTCACCACACCGGGCGGCGTACACCTGGTAGCGGCGACCGGCGACGGCGTACACCCAGTCGCCGACGCAGAGTGGGTTCCCGGAGAAGGACGTGAAGCGCCAGCGGGCGAGACGCAGTTCCAGCAGGGGCTCGGCCGTGGCCAGGTCGGAGTGGGCGTAGACCTGGAGGCGCCGTCCGTAACTCTCCGCGAACAGGACCCGGCCGCCGTCGAGCAGGGTGGGCGGCCGGGAGAAGTGTCGCAGCGCCCGCCGCGGGAAGCGGGTGGCGGTGAGCTGTTCACCCGTGTCCGACGCACACAGGGACAGTTCGGGCGCGGTGCCGCCCTTCCATGCGTGGAAGACCGCCGCATTGTCCGTCCCCCACTGTCCGGGGAGGGGGCTGCCCGGTTCGGGAAGGGCGCTGCCGTACCCCTTGCTCCACAGTTCCTCACCACTGCGGGCGTCCAGCGCGCGCAGGCCCCCGGCGTCGAGGATCACCCGCTCCCCGCGCACCAGCAGGCGCCAGATCCGCTGGAACTCGTTCTCCCAGAGGAGTTCGCCGGTCAACGCGTCGATGCCGGCGATCTTCGCACGCTCGTCGTAGGTGTCGTTCCACAGCACCAGCGTCGAACCGGCGGCCGCGACGCGGTGCAGGTCACTCTTGATGCGCGTCCACCGCACCGTGCCGGTCGCGGCGTCCAGGGCGACGTACCCGCTGCGCCCGTACTCCCCCTGTACGGGGATCACGACGACCTCGCCCACGGGCACCAACCGTCCGGTGTCCGGCTCGGTGAGCGGCGCGCTGCACCAAAGCACGCGGCCGCGGTCCGGGTCGACGGCGGCGAGACGGCCGCCCGCTACGGGCAGGTAGACGGTGCCGCCGGCCACGACCGGCCGGCCCAGCACTCCGGGTGGCGCGCCGAGCGTCCACAAGCGGCGCTCCGCATCGGCGTCGATCGTCAAGGGCGGTCTGTCTTCGGTTTCCACGGCGCGTACTCTCGGGCTGGGAAGGACGTGGGCGGGTGAGGCGACCCAGAGCCTAGCGCTCGGGCCTGCCGCGGCCGCGCCGGACAGGGGCGGTGCCGTCACAGCGGGGTGCGGCCGTGATCCGTTCCGCACCCTTACGACGTGCGCGCCCGCGGCCCACGCTCAGCTGGATTCCCGACGACGATCTGCCGCCCGGCACCACGGATACGAAACCGGTCCTCGGCCTGCTACGGGCCGGGGCGGTGACCATCTCGTACTCATCGTGGGGATCGACGGCGAACGGTGGCCGGTCGACACAGGGCTCGTCGGCGGCATGTGCGAGCCGCTGCCGCTGCGCGAAGGCACTTAAGCCCAGGGGCCGTTCACCTATGTCATCGCCCCGTCGGGGGTGGTTCCCGGCGGCTGGTGGTCCACCCACGCCCCCGGGGCGCCTTCACGGCGATTTCACGGCGACAGTCTCCGCGCCCGAGCTCGTGGAGCTGTCCTCCTTTGCCGCGGAGCACCACCGGCTCTCCTCTTTCCCCGATCTTTCCCCGAGTCCGGATTCGTCAGGGCTCTCCAGGCCCAGCTACGCGACGCCAAGGGCGTGGGCATGCCGCGCGGTTGCGTGCCGCGCCGGAGCGACGCCGGAGGCACGCACGAGCGGATCATCGACACGGCCGCCGAGTGGTACGGCGTACTGGCCGATGTGTCCCGTCTGAGCCTGGCCGATGTCGACGCCTCCACGCGGGCCCCACTGTGACACCGCGTCCGCGCCGGACATCGGGAGTGGGGGTCTGCGAGACAGCGTGTAACCACGCTCTGACGGCAGGTGGGGACGAGCGGGACGGACCCGCCGTCCCCGGCCGGGCATCACGCATCTGGACGGGGAGCCGGCCCGGGAGCGAACCCGCTGCCAGGCTGCACGACCCATGAAGCCCTTGGGCCTCAGCCCCGCGAGCCCGGTTTCCAGTCCTGGACGAGGAGTCCGAGGAGTACCTCGTCCAGGAACTCGCCGAGCACCCACGCCGAGGAGCGCATCACGCCCTCGCGGAGGAAGCCGTTGCGTTCGGCGGAGCGCAGCATGGCGTGGTTGTCCGCCAGCGTCTCAATCTGCAGCCGCTGCAGACCGCGGACCACGAAACCGTAGTAGCAGAGCGTCCCGACCACGTCCGTGCCGTAGCCCTTGCCGCGCGCGACGGGCAGCAGCCCGAGCCCGATATGGGCGGACCGGTGGTGGTTGTCGATACCCCACAGCGTCGCGGTACCGACCAGGGCACCTCCTTCCAACTCCACCACGGAGAACGTGACGCTGCCTTGCGCCGTGTCGTCCACCACGAGCCGCGGGTCCTTCGAACCAGGTGAGATCGGCCGCCACGGTCCGGCCTCGGCCCGCGCGGAGTTGATCACGTCGTCGTAGAGCTCGGTCCGCAGAATGGGGATGTCGTCCTCGTGCCGGGCCCTCAGCCCGATCTTGCCGCCTTTTAGCATGCGGGCTTCCTATCCGACTTGGCTCGCCTACGGCAAACGAATATTCGGACAGCCCAAGTTGACGTGTGCGGCTGATCGCCGAAGGTTTGGCCTGTCACAGACCGAGGGCGAGAGACTGATCACGGAGGGCGCACTCGTCTCGGCTGTGAGGCTGAGCGGCAAACGCTCCGGCGCCTTCGCCTCCGCGCCACAAAACCCCTCCTCGCCCTTGGCCAGACCTTCCCCGGCCCGGTCGGCGGGGCGTAGGCAGACCGTGAGCTTTTTCCGTCCTCAGCGTCAGGTTCGCGAAAGAGGGACCGCGACCAGAGAGCTGATGAAGACGGTGTCTGCATCGTGCGTCGTCCAGTTCTGCAGTTGTCCTGGTCGGGTTCTGAGGTCGCCGCATCGTGCTGGACGCGCTGAACGCCTGGGGCCACGACACCAGCACCCTGGAAAACGCGAACGATGCAGCAGCCCGAAAAGCCCGCAGAGCTGATCACGATCTGTGGTGGGAACGCAACGGGACAGGCGAATACGCGGAAGTTCCGCTGTTCTGGCGCAGAGCCCCGGTTCTCTGCGCGTTTGCCGTCACTCAACGTATGCGCTTCACGGAAAGTGAGCCAGAACCACTTCTCGTGAACATCCAGAACCTCGTCGATCTCCAGATGCCGCTGCAACGCGTGGTGCCCTGCGTCCGAGGACGGTGACTCCTCGACATGCGGGCTGGGTCAGCCTCAGCCTCCGGCTTGACACCGAGATCGGGAAGTCGCCTCCAAGGACCCGCAACGGACACCGAGACGGGACGTGTCGGCGGGCGGGCGCTGGAGTGCCGTGCGGAGCGAGGAAGGCGGCCCGGCGGTACTGCTTCCCGATGCAGCAGTCAAGCGGCCGCGGCCGAGGGCCTGTCTTCGGATCTTGCTGACCTGCGCACCAGGGGCCAGTACTTTCAACAGGATGGCTTCGATACGTTTCGACGTCCCGTCCCGCGCCCTTGACGCCCCAGCGAAGCCGTCCCTGAGACCGCTGCCGCCCGCAGTGGCGGGACTGCTGCGCTCCCTTGAGGTCCCGCCTCGGTTGGCGGCGCACCTGCGCGCGGTCCACGATGTCGCGGTCGAACTGGTCGGCTGGGTGACAGACCGGTACCCGGGCCTGGCCAGGTTCGCCGCACCCCACGCAAGCTGGGACGGCCCCGACGTGACGATCGAGGACCTCCTCGTCAGCACCGCCGACAAGGTCTGGAAGGACAAACGCGTCCCCGACCCGGAGGACAAGCTCATACAGACGCTGGCCGCCGCGACGGGGCGCGAGCCCTGGGAGGAGTACCTCGTCCTCGACGACCTCCTCACCCGTCTCGGTGCGGACGCCGCCCGTCGGCTGGCCTTCCAGGCGGCTTTCCCCATCGACCAGTGCCCCCTCCGCGCCCGGCCCCCGACCACTGAAAGCCGCCTCCAGGCCGGCGCCGCCCCGCACGGCGCAAGGGACGTGCCCTAGGTAGCCGGGGTTACGACGGTGTAGCGGCGGTCGCGCGGCAGGGCCCAGAGGACGTTGACGCGTCGTCGGGGGCCCGGTCGAGGGGAAATTGGGCTTCGATCAGGTCGTGAGGGTCGTGGGGTCGTGGAGCATCGTGTGGCTGCTCATCGCTCCCCCGCCGCGTCGTCCCGGCCGGGGCCGCCGTGGCGGGCGCGGCCGGCAGGCTGCAGGGAGGACCGGGCGGCCGGATGCCGGGTTCGTCCGGGGCGGAGCCGGAGGGCGTGGGGGCGCTCATGGGCACCGCCTTCTGCGGCCGGGTGCGTCGGTGTCGTTCGACGCTACGGAGGCCGTGGCTCGTTCCTCAACAAGATTGCGGGTAATTGCGGGATTCACTCCAGGGCGTCGAGCGCCGTGTGGATCAGGGCGCGGGCGTCGTCGCCGTAGAAGGCCATCTGCGCGAGGTCGGCAAACGCCTTGGCGTGGTCGGCGAGCTCGCGTGGCTGCGTCACCTTGATCTCCGCCGTGAGGGTCTCGACCACGGCCATGGTGTCGTCGTGGACGTAGAAGGCTTCCAGGGACCAGACGGTGCGCTGGATGAGGATGACGAAGCGGTGGTGGCCTTCGCAGAGGAAGCGGGAGCGGGCGATGCGGGCGGCGACGCCTTCGGCGACGTCGTTCGGGGTGCCCTGGAAGGCGGTGACCTGCTCCATGGGGGCGGTGACGCCGGTCTCGGTATGAACCCCTATCCGCTGGTACCAGCCTGTGCTCGATGAGGGTCGAGGGCAAAGCGACGGTCGGATGTCCTCTTCACGGCTTCCATGTGTCGAAGCAGAGATCAGGGGTACACGGCTTTCGGCTGTGTGGAATCTGGAAGACGCCAAGAACGGGGATGCTGTGGAGCAGGTCGTGAACTGTGTAGACCGGCGACCGGGCCGGGCGGCGGCCCTCTCGGTGTCCGGAGCGTTCCAGGGCAGCCTGGACATCGCCGCCGCCCGGGACCTCGCCTACCGCTTCCTCACCGATGCCCAGGCCGTCCATGGCCTGCCGGTCTGCGAGTTCACGATGGACATCGTCCAGCTCGTGGTCAGCGAATTGATGACCAATGCCAGCAAGTACGCCCCCGGGGCGAGCCTGCTCACCCTCGACGCCGGCAACGGAACGATCGAGGTCAGCGTCTGGGACAGCAACCCCACCCCGCCGGCGATCCTCCCGCCCGATCCCACCCGTATCGGCCAGCACGGCCTGGAGATCGTCATCAAGCTCGCCCACAGCTTCGCCATCCACCGCACGCCCCTCGGCAAACGGATCACCGCCACCATCGCCCTGACCGACGACCCCCTGAACAGCGGACTGTAAGAATCTTCGGGTGACCACCTGGCCGTCGGGATCCCGGCCGAGCGTGCGGACGAGCTCGTCGCGGCACCGGAAGCCGGAGCAGTCGCCGGGGATCACACCTGAATCGCGGAGAGCAGCGTCCCGCACGGGTCCGAGCAAGGCTTCGAGGGTGGCTGGAACGGAAACGTACGCGTGGGCGGCCGCCGTGCCTGACCCTCATTACGCCGGGTCCGGCATTACGCCGGGTCCGGCACCTCGGCCAGGGCAAGGCGGGCCGTGATGCGCTTGCCGACCGGCTCCCGCTCGACGAACAGCTTCTCGGCGACCTTCTTGATGATCTCCAGACCGTAATGGCCCACCTTGCCGGGGTCCGCGGCACGGACGACCGGAACAGCCGGGTCGCTGTCCCACACCACGACATCCACACCATCGGCACCGATGCGCAGCTGCATCAGGACGGGCCCCAAGGCGTACTTGTGGGCGTTGGTGACCAGTTCGCTGACGACCAGCTCGGTCAGGTCCCGCACACGCTGCGACACCGGCAGACCGTACTCGATGCGGATCCGGTCCAGAAAGGCCGCGGCATGGTGACGGGCGGCGGCGATGCGGTTGCCGCCGCCCTCCAGTGTGTAGTCGGCGCGTACCAGATGCCCTTCCGAAGGGGGCTGGGCACCGCTGTCATAACCGGCATCGAGTTCCACTGGGTCCGTCCTCCTTCACGTTCACGCCGCGCGGCTACCCGCCCAGATGATCCTTACCCGGCTCTACCGGGATTGTCTGTGCGGCCATCCGGGTGTGCCGGGCCCGATCGGGTGGGGCAGAATCGTCCGCGCACGCCCCGGTACGGGCAAGCCGGAACGCAGTCGAGGAGATGCATGACCAGCAACGAGAAAACGGACCACGCCGAACGGCTGTCCGTGGCGCGCCGCATGGTCGAGGGCATCCGCGTCGTGACCCTGCGAGGCGAGATCGACCACACCGCCAAGGACGCCCTGGCCGACGCCCTGATTCCCACGGACAACGCGACGGTGCCACCGCGGATCGTGGCGGACCTGGAGGGCGTGACCTTCATGGACTCCAGCGGCATCAACGCCTTCATCCTCGCTCACCAGCACCTGAGCGCCGCACACGGCTGGCTGCGCATCGCCGCCCCCCAGGAAGCCGTCCAGCGCGTCCTGAGCCTGATCGGCGTCGACACCGTCATCGACTGCCACCCCACCGTCGAACAGGCCCTGCACACCTGAGACACAGCACACCACGGAACGCGAGACAGGGGCGATCACCCGGGACATCCGGGTGACCGCCCCTCTTGGGTACGCCGGGCGGGTCAGGCGGGGCGGAGGAGGTCAGGACCGGGTGGCCGATGCGGTGGTGCTCGATGTCGACGCCGTGCTCCCTGTCCCACGCCTCCCGGAGGAGCCGACCGACCGTCTCGGCCGCCACAACACTCCTGTGACGGCCTCCCCGGCACACCACCGTGAGCCGGACCAAGACGGCCCACGGGCACCTCGTCGGCCAGGGCGCGCGGCTGCACGGCGGTCCGGGTGATCAGGGTCAGGGCGCCGGAGGTCTTCAGGGCGTGGGCGTAGACGTCGTCGTCCAGCCTGTGCGGTAGCGCATCGCGGGGTCATCCGCCCGGTTACGCAGGACGCGGCTGAGGTCGAGGTAGAGACCGGTGGTGACAAAGTCGTGAGCGCCGTCGTGGCAAGGGCAAGCACTTCGGCACCTGGGTAGGCTTCGACGCCTGGGTAGGCGGGGTGGCCACCGAGTTCAAGGTCCTGAAGGGGAGCTCCCCGGGCACGGTGCAGACGGCCCTCAAGGCCGGCCGTGACAAGAAGGCGGATTTCGTCATCATCGACGGCCGCAACTCCGACCTGTCCTTCGACAATGCCAAGGCCGGGCTCAAGCTGTTCACCGACAACAACAGCTCGCGAGGCTTCAGCCATGTGCGGCTGATCGGCTACGACTACGACTACGACTACGACTACGAC
>NZ_LGEG01000263.1 GCF_001280125.1 Streptomyces sp. NRRL F-6492
GAGCGGAAGGGCTCGCACTTCCTGGCCTTCCTCGGTCTCGCAGCCGCCCTGACCTGTTACAAGAAGCTCGCGAAACTCACCACGTGAGACAACCTCTTAGGGCAGCGCCTGTGTCAACGACTCTTTGGAGGGGAGTCGGACTGCGTCGCCCTTGGCGTGGGTGCGGCAGGACCAGGCTGAACTCCGCCTGCCGTCCTGTCATGCGAAGGCTCCCCGGCTGCCAGGTCCGCAAGGCGCCTCAGGCGCCAGGCGAGGACTTCGGTGAGGTTGGCGGCAGTGTCAAGTTCGCGGTGGCGGGCGGCTTGGGTGAGGAGCGCGGCGGGATCGTGGCCGGCTGCGGCGGCCTCGTTGAGGGTGACAGCGAGGGCGGGCCAGGCGGGTTCGGCGAGGATCTGCTCGGCCAGGTCGGGGAGCGCCTGGCGCACCACAGCGGCCTGCCGCTCCAAGAGCGGCCGGGCGAGGCGCCGACCCCGGTGGTGGAGCACGGTCAGCGGCTCGGCGGCTGCGGCCCGGTAGGCGAGACGGAGGTGCTCGGCTGTCTGCCGGGCGGCTTCGGCCTGCTGGGTGTGATCGCGGGTGCGGTGCCAGTGCTGGGCGGCGATGACCGCCAGCAGGAGGGCGTCGAGGACGGTCGAGAGGAGGGCTCCGTCCCTGGGTTGGGGCACGCGCAGGACGTCCTTCACCGCCCGTCGTGTGGCCTGGGTCTGCTGGTGATGGGCGCGGATGCGGGAGCGGCCGGCGCGCTCGAACGCTGTGGCTGCCTGCACCAGCTGGTGCTGGAGGCTGGCGGGTGCGACCAGGGGGAGTGCGTCGAGGGCTTCGGCGAGGACGGCGATGTGGGCCTGCCCGGCTTGGTCTTCGCCGCGGGCGAGGTGGTCGGGAGTCTGGTCGACGGTGATGGAGAGCCGACGCCAGGCCGGGGTTTCGGTTTGGTCGGCAGGCGTTGCCTCTGGGGTCAGGAGGCGTTCGGCGATCTTGGGGTAGGAGAGGTCGGTGGCGAGGGTGGAGCCGGAGAACCAGACGGGCTTGCCTTGGGCGTTGGTGTCGTCGTCGAGGGCGACCTTGTAGCCGCGGACATCTCCGGAAGGAAAGTACTGGACGTCGATGAGGGCTCCGGCCCCTTCGACGAGTCGGAAGAATTCCTCGGGGGTTGTGGCGGCCGAGACGGCGGTGCGGACGATGGTGCGCAGGTGCTCGCGAGAGGTTCGGGCGTTCCCTGTTCGATGGGCCTTCTCCTGCTCGGCGCGTGTGGGGCGTTTCGCGGCGGTGCGGTCTCCGCGCGGGACCTGCCGTAGGCCGTACTCCTTCTCGACGGCGACGAGTTCCTTGTCGGCGCGCAGGAAGTCGTTCCAGTTGCGGGGCGGGCGGAGGTCGCCCCGGACTTTGGTGGCGACGATGTGGATATGGTCGTCGGCGTGGCGGACGGCGACCCAGCGGCAGGCGTCAAGGTCGCCGGCCGGGGCGATGCCGGTGGCGTTCAGGACGCGGCGGGCGATGGTGGCCCACTCGTCGTCGGTCAGGTGGCGGTCTTCGGGGGCGGCGCGGATCGAGCAGTGCCAGATGTGGTTCTTCGGCGCCTTGGCGCCGGCCTGCTTGACCCGCAGGTCGAGGACGGCGGCGAGCTGAGCGAGGGTGGCGTCGGGATCGCGGCCGGGGTCGGGGACGAAGCCGTCGAAGGAGGCGACAAGGTGGGGGTCGGTGTGCTCGTTGGCGCGGCCGGGCCCGTAGAGGTAGTTCAGGACGCCTCGGGTCTTGTGGCCGGGCTTGACGATGTTCGCGATCAATCAGGCCGCCCGGCGGTTCGTGGCGGCCACATCCGCGGCGGCGTCGACCGCCGTGATCGTCTGCTTCACCACAGCCACGAGCCGGCGGGCCTCGGCGAGCACGGTGGCGTCCACCGGGTGTGCGTCGCCGCCGGCGTTGTAGCGGTGGGCGATCTGGTTCACGTTCGTGCCGATCCTGGTGAGCTCGGTACGCAGGGCCGCGTACTCGTCGACTAGGTCGTCGTTGACAGTGCGCCCGGCGGGCAGGGCGAGATCGCCGTTCAGGTGGGCCATGACGACGGCACCGACGAAGTGCGCGCCAGCCAGGTTGTGGCGGCGGGCCTCGGCGAGGATCACCTGCTTCTCGTCGACGCTGTAGCGGACGTCGACACGCTCTGTGCGCTGCACGTCCTGGCGGACACGGCGGCGGGCGACACGACGCAGCGCGGCTTCATCGGCGGCACGCACGGCCCCTGTCCCCGGCGTGCCCTCGCGCTGGGGACCTGCCTCCGCCACCCCCGGGGCGAAGGCTTCCGCGTTGGACCGGCCCTTGGACGGTCCAACGCCATACCTTGCTCCGCCCGGGGCAGGGACGATGTGCTCCTGCGGCGGTGCGGACCGGCCGTTCGGCTGGGGTGGGATCGTCGTGGCGGGGACGGGGCGCTGCGGGGCGGGTGTCATGTGGGGATCCTTCGGTGGGGCGGAGGGAGAGGGCGGTCCGCGTTTCGTGGATGTCTCGTTGAGGCCGGAGGCTGTCCGGAAATGCGGAAGGGATGGCTCGGTCGGTCCGGGACGGGGTGACCCGGACCGACCGGAAGCGGGTTGACCTGCGGTTATTTCCGGTCAGCGGCTCTTGACGGTTCCGGACGACTCCTTGGAGGCCGTCCCACCGAGGAGCTTCTGGAGTTCTGTGAGCCGCTCGTTGCTGATGGTGTGACCGGCGGCCCGGAGGGTTGACCGGATGGTGTCCCGGTTCTGCTTGCCCGCCATCTGCTCGACGATCCGGACGAACTCGTCGAGGTCTCCGCTCGGAGGGCGGCCGACCTTGCGCGGACGCACCGGAGGCTTGGCGTCGGGAGATGCCCAGGCAGCGGACCGGGTAGGGACGGGGTGCGGGCGGGGACGGTCTCCCTCTCGCGGGTGCTCGGTCACCACAGGTCCGACTGCCTGGAGGCGGCCGGAGTCGGCCTCACGGTTCGGCGGGGCGAGGTGCTGGTGGATCTGGCGCATGAGGACGCCGAAAGCGAGGAGCGCTGCGGTCGGTGGTACAGCGGCGACGACGTAGTCGAGGTTGGGGACGTCGGCGGGATCACGGGTGCCGGTGACGCCGGCGACGTTGAGGGCGATGGAGCCGAGGGAACCTGTGGCGGTGAGGGCGATGGCCCACCCGTCGGGCTTGTGGCGCAGGCCGGCCCGGAGCATGAGGAGTTCGCCGGCGACGACGAAGGCGTCGAGGGTGGCGGGCCAGGCCCACTTGCGGGCGGGGGAGTTGCCGAGGCCGTGTTCTCCGGCGACCTCGGCGAGGTGGGCGTAGGAGAGCCAGAAAGCGGTGGCGGTGAGGGCGAGGATCACAGCACCGGCGGCGAAGAGGGTGTATCGGTCGACGGGGTGTGGGGCAGGGGAAGACGTGCTCAAGCGGGGATGCTCCAAGGGCAGGGCAGGGCAGGGCAGGGCAGGGCAGGGCAGGGCAGGGCAGGGTGGTGAGGCGTTTGTGGCAATGGAGCCGGACGGCAGGGAGAAGGGTCGCGACTTGGCAGCTGGCGTCAGACGGTGGGTCTGGTGCGGCGGCGGTCGGGGCCGGCGAGGGTGACAGGCTCGGTCATCTGGGCCAGGCGGGAGGCGACGCGGTCACCGAGGGCCGTACGCAGGGCGTCGGTGGTGAGGTTGCTGGTGATCAGGGTGGGGCGCAGGTGCTCGTACCGGTGGTTGATCAGCCGGTAGGTGAGCTCCTCGGTCCACTCGCTGGTCTTCGCCGCGCCGAGGTCGTCCAGGAGCAGCAGCGGGCAGCGCATCAGGCTCTGCAGGTCGCGTTCGCTGTCGAACCCGGGGCGGGGGCGAAGCCGGGCGTAGAGGTCGGCGGCGGTGACGGCTTCCCAGCGCAGGCGGACCCCGGCGGCCAGCAGGCTGCGGATCGCCCCGTATGCCTGGTGGGTCTTGCCGGTGCCGGTCGGTCCGACGATCCGCAGCGAGGGGCCCTCCGCGATGCCCGGGGCGCCGGCGGGGCCGGGGCGTCCGGCGCGGGCGATCCCGTCCGCCCAGGCGGTGACCTGGGGGTGGTCGGCGAGGGCGTGCCGGTAGCGGGCGGGGATACGGGCTTCGGCCAGTTCCAGCGCGGTGACCGGCTCGGGCGCCGGTTCCTGGGCGGCGGTGTCGGGGGCGATGCCGCGTTCGGACAGGATGTCGTCGAGTCGGCTGGAGATCCGGGTGGGCTGCTGCGGATCGCGGGCGAGGGTGGCGGTCAGAGTTCACCTCCGTAGGCGGAGACATCGGTGGGGTTGGTCCACGGCCGGTGGGGAGCGGTGGTGGCCGGGGTGGCGTTCATGGCCTCGTGCACGAGGCTGGGCAGGGTGCTCGGGTGCAGGCCCTTGTCCCGGTGGAGGGTGAGGCCGACGCGGATGTGGTCCGGGGAGATGCCCTCGTCGAGGAGCTTCTTCGCCTTGCGGCCGAGATGACCGAGCACACCCTGCGGCGGGCGATGGGGGCACGCGGCGGCGTACTCGCCGATCAGATCCTTCGCCGAGACCGAGTCGGGCGCGGGGGCGCTCGCGCCCCCCAACGGGGTAGATCCTAGATCCCTGTTCCTAGGTCCTAGATCCGGACGGTGAGGGCTCGCGGAGGGTTCGGTGAGCTCTCCGTGAGGCTGCGGTGAGTGCTCACGCGATTGGTTCTGACCTGCTGATTCGCCGTTCACGGAGGGCTCGGTGAATCCTCCCGGCTGTGTCACGGAAGGCTCAGTGAGCCCTCCCGGACGACTCCCGGAAGTCTCCGCGAGGGCGCCCCGCATCTGCGGTGAGGGCTCACGCGGAATCCCGAGATCGTGCTGCGGGCACGGAGGAGTGCGGACGCCGCTGGGCCGGTTGATCTTCTGGTGCTTCGCGAAGGTGACGATGTGCAGGTACCGCTTGCCATCGGCGCCTTCGTAGCGGCAGATCAGCCCGGCGCCGTCGAGCTGGATGAGGTCGTCCTCGACCGCCTCCGGCCCGTGCTCACGGCGCAGCGGCCACAGTTGGCCGGCGATGACGGCGGCCTGGTCGCGGAACCGGCCCTGGTCGTCGGCCTGGGTGAGCAGCCCGAAGAAGGTCCGCTCGGCGGACAGCGACACCGCCGCCAGGGACTCGGACGAGAACGCCTCGGGCTTGATGGTGCGGATACGGGCGATGTCGATCGACCGCCTTTCAAAGAGAGTGGGGGAATCCGGCATCGCCGGGGTGCATGACCAACACAGCCACACCCAGTGGGAAGAAGTCCAGACCTGGCTCTGGAATTCGTTAAAACTCGCTGGCATGCCGCGTCGGCGAGTCCGGCAACTGTAGGGCCGAATTCCCGGTTGACGAAATCACCCCCGGAACTCACTTAGCGAACCGCATCGCTCACGGCAGACAGGAAATCCCTTCCGGACCGGTCGGTGCGCAAGCTACAACACCACCCATGCCGCCACGCCCCCTCGCCATCGGACCCGCCGGAAACGCCGCCGCCCACACCATCGAACGCACCCGCACCGCCCGCGGCTACTCCCAGCGCCAGCTCGCCGCCCGCGTCACCGCACTCGGCCGATCCATGACCTTCACCGCGCTCTCCCACATCGAACGCCCCGTCTGCCGCTGCGACATCGACGACCTCGTCGCCATCGCCACAGTCCTCGGAAGCACCCCGCAGACCCTCCTCGCCAGCCCCCTCACACCCCCAGGGGCGGCCGGGGCGGGCGAAATGTAACCGAAGATCCCCAGTTATGGAAATCGGGGATTCTCCGGATCATTGTGGGTCCCGGAACGCCCGCCGTACCGGTCCCTGCCAGAGTCATGCCAATTTCCTGAAAGAGAAACCTTGCGTCGATCCCCTATATCCGCCACCCGTCGCTCCGAAGAAAAGCTCACCGTCGACGAGCTCTGCGTAGAGCTCCTGATTTCCCGGTCGACCTTCTACGACTGGCGCCAGAAAGGGCGCGCTCCCCGGTGCGTGAAACTCCCGAACGGCAGCCTGCGCGTCCGCCGCAGCGACCTGGAGAACTGGCTCACCGACTGTGAGGCCGCCGCGTGACCAACCGGTCCTACAAGGTCCGGTTCCGGACGACCGAGGTCTACAAGGGGAAGCGCGGCACGACCTACACCGTGCGCTGGTCGGTCAACGGCCAGCGCCACGGAGAGACCTTTAAGACGAGCGCTGCCGCAGACTCCTTCCGTGCCACCCTCCTCGTCGCCGCCAACAACGGCGAGCCCTTCGACCAGAACACTGGCCGTCCGGTCTCCCACGCGGCGCCGGCGGCCGGGACCACCTGGTACGACTTCGCCCTGCAGTACGTCGACATGAAGTGGCCCCGGATCTCGGCGAATAACCGCATCAGCACCGCCAAAGCCCTGACCAAGGCCACGCTCGCGCTCCTGCGGACCGAGCCCGTCCAGTACGAGGGCGTCGACGTCCGCAAGGCGCTGCGCGAGTACGCCTTCAACAAGAACCGCCGCGACGAAGCCCCGCCCGAGCACCGGGCGATCCTGGCGTGGATCCGTCGCAACTCGCTGCCGATGAGCGCCTGGGAGGACAGCAAGCACATTGACGCCGTCCTCCATGCCCTCGACACCATGCTCGACGGCACGCCGGCCGCCGCCAGCTCGGCCAAGCGCTACCGCCGGATCCTGAACGTCGTGCTCAACTACGCCGTCCGCCAGAACGTCCTCCAGTCCAACCCCATGCCCAAGGGGAAGGGCGAGAACACCGCCCCGAAGACGTCCGGCGCCGTCGACAAGCGCTCCCTCCTCAACCCGCACCAGGTGGCTGCTCTGCTCACCTGGATCGCCGCCCGCCCCCGCACCGGCCACCGGCTCATGGCGTTCTTCGCGACCCTCTACTACGCGGGGCTGCGTCCCGAGGAAGCGGTCGCGCTACGGGTCGATGACGCCGTCCTCCCGGCGACCGGCTGGGGCGAGCTCCGCGTGCACACCGCCGAGCCCGAGGTCGGCAGCCACTGGACCGACGACGGCGAGGTCCACGAGACCCGCGACCTCAAGGGCCGGGCGTCCGGTGACACCCGCATCGGCCCTGTCCACCCCGCCCTGGTCGTGATCCTCCGTGCCCTCGTCGCCCGCGACGAACTCAAGCCCGGCGATCTCCTCTTCCCCGGCGAGAAGGGCGGCCTCCTCGCCGGCTCCGTCTACCGGCGGGCCTGGAGCAAGGCCCGCGAGGCCGTCCTGCCCGCGCACGAGTTCAAGTCGCTCGTTGGCAAGCGCGTGTACGACCTCCGCCACACCTGCCTCACGACCTGGCTCAACAACGGCATCCCGCCCGCCCAGGTCGCCGACTGGGCGGGCAACAGCGTCCCTGTCCTGCTCTCCACCTACGCCCGCTGCATCACCGGCCAGATCGCCGAGCTCCAGCGACGCATCGAAGGACCCCAGACACTCCCCGCAGGCGTCGGCTCCCCGGCTCCCAGGGCTGCCTCCGGTGCGCGGCGTGGTGGCTGAGGTCGTGGAACTCCGAGCCGAAGCGCTGAAGGAGAACGACCGGCTCAAGGCCGACAACGAGGTACTCGTCGGCGCACTGCACTAGGTCGTGATGGAGAACCGCCAGCTCCGCCTTCAGCTGGCCGAGAGGCCCGACAACCTCTGGGGCCTCCCGACCCAACCGCGGCCTGCAGCACGGTGAGGCCACAGGGAGACAAATCGAGCGGAGTTGTCAGAGGCGGGCGCTACCCTCAGATCTAGCTCAAAGAGGACCCCGGCGGCGTCGAGGTCGACGGGCACCGGGGTCTCTCCTGATTGGCATCTGGAACATACCTCGAACGCAACGCCGAAGGCACCCAGTGCCGCGCCGTTGTGACCACCGCCTCTCGACCTGGCACGCCGGGCCTCTCGCACACGTGAGGAAGGACCCACCAGGCAAGATGCACCTGATCAAGGCACACATCACCAACTACCGGTCCGTCGAAGACTCCGACATATTCGACATCGAGGAAGACGTCACCTGCCTCGTCGGGAAGAACGAGTCGGGCAAGACGACCCTCCTCCAGGCGCTCTTCCGGCTCAACCCCGTGGAGGCCGTCACCTTCGACGAGGTGGTCGACTTCCCCGCCCGCAAGACCCGCGAGCGGAAGCAGATCCCGGCCGGCCAGAAGATCCCCGTGGTCCGGGCCACGTTCCGCTTCGACGACGCGGAGATGAAGGCCATCGCGGAGGAGCTCGGCCCCAAGGCCATGAAGAGCCCCGAGTTCGACGTCGTCATCGGCTACCGCGACAACACCCAGACCTTCACCTTCTCCCACGACGAGTCCGAGGTCGTCAACCACCTGCGCTCCGCCTTGGACCTTCCGGCTGTAGCCGCCAAGGCCCTCGGGAGGGCGAAGACCGTCGCGGACCTCCTCGATACCTTCGACGAGCTGGATGAGCTTCCGTCCGACGCCACCGCGCTGGCCGACCGCATCCGCGGCTGGCGCAACGGCAGTCTCGGGTGTCACCTCATCGACCAGTACGCCAGCCCGTCGATGCCGAAGTTCGTCTACTTCGCGGACTACGACACGATGCCGGGCAAGGTCGCCCTGCCCGATCTGATCCGGCGGCGAGCGTCCGGAGATATCACGCGCGGTGAGCGAGCTCTGCTGAGCCTGCTGGACATGGCGGGAGTTTCGCCGGAGGAGTTCCAGGACTCCGACCAGCACGAACGGCTCATCCGGGAACTGGAGAACTCCGGCAATGTCATCTCGGACGAGGTCTTCGACTACTGGTCACAGAACACCGAGCTGGAAGTGCAGCTGAAGGTCTTGGCCCCTGAGACCGGAGCCCTGCCGCCCTTCGACGAGGGACCGATCCTCCAGGTCCGCGTCTTCAACACCCGGCACCGCGCCTCGGTGCCGTTCGACGAGCGGTCCCGCGGCTTCGTGTGGTTCTTCTCCTTCCTCGCCTACTTCAACGAGCTGGAAGCGGCGGGCAGCACTGACCTGATTCTCCTCCTGGACGAGCCCGGCTTGTCCCTTCATGGCCGGGCCCAGGAGGACCTGCTCCGTCTCATCGACGAGCGCCTTGCCCCCAAGCACCAGGTCCTCTACACCACCCACTCCCCGTTCATGGTCGACCCCGACAACCTCCAGAGGGTCAGGACGGTCATGGACTTGGAGCGCGGCGGAGCGAAGGTCTCCTCGGAGATCTTCAAGGCCGACGAGGACACCGCCTTCCCGCTCCTGACCGCGATGGGTGTCGAGATGACCCAGACGCTGTTTGTGGGCGAGCACACCCTGCTCCTCGAAGGCCCGAGCGACCTGATCTACCTCGATGTCCTCACCGACGTCGCCGAGGCAAACGGCTCCACCGGACTCGATCCTCGCTGGGTGAAGACCCCCATCGGTGGCTCCGGCAAGCTGTCTACCTTCGTGACCCTGCTGGGCGCGAACAAGCTGAACGTCGCCGTCCTTGTCGACTCCAGCACCAAGGACGTCGGGGCCGTTCAGCGCCTCCGAGACAACGACCAGCTTGCCAAGAACGGCCTCGTCGAGATCAGCGAGTTCACCGGCACGGGTGATGCAGATGTCGAGGACCTGTTCGACCGCGACTTCTACCTCGACCTCGTCAACCGTGCCTACGCGGACCAGCTCACCACCCCGATCGACACCGCGGAACTCAACGCCAAGGACCCCCGCGTCGTCCGGCAGATCGAGACGGTGTTCAAGAAGCGCAAGATTGCCACTCGGTTCAACCACTACAAGCCGGCTGCCGTTCTCCTCCGCGAACAGGCAGCGCTCGCTCCGCGCATCGACGCGGCAACGATCACGCGCGCCGACCAGCTGTTCACGCGACTCAACTCCCTGCTCCCCAAGCGCTAGATGAACCGAGGGTAGGAGAGGATCTGGCCTGGCCGGGGCGTCGCTGCGTACCGGCCAGGCGCAGGGCCGCCACGTACTCGTCGATCACCTCGTCCGCCTCGGTCCCTTCCCATGTCGGAAGCAGCGCCTCTGGGATGAGCGCGTAGCGGGCGAAGCCGGTGCTGGCGAGCCAGGTGGTCATGCGGCGGATCATCACGCCCACAGCCGACAGGCGCTGAGAGGGCCGCGATACCGGATCAGAGAGGCTCGGCCACGGCCGGGCCCCTCTGCCGTGCCAGTTCGCCGGAGGCAGACAGGGAAGAAGCCCGAGGGACTGGAGACGTCCCTGCGGCCATGTCAACGTAGACGACCGCCCAGAACCTCAGCCGCATGGAGGCGCCCTGTACCGACAGCACCACGATGACTCCTTCCTCCCCGACCCGATCTACTGGGTCACCCCTCGCCACCTGGCAGGCGACGACGAGGCTCTCGCCGACCAGGTGGGCGTGGTCCTCACGTCCGCAGGCTGGCGGATGTGGCCGACCGCCCGTGACACCCTCCTCTACACAAGCCCCGACGGGCTGTGCGGCGCCGAGTGGACGCGCGCCGCCTGCTCCTTCGAACTGGGAGACCTTCCGGTTGCCTGGCAGGTCTCGGCTCGGACCTGTCCGACCAGCGCGCTGGCGGAATGGAACGCGTACTTCACCGCCGGCGCCCCCCCATGAGGCGCTGACCGACTTCCTTCTCGCCCTCGACGCCCGTACGGAACTGGCGGTCTCCTTCTACGGCCCCGAGACGTCGTAGCGGCGGTCTGCGCCCAGGGGTGGGCTCACGATATCGACCGTCCGCACAGTGCCGCCCTCGCTCCCGGACTCTCGGCCGGCATCTCCTTGAAGGAGGTGCCCCCGCTCGTCCGCGATGCCGACCCGCGGCCCGAAAGGTTCGGCTGGCAGGCGTGGGCAGAGCCCGTCGTCGGGGATCCGTACCTGTGGTGCACCAGCTTCAGCAGCAGCGTGCCGCATGACCTCGTCGCGATCTTCGCCTCCTCGCTCGCCTCGCCGTACCCCGTGCAGTGTTCCTGCCTGCCCGCGGGAGTCGAGGGACGACTGACGGTCGTCCGGCCCGGGGTTGACCGACAGGGAAGAGCGAGTGGGGCGGAGTGAAGCGGGCAGTGGGCGGCCTAAAACTTCGGGCCGTTTTCGGGCCGAACGGTCGCCGGAGGCCGCCCTTGGCCGGTTTCAGCCGGACAGATCAAGCCATCCACGGGCCGCCCCAGGCGCCCCCACCGCCGGACCGAAAACCACCCCTGACCAGTAGAAAGGACCCTCCCGAGGGAGGGTCCCGATCTTGCGCCCCCGGCAGGACTCGAACCTGCGGCCAAGTGCTTAGAAGGCACCTGCTCTATCCACTGAGCTACGGGGGCCGGGTGGTGGCCGTGTGGCCAGGAGCCCCTGGTGGGTGGGGTGTGGCCTGCCGGGACAAGGATAGGGCTCCGATCGCCTTGGCCCGGTTGCTTCACCTGCGTGGCACGATGTGTAGGTTCGGTGAAGCGGAACGATAATCGCAGGCAGGTGCGATTCGCGCAGCGCTTTTCGCATCGCTCGGGGCGGGTGTTGTGCACTCGTTATGCCCCGTCTTCCGGTCACCGCCCTTTTCTTCGGCGCGCAGGGCCCCCATACGCTTCAAAAACACTCATAAATTGGGCATTCTTCGCATGTGGTGACCTTGGACGAACGGCCTCAGCTGATCGACGCACTCTCCGCCCTGCGCGACCGTGTCGCCGCCGTGCGTCTCCCACTCCCCCTCCCCGGCGCGGACCGCGCCCGCCAGAACCGGGTCGAGCTGCTCGCCCAACTCGACGACTACCTGGTGCCACGGCTGAAGGACCCCGACGCCCCGCTCCTCGCCGTCGTCGGGGGATCCACCGGGGCCGGGAAGTCCACGCTCGTCAACTCCCTTGTGGGACGGCGCGTCAGCGAGGCCGGTGTGCTCAGGCCCACCACCCGCACCCCCGTCCTCGTCTGCCACCCCGAGGACCACCACTGGTTCGCCGGCATGCGGGTCCTCCCGCAGCTCACCCGCGTCTGGCTGCCCCAGGCCGACGAGGACCACCCCGTCGACGAGCCCGCCCCCGAGGACAACGCCCTCCGCGTCGAGACCTCCTCCTCCCTGCCCCGGGGCCTCGCCCTGCTCGACGCCCCCGACATCGACTCCCTCGTCGTCGAGAACCGCCTCCTCGCCGCCGAGTTGATCTGCGCCGCCGACATCTGGGTCATGGTCACCACCGCCTCCCGGTACGCCGACGCCGTCCCCTGGCACCTGCTCCGTACCGCCAAGGAGTACGACGCCACCCTCGTCACCGTCCTCGACCGCGTCCCCCACCAGGTCATCGGCGAGGTCTCCCGCCATTACGGCGCCCTGCTCGACCGGGCCGGGCTCGGCGACGTGCCCCGCTTCACCATTCCCGAACTGCCCGAGTCGACCGGCGGCGGCAGCGGGCTGCTGCCCGACAGCGCCGTCGCCGCCCTCCGCGGCTGGCTCGCCCACCGCGCCGAGGACCCAGCCGCCCACCAGCAGGCCGCCGACCGGACCGCCTTCGGCGTCATCGACTCCCTCGACACCCGGCTGCCCGAGCTGGCCGGCGCGGTCTCCGCCCAGTACGCCGCCGCCGTCCGCCTCGGCGGCGTCGTCGAGGCCGCCTACCGCGAGCAGGGCAGACGGGTGCGCAAACAGCTCGGCCGCGGCGCCGTCCTCGCCGGCGACGCCCGCGCCCGCTGGCGCGCCTACCCCCGCGACAGCACCGCCGACGAACTCCTGGACGCCCTCGCCGAGTCCCTCGCCGCCCTCCTCCACTGCGCGGTCTCCGCCGCCGAGGAGCGGGTGCGGGACGGCTGGCGCCACGAGCCCGCCGCCGAGGCCCTCGGCCCGGTGCGGACCTGCGCCGACCGGGAGACCGGGGAGCGGATCGGCGTCGAGGTGCGCCGCTGGCGCCGCGAACTGGAGGAACTGGCCGACGAGGAGGTACGGACCGTGGAGCGCCCCGCCGGAGCCCGCGGCGCCCTGCCCGAGGCCGACACCGTGGCCGCCCTCCTCGCCGCCTCCCTCCTCGGCGGCCGCCGCACCCGGCCCGCCGGCGAACGCCTCGCCGAACTCCTCGGCGCCCAGGTCGCCCTGCGCCTGCGCGACAAGGGCGGCGAACTGGTCCTCGCGTACGTCGACCGCGCCCTGCACGCCGAACGCGACCGGCGCCTCGCCCCCCTCGACGCGCTCGACGTGACCCCCGAGCCGCAGGCGGAGCTGATCGCCGCGCTCTCCGTACTGCAGAAGGAGAAGTGACGTGCAGCTGGAAGACGGCCGCAAGAGGGGCCCCCGCCCCGACCGCGAGCGCGGTCCCGACCGTGACCGTGCGTTCGAGAAGGATCGTGACCCCGAGCCCGGGCCCGAGCGCGGGCGCTGGGACGACGGGCTGATCGCACGCCGTGCGAGCGAACGCGCCGCCGCACTCGAAGACGGCCCCGAGGGGGATCTCACGGGGATGCCCGGGGGAGGCGGGACCGGGCTCGACGAGGACGCCCCGGCCTCCTTCGGCGGGCACTACGGCCGCCCCCTCCGCAACCGCCTCGACGCCCTCCACGAGCTCGTCGGCCTTTCACGCGCGCGCGTGGAGAGCGACGCCCTCGCCGAGGCCGGGCGCGTCCTCGACGAGGCCGCCGCCCGCCAGCGGCTCTCCTCCCGGCACACCGTCATCGCCCTCGCCGGCCCCACCGGAAGCGGCAAGTCCACCCTCTTCAACGCCCTCGCCGGCGTCGCCGTCTCCGAGACCGGCCTGCGCCGCCCCACCACCGCCGCGCCCATCGCGCTCAGCTGGTCCGAGGGCGCCGCCGGACTCCTCGACCGGCTCGCCATCCCCAACCGGCTGCGCCGCCGGCCCCTCGCGGGCGGCACGGGCGACACCGGACTCCAGGGCCTCGTCCTCGTCGACCTGCCCGACCACGACTCGGCCGTCACCGCCCACCGCGACCAGGTCGACCGGGTCCTCGGCCTCGTCGACGCCGTCATCTGGGTCGTCGACCCCGAGAAGTACGCCGACGCCGCCCTCCACGAGCGCTACCTCCGCCCCCTCGCCGGGCACGCCGAGGTCACCTTCGTCGTCCTCAACCAGATCGACCGGCTCGGCACCGAGGCCGCCGACCTCGTCCTCGACGACCTGCGCCGCCTCCTCGACGAGGACGGCGTGGCCCTCGGCGAGCACGGCGAACCCGGCGCGACCGTCCTCGCCCTCTCCGCCCTGACCGGTGAGGGCGTCCCCGAACTGCGCGAACTCCTCGCCGGCTTCGTCCAGGAGAAGACCGCTCCCGAACGCCGCCTCTCCGCCGACATCGACGCCGCCGCCGCCAAGCTGCGCCCCGCCTACGTCGCCGAAGGGCGCGCGGGCCTCGACGAACGCTCCCGGGACGCCTTCACCGACCGCCTCGCGGCCGCCGTCGGCGCCCAGGCCGCCGGCGAGGCCGCCGAGCGGGTCTGGCGCCGGGGCGCCATCCGCGCCTGCGGCACCCCCTGGCTGCGCCTCTACCGCTGGTACGAGCGCAAGCGCGCGCACGGCTCCACGGACCCGCACCTCACGCCCCCGGCCGAGGAGGAGCTGACGGCACGCCAGCGCGTGGAGCAGGCCGTACGGATCGTCGCCGACGACGCCTCCCGCGGGCTGCCCGCCCCGTGGGCGCAGGCCGTGCGCGAGGCGGCGACGCGCGGGGCGGACGGCCTCCCCGAGGCCCTGGACGAGCTGACCGTCTCCCTCGGCGACCCGGCGGCCCGGCCGCCCCGCCCCGCCTGGTGGCCCGCGGCCGTCCTCGCCCAGGTCGTGATGACGCTCCTCCAGGTCTTCGGCGCGCTCTGGCTGGTGGGGCAGATCCTCGGCGTCGTGGAGCCCGGACTCCTCCCGCCGGTCCTCGTGATGCTCGCCGGCATCGTGGGCGGCCCGCTCGTCGAATGGGCTTGCGAGGGCGCGGTCAAGGGCCCGGCGCGCCGGTACGGGCAGGAGGCCGAACGCCGCCTGCGCGGGGCGGCCGCCGCCTGCGGCCGGGCCCGGGTGCTCGATCCGGTGGCGGCCGAGCTGGTGCGCTACCGGGAGGTGCGCGAGCAGTACGCGACGGTGGTGGGCACGCGCCCGTCGGCGCGCGTCATGGGCGCGTCGGCCCGCGTCGTCGGCGGACACCGCTCCGGTACGAGGCGGCTGGGCGCCCCCGCCCCGCTTCCCCTGCCCGTTCTCACCCTCCCGGGTAAGGGAGTTGTCCACTGTTACGGGCTTTTCCACAGGCTCCGGCGGGATTTTCGGATTCGCCCCACCATGAGGTCGAAAGGGCGCCCGGCCGAAGGGCGTCCGGCGGAACGAATGGGGGCGGGACCGTGAACGAGACGACCGTGACGCTCGTCGGCAACGTGGCGACGGCGGTGGAGTACCGGGAGACGGCGACGGGCGGGGTGGCCCGGTTCCGGTTCGCGGTGACCGCGCGCCGCTGGGACCGGGAGCGGGGCCTCTGGTCCGACGGGAGCACCAGCTTCTACACGGTGTCGGCCTGGCGCTCCCTGGGGGCCAATCTCGCGGCCTCGGTGTCGGTCGGGGAACCGCTGGTGGTGCACGGCCGGTTGAGGGTGCGGGAGGACGAGCGCGAAGGACAGCGCAAGACCTTCGTGGACGTGGACGCGCTGGCCGTGGGCCACGACCTGAGCCGGGGGACGGCGGCCTTCCGGCGCGCGGCGCGGGCCGAGTCCCGGGCGCGGCCGGACCGGGAACCGCCCTCCGCCACCGGGCCCGTGCTCGGACCGGCGCCGGAGGACGACCCGTGGACGGAGGCGGTGGCGGGAATGGTGACGGAAGCGGCGGCTGTGGTGGAAGTGATGGAAGTGGCGAAAGTGGCGGCGATGACGACGGCGGTGGCCGGAACGGCGCCCTCCGGGGAGGAAATCGGCGGAAAAGGCAAGGAAACGAGCGCGGAACACCGGCTGGTAACCGCGTCCTGACCTTGTGTCGTGGCGATTTGTCGACCAACTCACCGCACGTGATAACGATTCCGAGACGGAATGGTTGTCTGACCGTATGGCCGGGCACCGGGGGCTTTCGCGTCCCTAGGATTCCCGGGTACTCATGTGGCACGTGAGCCCATCGAGTCTGTGAGTCTGTTGGCGTGCGCTCCCCCCACGCGGAACAACGCTGTTCGCGGAGTGGCTCGCCCGGAGGGGAATCCAATGTTTTCAGTTCGTGGGCGGGGCACTGCGCGCCGCCTCGCCGCCGCCACCCTCGTCTCGGGGCTCGTAGCCGCCGGCACGATCGCGATGGCCGGTCCGGCTCTGGCCGATGACGCCCCGGGCGCCGGTGGCGTCAAGGCGAAGCTCGGCAGCCTGTCCAAGGAGGAGTCCGGCGGCGTCGAGATCTCCGAGAAGAACGGATCCAAGTGGTCCGTCCGGGGCGGTCTCTTCAACATGCAGGTCGAGGGCGGCGGCTCCCTCTTCACCTACTGCATCGACCTCCGCACCCCGGCGAAGCACGACTTCGACTACAAGGAGGTCGGCTGGGACCAGTCGTCCCTCCACGACAACGAGGACGCCGGCAAGATCCTCTGGATCCTGGAGAACGGCTACCCGAAGCTCTCCACCAAGGACCTCGGCGAGAAGGTCGGCGCCGACCTCTCCAAGAGCGAGGCCGCCGCGGGCACCCAGGCCGCGATCTGGACCCTCTCGGACGACGTCACGGCCACGCCGAAGGAGGCGGACGCCCAGAAGCTGACCGCGTACCTGCTGGCGAACGCCAAGAAGCTCGAGGAGCCCAAGCCCTCCCTGAGCCTCACCCCGTCCTCCGTCGCCGGCAAGTCCGGTGAGAAGCTCGGCCCGATCACGGTCAACACCAACGTCGCGAACGACGGCGTCAAGGTCGCGGCCGTTCCCGGCATCGCCGCCGGCGTCAAGATCGTCAACAAGGCCGGTGCGCCCGTCACCACCGCCTCCAACGGCGACGAGATCTTCTTCGACGTTCCCGCCGGCACCGCCGACGGCACCGCCGAGCTGGGCGTCGAGGCCACCACGAAGGTTCAGCTGGGCCGCGCCTTCGTCTCCATCGACGGCCCGTCGCAGACCCTGATCCTGGCCGGCTCCAGCGACTCCACCGTCACCGCCAAGGCCACCGCGGCCTGGGCGAAGAAGGGCGTCATCCCGGCCGTCACGGTCGCCAAGGACTGCGCCAAGGGCGGCCTGGAGGTCATCGCCTCCAACGAGGGCGACGAGGACTGGACCTTCGACCTGAAGGGCACCTCCTACACCGTCGCCGGTGGCGAGACCAAGACCATCCCGGTCAAGCTCGCCGAGGACGAGGCGTACAACTTCACCATCACCGGCCCGAACGGCTTCGAGCAGACCTTCGAGGGCGTCCTGGACTGCGAGACGGCCACCCCCGGCCCGAAGCCCTCCGAGACCACCCCCACCACGGAGCCCTCCACCCCGGCCTCTCCCTCCCCGTCCACCACGGGCGGCACCACCGGTGACACCACGGGCGGCACCACCGGCGGCGACACCGCGGGCGGCACCACCGGCACCACCGGCGGCGGCGACCTCGCCGAGACCGGCAGCTCCAACGCCACCCCGATGATCGCCGGCATCGCCGCCGCGCTCGTCGTGATCGGCGGCGGCGCGGTCTTCTTCCTCCGCAAGAAGAAGGCCGCCGGCCACTGAGCCGAGGCCGCGGGGGCCGGGCCACGCGCCCGGCCCCGGGCCGAAGCACCACCCGCGGAGTGAGGTGCGTCACACGACGCCCTCCCCGTGAACCCCGCACGACCCCGGACCGCGCCCGCGGCCGGGGTCGTCGCACGTCCGGGCCGCACGCCCGGCCCCCGAAACCCCCGTACCGGCCCCGCCCGCACCGGGCTCCCGCCCCCGTGCACCCGGCCGCCGGTCCCACCGGTTTCCGCCCGGGGGTGGCGGTCAGGCAAGATGGGGTGTATCTGCCCACTCACTCTTTGCCGGACGGTTTCTCTTGGCTGAGTACATCTACACCATGCGCAAGACGCGCAAGGCGCACGGCGACAAGGTCATCCTCGATGACGTGACGCTGAGCTTCCTGCCCGGTGCGAAGATCGGTGTGGTCGGCCCGAACGGCGCCGGTAAGTCCACCGTGCTGAAGATCATGGCCGGCCTGGAGCAGCCCTCCAACGGCGATGCCTTCCTGTCGCCCGGATACTCCGTCGGCATCCTCATGCAGGAGCCGAAGCTCGACGAGTCCAAGACGGTCCTGGAGAACGTCGAGGACGGCGTCGCCGAGGTCAAGGGCAAGCTCAACCGGTTCAACGCGATCGCCGAGGAGATGGCGACGAACTACACCGACGAGCTCATGGAGGAGATGGGCAAGCTCCAGGACGACCTGGACCACGCCAACGCGTGGGACCTCGACGCCCAGCTGGAGCAGGCCATGGACGCCCTGGGCTGCCCGCCCGGCGACTGGCCCGTCGGCAACCTCTCCGGTGGCGAGAAGCGCCGCGTCGCGCTCTGCAAGCTGCTCCTGGAGGCCCCCGACCTCCTGCTGCTCGACGAGCCCACCAACCACCTCGACGCCGAGTCCGTGAACTGGCTGGAGCAGCACCTGGCCCAGTACAAGGGCACCGTCGTGGCCATCACCCACGACCGGTACTTCCTCGACAACGTCGCCGAGTGGATCCTGGAGCTCGACCGCGGCCGCGCCCACCCGTACGAGGGCAACTACTCGACCTACCTGGAGAAGAAGGCCGAGCGCCTCAAGGTCGAGGGCCGCAAGGACGAGAAGCGCCAGAAGCGCCTCAAGGAAGAGCTGGAGTGGGTCCGCTCCAACGCCAAGGGCCGCCAGGCCAAGTCCAAGGCCCGCCTCGCCCGCTACGAGGAGATGGCCGCCGAGGCCGACAAGATGCGGAAGCTGGACTTCGAGGAGATCCAGATCCCGCCGGGCCCGCGCCTGGGCTCCGTCGTCGTCGAGGTCAACAACCTCTCCAAGGCCTTCGGCGACAAGGTCCTCATCGACGACCTCAGCTTCACCCTGCCGCGCAACGGCATCGTCGGCATCATCGGCCCGAACGGCGCCGGCAAGACCACGCTCTTCAAGATGATCCAGGGCTTCGAGAAGCCCGACTCCGGAGACATCCGCGTCGGCGAGACCGTCAAGATCTCCTACGTCGACCAGGGCCGCTCCAACATCGACCCGAAGAAGACGCTGTGGGCCGTCGTCTCCGACGAGCTCGACTACATCAACGTCGGCCAGGTCGAGATGCCGTCCCGCGCCTACGTCTCCGCGTTCGGCTTCAAGGGCCCGGACCAGCAGAAGCCGGCCGGCGTGCTCTCCGGAGGCGAGCGCAACCGCCTCAACCTCGCGCTCACCCTCAAGCAGGGCGGCAACCTGCTGCTCCTCGACGAGCCCACCAACGACCTCGACGTCGAGACCCTGTCCTCCCTGGAGAACGCGCTCCTCGACTTCCCCGGCTGCGCCGTGGTCGTCTCCCACGACCGCTGGTTCCTCGACCGGGTCGCCACGCACATCCTGGCGTACGAGGGCGACTCCAAGTGGTTCTGGTTCGAGGGCAACTTCGAGTCGTACGAGAAGAACAAGGTCGAGCGGCTCGGCCCGGACGCGACCCGTCCGCACCGCGCCACCCACAAGAAGCTGACCCGGGGCTGACGGACCCATGGCGAGGCACATCTACAGCTGCCCCCTGCGCTGGTCGGACATGGACGCCTTCGGGCACGTCAACAACGTCGTCTTCCTGCGGTACCTGGAAGAGGCGCGGATCGACTTCATGTTCCGCCTGGCGCCGGGGAACGGCTCCCCCTCGTTCTCCGGCGGGTCCGTCGTGGCCCGGCACGAGATCGACTACGTGCGACCGCTGGTCCACCGGCACGAGCCGGTGACCGTCGAGTCGTGGGTCACGAAGATAGGCGCGGCGTCGCTGACGATCGCGTACGAGATCAAGGACCCCGACACGGTGTACGTACGGGCGTCCACGGTCGTCGTGCCCTTCGACCTGGAGGCGCAGCGGCCCCGGCGGATCACCGCCGAGGAGCGCTCCTTCCTGGAGGAGTACGTGGACGACGGGATGACCGCCGCCGCATGACCGTCCTCGCGCCGCTGCACTTCGCCGACGCCCGGGAGGCGGCGGCCCTCGCCGCCTTCCTCACCCGGCTCGTCCACTACGACCGGGCCGCCGCCGTCCGCCTCCAGGCGGGCGGCGGGGCGCTGGCCGTCTTCGGACGGCCGCCGTCCTTCGAGGTGCTCGCGATCCGCACGGCCCGGCTCGTCGACGCCGTGGACCTCGACGTCACCGTCTCCGCCGGCGAACTCCTCGACGGCATCGAGGAGACGGCGGGCAAGGCGGTCGTCCCCGGCGCCGTGACCGGGCCGCCCTGGGCGGGCGTGCTGCCGCCGCGCTCCGGCTGGCGGCCGGTCGAGGGCCTCCCCGGCGCCGCCGAGATGCGGGGCGCGGTCGCGGCGGCCGTCGCCGAGTTCCGCACGCGGGACGAGGCACTGCCCGAGGAGCGGCGCACCCGGACCGAGCGCGACCGGATCGGCCGCGAGATCTGGACCAGGACCCTCGGCGCCACCGGACTGCCCCTGCGGGCCGTCCACGCCGCCCAGTCCCTCGGCTTCCTGCCGCCCGCCGGGACGGAGGAGGGCCCGGTCGCCCTGTTCGCCTCGGGCCCGTGGCTGCGGCTGCGCACCCCGTACGGCTCCGTCGCCCTCCGCACCGTACCGATGGCGCTGCCGGTGGCCCCGGGGCGCTGACCGCCCCGGCCCTCAGCGCTCCGCGTCGTCCGGCCAGACGCCGATGTGGTCCTGCTCCAGCTCCAGGGCCACCCGGTGCTCCATGCCGAGCGCCTTGGTGTACTCCGCCGGGAGCTGGAGGCGGCCCGCGCGGTCGAGCATCGCGTACTCCCGGGCCACCAGCGACTCCTGGCCCTGGTCGTCGACCTCCGTGCGGCGCAGGACCTCCGAGGAGGTGCGGCCGTCGCGGATGGCGACCGTGCGGCGCACCTCGGAGGCGACCGCCTGGTCGTGCGTGACGATCACGATCGTCGTGCCCAGCTCCTCGTTGGCACGGCGGAAGGCCGCGAAGACCTGCTCGCCGGTGGCCGAGTCCAGCTCGCCGGTCGGCTCGTCGGCGAGGAGCACGGCCGGGTTGTTGGCCAGGGCCACCGCGATGGCCACCCGCTGCTGCTGGCCGCCGGAGAGCTGGTGCGGCCGGCGGTCGCGGATCTCCGCGATGCCCAGCATCGCGAGCAGCTCCTCCGCCCGCTCCGTCTTCCGCCGCGCCTTCGACCCGCCCCGCAACTGCATGGGCAGCGCCACGTTCTGCGCGGCCGTCAGATAGGGGAACAGGTTGCGGGCGGTCTGCTGCCAGACGAAGCCGACGACCTCGCGCCGGTAGCGCAGCCGCGCCCCGCCGTCCATCGCGAGCAGGTCGCACCCCGCGACCCGGGCCGCGCCGGCGGTCGGCACGTCCAGGCCCGCCAGGATGTTCATCAGCGTCGACTTGCCGGAGCCCGACGCGCCGACCAGGGCCATCAGCTCGCCCTCCTTCACCAGGAGGTCGAGGCCCTGGAGCGCCTGCACCTCCACCCCGTCCGTGGTGAAGATGCGGACGAGCCGGTCGCAGGCGATGAGGGCGTCGTGACCGTACGAGGGCCGGTCGCGCCGTGCCGTCGCCCGCCGCTCCAGCTCTTCGAGGGTCGCGGCCCCGGCCGCTCCGGCCTCCGCCGCCCCGGCCCCGTCCCGGATCCCGGTCTTCGTCATCGCGCGTCTCCCGCCCTGAGTTCCTTGATCGAGCTCCTGCGCCCCGCCCACCAGGCCTGTCCGGCCGCCGCCAGCCCCGTCAGGAGCACGACGGCGAGCGCCGGGACGAGCAGCGACCACGGGTCCGCCCGCAGCGGGGCGCCGTCGAGCCGGGCGAGGCCCGGGGCCGTCGCGAGCGCCAACCGGAACAGGTCGATGCCCGGCGCGAGCAGCGGCACCGTCGCCCAGCCCGCGAGCGCGCCGCCGAGCGCGGCGAGGACCGCCTGCGGCAGCGCCTCCAGACCGAGCAGCCGCCGCCCCTGCCGCCTGGTCAGGCCCATCGTCCGTAGCCGGGCGAGCAGGGCGTTCCGCTCCGGCGCGCCCTGCGCGAGCGAGAGCAGCACGGCCACCACGGCGTAGCCGGCGCCCGCGCCGATCGCGCCCAGGTAGCTCCGCTCGGCGCCCGTCTGGAGCGGCGAGTCCACGTACGTGGCCCGCTCCTCGCTCCGCAGCCTCACCACGAAGGCGTCCGACCGCTCCCGCACGGCGCCCCGCAGCGCGGCCCCGTCCACCGGTCCCGTGACGAGCAGCGCGGTGGCCGCCCGGCGGGTGAGGTCGGCGCCGTTGACGAGGAGGAAGTCCTCGCCGGGCAGGGCCGGGGTGGCCGGCCGGACGCCGACCACCTTCACCTTGAACGTCCCGGCCGCCGCCACGACCTCCATCGGCTCGCGGCCGAGCCGCTCGGCCACCGACGGCGAGGCGATCGCGGGCAGCACCCGCCCGGTGTCGGCCACGGCGCCCTCCCCGCCCTTCCCCGTCGAGGCCAGCAGCTCCGCCGGGAACGCGCCGAAGCCGGTCCGCTTCGCCAGCCGGGTGTACGAGGCGGGGTCGACGCCCACCAGCGGCGCGCTCATCGCCCGGGCGGTGGTGCCCTCGTGGGACGGCAGGTCCACCCCGTACTCGATCTGCACCGGCGCCAGGTCCCGCACCCCCGCCGTGCCGCGCACGTCCTCGGCGAGGCCCGCCGGCAGCGGGGTCCACTCGACCGAGCCGTCGATCCGGGCGTCCGCACCGGTCGCCAGGAGCGCGGCCCGGTCGCGGGCGTCGGCGACGCCCGCGAGGACGGAACCGCCGAAGGCCGCCGTGGTCAGCGCGAGGACGAGGGCGAGCAGCGGGAGCGTGCCGGTCGAGGACGAGCGGCCGGCGCGGGCCAGGGCCAGCGGGCCGACGGCCCCGCGCAGCCGGCGGGCCGGGCGGGCCAGCCACCGCAGCGGCAGCGGATAGACCCGTACGAGCACCACGGCGGCGATCAGGCCGACCAGGACGGGGGCGGCGCTCACCAGGTGGTCGCCGGAGTCGCCCGCGCCGCGCAGCCGCAGCGAGGCGACCGCGCCCACGGCCAGGACGAGCAGGGTGAGTTCGAGGACCGTGCGGCGCCGGGAGGGGCGCGCGGTCAGCAGGTCGTCGCGGCCGCCGTGCAGCCGGGGGCGCCGGTGCAGGACGACCGCCCGCAGCGGCAGGACGAGCATCGCGACCAGGGCGACGGCGGAGGCGGCGAGGAGGGAGGGGCCGAGGGGGATCCCGTCGGCCGCTCCCGGCCCTCCGCCGGGCGGACGGACCGTCACGACCGCGAGGCCCAGGGCGAGCGCGGCGGCCGGCACGGCGACCGCCGAGGTCTCGCCGAGCAGCCGCAGCCCGATGCCGGTGAGGGAGGCGCCCCGGGAGCGGAGCAGCGCGAGTTCGCCGTCGCGGCGGGCGGTGAAGAGGCCGCCGGTCATGGCGAGGACGACGGCCGCGACCGCGCCGGTCCCGAAGACGGCGACGGCCACGACCGGGGCGATCGCGTCGCGCATCGAGCGGTACGCGTCGACGATCTCGTCGAGACCGGTGGTGAGGGCGCCGCTGCCGCCCATGGCCTCGCGCATCCTGACCAGGCCGGGGCCGCCGCCGGCGGAGGCGAGGGCGGCGGAGAGCCGGTCGGTGTCCCGTCCGGTGAGGTGGCCGGCCGTCGGCACGAACCGGAAGAAGACCTCCTTCTCGCCGACGGTGGCGAGCACCGAGGACGCCGAGGAGGGGGAGAGGAGCAGGGCCGCCTGCCAGTAGTACTTCACCTCCTCCTCGACCAGCGGGGCGAGCGTGGGCGCCCGCAGCAGCGGCTCCACCGCCCAGTAGGCGGTCTCGGGGCCGCGCGGCTCCACGACGCCGGTGACCGTGACGGCGAGCGGCTCGCCGCTCCGGCTCGGCACGTGCACGACCGAGCCGGGCTTCAGGCGCAGGGCCTCGGCGGTCCTCGCGGTCACGACCGCCTCCGGACGGAGGGCGGTGCCCCCGGCGGGCCGGCCCTGCCGGAGCGTCGCGTGGTGGGACAGGTCGGAGGGCGAGGAGAGCACGAACTGCGGGGAGAGCCCGTCGGGCCGGGGCAGCCAGGGGTCGAGCCCCTCGACCCGGTCGATCGTGCGGACGCCGTGGACGGCCTGCGCCGGGTCGGTCCGGATCGGGTCGGGCAGCAGGGCCCGCAGCGCGTCGCCCCGCTTCCGCAGGGCCGCGGAGGTCAGGTTCGCCCCGTACTCGGCCGGGGTGGCGACGGGCAGCGTCGCGTTCAGTTCGAGGACGCTGTCGCGGGGCGCGGCGGACGCGACGTCGTGCCGGAGGCCCTCGGTCTCGTACCGGTCGACCGCCCGCGGCAGCGCCGCCGCGAGGTAGGCGGTGACCAGGACGAGCAGCGCGAGCGCAGCGGCGGCCCGGGGCGCGGTCCGCAACCGGGTCCGCACCCAGGGGGCCACGACGGGGGCGGGCCTGCCGGGCGGCGCGGGATGCCCGGTCCCGGAGGGGCGGCCGCGCTCGGAAGGCTCGTCGGGCCGGGAGGGCGGCATGTCGGGGGCCTTCCTGCGTACGTCGGGTTCGTCGGCGCCGCCCCTGTCCGGGACGGCGGATGTCTCGTCGGGGCCCCGGACCCCGTCCGGCGTCCCGTGCCCGTCGTGCGCCGGCATCAGCTCGCCCCCTGGTGGCGCAGGGTCACGACCGGGTCCGTGCGGCGCAGGGCGATCGTGGCGACGATGGCCAGGGGGAGCGCGGCGACTCCGGCGATCAGCAGGGCGACCTGGCCGAGCGGGAGTTCCACCAGGACCGGCGGGACGGGCCGGGCGGCCTGGCCGGTGAGGACGACGAGCGGGACGACCGCCCGGGCCAGGACCGTGCCGAGCCCGATGCCGACGAGCAGGCCGATGCCGATGAGCAGCCCCTGTTCGGCGGCGATCAGCCGGGCGAGCCGCCGCTGCGGCGTCCCGAGCGCCCGCAGTATCCCGAACTCGGCGGACCGTTCCCGCATCGCGCCGGCCGAGCCGACCGCGAAGCCGACGGCGGCGAGCGCGGCGGCGGCCGCGGCCACCGCCATCAGGGCCGCGTCGGAGCCCGCGCCGAGCGGGTCGCCGAGGAGTTCGGCGGCGACCTCGTCGCGTACGAGGACCTGGGCCGGGTCCGCGTCGGGGCGGGCCCGCAGGGCGGCGGCGACCTCGGCCGTCCTCCCCGGGGCGGTGGTCAGCCACCACTCGGTGGCCGGCACGGACAGGGTCCCGTCGCCGGACCCGGCCAGGTACCGGTTGACGGCGACCAGGTCGAGGAGGACCGCGCCGCCGTCCGCGGGGGTGGTCACGGACGCGCCCGCGGAGGCCGTCGGGCCCGTGGTCGGCAGCTCCTCGACCACCCGGTCGACGACGACGGGGACCCGCAGGCCGTCGAGGGTGACCTCGACGGTGTCGCCGGGCTCGGCGCCGGCCGCCGTCATGAAGGCCCCGGTGGCCACGGCCGGCAGCCGCTCGGGCGGCTTCGGCGCGGGCGCCGCCATCCGCAGGGTGTACTCCTCCGGCCTCGCGCGGAGGTCGCCGGCCCCGGCGCCCCGCACCCCGAACGAGACGGAGTACGGCGCGGATCCGCCGGGCCCGGCCGGGCCGGGGGCGCCGCCCGCCGTACCGCTCCTCCGTCCCGCGTCGCTCTCGGTCTGCTCGACGCCGGACGACCAGCCGTCGAGGACCTTCGCGGGGGAGGACGTCCGCGTGCCGCCGTCCGCCCCGGTGGTGGCGAGGCCCTCGACGCGGACGGTGCGGACGTGGTGCGGGCCCGCGGCGATCCCGCCGTCGAACTCCAGGCCGGTGAGGGTGAGCAGGCCGCCGGAGCCGCGGCCGGCGTCGCCGCCGGGCACGGCGGTGAGGGCGCCGAGGTCGAGGACCAGCCGGTGGACGCGGTCGTCGGAGGGCAGCGTGCCCAGGGTCTGCCGGTACGGGACGCCGCTCGGGTCCTCCAGGACGGCCGTGACCCGGGAGGCCCCGCTGCCCTCCGGCGCGGCGGCCCGCAGGTCCACGGCGAGCGTCCGGATCCCGGCGGTCAGCGCGAGGCCGGGGCGGTGGCCGGCCGCCGGGGCCAGCGGGGCGAGCAGGGCCGGGGCCGTGGTGCCGGCGAGGTCGGGGCGCAGCAGCAGGCCGTTCGCGGCGTTCCGGGTGTCGACGGCGAGGACGGTGGCGTTCCGGCCGGACACGTCCATGGCGGTGCGGTGCACGGGCGCCACGGCCGCGACGCCCGGCACGGCGCCGAGCCGCTCGGTCCGCGTGGGCTCGCCGGGGCCGGGGCTCAGGACGCGGACGTCCGTCCCGGTCCGGAAGTCGGCCTGGTCGCGCTGCGAACGCTCCCACGAGCCGCTCTGCCCGATGGCCAGCATGCCCATCGCCACGGCGAGGACGAGCAGGAGGACGGGGCCCGCGCCCCGCAGCGGCCGGCGGCTGAACTGCCAGCCGGCGAGGGCGGCGGAGAGCCCGCGCCCGCCGGCCGCGCGCCGCTCGGCCAGCTTGGCGGCGGGCGGCAGCAGCCGCAGCGTCAGGACGGTCCCGGCGAGCAGGGCGAGGGCGGGCGCGGCGACGAGCACCGGGTCGATCGAGCCCCCGCCGTCCCCGTCCGCGCCCAGGGTGCCGCCCGCGGCGGCGGGCCGCTGGAGCTGCCAGTAGGCGACGGCGGCGACGGCGAGCAGACCGAGGTCCGCCCCGGCCCGCACCGGGCCGGGCAGCGAGGCCGAGCGTGCCTCGCGCAGCGAGACGGCCGCGCCGTCCCCGGCGGCCAGCGCGGGCGCCACGACGGCCGCCGCGCAGCACAGCGCCACCACGGCGGCCACCAGCCACACCGGGAGCGAGGGCGAGGTGTCGAGCCGCACCCCGAGCGAGGAGAGCGCGGACCGCTCGGCGAAGAGCCCGGTCAGCGGGCCGGACAGGAGCGGGGCCGCGAGCGCCGCAGGCAGGGCGAGCAGCAGCGCCTCGGCGGCGGCGAGCCCGGCGATCCGGCGCCGCGAGCCGCCGCGCGCCCGCAGCAGCGCCGTCTCGCCGGAGCGCTCGGTGCTGAGCAGCCGGGCGACCAGCAGCAGCGCGTACGCGGCGAGCAGCACCAGCTGCACGGCGACGATCAGCAGGGTGGAGCGGGAGACGAGCAGGGCCCGTTCGGTCCGGTCCAGGACGGCGGGCAGCGCGGTGGTCGCCGAGACCGTCGCGCCGAACGCGGTCCGGTTCTCGGCCAGGGCCTTCGGGCCCTCGGTCGCGGCGGCGCGCAGGGCGTCCATCCGGTCCGTGGTGAAGCCGGTGAAGTCGGCGGTGCCGAGCCAGGAGGTGTCGCCGCGGCTCAGCGCCCCGGAGGCGAGGACGGCCGGGTCGACGAGCAGCGGCTCGTACGTCGTGAACGCGACCGTCCGCACGCCCCGGCCGCCCGCCGGGTCGAGCCGCCAGTAGAGGTCGGAGGTGTCCACGGGCCGGTAGACCCCGGTGATCCGGGCCTTCACCCGCTTCTCGGTGAGCCGGTCGGTGAGGTCGAGGACGGTGCCGGGGCCGGCCTTCAGGCGCCGGGCCGCCTCCTCGGGCAGCGCCGTCTCGACCGTGCCGCCGGTTCGGGCGGCCGAGGGCCAGGAGCCCCGGACGAGGGAGAGCCGCGAGCGGTCGAGCGCGGCGAAGCGGGTGAGGTCGGGGTCGCCCTGGCGGGCGGCGGCGGACCGCAGGCTCCGGGGCAGGGCGTACGACCCCGAGCGTTCGAGCCGCCGCACGGTCACCGGCAGTCCGTCGAAGGACGCCCGCATCCCGTCGCGGACGGCGGCGTCGGCACCGGCCCGCCTCTCGGCGGGCACCTGGCCGACGACGAGCAGCGAGGCGGCGGCCGCGGACCTGCCCCGCAGGCCCGCCTGGAGCGCGGCGTCCCCGATCGCGCCGGAGAAGGCGGCGAGGGTGGCGAGCACCGAGGTGGTCAGGAGCACGGAGAGCAGCGCGGCGGCGAGCAGCAGCCGGTGCGCCCTGACACGCAGAAATACGAACCCCGTCACCCGTCCCCCTGGCCACCCTGATCACGGTCCGCGTGTCGAACGCTTTCCGAACGCCTCCGGACCCCTCCCGGATGCTTTCAGAGTGCACGCACGGCTGGAAACCGCTTGCGGGCCGACCTTGATCCGATCGTGACCGTTATCCGGTGTTCCGGCTCCGGAATGTGCCCGTCCGTGCGGCGGAACCGACCGGACGCGCCCGCGGGGTCAGCCGGCCGTGTTCACCATCGAGGCGGCGGCATAGGTGAAGTACCGCCAGAGCTCCGCCTCGTACGCGGGCGCCAGACCGAGCTCGTCCAGGGCGGTCCGCATGTGGCGGAGCCAGGCGTCGTGCGCGGCCCGGTCCACGGCGAAGGGGGCGTGGCGCATCCGGAGGCGGGGGTGGCCCCGGCGGTCGCTGTAGGTGCGGGGCCCGCCCCAGTACTGGATGAGGAAGAGGGCGAAGCGCTCCTCGGCGGGGCCGAGGTCCTCCTCGGGGTACATCGGGCGCAGCAGCGGGTCCTCCGCGACGCCCTCGTAGAAGCGGTGGACGAGACGGCGGAACGTCTCCTCGCCGCCGACCTGCTCGTAGAAGGTCTGCTCCTGTGCGGTGTCCCCGGGAATCTCGCTCACCGCTCCATCGTCTCAGATGCCCCGGCCGAGGACCGGAGGTCCAGGACTCCGGCCCCCGGCCCCCTCGCGGGGTCAGTCCACGCGGATCGTGATCGTGGTCCAGGCGCCGACGTGCACCCGGTCGCCGTCCTTGAGCTGGACGGGGACGTAGGGCTGGATCGGCTCCTCGCCGCCGTTGATCGTGGTGCCGTTGGTGGAGTTCTGGTCCACCACCGCCCACGAGCCGTCCGGCTGCTGCACCAGGACCGCGTGCTGGTGCGAGACGCCCGGGTCCTCCGGCGGCACCGACAGGTCGATGTCGGGGGACTCGCCGGTGGAGTGCCGGCGGCGGCCGATGGAGATCTGGTTGCCCTGGAGCGGCACGTGCTTGTCCGGGGAGTACGCGGGCAGGTTCAGGCCCGTGGCCTCCGGGCCGCTGCGCTGCATCATCGCCATGAAGTACGCGCGGTCCGGACCGACGACCGCGCTCCAGTTCCGGGGCGCCTGCGGCGGCTGGAACTGCTGCGGCGGCGGGGCCTGGTGCTGCTGCGGAGGCGGCTGGGGGGCCTGGTGCTGCTGCTGCGGCGGGGGACCCTGGTGCGCGGGGGGCTGCGGCGGTCCCTGGTGCTGCGGCGGGGGCGGCGGGGCCTGGTGCGGAGGAGCCTGCCGCGGAGGAGCCTGCGGCGGCTGGGCCTGCTGCGGGGGCGCCTGCGGCGGCTGGTGCTGCGACGGCGGCGGCAGGAGCCAGTCGTCGTCCGCGCGCGGCTGCGGCGGCGCGGGCGGCGCCGGGGCCTGGGCGGGCGCCTGGAGGTACGGCGGCGGCGCCGGCTGCTGGTGCTGCGACGGCTGCTGCTGGGGCGCCTGCGGGCGCTGCTGCTGCGGCGGGGCCTGGTGGTGGGTGGGCTCGGCGCCCAGCGGCTCCGCCGGCCGGTTCACCTGCGAGGGCCGCGAGCCCTGGTAGCCGAACGGGTCCGACTGCTGCGGGGCGCCCGGCGGCGAGGTCTGGAAGCCCGGCGGCAGGTTCAGGCCGGGCGGCGGCCCGGGCTGGCGCGGCGGGAGGTTGGAGGGGGCCACCGGCGTGTACGAGGTCGCCGTGTTCGTGAGGAAGTTCCAGCGGCACTCCTCGCAGAACGGCGCCATGTGCTCGCGCGGCGTACGGCACTGCGGGCACAGCTCCGCCTGGGCCGTGGCGTTCGGATCGCCGCCGGGGCCGAAGCCGCCGGGAGCGGAGGGGGCACCGGGACCGACGGGGGCACCGGGGCCGCCCGGCCCGCCGTACGCGCCGGGACCGTCGAAAGCACCGGGTCCGTCGAAGGCACCGGGTCCGTTCGGACCGCCGTGGGCCCCCGGACCGCCGTGGCCGCCCGGACCGCCGTGGCCGCCCGGACCGCCGGGCGCGCCCGGCGGAGGACCCGCCGGGGGCCGGCCGGGACCACCGGGACCGCCCGGCCCGCCGGGGCCGGGGTATCCGTACGCGGGGGGCGGCGGCGGGGGAGGCGGCGGTACGGCACCCGTCGGCGCACCCGCCCCGGCCATGCGATGGCCGCAGACCTCGCACCAGTCGTCGGAGACCGACTGGTGTCCGTTCGGGCAGGTCGGCATGTCGGTGCTTCCCCCTCTCGTCGTCCGGCCCGCTGGCCGGGCTACCTCTTGACGCGAACGGTCTTCGTGGAGCGGGTCTCGAGTGTCATCTCGTCCGCTTCGGCGACCTTCGCCTTCAAACGCACAGTACCCGCCACCGCGTCGACCACGTCGACCACCTTCGAAAGCAGTTTCGCCGTATCCGCGTTGCCGGAGGCCGCCGCGAGCTGCACGGCACGCCCCAGTTTGGCCGTCGCGCCGTCGTGATCGCCCGATTTGCGGGCATCCAGTCCCTGCTGGATGGCGTCCGCCAGCTCGGCCTGGCCCGTGTAGTGCGCCACCTGCGGGTTGATCGACGTCGACATCGCCAGGTCGTCCGTCCACACCGCCCGTACCAGCCCTTGAGACAGCGGGCGGGCGTCGCCGCCCGCCGGGTCCGGGGCGATCAGGGAGACCCGGGCGGCGAGCATCTCCTGGCCGACGGCGGCCCGCGGCACCCGCACGCTCACGTGGTAGTCGCGGGACTCGTCGCCCCACGAGCCCGTCGGGTAGTCCCCGGCGCGCGGCCCCGCCTCCGTGCGCCGCCCGGTGAGGTCCTCGACCGCGGGCGCCACCTGCTTCACGAAGACGATCTCGACCCCGACCGGGGTCCACAGGCGCAGCGCGACGTCTGCCACGCCCTTGCCCATCGCCTGCTCCATCATCGCCGTGAAGTCGGCCGCGAGACCGGCCGGGTCGGCGACGATGTCGGCGGTGCCGAGGAGCGCCGAGGCGATCCCGGTGACCTCCTTGACCTCCCAGTCGGTGCCGACGCCGCGCGCGTCGCAGGTGAACCGGCCCGCGCAGGCGTCGAGCGCGGCCCGCAGCTCCTCGGGGGACTCGTGCTCGTTGCGCCCGTCGGTGAGCAGGATGCCGTGCCGGATGGTGAGGTCGGCGGAGGAGAGCAGCCGGTCCGCGAGGCGCAGCCAGGTGCCGATCGCCGTGCCGCCGCCCGCGGAGAGCCGGCGCAGCGCCTCCTTGGCCTCGCCCCGGGTGCGGGCGTCGGCGACGGCGAGCCGCCCGTCCCCCGGGTAGACCTCCTTGGCCACGTGGGTGCCGGCGACGACGGCGAAGGAGGTGCCGTCGCGCAGGGTGTCGACGGCGGCGGCGGTCGCCTCCCGCGCCCCGCGCATCTTGGCGGCCGGGTAGTCCATCGAGCCGGAGCAGTCGACCATGATCACGACGCCGGCCGCGCCGTGGCCGCCCGCGATCCCGGCCGCGCCGCCGGTGCCGCCGCCGGTCGAGGTGACCGTGACGATCGCGCTGACGTCCCTGCCGCCCTCCGGCAGGAACTCGTTCTGGTACACGTCCACCGAGAACTGGGGCACGGTCGACTTGGAGAAGTTCGCCATCTGTTCGGCTCCTCGGACAACGGCGGTGGGGTGGAGGGACGGGACCGGCGGCCGCTCAGGCGGGTCCCGCCCCCTGGGGAGGTACGGCGAACGGGACGAGCGCGACCGTGATGTTGTCGTGGCCCCCGCCGTCCAGGGCGTGCCCGACCAGGACCCGGGCGCCGTGCAGCGGGCGCTCCGCCGCGTCGGGCGGGACGACCCGGGCCATGTCGCCGGGGCCCTCCGCGTAGTTCCACAGGCCGTCCGTGCAGACCACCACCACGCCGGAACGGTCCGGCTTGAACGCGGCGGTGTGCGGGTCCAGTTCGTACGCGTCGGCGCCGAGCCAGCCGGTGATCGCGTGGGCGCGCTCGTCCGCGTACGCCTCGGCCTCGTTCATCAGGCCCGCCGCGACCATCTGCGCGGCCCACGAGTCGTCCTCGGTGAGCCGGGCGGCCGGGGCGGCGCGGTCGTCCGGCACCCAGTAGGCGCGGCTGTCGCCGATCCAGCCGACGACGAGCAGGCCGTCCGCGACGACGGAGCCGACGATGGTGCACGCGGGCGCGTTGCGGTGGGGCTCGCCGTCCGCCGCCTTCTCCGCCAGCGAGTTGACGGCCTCGGAGGCGGCGACGATCGCCTCGTGCATGGCCTGCTGCGGATGCGTGCCCCGGGGCAGCGCGGCGAGCAGCGAGGCGCCGGCCGCCTCGGCGGCGGCGGCGGAGGCCTCGTCGGGGCGGGTCGCCGAGGAGACGCCGTCGCAGACGACGGCGACGGTGGCGGGGGAGCCGTCGGGCAGGGTGGTCGCGGAGACGGCGAACGCGTCCTCGTTGCGGTGGTGGCGCAGCCCCCGGTCGCTGACGGCGGCCACGCCGGCGAGCTCCCGCTCCATGTGGTCCCGCTCGCGGGGCTGCGCGTGCCCGCAGTTCTCGCAGTACCCGTCGGTGTCCACCCGCCCGGCCCGGCAGGCCACGCAGAGCCCGGCGGCGTGCCCCGCCTCCGGCCCCGGGGCCGGGTCCGGTGCCGGTACGGGGGCCGGCGCCGGGTCGTCGACCCGTACGGCGGCCCGGGGGTCGGGCGCGGCCAGCTCGAAGTCCCCGGCGGGGGCGGGAGCCGTTGCCGGCGGCAGGTCGTGGCCGCCGGAGTCGGTGCCCGGCAGGTCGCCGGGGTGCTGGGTCACGGTCGAGAGCGAACCGGGCTCGCGGGGCGGGGCGTCCGGCCAGTTCACCGGGGTCCCGATCGCCACGGTCGGGCGGTCGGGGCCGGTCTCGGCGGCCGGGACGGCCGACAGGTCGTAGCCGCACGCCCCGCAGAACCGGTCACCCGACTCCAGCGGCTCCGCGCAGCCCGGGCAGGCGGCGAGTCCGTGCGACGGCTTCGGCTTCTGGGACATCCTCACACCCACGTCCGGGGGCGGAAGCGGTTGGCCCGCTCCACCAGTTCGATCCTTTCCCCGCCCTGCTGGGCGAGCCGGGCCAGCACCCGGTACGAGCGTTCGAGGCCGAAGCGCAGTCCGCGCTCGTCCAGTTCGCTCCCGAGCAGCAGCGCGCCGCCGCCCGGTGCCGCACCGGGACTCCCGGAGAGTACCCAGTCGAGGGCCGTTCCGAGGACCTCCGTCGACAACCGCTCCCGGCGCACCGCGTCCAGCCCGAAGCCCTGGAGCGCCGAGACCTGCGCCGCGGCCGCCGTCAGGTCGTCGCCGAGCGGCTCGGACGGCGGGCGCCGCCGCAGCCGCGCCCGCACGGCCGCGACCCGGGCCGCCGTGTAGTGGATCGACGCCCCGGGCACGGACTCCAGCGTCCGTACGGCTCCGGTGCGGTCGCCCGCCGCCAGCCGCACCCGGGCGAGCCCGAAGGCCGCGCTGACGAAGCCGGGGTCGGTGGCCCACACCAGGCGGTAGTACTCGGCGGCGTTGTCGAGCTGGCCGAAGCTGGCCGAGGACCTCGGCGCAGATCCCCAGGGCCAGCTTCGGCGCCGGCTCGCCGGGGAAGGCGTCGTACACCGCGTCGAAGGCGAGCGCCGCGTGCTCGTGGTCCCCGGTCACCAGGGAGGCGACGCCCCGGTACCAGACGACCCGCCAGTCGTCCGCGTCCCGCTCCTCCAGGCCCGCGAGGGTCCGGGCGGCGGCCGGCAGGTCGCGCAGCTCCAGCTCGGCCCGCAGGGTGCGGAGCCGCAGCTCGACGGAGGGCGCGGGCGCGGCCTGGAGCGCCCCGAGCAGCTCGACCGGCGCGGCGGCCACCAGACCGGACAGGAAACCGGCGTTGGGATCGCCCCCCCGGGCACGGGCTCCAGGGGCGGTAGGGCTCGGGGGCGGTCGCCGGCCCCCAGCCGCACCCGGGCGAGCCCGAAGGCCGCGCTGACGAAGCCGGGGTCGGTGGCCCACACCAGGCGGTAGTACTCGGCGGCGTTGTCGAGCTGGCCGA
>NZ_LGEG01000264.1 GCF_001280125.1 Streptomyces sp. NRRL F-6492
CCGCTCCCCCAGCAACCGCAACGCCACCCCCACCGGCAACGGACCCAACGGCCGCACCACCTCCCCCGGCACCCCCAACGGCTCCCGACTCGTCGCGAGCACGGTCACTCCGGGGCAGCGCGTCAGCAGCGACTGCGCGAGTTGCGCCGCCGTGCCGACCACGTGCTCGCAGTTGTCGAGGACCAGCAGCATCCGGCGTCCGCCGCAGTGCTCCACGAGGTCGGCGAAAGGGTCCTTCGGTGCGGCGTCGGGGACGGGTGGCCGCTGCCAGAGCTGCGTCTCGCGGGCCCCGAGGGCGGTGAGGACGGCGGCGCCGACCGTGGAGCCGTCCCGTACGGAGGCGAGTTCGGCGAGGTGGACCGGGCCGTCGTACGTCCCGGCGGCCTCCAGGGCGAGCCGTGTCTTGCCGACGCCGCCCGGCCCGGTGAGGGTGACGAGCCGCCGGTCGCCCCAGGAGGCGGCGAGGTCCGCCAGTTCGTCGTCGCGGCCGATGAAGGAGGTCAGGCGGGCGGGCAGGGCGCCCGTCCGGTCTCCGGGGCCGGCGGGCCGTTCCTCCGTCAGGAGTGCGGCGTGCAGGGCGCGCAGTTCGGGCCCGGGGTCCGCGCCGAGGCGTTCCGCGAGGGCCGTGCGCACCTCCTCGTACGCCGCCAGGGCCTCGGCGGGCCGTCCGGCCGCCCGCAGGGCCCGGATCCGCAGGGCCTGGAGGGGTTCGTCGAGGGGCTGCCCGGCGGCGAGGGCTGCGAGCGGCGCGAGGACGTCGGCGGCCCGCCCCAGGGCCAGGTCGGCGGCGAACCGGTCGCGGCGCGCCTGCGCGTGCCGCTGTTCGGCCCGTACGACCAGGGGGTCCGCGTCCCGGCCCGGGAGGTCGGCGAGGGCGGGGCCGCGCCAGAGCACGAGGGCCTCGTCCAGGAGGGCGGCCGCCCCTCCGGCGTCCCCGGCGGCGAGCGCGGCGGCCCCCTCGGCGGCGAGCCGTTCGAAGCGGTACAGGTCGACGTCGTCCCGGACGGCGGCGAGGCGGTAGCCGCCGGGCTCCGAGGCGACGGCCTCCCGGCCCAGGGCCCGGCGCAGCCGGCCGACGAGGGCCTGGAGCGCGGCCGCGCGGTCCCGGTCGCCGACCGGGTCCGCGTCCGCCCAGACCTGGTCGATCAGCGTGCCCGGGGCCACCGCGCGCCCGCCGGCCGCCGCGAGGGCGGTGAGCAGGGCCCGGAGCCTGCCGCCGCCCAAGACGGCCTCCGTCCCGTCGTCGGTACGGAGGGCCTGACACGGACCGAGGACACGGTAGGACGGCTGCACCGGCCCATTCTGCCCCGCCGGCGTCCCGGGTCCCACCGATATCCCGGGCCGTCCCCGTCACCGGCACGGTCCGCCCGCCCCCGGTCCCGCGCGGCGAACTCGCGCCACGCCGTGTCACCGCCATGGCGTCGCCGGGGCGCGGGTTCGACAATGGGGGGGATGACCGATGACGACCCGCGTACCCGCAGTGGCGAGATCGGGCCCGCCGAGTGGCTCGCCATGAACCGGACCGGCAGCTTCGACTGGGATCTCGACACGGGCAGCATCGATGCCGACGAGTCCGGGCTGCTGGTCTTCGGCGTGGTCCCGGACGCCTTCGACGGGCGTCCCGAGACCCTCGTCGCGCGTCTGGCCCCCGACGAGCGGGTCAAGCTCCGGGGCGTGGTGCGCGAGGCCGTCAAGAGCGGCGCGGTCTCGTACACCGCGCACTTCCCCATCCCGCAGGACGACGGGCCACCCCACTGGACGCACGTGCAGGCGCGGATCCTGCGCTCGCCGGACGGGCGGGCCCGGCGGATCGTCGGCGTCGTGCGGGACACGACCGCCGAGGTGATGCACTTCGCCTTCGTGCGGGACCTGGAGAAGCGGCGCGAGGTCCAGACGAACATCGTCGAGCGGACGACGAACGCGCTGTCGCGCGCGGTGACCGTGGACGACGTGACGGCCGCCCTGACCGGCCCGGGCGGTCTCGCCCGGCTCGGCGCGGACGGTCTGGCGCTGGGGCTCGTGGAGAACGGCTCGCTGAACATCATCGCGTTGAGCGGGGGGACCCTCGACGTGCTCGACGGCCTCCGCAACCGCCGGCTCGACCGGCGGCTGCCGCTGGCCGAGGCGGTGCTGAGCGGCCGGCCCCGGTTCGTGTCGTCCTTCCCCTCGCTCGGGCGGGACTTCCCCGAACTGGCCCCCTATCTGCCCCGGCTCGACTTCCGGGCCGCCTGCTACCTGCCGCTGGTGGCGCAGGCGCGCTCGCTGGGCGGGATGGCCCTGTTCTACCGGGGCCGCACCTCGTTCAACCCCGACGAGCGGAACCTGGCGCTCGGGCTCGCGGCGATCGTCGCCCAGTCGCTCCAGCGGGCGATGCTCTTCGACGAGGAGCGGGAGCTCGCGACCGGGCTCCAGGCGGCGATGCTGCCGCGCCGGATCCCGGAGATCATCGGCGGCCAGATCGCCGTCCGGTACCACGCGGCGTGGAGCGGGCGGCAGGTCGGCGGCGACTGGTACGACGTGATCCCGCTGCCGCGCAGCCGGGTCGGGATCGTCGTGGGCGACGTCCAGGGCCACGACACGCACGCGGCCGCCATCATGGGCCAGCTGCGGATCGCGCTGCGGGCGTACGCGGGCGAGGGGCACGCCCCTTCGACGGTGCTGGCCCGGGCCTCCCGGTTCCTCGCCGAGCTGGACACCAACCGCTTCGCGACGTGTACGTACGCGCAGGTGGACCTGACGAGCGGCACCCTGCGCGCGGTGCGGGCCGGGCACCTCGATCCGCTGATCCGGCACAACGACGGGCGGGTGGGGCAGCCCAAGCTGCGGGGCGGGCTTCCGCTGGGCCTGGCGACCGTGTTCGGGGACGAGGAGTTCCCCGAGACGCGGCTCGACCTGGTGCCCGGGGAGACCCTGGTGCTCTGCACGGACGGGCTCGTCGAGCAGCCCGATTCGGACATCTCGTCCGGTCTCGCCGCGCTGGCCGAGGCGATCGCCACCGGTCCGCCGCAGGCCGAGGCGCTGGCCGACCACCTCTCCGACCGGCTGTGGGAGCGGTGGGGTTCGGGCGACGACGTGGCCCTCCTCGTGCTGCGGCGCAGCCCGGACCCGGGCACGCCCAGGGCGCCGCGCATCCACCAGTACATCCACCAGGCCGATCCGCAGGGCCTCTCGGACGCGCGGGCGGCCGTGGGGCAGGCGCTGCGCGACTGGGGCATGCGGGAACTCGCCGACGACGCCGAGCTGTTGACGGGCGAGCTGCTCGTCAACGTGCTGCTGCACACGGAGGGGGGCGCGGTGCTGACCCTGGAGGTGCTGCCCGAGCCGGTGCGGCGGGTGCGCCTGTCGGTGCAGGACCGGTCGAGCGCCTGGCCCCGGCGGCGCACCCCGGGCGAGGCGGCCACGTCGGGGCGCGGGCTGCTGCTGCTCGACGCGCTGGCCTCCCGGTGGGGGGTCGAGCCGCGCGGCGAGGGCAAGGCGGTGTGGTGCGAGATCGGCCCGGCGCCGGTGCCGGCCGACACCGCTCCCGGCGGCGGGTGAGTCCGCCGGGGGCGGTCCTGGGGGTCAGGCGCGCTGCCACACCGTGGTCGCGTTGCAGAACTCGCGGATGCCGTGGCCGGCGAGCTCGCGGCCGTACCCGGAGCGCTTGATCCCGCCGAAGGGGAGCGCGGGGTGGGAGGCGGTCATGCCGTTGACGAAGACGCCGCCGGCCTCCAGGTCGCGGACGAAGAGGGCGACCTCCTCCTGGGAGCGGGTCCACACGTTGGAACTGAGGCCGAACGGGGAGTCGTTGGCAATGGCGACGGCCTCCTCGACGTCACCGACCGGGTAGACGGTGGCGACCGGTCCGAAGGCCTCCTCGCGGTGGATCCGCATCTCCGGGGTGACCCCGGTGAGGACGGTGGGCCGGTAGTACCAGCCGTTCCGGAGCTGTTCGCCCTCGGGGCGGTGGCCGCCGCAGAGGGCGGTGGCGCCCCGGCCCACGGCGTCGTCGACGAGCTCCTCCAGGTCGGCGCGGCCCTGCTCGGTGGCGAGGGGGCCGACGTCGGTGGACTCGTCGAGGGGGTCGCCGACGGTGAGGGCGTTCATGGCGGCGGTGAAGCGCTCGGAGAAGTCGTCGTACACGTTCCGGTGGACGATGAACCGCTTGGCGGCGATGCAGGACTGGCCGTTGTTCTGGACGCGGGCGGTGACGGCGGTCTTCACGGCCGCGACGACGTCGGCGGAGGGCATCACGATGTACGGGTCGCTGCCGCCGAGTTCCAGGACGGTCTTCTTGATCTCGTCGCCCGCGACGGAGGCGACGGCCCGGCCGGCCGGTTCGCTGCCGGTGAGGGTGGCGGCCACCACGCGGGGGTCGCGCAGGACGCCCTCGACCTCGCGGGAGCCGATGAGGAGGGTCTGGAAGCAGCCCTCGGGGAATCCGGCGCGGCGGAAGAGGTCGCCCAGGTAGAGCGCGGTCTGCGGCACGTTCGAGGCGTGCTTGAGGAGGCCCGTGTTCCCCGCCATGAGGGCGGGCGCGGCGAAGCGGACGACCTGCCAGAGCGGGAAGTTCCACGGCATGACGGCGAGGACGGGCCCGAGGGGCCGGTAGTGGACGCGGGCCGTGTCCGCGCCGGAGTCCTGGACGTCGCTCTCCGCCGGGTGCTCGTCGGCGAGGAGCTCCTCGGCGTGGCGGGCGTACCAGCGCATGGCCTTGGCGCACTTGGCGGCCTCGGCGCGGGCGGCCGCGATCGGCTTGCCCATCTCGATCGTCATGGTGCGCGCGATGTCCTCGGTGTCCTCGTCGAGGAGGCTCGCGGCGGCGCGCAGGAGGCGGGCGCGTTCGGCGAAGGAGGTGGTGCGGTAGCGGCGGTACGTCTCGTGCGCGGCGGCGACGCGCCGCTCGACCTCCTCGGGCCCGTGGGCCTCGTAGGTGCGCAGCGTCTCGCCGGTCGCGGGGTTCACGGTGGCGATGCCCATGGCCTGTCTCCTCCTGCCTCGGCCCCCGTCCGACACCAACCTTCCGTGAAGAGCGGCGCGGCGCAACAGGGGGCGGGACGGCGGGGTGACCCGGACGGCCGCCGGGCGGGCCGTCCGGGCGTCAGGCGGTCAGCCAGGCCAGGGCGCCGGCGAGGTGGGCGCGGAAGAGCGGGTCGCGGTACGTCTCCGGGGCGTGCCCGAGGGCGGTGAGGAGGACGCGCCCCCGGTCCACCTCCCGGCACCAGACGAGCGGGTGGTCGTCGCCGTGGGTGCCGCCGCGGTACGAGGTCTCGTCGGCCCGGGCCAGGACCCGCGCCCCCCGGGGGGCGGAGGTGAAGTTGTACCACTCGTCCGTCCACTCCCAGCGGGCCGGGAGCGGGGCGGTCGCCGGGTGGTCGCCGGGGGCGACGAGGACGGTGCCGGGCTGGACCTCGGGGTGGCCGTCGAAGCGGGTGCCGAGCAGTTCCCCGTAGAACGGCCAGTCGGGTTCGGCGTTGGCGGCCGCGTGCACGGCGAGGAGGGCGCCGCCGCCCCGCAGGTACGCCTCGAAGGCGGTCCGCCCCTCGGGGGTCAGGACGGTCCCGGTCGTGGAGAGCAGGACGACGACGGCGCACCGGGCGAGCCGTTCGGGCGTGAAGGCGTCCGGGTCCTCGGTGACCTCGGCCGCCCGCCCCGCCTCCTCCGCCAGCTCCACGAGGGCGGCGGCGCCGTCGGGGATCGAGGCGTGGCGGTATCCGGCGGTGCGGGTGTAGATCAGGACGTCTGCGGTGGACACGCGGCGCACTCCGGGGAGAAGGGGCGGGGGGAAAGCGCTTTCCATGCTCGCCCCGACCGTAGCCACCGGGAGCCGCGCCCCGCAAGGCGCGATCCGATCCATTGTCGTATCGGATACGCCTCTGTATCTTTTGGCGCGCCGTACCCCTTCCGCACGCCCCGTCGCCCGTTCCGCCGAGGAGCCGTCATGAGCACCGTGCCGCCCGCGCTCGCCGCCGCCGTCGGGCCGTTGCCCGACGGGGTCGTCCTGCCGCTGCCGCCCGCCTTCGAGAGCGTCGAGGAGGAACGGCGGTACCGCAAGGAGCAACTGGCCGCCGGATTCCGGATCTTCGGCCGGTTCGGCTTCTCCGAGGGGGTCGCCGGGCACATCACCGTCCGCGACCCCGGTGACCCGGACGCCTTCTGGGTCAACCCGTTCGGGATGGGCTTCGGTCAGATCAAGGCCTCCGACCTGATCCTGGTCGACCACGAGGGGGTCGTCCTCGAAGGGCGCCGGCCCGTGAACCGGGCCGCCTTCGTCATCCACTCGCGGGTCCACGCGGCCCGTCCCGACGCGGTCGCCGCCGCGCACTCGCACTCCCTGTACGGCAAGGCCTTCTCCAGCCTCGGGATCCCGCTCGACCCGATCACCCAGGACGCCTGCGCGTTCTTCGAGGACCACGGGATCTACGACGACTACCGGGGCGTGGTGAACGAGACCGAGGAGGGCGAGCGGGTCGCCAAGGCCCTCGGCGCGTACAAGGCGGTGATCCTCAAGAACCACGGGCTGCTCACGGTCGGACGGTCCGTCGCCGAGGCCGTGTGGTGGTTCGTCACCATGGAGCGCTCCTGCCAGGCCCAGCTCCTCGCGATGGCCGCGGGCACCCCACGGCACATCGACCGGGAGACCGCGCTGCTCACGCGCGGACAGCTCGGCGGGCACCTGGCCGGCTGGTTCCAGGCGCGCCCGCTGTGGGATCAGATCACCGCGTCCGACCCGGACCTCTTCGACTGACCGCCGTCCGTCCGGCCCCCGGCTTCCGGGAGTTCGCGCGTCGAGGCCTCCAGGAACGCCGGGAGGAACTGGCGCTCCAGGCTGCCCGGCGGCAGCGCGTCCGGCTCCACGTAGCTCTGCGCGAGACCGCCCTCGCGCAGGGCGATGAGCAGGCGCGCGAACCGGTCGGCGTCCACGGTCAGTTCGCGTCCGGCCCGGCGCAGGACGAGCGTGAGGCCGCGGGCTATCTCGGCCCGTAGCCGCTCGTCGTGGCGCGCGAGCACCCAGGCGGCCTGCGGGTCCCGGATGGCGTGCAGGGTGAACTCGGTGGTCACCAGGTACCAGTCCCGCTCGTCCGGCTCCACGCGGGAGGCCAGTTCCGCGAGCCGGGCCAGGGTGTACTCCTCGGCCGTCAGCGCGTCGATCGACGCGGCGAGCCGCCGCACCGTCCGGTCGCTGTGCTCGTCGAAGAGGGCGAGGAAGAGTTCCTCCTTGCTCGCGAAGTTCGAGTAGTACGCGCCCCGCGTGTAACCGGCGCGCTCGCAGATCTGCTCGATCGTCGTCGCGTGGAAGCCGTGCTCGGCGAAGGTCTCCAGGGCGGCCTTCAGAAGCGCCGCGCGGGTGCGCGGCCGCCGCTTGGTGACACCTTTCGGCACGGGTGGTCCCTCCAGTTCGTCCGGGCCGCTCCCGCGGCGGACGCCCACCATACCGGCGCCTCCCGGCCGGGCGGGGATCAGCTCCGGCGGATAAAATTCAGACATGGGAGAGCGGCCAGCCGCGCCTGCGGCGCCCGACCTGGTCCTCGAGATCGACGGGGACGCGACGCTCATGGATCCGAGCCGCGTCTACCGCGTCGGACGGGACCCCACCAGCGACATCGTCCTCTCGGACGCCCGGGCGTCCTGGCACCACGCGGTGCTCAGCGCCTCCGCGGGCCGATGGACCCTGACCGACGAGGACAGTACGAACGGCACCTTCGCGGACGGCCGGAGGGTGGCCCGGTCGCGGGAGGTCGGCGCCGGGACCGTCGTGCGGTTCGGACACCCGGAGGACGGCCCGCGCGCCGTCCTCGCGAACGGTGCCCCGGCCCGTCCGGCACGGCCCGCGCCACCACCCCCGCCGCCCATACCGGAACCCGAGCCCGAGCACGTACGGGAACCGGAGCCGGGGCCGGAGGCCGCACGGGAGCCCGCTCCTGAGCCGGAGCCCGTACGACCCGAAGAGCGCGTGCGGGAGGAACCCGTACGGGAACCGGAGCCCGCCCCCGAACCCGTACGGGAACGGGAACCCTTCCCCGAGCCCGTACGGGAGCGGGGGTCCGGGCCTCCCCGGCCCCCTTCCGTCTCGCACCCCGCCGCCACCGGCACCTTCCGGCAGCCGACGTCCGTCCGGCCGCTGCCCGCGCACAGCATCCGCATCGGCCGTGCCCCCGACAACGACGTCGTCATCCCCGACCTCGTCGTCTCCCGGCGCCACGCCGAACTGCGCGCCCACCCCGACGGCACCTACTGGATCCACGACCTGGACAGCCACAACGGCACCTTCCTCAACGGCCGGCCCGTCACCGACGCCCGGGTGACGCCGGAGGACATCGTCGGCATCGGACGGTGCGCGTTCTGTCTGATCGGCGGACAGCTCGTCGAGTTCACCGACACCGGCGAGGTCTCCCTCGACGTGCGGTCGCTCGCCGTCACCGTCGACCACGGGCACAAGACCCTCCTGGACGAGGTGTCGTTCCCGGTGGGCGAGAAGTGCCTGCTCGCGGTCGTCGGACCGTCCGGCGCCGGGAAGTCCACGCTCCTGAACGCCCTCACCGGACAGCGCCCCGCCGACCGGGGCACGGTGCTCTACGACGGCCGCGACCTGTACCGGGACTACGCCGAACTGCGCCAGCGCATCGGGCTCGTCCCGCAGGACGACATCCTGCACCTCCAGCTGACCGTCCGCCGGGCCCTCGGGTACGCCGCCGAGCTGCGGTTCCCCGAGGACACCGAGCGCGCGGAACGGCAGGCCAGGGTCGACGAGGTGATCCGGGAGCTCGGGCTCACGGAGCGCGCGGACCAGCCGATCCACAGCCTCTCCGGCGGCCAGCGCAAGCGGGTGAGCGTCGCCCTGGAGCTGCTCACCAAACCGTCCCTCCTCTTCCTCGACGAGCCCACCTCGGGCCTCGACCCCGGCATGGACCGGTCCGTGATGCACATGCTGCGCGGGCTCGCCGACGACGGGCGCACGGTCGTCGTGGTGACGCACAGCGTGCTCAGCCTGGACGTCTGCGACCGGCTGCTCGTCCTCGCGCCCGGCGGCCGGGTCGCCTACTACGGTCCGCCCTCCGAGGCCCTCGGGTTCTTCGGCTTCACGGAGTGGCCGGAGGCCTTCGAGGCGTTCGAGAAGGAACGGGACCGCGACTGGGCGGGCGGCTACCGCTCCTCCCGCTTCCAGCGCCGGTACATCACCGACGCCGCGGCGGGCCCGGACCTCCCCCTGGGCGGGAACGCCCCGGCGGACGAGACGCCGGTCCCGCCGCCGAAGGCACAGAGCTGGAGCTCCCAACTGCGGACGCTGGTGCGCCGCTACGCGGCGGCGCTCTCCGCCGACCGCACCTTCATCGTCATCATGGTGGCGCTGCCGTTCGTGATGGGGGCGATGGCCCGTGCCCTGTCGGAGGGCAGTCTCAACCCCGAGTCGTCGCTGAACGTCCTGCTCATCCTCTGTGTGGGCGGGGTCCTCACGGGCGCGGCGAACGCCGTGCGCGAACTCGTCAAGGAACGCACGATCTACCGGCGCGAGAGAGCCGTCGGCCTGTCCCGGTCGGCCTACCTCGCCTCCAAGGTGGTGGTCCTCGGCCTGATCACGGTCGTGCAGGCGGTCGTCCTGACCCTGGTGGCCCTGATCGGCGTGCCGCTGAACGTGCCCGGCGGCAAGGGGGTCCTGATGCCCCCGCTGGTGGAGATCACCCTCGCCGTAGCGCTGTTGTCCTTCACCGCGATGATGCTCGGTCTGTTCGTCTCCGCACTCGTCCGCAAGGAGGAGGTGACGATGCCGCTGCTCGTCCTGCTCGCCATCGTGCAGGTGGTGTTCTGCGGGGCGCTCCTGACCGTGCGGGGCACGCCCGTCCTGGAGCAGCTGGCCTGGCTGGTGCCCTCGCGGTGGGCGTTCGCGGCGATGGGCGCGACGATCGACATCGGGAAGGTGGCGCCGAGCGACAAGACCACCGATCCGCTGATGCGGCACACGGCGGAGGCCTGGCTGTTCGACATGGGCATGATGGTGGTGCTCTGTCTGGTCCTCGGCCTGGTCGTGGCCCGGCTGCTGCGCCGCCACGAGCCGGTCGTCATGCGGAGGTAGGCCCGTGACCGTCCCCGTGTCCGCGTACGTGCCGGACTTCCGGCCCACCCACGTCGTGCCGCGCGACGGCCTGCCCGCCTGGGAGGCGCCCGACCCGGAGCTGCCCACGGCACCCCTGGACGCCTTCCTGCCGGTGCGGTTGGAGGAGCGGAGCGGGGACTGGGGGCGGATCCGGTGCTCCAACGGCTGGACGGCCTGGGTCGACGCGCGGCTGCTCGTCGGCGTCCCCGACGACCCGCCGGCGGCGGGCCGGCCCCTCACCAGGACCGCCGACCCCCGTCCGCTGATCGCCCGCGCCGAGGACGCCCTCGGCCGCTACCGGCGGGCCGCCGAGGAGCTGGGCGCGGGCCGCCTGGACGGCGAGGCCTTCCGGCTGCGGACCCGCGGCCTGCGGGTCGGCATGGTCGTCGACGGCGAGTCGGTGTGGCTGTACGACGCGGAGCACGAGCGCTGGGTGTACTGCGACGGCGCGGGGCTCAGCACGTACGCGACCGGGGGCGTACCCTCGGTCACCGCCCCGTCGCCCGCCTCCCCCGCGGTCACGCCTCCGGACGAGGAGACCGGGGCGACCGGGGAAGCGGGAAAGGCCGGGGAGGCCGGGGAGGCCGGGAGGAAGCCCGCGGACGGCGGCCACGAGCCCACCCGGGTGGTGCCCGCCGGACACGATCCGACCCGGGTGGTGCCCCTGGCCGACCCGGCGTCCGACCCGACCGGACCGACCGGACCGACCGGACCGACCGGACCGCCTCCGGCGACGCAGGTCGTGGGGCAGCCGTCCGAGGTGGTGGGACCACCGCCGACGCAGGTCGTGGGGCAGCCGTCCGACGCGGTGGAACCGCCCCCGCCCACACAGGTGGTGCAGCAGCCGTCCGACGCGGTGGAGGCACCTCCGACGCAGGTCGTGGAGCAGCCGTCCGACGCGGTGGAACCGCCCCCGCCGACGCGGGTCGTGGAGCGGCCGCCGACGGGTGAGGGCTGATGGCCGGCGGGGCGCATGCCGACCCGGGCCTTCCGGCGGGCCGGCCCTCGGGGCTCGTCGGCAAGGAGATCGCCGGCTACCGCCTGGAGGGCGAGATCGGGCGCGGCGGCATGGCGGTGGTGTACCGGGCGCGGGACCTGCGGCTCGACCGCACGGTGGCGCTGAAGCTGCTGGCCCCCGAGCTGGCCCGCAACGACACCTTCCGCAAGCGCTTCGCGCACGAGTCGCGGGTCGCCGCCTCGATCGACCACCCGCACATCGTGCCGGTCTTCGAGGCGGGCGAGACGGAGGGCGTGCTCTACATCGCCATGCGGTACGTCGCGGGGCAGGACCTGGTGGCCCTGCTGCACCGCGAGGGGCCGCTGCCGCCGGCGAAGGCCGGCCGGATCGCCGTCCAGGTGGCCTCCGCCCTGGACGCGGCGCACGCGCACGACCTGGTGCACCGGGACGTGAAGCCCGGCAACATCCTGGTGGCCGAGGGCACCGACCGCGACCATCCGGAGCACGTGTACCTGACCGACTTCGGCCTGACGAAGAAGTCGCTGTCCCTGACGGGCTTCACGACGGTGGGCGAGTTCGTGGGGACGCTGGACTACGTGGCGCCCGAGCAGATCTCCGGGAAGCCGGTCGACGGCCGGTGCGACGTGTACGGCCTGGCCTGCGTGGTGTTCGAGACCCTGGTGGGCGCGCCCCCGTTCCGCCGGGACACCGACTGGGCCGTGCTGTGGGCGCAGCAGTACGATCCGCCGCCGCCGGTGTCCGAGGCCCGGCCGGAACTCCCGGGGGCGGCGGACGCCGTCTTCGCGAAGGCGCTGGCGAAGACGCCGGAGGAGCGGTACGGGACGTGTCTGGAGTTCGTCACCCAGCTGCGCGCCGCCCTGGTGCCGGGCGCTTCGGGGGCGGCGGGTCCGGTGGTGGCCGGGGCGCCACGGCCGCTCGGCCCGCCGCCCGCCCCGCCCGCGTGGGCGCGCCCGGTGTTCCGGGAGCGGTAGGCCGCCGAGGGGCTACGGGGTGCCGGACGGCCCTGTCGCGTCGGGACCGTCCTTCCGGTGGACCGGCTGCTCGACCTCGCCCTTCCGGCGGACCCGGGTGGCGAGGAGGCCGCCGAGGAGGCCGAGGACCAGGCCCCAGAGGAGCGCGAAGCCGGCGATGGTCCAGACGTGCGGGCGCAGCAGCACCTGTCCGCCGAGCGAGTCGAGTTCGCCGATGCCGAGGACCGAGAGGCCGAAGCGGGCCTCGACGTGGGTGACCGGGGCGGCGACCAGCATGGTGAGCGCGAAGGCGACGCCCGTGCGCAGGGAGTGCTGCCGAAGCCGGGTCCGGGCCGGGGAGCGGACGGCGGCGGCGAAGGCGGCGGCGAGCACCAGGACGGCGGCGACGGGGAGCAGCCACCAGGCCCGTCCGTCCTGTTCGGCGAGCGAGGACAGGTCGATGGTCGAGAGGTCCGAGCCGCCGCTCCCGCCGCGCAGGACGGCGTCGAGGACCTGCGGCACGGGCAGGCCGAAGGGTCCCTCCGCCCTGCCCTCCCAGGAACCGCCGATGCCCACGCCGAGGGCAAGCCAGGTGACGTTGGGCAGGCCGAGGAGGAGGACCGCGAAGGTCTCGGCGGGGCGGCCCTTGGTCGCCGCGACGACGAGTCCGACGACCAGGCCCAGGAGCACGTACGCGAGGAGCAGGAGGAGCATCGCGCGGGCGGTGGGCCGGACGGGTTCCTGGTAGCGGACGAGCCGGGACGGCAGGGGGGTCCCGCGGGAGACGAGGAGGGCGACGAGGAGCACGCCGAGGATCCACAGGAGGCCGTAGAAGAGCGTGGGCCCCAGGTCGGTGCGGAAGCCGACCGTCGGGTTCACGGAGTCGAGGAGCTCGCCGAAGAGGTCCATGAGCGGGTCCTCGGCCTCCCCGCCGCCGACGGTGATCCGGAAGTCGTGGCGGGCGAGGGCGGAGAGCCCCGCGAGGGCGATCAGCCAGAGGACGACGACGGCCCCGGCGCGGAGCAGGAGCTCGCGGGCGCCGGTCACCGCGTGGTGGCGCAGGGGGCGCAGGAAGCAGTAGCCGGTGACCAGTGCGCCCACCAGGGTGACGGTGAGGGGCATGGCGGTCAGCTGGGCCTGGGTTCCGGCGAGGGCGCCGGCGTCGCCGGAGAGCTGGACCTCGCCGCCCGAGGCCATGACGACGACGGCGGCGAGGACGGCGGTGAAGCCGCCGGGCAGGTCGGCGGCGCCCGCGGCCCACAGGCCGAGTCCGGCGACGACGCCCATCGCGAGGTACCCGGCGACCACGGTCGCCAGGGCCTGGAGGGCGATCCGGGCGAAGAGCCCGGCCGGGGCCGCGGAGGGCCGCGTGGAGGTGGGGGGCCTGCTGCTCACGGTGGCCACGCTAGTACCGGGTACGGCGGCACGCTTGCGGACGGGACGGCCGCGGGTCCGTCCGGAGTCGCGGGGCGGAGCGTCTCCGCTTGCGGGCGGGCGCCTGTCGGCGCACACAATGGGCCCGGAACGGAAGAAAGGGAAAAACGTGACTTCCCACCCGCCGCCCGGGCCTTCGTCCGGTCCGCCGTCGGTTCCCCCCACAGGTCCCCCCTCGGGCCCCCTCTCGGGTCCGAGCACACGCCCGGGCGCCTCCGGCCCCCCGCCGCCGTCCGGACCCCCCACCGGCGGCTCCGGCGGCTCCGGCGGCTCCGGAGACTCCGGCGGCCCGGACGGCGGAGGCTCGTCCCGCTATCCCGGTGACGGCGGCAAGGGCGGCGGGCCGTGGTGGCGTTCCGTCCCGAAGGTCGCCTCGATCACCGCCGTGCTCGTGGCGGTCGTCGCCCTGGTCGTCGTGCTCACCAGCCGCTCCGGCGACGACGGCGGCACGACGAACGCCGGCGGCGGGGAGGTCTTCCTGCAGAGCGCCGCCGCGTCCGGCCCGGACCCGTTCACCCGGACGACGGCCCGCTCCACCGGCTCCGCCCCGCCGCCCTCGCTGCCGCCCCGCACCGGCTCCGCGCAGGCCGGCACGCCCCAGGTCTCGGGCGCCGCGCCCGGCCTCTACGGCGGGACGAAGTCGGTGGCGAGCTGCGACGTGGAGCAGCAGGTGCGCTACCTCTCCGGCGAGCCCGCGAAGAACGCGGCCTTCGCCTCGGTCCTGCGCATCTCGGCGAACGAGGTGCCCGGCTATCTCCGCTCCCTCACCCCGCTCCAGCTCCGGGCCGACACCCGGGTGACGAACCACGGCTTCAAGAACGGTTCCGCCACCGCGTACCAGGCGGTCCTCCAGTCCGGCACCGCGGTCCTGGTCGACGACCGCGGGGTGCCCCGGGTGCGCTGCGCCTGCGGCAACCCGCTGACCGAACCGGTGGCGCAGAAGAACCCCCGGACGACGGGCACCCCCTGGCCGGGCTACGAGGCCGACCAGGTGGTCGCCGTCACGCCCTCCACCACGGTCGTGAACGTCTTCGTGGTGTACGACCCCGAGGACGGCGACTGGTTCGCGCGGAAGCACGGCGACACCGGCGGCGGTGACGAGCCGACCTCGCCGCCGACGTCGACGTCGACCTCCCCGGCGCCGTGCGTCTCGGACCCGGAGGGCTCGTCGCCGTGCCCCTCCGACAGCGCCTCCCCCGGCCCGTCGACGTCCACGCCGGGCCCCTCGTCCGACTCGTCACCGCCGCCGCCCGAACCGCGGCCCGACTCGTCACCGCCGCCGCCCGAACCGCGGCCCGACTCGTCGCCACCGCCGCCCGAGCCCCGGCCGGACTCGTCACCGCCGCCGCCGGAGCCCCAGCCGGACTCCCCGCCGTCGCCCGAGCCGCAGCCGGACACCTCCACCCCGAACTCGGGGCCGGCCCCGGAGACCTCGGGGGACGCGCCGGCGGACCCGAACACGGGCGGATCGGCGGCCGTCCGGGCCTGAGCCGGGCCCGCCCGCGCGCCCCGAACAAGACGCCGCCCCCGCGGGGCGGCGCCTTATTCGGGTGCCCGTCCGGGACGACGCGTGTACGGTCCACCGAGTGGAACCACTGACCGAGAAACAGATCCGCTCGTCCTTCGTGAACTGCACCAAGGGCGAGGCGGCACGGCTCAAGCTGCCGCTCGACTTCGCCGAGCTCCCCTGGGACGACCTGGACTTCCTCGGCTGGGTCGACCCGGGCGCGCCGCTGCGCGCGCACCTGGTCGTCCCGGGCGAGGACGGACCGCTCGGGGTGTCCCTGCGGGTCCCGGCCGCCGGCCGGACCAGTGCCATGAAGTCGAGCATGTGCCAGGTCTGCCTGACCGGGCACGCCTCCTCGGGCGTGACGCTCCTCGTGGCGCCGCTCGCCGGGAGCCGCGGCCGCGAGGGGAACACGGTCGGGATCTACCTCTGCGCCGACCTCGCCTGCTCCCTCTACGTCCGGGGCAAGCGGCAGCCGAAGCTGCGCGGCCGGCGCCAGGAGGAGTCCCTCACCCCCGACGAGCAGATCGCGCGCATGACGGCCAACCTCGGCGCCTTCGTCCGGCGGGTCACGGCGGGCTGACGGCCCGCCGTGGCCCGGGCGGGCGGAACGCTCAGCGGAAGGCCTGCTCGCCGGTGAGCGCCTTGCCGATGACCAGGGAGTGGACCTCGCTCGTGCCCTCGTAGGTGAGCACCGACTCCAGGTTGTTGGCGTGGCGCAGCACCGGGTACTCCAGGGTGATGCCGTTGGCGCCCAGGATCGTGCGGCACTCGCGGGCGATGGCGATCGCCTCGCGCACGTTGTTCAGCTTGCCCACGCTGACCTGCTCGGGGGTGAGCGCGCCCGCGTCCTTCAGCCGGCCCAGGTGGAGGGCGAGGAGCATGCCCTTGCCGAGCTCGACGGACATGTCCGCGAGCTTCTGCTGCGTCAGCTGGTACGAGGCGAGGGAGCGGGCGAAGACGGTGCGGTCCCGGGCGTAGGAGATCGCCGTCTCCAGGCAGTCGCGGGCGGCGCCGAGCGCGCCGAAGACGATGCCGAAGCGGGCCTCGTTGAGGCAGCCGAGCGGGCCCGAGAGGCCGCGGGCCTCCGGCAGCACCGCGTCGGCCGGCAGCCGCACGTCCTCCAGGACCAGTTCGCTGGTGACGCTCGCCCGCAGCGACAGCTTCATCCTGATCTCGGGGGCACTGAAGCCGGGGGTGCCGGCCGGGACGAGGAAGCCGCGGACGCCGTCCTCGGTGCGGGCCCAGACGACGGCCACGTCGGCGACGGAGCCGTTGGTGATCCACATCTTGGTGCCGTTGAGCACCCAGTCGGAGCCGTCCCGCTTGGCGTTGGTCCGCATGGCGCCGGGGTCCGAGCCGGCGTCCGGCTCGGTGAGGCCGAAGCAGCCGATGTACTCGCCCGCCGCCATCTTCGGCAGCCACCGCCGCTTCTGCTCCTCGGAGCCGTACTTCCAGATCGCGTACATGGCGAGGGAGCCCTGCACGGAGACCAGGGAGCGCAGCCCGGAGTCGACGGCCTCCAGCTCCAGACAGGCCAGGCCGTACGCGACGGAGTTGGTGCCCGCGCAGCCGTACCCCTCCAGGTGCATGCCGAGCACGCCGGTGCCGCCGAGGGTGCGGGCGAGCTCGCGGGCGGGGATCTCGCCCTTCTCGAACCAGCCGGCGACGTGCGGCCGCAGCTCGTGGTCGGCGACGGCCCGGACGGTGCGCCGGATCTCGCGCTCCTCGTCGGTCAGCAGCCCGTCGACGGCGAGCAGGTCGAAGGGGTGGACGGGGGTGGACGACGACTTCACGGACGGCCTCCTGGCGGTGGGCGACGGGCGCCTGTGACGGGTGGTGACGGGCGCCTGCGACGACTCGGCGTGCCGAAGCGTAGCCGTACATCGGATATTGGATCCAGTATTGAAAATCCGTCGGCCCGGCCCTACGGTCCGGTGGACTGGATCCAATATCCGAATCCGATGTATTGGATCCGATGTATTGGATCCGACATCCGGTCGCCGATCCCGAGGAGAGCGGAATGCGCGCAGACCAGCCGGACACGCCCGACACCGCGCCCCACGCCGCACCCCACACCGCACCCGGCACCGCGCCCGGCGCCCTGTCCGGGATCGTCGTCGCGGACTTCGGCCGGGTGCTGGCCGGGCCGTACATGACGATGCTCCTCGCCGACCTGGGCGCGGACGTGATCAAGATCGAGCGGCCGGGGTCGGGCGACGACACGCGCGCGTGGGGGCCGCCGTTCGCGGACGGGCAGGCCACGTACTTCCTCGGGGTGAACCGCAACAAGCGCTCCGTGTCGCTCGATCTGACGGATCCCGGGGACCTGGCGGCGGCGCGCGCGATCGTGGACCGGGCGGACGTCCTGGTGGAGAACTTCCGGCCGGGCACGATGGAGAGGCTGGGACTCGGCTACGAGGAGGTGCGGGCGACGAACCCGGGGCTCGTCTACTGCTCGGTGACCGGCTTCGGGACCGCGGAGGGCGCCCGGCTCCCGGGGTACGACCTGCTCGTGCAGGCCATGGGCGGTCTGATGAGCGTGACGGGCGAGCCGGACGGGCCGGGGACGAAGACGGGGGTCGCCCTGGTCGACGTCGTCACCGGCCTGCACGCCGGCATGGGCGTGCTCGCCGCGCTCCGGCACCGGGAGCGGACCGGCGAGGGCCAGCGCGTCGAGGTCTCGCTGCTCGGCTCCCTGCTCTCCGCGCTCACCAACCAGGGCGCGGCCCACCTGGGGGCGGGGGTCGTGCCGCGCGCGATGGGCAACCGGCACCCGAGCATCACCCCGTACGAGGTCTTCGAGGCGAAGGACCGGCCGCTGGTCCTGGCGGTGGGCAACGACCGGCAGTTCCGGGCACTGTGCGAGCGGCTCGGCCTGCCGGGGCTGGCCGGGGAGGCCCGCTTCGCGACCAACTCGGCCCGGGTGGCCCACCGGGAGGAGTTGGCGGCGGCCCTTGCCGGGCCGCTCGGCGGCCGTACCGCCGACGCCTGGTTCGAGGAGCTGACGGCGGCCGGGGTGCCCTGCGGGCCCATCAACGACCTGGCGGACGCCTTCGGCCTGGCGGACCGGCTGGGGCTCGCCCCGCGCGTCCCCGAGTCCGCGGCGGGACCCGGTCAGGTGGCCCATCCGATCCGGTTCGGCGCCACCCCGGCCTCCTACCGGTCCGCTCCCCCGCGCCTCGGCGAGCACACGGACGCCGTGCTCGGCGCGGAGGGACGGGCCCCGCGCACGCCCTGACGCGGGGAGGATCCGTAGGAAGATGGTCACCGTCGGCGGAGCGGTCCGGCGGCGGCACGAGGAACGGAAGGTCACAGGGGATGAGCAGCGCGGTGCAGAAGCGGCGGCCGCAGACCGCCCAGCAGTTCGTCCTGGAGGAACTGCGGCGCGCCATCACCACCGGCGAGCTCAGGCCGGGCGACCAGATCCGCCAGGACGCCCTCGCGGCGCGGTTCGAGGTGAGCCGGGTGCCGCTGCGCGAGGCCCTCAAGGCCCTGGAGGCCGAGGGGCTGGTGGTCCATCACATACACAGGGGCTACTTCGTCGCGGAGCTCTCGCTCGGCGACCTGGAGGAGATCTACCGGATCCGGGAGCTCCTGGAGACGGAGGCGGTCCGCCTGGCCGTGGGGCGGATGCCGGAGGGCACGGTCGGCGCGCTCGAACGGATCCAGCGCGAGGTGGAGCGGGCCGCCGCCGACGGGGACGTGCCCGCGATGGCGGCGGCGAACCGGCTCTTCCACTTCACCCTGATCGAGGCGTCCGGGATGCCGCGCCTCGTGCGCCTGATCGCGACCCTGTGGGACTCCACCGACGCGTACCGCTCGCTGTACTACGCGGACGCCCCGCACCGGAAGCTGGCCGTGCGGGAGCACCGGGCCGTGATCTCCGCGCTCCGGCACGGCGACGAGGCGGCCGCCGTCCGCTGGCTGGACGAGCACCGGGCGCACGCGGTGGCGGCGCTGCGCGCGGTCCTGGAGCGGGACGCCGACTGACCCCTGCCGGCGGAAGACCGGGCGCCGCCCGCGGAGTTGCCCCCCGCGCCCGTCCGCATGGAGCACGGAGCACGGAGCACGGGGGTCTGGTCGGCATCGTCTCTCGCCGGCGCCGGCGAGTTCCGCGTCTCGTCGGCGGCCCACCGGGACTCGGGCCACCGCATCGAGGTCGTCCACCGCCCACCAGGTCGTCATCGACGCGGACACCCGACGCGCGTACGGTGCGGACCGCCGGGCGTTCGCCGTCCGGTGCGCGGCCGAGGACCGCACAGGGGTGCCGGCCTCCGGCGATCAGATGGTGAAGCGGTCGGGATCGGCGGACTTCCAGTCGGCCGCCCAGGAGGCGGGCGGTTCGGCGAGCAGCTGTCCTGGTCGGAGCCATTCGTAGAGTTCTTCGTAGGAGCGTTCGGTGACGGGGTCGAGGCGTCGGCGGAGCATGTGCGGGCGCAGTTGCGCGGGATCGGTGACGCCCATGGAGGCCATGATCTGCAAGGCGCTGGCCACGGTCGCCTCCTGGAAGCGCTGGACGCGCAGCGTCTTGTCGGTGACGTCGATCGCGCGGGCCCGGCGGGGGTCCTGTGTCGTGACGCCGGTGGGGCAGGTGTTCGTGTGGCAGCGCTGGGCCTGGATGCAGCCGACGGCGAACATCATCGCCCGTGCGGCGTTGCCGTAGTCGGCACCCTGCACCATGCGTTTGACCAGATCGGCACCGGTGGCGATCTTCCCGCTCGCCCCGATCCTGACGCGGTCGCGCAGGCCCGCGCCGACGAGGGCGTTGTGCACGGTGAGCAGGCCCTCGGTGAGCGGGGTGCCGAGGTGATCGGCGAACTCGAGCGGCGCCGCGCCCGTTCCGCCTTCGGCTCCGTCCACCACGATGAAGTCGGGAGTGGTGTCCTCCTCCAGCATGGCCTTGCACACGGCGAGGAACTGCCGGCGTGAGCCGACGCAGAGCTTGAACCCGGTGGGTTTTCCTCCGGACAGGTCCCGCATGCGGGCGATGAAGCGCACGAGTTCACGCGGGGTCGAGAAGACCCGGTGGTACGGCGGGGAGACGACCGTGCGCCCCTCGGGCACCCCCCGGACCCGGGCGATCTCGGCGTTGACCTTGGCCCCCGGCAGAACGCCGCCGATGCCGGGCTTCGCTCCTTGCGAGAGCTTCAGGGACACGCACTTGACGTGGTCGTGGGCGGCCTTGTCGGCGAACTGGGACGGATCGAAGTCGCCCTCTTCGGTCCGGCAGCCGAAGTAGCCGGTTCCCATCTCCCAGACGAGGTCGCCGCCCGGGCGCAGGTGGTAGTCGGAGAGACCGCCCTCGCCGGTGTCCTGGGCGAAGCCGCCGGCCGCGGCGCCCCCGTTGAGCGCGAGGACCGCGTTGGCCGACAGGGAACCGAAGCTCATGGCGGAGACGTTGAGCAGCGCCATGTCGTAGGGGCGGTCGCAGTCAGGCCCTCCGATCCGTACGCGGGGAGGGGTCTCGGGTACCGCACGGGGTGCCATGGAGGGCACGAGGAACTCGTGCCCGGCCTCGTACACGTCCCGTTCGGTGCCGTAGGGCTCCTCCGCGTCAGTGCCCTTGGCGCGCTCGTAGACGATGTTGCGCACGTCCCGGTCGAAGGGACGGCCGTCGTAGTTCCGCTCGATGAAGTACTGCTGGAGCTCCGGACGTATCCGCTCCATGAGGAAACGGGCGTGCCCGAGGACGGGGTAGTTGCGCAGCACCGAGTGCCGGCGCTGCAGCAGGTCCCACGCTCCCAGCAGACCCAGGAGCGCGAGCGGAACGACGGCGAGCCACCACAGAGGTGAGGCCTCCGTCCCGGCTACGGCTGCCGTGACTGCGGCGCAGAGGATGAGTACGACGATCACCACACGTATCACGCGATGCGCCTTGCCCCGTGGCGGGTCACCACGCCCCTTGCCTGATCAAAGATCTCTAAAGTCTTCGAACAGGACCCGTCATGTCAGGGGCCGTCTCCCGCGGGCCCGTACGGTCGCCCGTGCGGTACGCCGACGACCGTCCGGGCTCCTCGACGTCGACGACCGCGAGCGGTTCGTTCCCGGACCGTGGATCGGTACCGGTGCCGGGGTACCGACCCGGGGCCCCTCGCGTGCGCCGGGGCGGCGCGGACCGGAAGCGCTTTACCAGGGGATCTCCCCCTCGTCGCTGAAGAAGCGGCCGGTCGGCTCGTGGCCCTCCACGGTGGCCAGCCGGATCGCGGCGACCGCGCCTTGTCGGGGGGTGCGCACGCCGCGGAAGTCGTTGAGGTCGGTCGCGGTGAAGCCGGGGCAGACGGCGTTGATCAGGATGTGCGTGCCGGCCAGTTCCTTGGCGTACTGCACGGTGACGGCGTTGAGGAAGGTCTTGGACGGCGTGTAGGCGATGGAGATCGGGCCGGTCTCGGTGCCCGGAGTGGTCTGGAGCGTGAGGGAGCCGACGCTGCTGGACACGTTCACGATCCGCGGCGACGGCGAGCGGCGCAGCATCGGCAGCAGGGCGTTGGTGACGCGGATGACGCCGATCACGTTGGTCTCCACGGCCGCCCGTACCCGGTCCACGTCGACCGTGGTGGGTTCCTGGGGGTGGCCGCCGGTGATCGCCGCGTTGTTGACGAGTGCGTCGAGCCGCCCGGCCCGCTCCTCCAGCAGCCGGGCCGCCGCGGTCACGCTCGCGTCGTCGGTCACGTCCAGCGGTACGCCGAACGCGTCGGCCCCGGCCGCGCGCAGCTCGGCCACGGCGGCCTCGCGCCTCTCCTCGTCCCGCGCGCCGACGCCGACCGACCAGCCGAGCGCGCCGAGCCCGGCGGCGATCTCGTACCCGATGCCCTTGTTGGCCCCGGTCACCAGGGCGACCTTGGGGTGGTTCACGGTGTTCGTCTCAGTCATGACGTCGATACTTCTCCCCCCTCGTGCGGGGCGTCCAAGACCGATCGGGTGGGCGGCGATACCGCCCGGGTATCGTTCCTGGCCGGCCCGTTAGGCTGGTGGGGTGGAGACACGTGAGCTGCGGTATTTCGTCGCGGTCGCCGAGGAGCTGCACTTCGGCCGGGCCGCACAACGGCTCGGGATCGCCCAGCCCCCGCTGTCGCGGGCGATCGGCGGGCTCGAGCGGCGCCTGGGCATCGTTCTGCTGGAGCGCGACAGTCGGGGTGTCGCCCTGACCGGGGCGGGGGCGGTGCTGCTCCAGGAGGCGCGAGCCGCGCTGGACGCCGTCGAGGCCGCCGAACGACGCACCCGCCGTGCCGCCCTCGCCGCGACGGGCCGCCCCGCCGTGGTCCTGGCCGCGAAGGCGGGGGCCTCCGACGAACTGCTGGCGAAACTCCTCGACGCCTACGCCGCCGAGCCCGGCGCCGTCGCCGTGGACGTCGTGCTGTGCGGGCCGGGCGAGCAGGCACCGGTACTGCGCGACGGCCGGGCCGACGTGGCCCTGCTGCACCGGCCGTTCGACGACACGGCCGGGTTCGACACCGAGGATCTGCACACCGAGGGCCAGGTCGCGATCCTCCCGGCGGGCCACCCCCTCAGCACCCGCCCCCACCTGCGGCTCGCCGAGGTCACCGGCCTTCCCGACCTGCCCCTGCCCCGCTGGCCACGCCCCGACGGCACGTTCCCGGACGGCCCCGGACCCGAGGTGCGCGACCATACGCAGCTCACCCAGCTCATCGCCCTCGGCCGCGCCTGCGCGGTCGTCCCGGAGACGGGCCGCACCGGCCTGCGCGACGGCCTCACGGCCGTACCGGTCTCCGACGCCCCTCACGTCACCACGGTCATCGCCTGGCCCCCGCACAGCCGCTCGACAGCGGTCGCGGGACTGGTCCGCGCCGCCACCGCCCTGTGACCGACCGAAGTGAACCCGGTTGCATCGCGCGGGATTTCGGGGACGGCGTCGGGTCTCCCACCAGCTCCCGACACCAAGTGCCCGTAAGGAATTCGAAGCCTTCCCTACAACCCGTGACACCGATCAAGAGTCTGATCGAACGGCGCGCGCACGTTCGCACGCCGTTTCGCATCTCATGGGAGATCTCTTGAACTCAGTACGCGCCAGCCGGCGTCGTCTCACCACCGCCGTCACCACCGTCCTCGCCATCACCCTCGGCGCGGGGCTCCTCGCCGCCCCCGCGACGGCGGCCCCCGCCGCCGCCTCCTTCACGGCGGCCGCCGGGGCGACGACCCCGATCGCCGATCCCGGAGGCAGCCTCCTCGGTGCCGGCCGGGCCGGCTTCCTGAACCGGGCCCTCGTCGGCGACACCCACCAGCTCCGCTGGACGACGTACGCGGACGGCACGACGACCACGCTGCCCGCGACGGGGGCGACGCGCGCCGAGGTCTTCTTCACGGAGACCTCGGACATCGTCATGACGTCCGAGGAGGGCCGGTGGAACGGCCGGTCCCAGCACATCACGCTGCGGAACATGACCACGGGAGCCGCCCCCGTCGACGTCGACTTCACCGAGCTCGGCGCCGACTACCGGTTCGCGGGCCTCGTCGGCGACACGCTCTTCGCCACGGGAACGAACGAGGACGGCGCCAAGGAACTGCTGCTCCTCGACGCGACGGGTGACACGCGGTCCGCCCGGAAGGTGTCCGGCCTGCCCGAAGGCGCGCTCATCGGCTCTGTCCGGGCCTCCCGCTCCGGGACCGCGCTGCTCGACATCGTCGCTCGCTCCGAGACCGCCTCCGACTCCCGGCTGACCATGGTGGACGTGGCCACCGCCACGGCCGGTCCGGCCCACTCCGTCCTGGAGAGCAGCCTCCCCGGCAGCACCCACGGCCTCTCCGACACGCACGCGGCCTGGTCGGAGGGCACCGGCTCCACCGTGACGCTGGCCATCGCCGACCGGACCACCGAGAAAGTACGGCGCGTCTCCGTGGGGAAGCAGCTCGACGGCGGAACCGACGTCGGCGTGCTGGGCACCTGGGTCACGTACGGCACGCCGATCGGGCTCGACCGGGTCATGGACTCCCCGCCGGTCGACGTGATCCAGGCGCTCACGGCCAGGTCCGCGACCACGGACGAGACGGTCAGGCTCCTCGACCACATGACCGGCGCCGTGCCCGCTCCCGACGGGACCCTGCTGGTGCACGGCGGCCTCGTCGGGACGGGCGAGGGCCTCTACCGGATCGCCCTCGGCGAGGACGGCAGGCCGACCGCCGAGCTCGTCGCCTCCGAGGGACGGCCGACCGAGCTGACCTACCTCGGGACCGACCTCCGCACGCTCGACCTCGACGCCGACCCCGCCAAGACCCACCTGAAGTGGCGGATGTCCCGGGTCAACGCCGACGTGTACCTCAAGCTGACCCACCGGAGGTCCGGCGAGGCCTTCGAGCTCAAGATGCACCTCTACCGCGAGTCCGCCGGCGCCTACACCTACGACGACCAGACCTTCGGCCTGTCCTGGGCGGAGGTCGCCGCGAAGTCGAAGCTGGGCAAGGCCCCTTACAGCGGCACCTACGACTGGTCGTTCCGGGCCGTCCCGCAGAACGGCATCGGTCCCGACCTGAAGGCCTCCGGCGAGTTCTACGCCAAGCGCACGGCCGACCCCCACGACCTCAACGACAACCACACCCCCGACCTGCTCGCCCGGGACGCCGAGGGCGACGTGTGGCAGATCGACACCGCCTACGACACGTCCACGAAGACCCTGACGGCCGCCGCGCCGCGCAGGCGGGCCGGGGTCGACTGGGACGCCTACGACCGGATCGAGTCCATCGGCAACACGGGGGGCGAAGCAGGCGACTTCGTCGCCCGCGACAAGAGCGGTGCGCTCTGGATCCACCACGGTGCCGGGCCGCTGCACAGCGAGGCGCTCACGCCCCGGTGGAAGGTCGGCGGCGGCTGGAACACCTACACGGAGCTGACCGGCGGCAGCGACCTGACCGGTGACAAGACGCCCGACCTCGTCGCCGTCGACACGGCCGGCGACCTGTACCTGTACGAGTCCACCGGCACCACCCCCGCCCCGTTCGCCCCGCGCGAGAAGATCGGCCACAGCTGGGGGATCTACGACCAGATCACCGCCACCGGGGACATCGGCGGCGCCCCGGCCGGCGACCTCGTCGCCCGCGACAAGGACGGGAAGCTGTGGCTGTACCTCGGCAAGGGGGACGGCACCTTCGCCGCCCGGACGCTGATCGGCGGCGGCTGGGGCCCGTACACCGACATCGTCGGCATCGGTGACGCCGACGGTGACGGCAGGCCCGACCTGTACGCCCGCGGCACGGGGAACACCTCGTACTTCTACGCCGGTACGGGCAACTGGAAGGCCCCCTTCAAGGCCCGGGCGGTCAGCCCGGTCCTGGGCACCGAACCCGACGTCCCTTACAACAAGGTGTTCTGACAGCCGGTCACTCGCCGCCGCACCTCCCTCCCGGCCCGGGCGCACCGGCATCGCCGCGCGCCCGGGCCGGTCCGCGGACCGAGCCTCCCCGGGAAAACCAGGTGTCGTCGGTGCCCGCGCGCCCTACGCTCGTCCGCATGGAACACGGGGGCTTGGTCAACGTCGTCGACGTCGAGGCGACCTGCTGGGAGGGGGAGCGCCCGCCCGGCCAGGTGAGCGAGATCATCGAGATCGGGCTGACCGTGGTCGACCTGGACGCGCGGGAGCGGCTCTCCCGGCACCGGATCCTGGTCCGCCCGGCGCGGTCGCGGGTCGGCGCGTTCTGCACCGAACTGACCGGCCTCACCCAGGCGGAGGTCGACACCGGCCTGGACTTCGCCGCCGCCTGCCGGCTGCTGGCCACCACGTACGAGGCGGGGAAGCGCCCCTGGGCGAGCTGGGGCGACTACGACCGCAAGCAGTTCACCCTCCAGTGCCGGGCCACCGGCGCCCCGTACCCCTTCGGACGGCGCCACACCAACGCGAAGGCGGTCTTCACCGAGGCGTACGGGCTCGCCAGGCGCCCCGGCATGGCGCGGGCGCTGGAGGTGGCGGGGCTGCCCCTGGAGGGGCGTCACCACCGGGGCGAGGACGACGCGTGGAACATCGCCGCGCTGGTGCTGCGGACCGCCGGCCTGGGTGCCTGGCCGGAAGACCACGGTCCCGACAGCTGAGACCCCGTGGTCCACATGACGGACGAGACTTGTCGGCGGAGCGTCCGCGCGGCGAGGATGCGCCCATGACTCCCGCCCTCGTCTCCCGCCGCCACGTGGATCTTCTGCGTGTCGCGGGGATGCTGTGTCGGTCCGAGTCCTGTTGTCGCGCGGCCTGTCGCTGAGCTCCTTCCCGGTTCTCCTTCTCCCCTCGCGCCGCCGGTTCTCCTCCGCCGCGTTCGACGCTCCGGGCCCCGGACTCCCGGGCCTGCGTCCACGTCTCCCGCGCCGGACGGCGTTCCGTACGCCCGTCCTCTCGCCCCGCACTTCCTCCGAGGTACGCCCGCATGCCCTCTTCCGCCGCCCCCGTACTGCACTGGTTCCTGCCCACCGGTGGTGACGGCCGCGACCCCGGCGGGGTCACCGCCGCCCAGGGCCGCACCGCCGCCTCGACCCGCCGCGGCGCCGGCCTGGACTATCTGGCCCAGGTGGCCCGTGCGGCCGAACAGGCCGGTTTCGCCAAGCTGTTGACGCCCGTGGGACTCGGCTGCGTGGACCCGTGGGTGCTGACCTCGGCCGTCGCGGCGGTGACCGAGCGGATCGGCTTCCTGGTGGCGTTCCGGGCCGGGCTCGCCCAGCCGACGCTGATCGCCCAGCAGGCCGACACGTTCCGGCGCCTGTTCGGCGACCGGATCGCGCTGAACGTGGTCACCGGCGGCGACCCGGTCGAGCAGCGGGCGTACGGCGACCACCTGCCGAAGGACGAGCGGTACGTCAGGACCGGCGAGCTCATGGAGGTGGTGCGGGCGCTGCTCGACGGCGACGCCGTCGACCTGAACGGCCGTCACGTCCGGGTGGAGAACGCCCGGTTGCACGACCCCTCCGTACGGTCCGCGGTCCCGCTCTACTTCGGCGGGGCGTCGCCGGAGGCCGAGGAGGTCGCCGCCCGCCACGCCGCGGTGCAGCTGCTGTGGGGCGAGCCCCCGGCCGCCGTCGCCGAACGCGTCGCCCGGGTGCGGGCCGCGGCCGCGCGGGCCGGACGCACCCTGCGCTTCGGGATCCGCCTCCACGTCATCACCCGCGACACCGCCGCCGAGGCCTGGCGGGAGGCCGACCGGATCCTGGCCGGGTTCGACCCGGAGGCGGTCCGCGTCTCGCAGGAGCGGTTCGCCCGGATGGACTCGACCGGACAGGCGCGGATGACCGCGCTGCACGGCGGCTCCGCCGAGAACCTGACCGTCTCCCCCAATCTGTGGGCGGGCATCGGGCTCGTCCGCGAGGGCGCGGGCACGGCCCTGGTCGGTTCGCACGACGAGGTCGCACGGCGGCTGTTCGAGTACGGACGGGCCGGCATCGACGAGTTCGTCCTGTCCGGCTATCCGCACCTCGAAGAGGCCTACCGGGTCGGCGAGGAGGTCGCGCCGCGCCTGCGGGCGCTCACGGAGGCGGCCGGCGTGGAGGCGGCCGACACGCGGGCGGCCGGCGCGCGGACGGTCGACACGGAGACGGGCGGCCCCGCGACCGCCGCCGGGGAGGTGGCGGCGTGACCCTCCTCGACAGCGCGGAGAGGAAGAAGACCGGTGCGGTCCCCGCGCCCGCCGCCCCCGGGCGGCCCGCCCGCCGGATACCGGCCGGGGTGGCGGCCCTGCGCTGGACCGCGCTGCGGCTGCTCGCGCTCGCGGTCCTCCTCGCCGCCTGGCAGGCCGTGGTCGCGGCGGGCGTCTGGCCGCGCGTGCTCGTCCCGTCCCCGGGCGACGTGTGGCAGGCCTTCGTGAAGGCGTCCACCGTCCACGACGGGGTGCGCGGCATCAGCGGCCACCTGCTCGTCGAGCACCTGGCGGTCTCGCTGCGCAGGATCGCGATCGGCACCGGTTACGCGGCGCTCGTCGGGATCCCCCTGGGGCTCCTCATCGGGGTGGTGAAGCCGCTCGCCGTGGTCCTGGAGCCGGCCGTCACCTTCCTGCGCACGCTGCCCCCGCTGGCGTACCTCTCGCTGCTCGTCATCTGGTTCGGCATCGACGAGTCCCCGAAGATCTGGCTGCTGCTCGTGGCCGCCCTCCCGCCGATCGCGGCGGCCACCGCCGCGGCCGTCCGGGGCGTCCCCACCGACCTGGTGGAGGCGGGGCGGGCCCTGGGGGCGGGGCCGGTGGCGCTGCTGTTCTCCATCCGGCTGCCGTCGGCGCTGCCGGAGATCCTCACGGGGGTGCGGATCGCCGTCGGCATCGCGTACACCTCGGTCGTCGCCGCCGAGACCATCAACGGCGTGCCCGGCATCGGCGGCATGATCCGCGACGCCCAGCGCTACAACCAGACCGACGTCGTCATCGCCGGCATCATCGCCATCGGCCTCTCCGGAATCCTCCTCGACGCGCTGTTCCGGGGCCTGGAGCGGGCGGCGGTCCCGTGGCGCGGCCGCGCCTGACACCCCCTCTTCTCCCTCTCTCACCTCTCACCTCTCACCGAAGGAACCGTCATGCCCTCCTCCCGTCGCGGCGCCGTGCTCGCCGCCTCCGCCACCGCCCTGCTGCTCGCCCTCGCCACGACCGCCTGCGGCGGTGCCGGCTCCGGGGACGAGGGCAAGGGCGGAAAGGTCCGGGTGCGCATCGCGTACCAGGCGATCCCCAACGCCGACCTGGTGGTGAAGAACCAGAAGCTCCTGGAGAAGGCCCTGCCGGACGCCGAGGTGTCGTGGGTGAAGTTCGACTCGGGCGGCGATGTCAACACCGCCGTGATCGCCGGGTCGGTGGACCTCGGGCTCCTCGGTTCGAGCCCGGTCACCAAGGGGCTCTCGGCGCCGCTGAACATCCCGTACAAGGTGCTGTGGATCCACGATCTGATCGGGGACAACGAGGCGCTCGTCGCCAAGGAGGACATCGCGTCCGTCGCCGCCCTCAAGGGGAGGAAGATCGCCACCCCGTTCGGCTCGACCGCCCACTACTCGCTGCTCGTGGCGCTGGAGTCGGCCGGGCTCGAGGCCTCCGACGTGACGCTCGTCGACCTCCAGCCGCAGGACGCGCTCGCGGCCTGGCAGCGCGGCGACATCGACGCCGCCTACGTGTGGACGCCGAGCCTGACCGAGCTGAAGAAGGACGGCAAGGTGCTCGTCTCCAGCCGGGAGATCGCGGTCAAGGGCAAGCCGACCGCCGACCTGGGCGTGGTCACCGACGCGTTCGCGGCCAAGCACCCCGAGATCGTGGACGCCTGGCTGAAGGCCGAGGACCAGGCGGTGAAGCTGGCCAAGAGCGACCCCGCGAAGGCGGCCACCGCGATCGGCGCCGAGCTCAACCTCAGCCCCGAGGAGGCCCGCAAGCAGCTCGCCGAGCTGGTCCTGCTCACCGCGAAGGAGCAGCAGGGAGCCCCGTACCTGGGCAGGCCCGGCGCTCCGGGGGCGCTCGCGGCGAACCTGCACGACGCCGCCGTCTTCCTCAAGGGCCAGAAGGCCGTCGACGCCGTGCCCGACCGGTCGGTCTTCGAGAAGGGCCTCGCGCTGAAGGAGCTGGCCCGTGTCGGCGGCTGAGCACGTGTCGGCGGCTGAGCACGTGTCGGCGGCTGAGGCGGGTACGGAGGCGGCGGCGGGCGCCGCCGACATCGAGCTGTCGGGCGTCGGGGTCCGTTACGGCACGGCCAAGGCCCCCGTCGTCGCGGTCTCCGACGTGTCCCTGACCGTGGAGCCCGGCGAGTTCGTGGTCCTGGTCGGCCCGTCGGGCTGCGGCAAGACGACGCTGCTGCGGCTCGTGGCGGGCTTCGAGCGGCCCGCCGCCGGGGGCGTGGAGGTGCGCCGGAAGGTCGGCGTGGTCTTCCAGCAGCCCCGGCTCTTCCCCTGGCGCACGGTCGGGGGCAACCTCGCCTTCGCCCTGGCCCGGCACGGGGTGGACCGGTCCGCGCGGGCCGGGCGGATCGAGGAGCTGCTGTCCCTGGTGGGTCTGTCCGGCATGGCCGGGCGGCGCACCTGGGAGCTGTCGGGCGGGCAGCAGCAGCGCGTCGCGATCGCGCGGGCGCTCGCGGCGGAGCCGCAGATCCTGCTGATGGACGAGCCGTTCGCGGCGCTGGACGCGCTCACCCGCGAACGCCTCCAGGAGGAGGTGCGCGCCCTGGCGTCGACCACCGGCGCGACCGTCCTCTTCGTCACGCACTCGGCGGAGGAGGCGGTGCTGCTCGGCTCCCGGGTCCTGGTGATGGCGGCGGGCCCCGGCCGGGTGGTCGCCGAGGTCCCCGTCCCGCTGCCCCGCGATCCGGGCACGGACGTGGCCGCCCTGCGCGGCGACCCCGGCTTCGCCGCCCTGCGGTCGGAGCTCGCGGCGGCGACGCGGAGTTCGGCGGCGGCCTGAGGGACCGGCGGAAGGGACGGGCCGGGTCGGTCCCGGCGCCGGGGGCTGCGGTTACCCTGGCGCCGGACGCGAGGAGGAACCATGGCGCGGATGTCTTCGGCCGAACGACGCAGGCAGCTGGTCGAGGCGGCGATCAGGGCGATGACCAGGGACGGGGTCGCCCGGACCACCACCCGGTCGATCTGCGCCGAGGCGGGGGTGTCGCTGAGCGTCTTCCACTACTGCTTCGAGTCCAAGCAGGCGCTCCTCGAAGCGGCGATCGAGACGATCACCGACAACTACGTGACGCGGGTGATGTCGGCGGTGGAGCCGGGGGCCACCCTGCGCGAGACCGTACGGGGCGCGCTCCGGACGTACTGGGACCACGTCACCGCCCATCCCGGCGAGCACATGCTGACGTACGACCTGACCCAGTACGCGCTGCGCGAGCCGGGGTTCGAGCACCTGGCACGGGCCCAGTACGAGCAGTACGTGGCGTCGGCGGCCGATCTCGTCGAGCGGGTCGGCGCGGTGCGGGGGATCGGGTCGAAGGTGCCGGTGGAGGTGGTGGCGCGGTACCTGGCGGCGGCGATCGACGGCCTCACGCTCCAGTTCCTCGTCCTCGGCGACAAGCACACGGCGGACGGCCACCTCGACCTGATGGCCGATCAACTCGTGGCCCTGATGGAGGGTTGAGGGGTGCGGAGCTTCCCGAACCCGTGAGTAGGTCATCTGTCCCGGACCCTTGACTCGGTCCTCCGGCACCGCGATCCTCGGCACGCCCGGTACTTCCCCACCGACCGGAGGCTCGCTGCCCATGACTCGACCCCTCTCGCGCGGGAGGGGCGGCGGATCCGCCCTCCTGGCGCTCGTCCTCGCCCTGGCCGCCGTCCTCTTCGGCTCCGCCCCGGTCCCCGCCGCCCCCGGCGGTTCGTGGTGGGAGCCCGTGTCCCGTCCCGCCGCCGACTCGCAGGTCAACGTCACGGGCGCGCCGTTCACCGGAACGGACGCCCGGGGGAAGGTGCGCGGGTTCGTCGACGCGCACAACCACCTGATGTCCGACGAGGGCTTCGGCGGCCGGCTCATCTGCGGCCGGACGTTCTCCGAGGCGGGCGCGGCCGACGCGCTCAAGGACTGTCCCGAGCACTACCCCGACGGCTCCGGCGCGCTGTTCGAGAACATCACGGGCGGCGCCGACGGCCACCACGACCCGGTCGGCTGGCCCACCTTCGAGGACTGGCCCGCCCACAATTCCCTCACCCACCAGCAGAACTACTACGCCTGGGTCGAGCGCGCCTGGCGCGGCGGACAGCGCGTCCTGGTCAACGACCTGGTGACCAACGGCCTGATCTGCTCGATCCTGCCCCGTGACCGGGGCTGCGACGAGATGGACTCGATCCGGCTCCAGGCCCGCAGGACGTACGAGCTCCAGAGCTACGTCGACCGGATGTACGGCGGTCCGGGCAAGGGCTGGTTCCGGATCGTCACCGACGCGGCGCAGGCCCGCTCGGTGGTCGAGCAGGGCAAGCTCGCGGTCGTCCTGGGCGTGGAGACCTCGGAGCCGTTCGGCTGCAAGCAGATCCTCGACGTCGCCCAGTGCGACAAGGCCGACATCGACCGGGGTCTGGACGAGCTGTACGGGCTCGGGGTGCGCAGCATGTTCCTGTGCCACAAGTTCGACAACGCGCTGTGCGGCGTCCGCTTCGACGAGGGCGCCATCGGCACGGCGGTCAACATCGGCCAGTTCCTGTCGACCGGCACCTTCTGGGCCACGGAGAAGTGCACGGGTCCGCAGCACGACAACCCGATCGGCCTCGCGGCGGCCCCGGTGATGGCGTCGAAGCTGCCGCCGGGCGTGGGCGTCCCCTCGTACGCCTCCGACGCCAAGTGCAACACCCGCGGCCTGACCCGGCTCGGCGAGCACGCCCTGCGGGGCATGATCGACCGCGGGATGATGCTGGAGCTCGACCACATGAGCGTCAAGGCCGCGGGCCGGGCGCTGGACGTCCTGGAGTCCGAGGAGTACCCGGGCGTCCTGTCCAGCCACAGCTGGATGGACCTGGACTGGACCGAACGGCTCTACCGCCTGGGCGGTTTCGTCGCCCAGTACATGCACGGCGCGGAGGGCTTCATCGGCGAGGCGGGGCAGAAGGCCGCGCTCCGCGCGAAGTACGGGGTCGGCCTCGGCTACGGCACCGACATGAACGGCGTCGGCGGCTGGCCGGGCCCGGTCGGCTCCGGCGCGCCGAACGCCGTGACGTACCCCTTCCGCAGCTTCGACGGCGGGGCGGTGCTCGACCGCCAGGTCACCGGGCAGCGGACGTGGGACCTCAACACCGACGGCGCCGCGCACCACGGCATGGTCCCCGACTGGATCGAGCAGATCCGGCTGACCGGCGGCGGGCAGGGCGTCGTGAACGAGCTGGCGGGGGGCGCGGAGTCGTACCTGACGACGTGGAAGGCGACCGAGGACCACGAGCCGGGGGTGAACCTGGCGGCGGGCGCGCCCGCGGCGGCCAGCTCCTCGGAGTGGAGCCCGTTCACGAGCTACGCGCCGGGCCGGGCGTTCGACGGCGACACGGGCACCCGCTGGGCCAGTGACTGGTCGGACGCCCAGTGGCTGAGGGTGGACCTCGGTTCGGTCCGCCCGGTCGGGAGGGTCACCCTCGACTGGGAGCGGGCGTACGCGAGCCGGTACCGGATCGAGCTGTCCGACAACGGCACGGACTGGCGGACGGTGTGGTCCACGACCACCGGGGACGGCGGGTATGACACGGCGGAGTTCCCGTCGCGGTCGGCCCGTTACGTACGGGTCCACGGCGAACGGCGGGCGACGAAGTGGGGCTACTCGCTCCACGAGGTGGCGGTCCACCGGGCCTGAGCGACCGTACGGCGGGGTGCGCGGGGGGCGGAGGGGGGCGCGGCCTCGCCCCCCCGCCCCCCCTCCCCCCCCCGCCGTCCGCCGTGGCCCCTTACATACCGGGCCGCCGGCGAGGGGAACGCCGCCTTGTCATACCCGC
>NZ_LGEG01000265.1 GCF_001280125.1 Streptomyces sp. NRRL F-6492
GGCCCCCTCCCGCCCCACTGGACCCGTCCTTCCCCACGGGGCCCCTCCCGCCTCACTGGACCCGCTCCGCCCCTACTACGGAGCCACCCGGCGCGCCCCCGGGGTCACCGCTCCCCCCTGAGCCGCGCGCTGGTGTGCCGGGTCGCCACCGCCGCGGACGGGTCCTCCGGCCACGGATGCTTCGGGTACCGCCCCCTCAGCTCCGCCCGCACCGCGCGGTAACCGTCCCGCCAGAACGACGCCAGGTCCGCGGTCACCGCCGCCGGCCGCCCGGCGGGGGAGAGGAGGTGGACGAGCACCGGCACCCCCGCCACCCGGGGCGTCTCGGCCAGGCCGAACATCTCCTGGAGCTTCACCGCGAGCACCGGCCGGTCGCCCCCGTACTCCACCCGTATCCGCGATCCGCTCGGCACCTCGATCCGCTCCGGCGCCAGCTCGTCCAGCCGGCCCGCCTCGCCCGACGCCCACGGCAGCAGCCGCCGCAGGGCCTCACCGGCGCCGATCCGCCCCAGATCGGCGCGGCGCCCGGCCCGGGACAGCTCCGGCTCCAGCCACTCCCCGGCCCGGTCGACCAGCCCCTCCTCCGACACGTCCGGCCACGGCCCGCCCACCTCCCGGTGGAGGAACGCCAGCCGCTCGCGCAGCTCCCCGGCCTCCCGGCTCCACCGCAACAGCCCGAGCCCCTCCCGCCGCAGACCGTCGAGCAGCGCCTCCCGGACCAGAGCGCGATCGGCCCCGGCGCCCAGGGGCCGGACCGTCAGCTCGACCGCGCCCAGCCGGTCCACGGAGCGCGCGACCACGTCCCCGTCCTCCCAGCGGACCTCCTCGCCGGTGGACCGCAGATGCCCGGCCGCCCGCCGCGCCGCGACCTCGTCCACCACCACCGCGAGCCGCACCCGCGCCGTGGCGTCCCGCGCCGTACGGTCCGCCACCGCCACGGCCAGCCACGGCGCGGACCGCAGCCCGGAGCCCTCGGCGAGCCGCGCCCCGCTCCCCGACACCATCAGATAGCCACCCTGCTCCCGGGCCCTGGCCACCCGCTCCGGGAAGGCGAGCGCCGTCACCAGACCGGCCACGGCGTCCTCACCTTCCCCACCCACCGCCGCGGCACCGTCACGCGCCCCGGCCTTCGCCCCGTCGACCCCGACCCCGGAGCCCCCGGCCATCGCCTCGCCGGCCGCCCGTTCCAGGCGGCGCGCCTCCGCCTTCCACCGCGCGCCGTACCCGTCCGCGCCCCGGCGGGCCGCCCGCCAGGCCGCCGCCAGGTCGTCCCCGTAGTCGCGCGGCGGCTCCTCGCCGAGCAGCGCGACCACCTCGGCGGCCCGCCGGACCCCGACCTCCGGCGCACCGTCCAGCAGGGCGCGGCCCAGCCGGGGGTGGAGCCCGAGCCGGGACATCCGCACCCCCCGCTCCGTGGCCCGGCCCGCCGCGTCCACGGCCCCGATCGACCCGAGGACCGAACGGGCCGCCTCCATCGCCCCGGCCGGCGGCGGGTCGAGCAGCGCGAGCCCCCCGGCCGTCGGGTCGCCCCAGCAGGCGGCCCGCAGCGCGAAGTCCGCCAGGTCCGCGATCCTGATCTCGGGCGACGGGAACCGCGCCCGGCCGCCGTCCTCCGCCTCCGCCCAGCAGCGGTAGACCACGCCCGGCGCCTCGCGTCCCGAGCGCCCGGCCCGCTGCGTCGCCGCGGCCGTCGACACCGGCACCGTCGCCAGCGACCCGAGCCCCCGGGCGTGGTCCGTCCGGGGCTCCCGAGCGAGCCCCGAATCGACCACGACCCGCACCCCCGGAACCGTCAGGCTCGACTCCGCCACCGACGTCGAGAGCACCACCCGGCGCCGCCCGTCCGCCCCGGCGCCCCGCAGCACTGCGTCCTGCACCGCCGCCGGAGCCCGTCCGTGCAACTGGAGCACCTCGGCGTCCACGTCCGCGAGCAGCCCCGCCGTCCGCGCGATCTCCCCCGTGCCCGGCAGGAAGCAGAGGACGTCGCCCTCGTGCCACTCCAGGGCGAGCCGGACCGTCGCCGCCACATGGCGCAGCAGCGCCGGATCCACCCAGGTGCCGTGCGCGGGCCTGATCCCGGCGGGCGGCGCGGCGAACCGGACCGCGTACCCGTGCCCCTGCCCCTCGCTCCGCACGATCGGTGCGGGTCCGCTGCCGTCGAGCACCGTGAGCAGCTGCGACCACGCCTCGGCGTCGCTCGTCGCCGAGGCCGCGATCAGCTTCAACTCCGGCCGCAGGGTCGCCCGTACGTCCACCAGGAAGGCCATGGCCGTGTCGGCGTCCAGGTGCCGCTCGTGGCACTCGTCGAGCAGGACCACGTCGACCCCCGCGAGCTCCGGGTCGCGCTGGAGCCGTTGCAGCAGGATGCCCGTGGTCACCACCTCGACCCGGGTCGCGGGACCGGTCCGCCGCTCGCCCCGCACCGAGAAGCCGACCGCGCCGCCGACCTCCTCGCCCAGCAGCCACGCCATCCGCCGGGCAGCCGCCCGCACCGCCATCCGGCGCGGCTCGGCCACCAGCACCCGGCGCGTCGGCCCGTCCCCCATGAGCCCCGCGAGGGCCAGGGGCACCAGCGTCGTCTTGCCGGTGCCGGGAGGAGCGGACAGCACCGCCGTGCCGCGCTCCGCGAGTGCGGAGAGCAGCTCGGGGACGGCGTGGCGGACGGGGAGGCGGTCGAGCGCTTCGTTTCGGATCACGCACTCAGTCTCGTACGCGGAAGAAAAAGGCGGACCCCGTTGTCCACAGGGCCCACCTATAAGTACGACTAAGTGCGACTAAGTACGACTGACGAGACCGCCGGTGGAGCGAAGCCGCTGACGAAGCCGACGCCTTCGCCCTCCTGCTCGGCTACTTCGTACTCGACTACTCCGCTACTCCGCTACTCCGCGACTCGGCTACTCCGCGACTCGGCTACTCGGCTACTCGGCTGTTCCGCCCGCTCGCACACGAAGATCGCCGTCCCCGGGATCAGGTTCCCCCGCAGCGGGGACCAGCCGCCCCACTCCTGGCTGTTCCAGGCGGGCCACTCCGGCTCGACCAGGTCCACCAGCCGGAACCCGCCGGCCACCACGTCCCGCACCCGGTCCCCGAGCGTCCGGTGGTGCTCCACGTACACCGCCCGCCCCTCCTCGTCCTGCTCGACGTACGGCGTGCGGTCGAAGTACGAGGCCGCGACCGAGAGGCCCTCGGGCCCCGGCTCGTCGGGGAAGGCCCAGCGGATCGGGTGCGTCACCGAGAACACCCAGCGCCCGCCCGGCCGCAGCACCCGGCGCACCTCCCGGAACACCCGCACCGGATCGGCGACGAACGGCACCGCCCCGTACGCCGAGCAGGCCAGGTCGAAGGAGCCGTCCCGGAACGGCAGCGCCCCCGCGTCCGCCTCCACCAGCGGCACCTCGCCGCCGATCCGCAGCGCGTGCTGGAGCTGCCGGTGCGAGAGGTCGAGCGCCACCGGCCGCGCGCCCCGCTCCGCCAGCCACCGCGAGCACTGCGCGGCGCCCGCGCCGATCTCCAGGACGTCGAGCCCCTTCAGCGAGGCGGCCGGACCGAGGAGCCCGACCTCGGCCTCGTCGAGCCCCTCGGGGCCCCACACGAACCGGTCGTCGCCCAGGAAGGAGCCGTGCTCGCTCTGGTACTCGTCGGCGTTCCGGTCCCACCATCCGCGGCTCGCCCGGCTGCTCTCCGCGTCCCCCGCGTCACGCCGGGTCGCCTCCGCCCCGTCGGCCCCGCCTTCGACCGCGTCTTCCTGTCCGTACTCTTGGTTCATCTCGTCCGCCGATGTAGTTTGCGCGTCAGTACCGCCGTGCGGCGGGCCACGCCGACACGGCGTGGAAGGACATGAGTGGTGCCGGAGTTGAGCGGATCTGCCCCGGGTGCGCGCTTCGCGCATTGACCCTGTCCGGCTGCTTCCGTATGCTAAAGGTTGCGCTGCGGGTCTGCGTGCCTCAGACGGAGCAGGCCGCGCTCGTACCTGGTATATGTCCCCTCGGTTTTCGAGGCTCCTCCCGTCCGCGGGCAGGGGGCTTCATTGGCTGTCCGGCTTCTTGGTGCGATACGGGCTCTCGGCGTAGCAGTACCTACGACTTTCTGTCCGTAACCGGAGCCCTTTCCCACATGACGAGCAGCACCGAGACCACCGCCACCACCCCGCAGGTTGCGGTCAACGACATCGGTAACGAGGAAGCCTTCCTCGCCGCGATCGACGAGACGATCAAGTACTTCAACGACGGCGACATCGTCGACGGCGTCATCGTGAAGGTCGACCGGGACGAGGTCCTGCTCGACATCGGTTACAAGACCGAAGGCGTCATCCCGAGCCGCGAGCTCTCGATCAAGCACGACGTCGACCCGAACGAGGTCGTCAAGGTCGGCGACGAGATCGAGGCCCTTGTTCTCCAGAAGGAGGACAAGGAAGGCCGCCTGATCCTCTCGAAGAAGCGTGCCCAGTACGAGCGCGCCTGGGGCACCATCGAGAAGATCAAGGAAGAGGACGGCATCGTCACCGGCACCGTCATCGAGGTCGTCAAGGGTGGTCTCATCCTCGACATCGGCCTCCGTGGCTTCCTGCCGGCCTCCCTCGTCGAGATGCGTCGCGTCCGCGACCTCCAGCCCTACGTGGGCAAGGAGCTCGAGGCCAAGATCATCGAGCTGGACAAGAACCGCAACAACGTGGTCCTGTCCCGCCGCGCCTGGCTGGAGCAGACCCAGTCCGAGGTCCGCCAGACCTTCCTCACGACCCTCCAGAAGGGTCAGGTCCGCTCCGGCGTCGTGTCCTCGATCGTCAACTTCGGTGCCTTCGTGGACCTGGGTGGCGTCGACGGCCTCGTGCACGTCTCCGAGCTGTCCTGGAAGCACATCGACCACCCCTCCGAGGTCGTCGAGGTCGGCCAGGAGGTCACCGTCGAGGTCCTCGACGTGGACATGGACCGCGAGCGCGTCTCCCTGTCGCTGAAGGCGACGCAGGAGGACCCGTGGCAGCAGTTCGCCCGGACCCACCAGATCGGTCAGGTCGTCCCGGGTAAGGTCACCAAGCTGGTTCCGTTCGGTGCGTTCGTCCGCGTGGACGAGGGCATCGAGGGTCTGGTCCACATCTCCGAGCTGGCCGAGCGCCACGTGGAGATCCCGGAGCAGGTCGTCCAGGTCAACGACGAGATCTTCGTCAAGGTCATCGACATCGACCTCGAGCGCCGCCGCATCAGCCTCTCGCTGAAGCAGGCCAACGAGTCCTTCGGTGCCGACCCGGCGTCGGTCGAGTTCGACCCGACCCTGTACGGCATGGCCGCGTCCTACGACGACCAGGGCAACTACATCTACCCCGAGGGCTTCGACCCCGAGACCAACGACTGGCTCGAGGGCTTCGAGACCCAGCGCGAGGCCTGGGAGACCCAGTACGCCGAGGCGCAGTCTCGTTTCGAGCAGCACCAGGCCCAGGTCATCAAGTCCCGCGAGGCCGACGAGGCCGCCGCTGCCGAGGGCGCTGCCGCCCCGGCCGCCGGTGGCAACGCCGGTGCGGGCATCTCGGGTGGTTCGTACTCCTCGGAGTCGGACGACAACTCCGGCGCCCTGGCGTCGGACGAGGCGCTCGCCGCCCTGCGCGAGAAGCTGGCCGGCGGCCAGAGCTGAACAGGCTCTCCGCTGAGCGCTAGCCGCTAGCGAAACCGAGGCCCGTTCCCCTCCGGGGGAGCGGGCCTCGGTCGTTTCCCTTCCGGCCTCCACAGAGGGTCTCCGCGGAGGATCTCCGCGGAGGGTCTCCGCGGGGAGCCCCTCCTCAGGGCGTGACGGCGATGTTCGTCAGGCCGTTCCCGCCGGTCACCGTGTTCGAGGCGTACACCGTGGTCCGGCACGAGCCGCTCTGGTTGGTGACGTTGATCGCGAGCCGCTGCGGGCCGGTCGCGCCCGTCAGGTTCGCGCGGTTGCCGCGGAAGACCGTCCCGCAGCCCCAGCCGCTCTGCTGGCTGTGGGTCTCGAAGCCGTTGTTCGTCGTGTTCACCCCGGTGTTGTCCTCCACGAGGACGTCGTTGCCCTTCACGTCGACCCAGGAGTCGTCGTAGTTGGCGCCGGTCAGCCCGCGCCCGTCGAAGGTGTTGCCGACGATCCTCGTCCCGGTCGTGCCCTCCTTGACGTCGACGCCCTCGCCGCCGACGTCCGGCCCGATCACGTTGTCCAGGATCTGCGCGCCGTCGCTCTTGTCGCCGAGGTTGTTGGCGGTGCCGACGTACACCCCCTCGCCCATGCCCCGCCCGTCGTTCCCGGTGTCGTAGATCCGCGAGTTCCTGAGGACGCCGTTCTTGCTGGAGTTGCGGAAGTGCACGCCCTCCATGTCCAGACCGTGCACGGTCACCCCGTCGATCACCACGTGGTGCGCGGAGTCGGCCATGATCCCCTTCTGGCCGCCGGTCACCGTGACCCCCTCCACCGTCCAGTACGAGGCGCCGTTGAGGTGCAGCCCGTAGCCGCCGCCGGCGGTCAGCACCGCGCGCGAGGAGCCGGTCAGGGTGATCCGGGCGGACGCGGTGCCCGGCGCGGTCGCCTTGAAGTTCCCGGTGTACGTGCCGTCCGCGAGGTGGATCGTGTCGCCGGGCCGCGCTGCGGTGAGCGCCGACTTCAGCTGGGCGGCGGTCGTGACCTCGATGGTCGCCGCGGAAGCCGGAGAGGTCGTGAGGGGGACGGCGAGGAGCGCCGGGAGGAGGGGGAGGAGCAGCGTTCGAGTGCGCATGGATGCCTTCCGGAGCAGGAATGGGGGTGTTCCTGTATGTGCACGGGGGTCGAGAACCTGAACGCGACGCTGTCCGCAGACGGTAGGGAGCCGCCCTGACCGTGTCAAGGTCTGGACCAGTGGCCGGAGTTGGGTCGTTCCCGCCGAAAGATCGCGCGTCCGGGGAATGGCGGCGGTGCCCGGCGCGTTTCCAGAGAGAACACGAGGAGGAGCGGTAATCGTGCTTGATCCGCAGGATTTGTACGAATGGGACCCGAAGGGCGTGGCCGTCGTCGACATGGCTCTGGCACAGGAGTCGGCCGGCCTCGTCATGCTGTACCACTTCGACGGCTACATCGACGCGGGCGAGACCGGCGAGCAGATCGTCGAGCGGGTGCTCGACACCCTTCCGCACCAGCTGGTGGCCCGCTTCGACCACGACCGGCTCGTGGACTACCGCGCCCGCCGCCCGCTGCTGACCTTCCGGCGCGACCGGTGGACCGCGTACGAGACGCCGTCCATCGAGGTCCGCCTCGTGCAGGACGCCACCGGCGCCCCCTTCCTCGTCCTCTCCGGCCCGGAGCCGGACGTGGAGTGGGAGCGGTTCGCCGCCGCCGTCCGGCAGATCGTCGAGCGCCTCGGCGTGCGCCTCGCCGTCAACTTCCACGGCATCCCCATGGGCGTGCCGCACACCCGCCCGGTCGGGCTCACCCCGCACGGCAGCCGCACCGACCTCATGCCCGGCCACCGCAGCCCCTTCGACGAGGCCCAGGTGCCCGGCAGCGCCGAGTCCCTCGTCGAGTACCGGCTCACGGAGGCCGGCCACGACACCCTCGGCGTCGCCGCCCACGTCCCGCACTACGTGGCCCGCTCGGCGTACCCGGACGCGGCGCTGACCGCGCTCGAGGCCGTCACGGCCGCCACGGGCCTCGTCCTCCCGGGCGTCGCCCACTCCCTGCGGACGGAGGCCCGCCGCACCCAGACCGAGATCGACCGCCAGATCGGCGAGGGCGACGAGGAGCTGGTGGCGCTCGTGCAGGGCCTTGAGCACCAGTACGACGCGGTGGCCGGGGCCGAGACCCGCGGCAACCTCGTCGCGGAGCCCGCCGACCTGCCGTCGGCGGACGAGCTGGGCCGCGAGTTCGAGCGCTTCCTCGCCGAGCGGGAGGGCGACGCGTAGCCCCGCCGGGGCAGGCCCTAAGCTGCCGCTCATGCTGAAGGTGGGCCTGACCGGCGGGATCGGCGCCGGCAAGAGCGAAGTGTCACGGCTGTTCGTCTCGTACGGGGCCGTCCTCGTCGACGCGGACCGGATCGCCCGCGAGGTCGTGGAGCCCGGCACGCCGGGGCTCGCGGCCGTCGTGGAGGCCTTCGGCGAGGGCGTCCTCACCCCGGAGGGGGCGCTCGACCGGCCGAAGCTCGGCTCCATCGTGTTCTCCGACGCCGACCGCCTGGCCACCCTCAACGCCATCGTCCACCCCCTGGTCGGAGCCCGGTCGGCGGAGCTGGAGAGCCGGGCGGGGGCCGGGGACGTCGTCGTCCACGACGTCCCCCTGCTCACCGAGAACGGGCTCGCGCCGCTCTACGACCTGGTCGTGGTCGTGGACGCGTCCCCGGAGACCCGGCTCGACCGGCTCGTACGGCTCCGGGGCATGGACGAGTCCGAGGCCCGGGCCCGGATGGCGGCCCAGGCCACGCGCGCGGGGCGGCTGGCCGTCGCGGACCTCGTGATCGACAACGACGGACCGCTCGACGAGCTGGAGCCGCAGGTGCGGAAGGTCTGGGAGGAACTGGCCCGGCGGGCCGAGGCCTCCGCCTGAGGCCCCGGGGGGGCGGATGGAATGCGGCCCCCGGGTCCGGTGTTCAACCACCGAACGAGGGGAAGGATGCCATCGTGGCCGACAGCAATCCGGAAACGCACGTCATCGACTTCCGTGCCGCGGAGCACCTGCTGGCCGCGCGGGACCCCCGGGGCGCCGTGAAGCTGCTGGACTCGGTGATCGCCGCCCACCCCGAGAACACGGCCGCGCGCCTCCTGCGCGCGCGGGCCTTCTTCGCCGCCGCCCAGCTGAGGCCCGCGCAGCTGGAATTCGAACTGGTCCTGGAGCGCGAGCCGGACAACGCGTTCGCCCACTTCGCCCTCGCCCGCACCTTCGAGCGCTCCGGCCAGACCGACCGGGCCACCCGGCACTTCCGCCTCGCCGCCGCGCTCGACCCCAAGCCGGAGTACCTGGAAGCGGCGGGCTTCGACTCGCAGAACTGAGACGTACGGGACCGAGGCGTACGGGGTCGTGGGATACGGGGTCGTGGGATACGGGACCGAGGCGTACGGGGGCGGGCGGCGCTCAGCGCTTTCCGCCGCCGCGGTCGGGGTCGTACGGAGGGACGTCCCGGCCCGGCTGCCAGTGCGGTCCCTGCCGCATGCGGCGCACCACGAGGGCCAGGTCGACCAGGACCACCAGGAACAGCACCCCGCATGCCGCCGCCCAGCCGGGCCGGCCCGCCAGGGCGAACGCGACCGTGCCGAAGGCCGCCCACAGCAGCCCCCACACACTCAGCCAGAACCGCATCCGCAAGGGACTGCGCGCGGTCACCGGCTCGCTCCCGGTCCGCATGACGGCCACGTCTTCCGTGAGAGGTTCCCCGGACACTTCCAGGATGGACCCGTGACCCTCCCCGGGCGAACCCTAAGAGGGGAGCCGGGCCCGGCCCCCGCGCCCCGGTGTCCTAGTGGATGACGCTGTAGCTGCGCCAGGGCAGGGTGTCCGGGACGATGTGCTCCCCGGTGTTGGCCGGCAGATAGGTGGAATCCTTGCCCCGGCAGTCGCGGGTCGGGTAGAGCACGATGTCCACCAGGGTGTTGTTCTCGACCCTGGTCGCGCCGGACGGTGCCAGGCGGTGGCAGCCCTTCACCGAGGGGCTCGTCACCATCACCCCCACCTCGCGCTCCGTCTCGTACTCGATCGTGCCCACGGCGGTGCGGCCGAGGCCCGAGCAGCCGGCGACGGCGAGAGTGAGCAGCACGGCCCCGGTGGCGGTCGTGAGACGCCGGCGAACGGACATGGCGGTTCCTCTTCTGTCGGGCGAAGACGGCGGACGGCGGCGGACGGCGGTGGGCCGCGCTGGGCGGCGCCCCCGGGGCCCGACCCCGGTCCAGGCCCACCCTCCCGCCCGCCGCTCCCCGTGTCATCCGCTGCTGGGCCGCCCGGGGGAACCCCCGGCGACCACGGCCGGACCCGCGGTCGGACCCGTCGCCGGACCCGGTTGTCAGACCCCGCCCGTAAGGTCGTAGATCCACGTCGGAGTTCGTCCGAGCACCGACGCGCGGCGGACGGCCGGGGGAGGAGAGCGGAGCCGTGACACACACCTGGACCACCGGCGCGGCCGTCTTCCTGCCCGCCGCCCTTCCCCGCGAGGGCCGGGTCGCCTTCTGGGCCCCCGACGGCGGCGCGCTGCCGGACCCGGGGACGGTGGCCGGCGCGGAGCGCGTCGAGCTGACCGTCGCCCGGCGGCACGGCGGCGGCGCCCGGAGCCGCGAGGTCCCCGCCGTCACCCTCCCGATCGAGGCCGCCCTGCCCCACCTCGTCGCGGCCCGCCACCACCCGGCCGCCCACCCCGCCACCGCCGGCTGGGGCGCCGCCGCCCTGCACGCCCTGCACCTGGCCGCCCGGGGACGGATCCTGCCGGGACTCACCGCCGACGACCTGGACGCCTGGCGGGCCGGGCCCCTGGACGCCGACGACATCGCCCACCTGCGGGCCGTCGCCGCGGCCCTGCCGGCCGAGGCCCACGCCGTGCCCGTCCCCGGCCGCGGACCGCTGCGGCTGCCCGAGCCCGAAGCCCTCGTCCGCGCCTTCCTCGACGCCGTCGCCGACACCCTGCCCCGCACCCCGGCAGCCGTCCACGCGGCCGGGGCGCCGTTCGCGGCCCGCGCCCCGCAGCACCTGCCCCGCGCGCGTGCCTGGGCCGCCGAGGCGGCGGCCGGGATGGACGCCGGGGTCCGCGTCTCGCTCCGCCTCGACCTGTCGGCGTACGAACTCTTCGACCTCGGCGCCCCCGGCGAGACGGACGGCGAGGAGCACGGAGGGAAGAGCGGCCGCGACGGCGGCGAGCGCCACGCGGCCGCCGCGCTCCTCCAGGTCCACAGCCTCGCCGACCCCACCCTCGTCATCGACGCCACCGCCCTGTGGACGGGGGAGGGCGAGCACTTCGGCCCCCGCGCCCGGATCGACGCCGTCCTCGCCCTGCGCCGCGCCGCCCGGGTCTGGCCCCCGCTGGCCCGGCTCCTGGAGCGGGACGTGCCCGACGTCCTCGCCGTCACCGAGGACGAGCTGTACGAGCTGCTCGGCCCCGCCGCCGCCCGGCTCGCCGACGCCGGGGTCGCCGTCCACTGGCCGCGCGAGCTGGCCCGCTCGCTCAGCGCCTCCGCCGTCGTCCGCCCGGCGCTCGCCGCACCCGGCTCCGCGACCGACGGCACCTCCTTCTTCGACAGCGAGGAACTGCTGCGGTTCGACTGGCAGCTGGCCCTCGACGGCGATCCGCTCACCGAGCGCGAGATGGACCTCCTGGCCGAGGCCCACCGGCCCGTCGTGCGCCTGCGCGACCAGTGGGTCGTCGTCGACCCCGACCTGGTCCGCAAGGCCCGCAAGCGGGAGCTCGGCCTGCTCGAACCGGTCGACGCCCTCGGCGTCGCCCTCACCGGCACCGCCGAGGTGGACGGAGAGACCGTCCCCGCCGTCCCCGTCGGGGCGCTCGCCGCCCTCCGCGACCGGCTCCTGGCGGGACCCGAGGAGGTGCAGGCCCCACCCGGCCTCACCGCCACCCTGCGCGACTACCAGCTCCGCGGCCTCGCCTGGCTGGACCTGATGACCTCGCTCGGCCTCGGCGGCTGCCTCGCCGACGACATGGGCCTCGGCAAGACCGTCACCCTCATCGCCCTCCACCTGCGCCGCGCCCGCCGCGCCCCGACCCTCGTCGTCTGCCCGGCGTCCCTGCTCGGCAACTGGCAGCGGGAGGTGCGGAAGTTCGCCCCCGACGTGTCCGTGCGGCGCTTCCACGGTGCCGACCGGGACCTGGACGGCGCCGGGGGCGGCTTCGTCCTCACCACCTACGGCACCCTGCGCACCAGCGCCGCCCGGCTGGCCGCGCACGAGTGGGGGATGGTCGTCGCCGACGAGGCGCAGCACGTCAAGAACCCGTTCTCCGCGACCGCGAGGGCGCTGCGCGAGATCCCCGCGCCCGCCAGGGTCGCCCTGACCGGCACCCCCGTGGAGAACAACCTCTCCGAGCTGTGGGCCCTCCTCGACTGGACCACCCCCGGCCTCCTCGGACCGCTCAAGGCCTTCCGCTCCCGGCACGCGCGGGCCGTGGAGAACCACGAGGAGATCGAGCACGACGAGGCCGTCGAGCGGCTCGCCCGGCTCGTCCGGCCCTTCCTGCTGCGCCGCCGCAAGTCCGACCCCGGCATCGTCCCCGAGCTGCCGCCCAAGACGGAGTCCGACCACCCCGTCCCCCTCACCCGGGAGCAGGCCTCCCTCTACGAGGCGACCGTCCGCGAGACCATGGCGCGGATCGAGGAGTCCGAGGGCATGGCCCGGCGCGGCCTCGTCATGAAGCTGCTGACCTCCCTCAAGCAGATCTGCAACCACCCCGCCCAGTTCCTCAAGGAGGAGGTCCCGCGCGGCCCCGGCACCGCCCGCCTCGCCGGCCGCTCCGGGAAGCTCGCCCTCCTCGACGAGCTCCTCGACACGATCCTCGCCGAGGACGGGTCCGTGCTCGTCTTCACCCAGTACGTGTCGATGGCGCGGCTCCTCGCCGACCACCTGGCCGCGCGCGGCATCCCCGCCCAACTCCTGCACGGCGGCACCCCGGTGGCCGAGCGGGAGCGGATGGTCGACCGCTTCCAGGACGGCGAGGTCCCCGTCTTCCTGCTCTCCCTCAAGGCCGCGGGCACCGGCCTCAACCTCACCCGGGCCGGCCACGTGATCCACTACGACCGCTGGTGGAACCCGGCCGTCGAGGAGCAGGCCACCGACCGTGCCTACCGCATCGGGCAGACCCAGCCGGTGCAGGTCCACCGGCTGATCGCCGAGGGCACGGTCGAGGACCGCATCTCCGAGATGCTCCGCGCCAAGCGGGCCCTGGCCGACGCCGTCCTCGGCTCCGGCGAGGCCGCCCTCACCGAACTCACCGACCGGGAGCTCGCCGACCTGGTGTCCCTCCGGAGGCCCTCGTGAACCGCGCCCGGGCCGCGCGCGCGGCCGCCCCCCGCCACGACGACCGCCGCCGCTCCTTCCCGCAGGTCGCGCCCCGCGAGGCCCCCGACGGGCGGTTCGCCGCCACCTGGTGGGGAAACGCCTGGGTCGACGCCCTGGAAGACACCGCCCTCGACCCGGCCCGCCTCGCCCGCGGCAAGGCCTACGCCCGGCGCGGCCACGTCGACGCGCTCACGGTCACCCCCGGCCGGGTCGTCGCCTACGTCCACGGCAGCCGGCCCCGCCCGTACCGGACCGAGATCCGGATGCGGACCCTCGGCGACGACGGCTGGGAGGAGTTCCTCGACGGGGCCGCCGCGCGCCCCGACCACATCGCCGCCCTCCTCGACAAGGACGTGCCGCACGCCCTGGAGGCGGTCGCCGGGCTGCTGCCCGCGCCCGGCGACCTCGTCCCCGACTGCTCCTGCCCGGACGACGGCTATCCCTGCAAGCACGCCGCCGCCCTCTGCTACCAGGCCGCGCGGCTCCTCGACGAGGACCCGTTCGTCCTCTTCCTGATGCGCGGCCGCGGCGAGCAGGAGCTCCTCGCGGAACTGACCCGGCGCAACGCGGCCCGGTCCGCCGCCGAGACGGACGCCGCCGCGCCCCCGATGCCCACCGTCCCCGCCCGTACCGCCCTCGACGCCGCCGGGGCCGGGCTCCCGCCGCTGCCCGCCCCGCTGCCGCTCCCCGACCGGCCCGGCCGCCCGGCCGTCTTCCCGCCCGATCCCGCCGCCCCCGACCCGCTCGCGCTCGACCTCCTCGCCACCGAGGCCGCCGCCCGCGCCCACGCCCTCCTCGCCACCGGCCTCGACCCGGTCGCCGCCCTCACCCCCTGGCAGGACGCGGTCCGGCTCGCCGCCGCGCACCCCGGCTCCGGGCTCACCGCCTCCACCCGCGCGCTCTACCGGGGCCTGGCCCACGCCCTCGACCGCACCCCCACGGACCTGGCCCGCGCCGTCGCCGCCTGGCGGCAGGGCGGCGCCGAGGGCCTCGCGGTCCTGGAGGAGGCGTGGGACCCGCCGGCGGGCCCGTTCGACCGGGCCAGACCCGCGCTGCTCGCCGCCGGCCTCCCCGCCTTCCGCCCCTGGCGCAACCGCCTCTCCGCCAGGTCCCTCCAGCTCCGCCTCGGCCGGGACGGCCTCTGGTACGGCTACGAGTCGGACGCCGACCGCGAGGACTGGTGGCCGCGCGGCCACCCCGGCCCCGACCCCGTCGACACGCTCGACGGCCTCCTCGGACGGTGACCCCGCGACCGGCCCGGCGGACGAGCCCCCGGACGGTCCCACACTCGAACAGGCCCCACTCGTTGGGGTGAAACCCTCCGGGGGCCGGATCCGGCGCGTACGTCCGCCGCGTTGATTCGGGTACGGGCGACTGCCCGTGCACACCTCCGGAAGGCAGGAAGCCATGAGGCAGATTCGCCGAAGTGGTCTGGCCACACTGTTGGTCACGGGCGGGGCGCTCGCCCTCTCGGCGGGCGCCGCGCACGCAGACGCCGGCGCCCAGGGCGCCGCGGTCGGTTCGCCGGGAGTCGGTTCCGGCAACACGGTTCAGCTGCCGGTGCACGTGCCGGTCAACGTCTGCGGCAACACGGTCAACGTCGTGGGGCTGCTCAACCCGGCCTTCGGCAACAGCTGCGCCAACGTCTCCGACGGGCCGACCGGTTACGGCTCGGACGACGACGGCCGCCCCCACTCCCACAAGGACGAGCCCGGCACCCCGCGCGGCGGGGAGCAGGCCGGCGGGTCTCAGGGCGGCGGGTCCCAGGGCGGCGGCTCCTCCAACGGCGGCGGTTCCACCGCCGAGGGCCACGCCCAGGGATCGCCCGGCGTGCTCTCCGGGAACGGCCTCCAGCTGCCCGTCGACGTCCCCGTGAACGTCAGTGGGAACTCGGTCAACGTGGTCGGCATCGGCAACCCGGCCTTCGGCAACACCGCGGTCAACGGCCCCGGGAAGCCGGCCCAGCCGATCGAGAAGCCGACGCCGCGCCCGCAGACCCCCGTGCGGAACATCCCGGCCCCGCAGAGCGTGCCGCCCGCCCCCGTGCCCGCCCCGGCCCCCGCGCCGCAGGGCGAGACGGGCGAGGTCGAGCTGGCCCACACCGGTTCGTCGGACGGTCTCGGCTACGCCGCTTCGGGAAGTGCCGCGCTGCTCCTCGGCGGCGCCCTGCTGTACCGTCGCGCCCGCCGCGCCGGAGACCGGGCCTGAGGGAACGGCCCGCGCGGCGGGACCGGCGCGCACGGACGCCCGAGCCGTCAGCCGCGCGCGTCCCCGCCGCCGCCCCGCCAGGCCCGGAGCACCGCCTCGATGGCGGGCGCGACCCTCGTCCGGGCCTGGTGACGGGGCACCCCCCGCATCAGCAGGGTGTCGTACGGGGTGTCGACGTGCCGTACGCCGGCCCGTACCGCGGCGGTCACCGCGCCGCGGTCGAGCGAGCGGCCGGCGGCCGTGCGCCCCACCCGCCCGCTGCCCTTCGCCGAGGCGTGGGCGGCGATCTCGTCGGCCCGGTCCACCGGGCAGGACGGGAAGAGCCGCAGGATCTCCGCCCGGAGGGCCGCGGTGACCTCGGTGTCGAGGGCCGCGCGCCGCTCCGCGTCCCGGGCCCGCCGCCTGGCGCGCGCCTCCGCGTCCGCCAGGCAGGCCCGCTCCGCCCCGGCCAGCGCCGCCTCCTCGACGAGGAGGCCCCGGCGCTCGTACCGGGTGCGGCGCCGGTTGTGCCGTACCACCACCGCCCAGAGGGTGCTGCCCTCGCGGGCGCGGCGGGTGAGGGCCGTGTCGCCCCGGGGCAGGAAGACCAGGTGTCCGAGGTCGGCGCAGTCCAGGCAGACCGGTGCGTTGAACTCCAGGATCATCCGCTCCAGCGGTCCCCGGTGGCACTCCGAGCAGCGGCGGCGCCTGAGCGGTTCGACGACGACCGGCGCGACGAGGTCCACGTCCGCCCCCGTCAGCGGACGCCGGGCGCGGCGGCGGCGACGAACAGGGCGAGGGCCTCCTTCGCCCGCTCGGAGCGGTGGGCGCGGTCCGCGGTCCCCACCGCCTCGTGCATGCAGTGGGTCTCCTCGAAGGCCTTCTCCGCCAGGCGCCGGGTCTCGGGGTCGTCGCAGACCAGCTGGACGCGGAAGAGGGCCTGCCGGGCGGCGGTGCGCTGCCGGTAGGAGGCGTAGCGGGACTCCTCCGCCTCCTCCGAACCGGGCTCCTCGGCCGCCCGGAACCAGCGGTCGTTCTGGCTGTGCCGGTAGTCGACGACCGCGCCGGCGAAGGCGCTGTAGGTCGCGATCCGTTCCTGCCGGAGCTGTTCGGACCGGGCGAGCGAGGCCGTGCGCTCGGCGGCCCGCCCCTGGAACCAGTGCGTGAAGACGACACCCAGCAGGGTCCCCGCCACGGCTATCAGTGCGGCGTCCATGACCGGCAGCCCTCCCGTTTCCCTCGACCGCTCTACCCCTTGATCATGACAGCCGGGAGGGCGGGCGTCACCGCCCGTGTCCGCTACTGCCGGTATCCGCCGAGGAAGCGGCCGATGCGGCTGATCGCGGCGTCGAGGTCGTCGGCGTACGGCAGGGTGAGGATGCGGAAGTGGTCCGGGCGCGGCCAGTTGAAGCCGGTGCCCTGGACCACCTGGATCTTCTCCCGGAGCAGCAGGTCGAGGACGAACTTCTCGTCGTCGTGGATCTTGTGCACGGCCGGGTCGAGGCGCGGGAAGGCGTAGAGGGCGCCCTTCGGCTTCACGCAGGAGACGCCGGGGATCTCGTTGAGCTTCTCCCAGGCGCGGTCGCGCTGTTCGCGCAGCCTGCCGCCCGGGGCGGTCAGCTCGTGGATCGACTGGCGTCCGCCGAGCGCGGCCTGGATGGCGTACTGGGCGGGGGCGTTGGGGCACAGGCGCATGGAGGCCAGCATGGTCAGGCCCTCCAGGTAGTTCGCGGCGTGCCGCTTCGGGCCGGTGACGACCAGCCAGCCGGAGCGGAAACCCGCCACCCGGTAGGTCTTGGAGAGGCCGCCGAAGGTGAGGACGACCAGGTCGTCGGCGAGGGAGGCGGCCGGGTAGTGGACGGCCTCGTCGTAGACGATCTGGTCGTAGATCTCGTCGGCGAAGACCATCAGGCCGTGGCGGCGGGCGAGGTCGAGGACGCCCTCGACGATCTCCTTCGGATAGACCGCGCCGGTGGGGTTGTTGGGGTTGATGATCACGACGGCCCGGGTCCGGTCGGTGATCTTCGACGCCATGTCGTCGAGGTCCGGGTACCAGTCGGCCGACTCGTCGCAGAGGTAGTGCACGGCCTTGCCGCCCGCGAGGGTGGTGACGGCCGTCCAGAGCGGGAAGTCGGGGGCCGGGATCAGGACCTCGTCGCCGTCCTCCAGGAGGGCCTGCACGGCCATGGAGACCAGCTCCGACACGCCGTTGCCGAGGAAGACGTCGTCGACGTCGACCTCCGGGAGGCCCATGGCCTGGTAGCGCTGGGCCACCGCGCGGCGGGCGGAGAGGATGCCGCGCGAGTCGGTGTAGCCGTGGGCCTTGGGGAGCATCCTGATCATGTCCTGGACGATCTCCTCGGGCGCCTCGAAGCCGAAGAGGGCCGGGTTGCCCGTGTTGAGGCGCAGGACGCTGTGGCCCGCCTCCTCCAGGGCGTTGGCGTGCTCGATCACCGGGCCGCGGATCTCGTAGCAGACCTCGTTCAACTTGCTCGACTGCCGGAACTCCATGTCCGACCTCCCCAGTTCCCGGAATCAGCACCGCTCGTTGCTGCTTGGTTTTACCAAGTTCGAGCTTGGAAAGTCCAACGACATGTCTAGACTGCGTCGCATGCCACGTCAGACACGCCGCAGCTACGACCAGCACTGCGCCGCCGCGCGCGCCCTCGACCTCGTCGGCGACCGCTGGACCCTGCTCGTCGTCCGCGAACTCCTCGCCGGGCCGCGCCGCTACACCGACCTCCACGCCGACCTGCCCGGCGTCAGCACGGACATGCTGGCCGGCCGCCTCAAGGACATGGAGGGCGCCGGGCTCGTCACCCGACGCCGACTGCCCCCGCCCGCCTCGGCGTCCGTGTACGAACTCACCCCGCGCGGCCGGGAGCTGCTGCCCGTCCTGCGCGCCCTCGCCGCGTGGGGGGCGCCCGACCTGGGGGAGCCGCGGCCGACCGACGCCGTGCGCGCCCACTGGTACGCGATCCCGCTCCTCGGGGCGCTCGCGGAGCAGGGCGCGGGGGTCGTCCAGGTCACCCTGGACGAAGGGGTGTTCCACGTACGGGTCGGGGCCGACGGCGACGTCGCGTACGGCGACGGTCCGGCGGAGTCCCCCGGCGCCCGGCTGCGGACCGACGCGGCGACGTGCCGGGCGCTCGCGGCCGGGGAACTGACGCTGGGGGAGGCGATCGCGTCGGGCCGCGCGGAACTCGAACGGGCGGGGACGGTCCTGGAGTCGGGGTCGAGCCCGGAATCGGGGTCGGGGTCGGAATCGGGGGCGGATCCGGAGACGGGTCCGGTCGTGGCCGCCGGTCTCACGTCCTGACGGACTCCGCCCCCAGGGCCTTCGCCAGGCGGTCGCGGGCCGCGGTCTGCGCCGCGATCCGCGCGTCGAGCACGGCCAGCCGCTCGCGGGCGATCTCCAGGCCGCGGGCGGACGGCGGGACCGAGGGCATGTCCCCGTCCAGGCAGGAGCGGAAGGCGGACACGTCGTCCAGGGTGAGCCCGGCGTCCAGCAGGTACCGGATGTCGGCCACCCGTGCGACGGCGCCCTCCTCGTACACCCGGTAGCCGTTGGCCGCCCGGGACGACGTGATCAGGCCCGCCTTCTCGTCATGGCGCAGCGCCCGGGCCGACACCCCGGTCCGCCGGGCCAGTTCGCCGATGCGCAAGACCGTCACCTCCTCGCACAGTCGTACCACGGCCCGGCGGGTCGTTGGTCAGGCGACCAGGGCGCCCCCGTCGACGGGCAGGACCGTGCCGGTCAGGAAGGCGGCGTCGGGCGCGGCGAGGGAGGTGATCGCCCACGCCACCTCCTCGGGCCTGCCGAGCCGTCCCAGCGGGACGTGCGCGAGCTGCCAGGCCCGCACCTCCTCCGACTCCTCCGGGGACAGGCCCGTGTGCAGGCCGATCGAGGTGTCGATCGGTCCGGGGGCGACCGCCACCACCCGGACCCCGGCCGGCGCGAGCTCCACCGCCCAGCAGCGGGTCAGGGTCTCCAGGGCGCTCTTGGTCGCCGGACAGAGGGAGTTGGCGGGCCAGCCGCGCCGGCCGATGGTCGTCGACATGTTCATCACCACGCCCCGGGACTCCCGGAGCACGGAGACGGCGGCCCGGGTGAGCAGCACCGTGGCGACGAGGTTCGTCTCCAGGAGCGGGGCGATCACGGCGCGGTCGAGGGTGCCGAGCGGGCCGCCGGTGGAGATCCCGGCGTTGTTGACGAGGACGTCGAGGCGGCCGTGGGCGGCCAGGGCGGCCCGGACGATCTCCTCGGCGGCGCCCTCCGCCGTCACGTCGGCGGTGAACGGGTGGATGCCGGGACGGCCCCCGGCGGTCTCCCGCAGCGGCTCCGCCCTGCGGCCGACGGCGACGACGGTCGCCCCCTGCCCGGCGAAGGCGCGCGGTGGCCCGGCCGATGCCGGTGCCCGCGCCGGTGACGGCGACGACCCTGGTGGGTGTGGTGGTGTGCATGAATTCGATGGTCGAACGGTGACGCCAGTGACAAGGTCAAGCCATGACACCGCACGAACTGTGGACGGCCCTGCCCGAGGAGACACGCGAGCGCGTGGACGCGCTCGTCGTCCGGCGGCTGAAGATGCGGGCGGTCAAGGAGATGCGGGAGTCCGGCGTCTCGCCCCGGCCCGGCCTGTACGACTGCGCCGAACTCGTCGCCGCGCGCACGGAGATCCTCGCCGACCGGCTCGTACCGCTGCCGCGCCAGGACGTGGACGCCCTCGCCGGGGAGGCCGTCGGGCTGCCCGAACCGCCCGTCGCCCTGGAACTGGAGTGGGACGGCGACACGTGGGGCTGGATCCTGCTGCTCGGCGCCGTCCTCCCCGGCCCGTCCGCCCGTCCGCACCCGCTGGCGCACTGGCAGCAGGCCGACTGGACGGAGCCCCTCGCCACCGCGCGGGCCCTCGCGGACCGGCTCGCCGTGCCGCTGCGCGGACCCGGTGACGACGGTCCGCCGGGCGTACGGGCAGAGTGAGGGGATGCGGTACGAGGCGATCACCTGGGACCGGCTGGCGGAGGCGCTCGCCGGGCACGTCGACGCGTCCGTCCCCGGCGACGGTGGCGCGTGGCTCAAGGTCGGCATCGACGGGCCGCCCGCCGCGTCCGGCGGAGAACTCGCCGCCGCGCTGGCCGAGGCCCTGCGGGCGCGCGGGCGCCCCGTCCACCTGGCGGGCACGGGCGGCTTCCTGCGGCCCGCGTCCCTCCGGTACGAGTACGGCAAGCAGGACCCCGACGCGTACTACGGCGGGTGGACCGACACCGGGGCGCTGTGGCGGGAGGTCTTCGGCCCGCTGGAGCCCGGCGGCACCGGGCGCGTGCTGCCCGATCTGTGGGACCCGGTCAGGGACCGGGCGACCCGCAGTCCGTACGTCACGCTGCCGCCCGGCGGCGTCCTCGTCCTGCACGGTCCCTTCCTGCTCGGCCACTGGTTCCCCTTCGACCTCGCCGTGCACCTGCGGCTCTCGCCCGCCGCCCTCGCCCGGCGCACGGAGGAGGCCTGGACGCTGCCCGCCTTCGCCCGGTACGAGACGGAGGTCGACCCGGAAGAGGCGGCCGACGTCGTCGTGCGCGCCGACGACCCGCGCCATCCCGCCTGGACGGGACTCGGGCTCGGGGAGTAGGCACGGGGCGTGCCGGGCCCCGGCCGGGGCGTGTCGGGCCCCGGCCCCGTCGGCCCTCAGGGGCCGCCGGCGCCGATGGTTCTCACAAGCCGTCCGCCGGCGGCCTGCCGCCCACCACGGTGACCGCCTCCGCGCCCGCCCTGCACCCCGCCTCCGCCGCCTTCGCCGGATCCGCTCCCGCGAGCAGGGCCGCCAGGAACGCCCCGGTGAACGCGTCGCCCGCGCCCGTCGAGTCCACCGGCCGCGCCGGAGGAGCCGCCACCCGGGCGGTGACCGCGCCGCCCTCGGCGACCAGCGCGCCCGCCGCCCCCAGGGTGACCACGGCCAGCGGGAAGCGCCGGCTCAACTCCGCCGCCGAACGCTCCGGTTCGGCGTACCCGGTGAGCGCCCGGGCCTCGTCGGCGTTGGGCAGCAGCACCTCGGCGCCCTCCGCGGCCGCGAGGAACCGGTCGGCGCCCAGCTCCGCCAGGAACCCCGCCGAAGCCGGGTCCACGCTCACCGGAACCCCGGCCTCCCCCGCGTCCCGCAGCGCCCGCCGGGCCGTCCCCCGGCTCGGACCGGCGAAGAACAGGTACCCCGAGAGGTGCAGCCGGGCCACGCCGTCGAGCAGCTCCGGGGACCAGTCGGCGGGGGAGAGGCGCAGCGCGGCACCGCTGTCGGTCAGGAAGGTGCGCTCCGCCGAGGCGTCCACGAGCGCGATGACGGTGGCCGTCGCCGCCCCCGGATCCCGGACGAGCAGGGGCCGCACGCCCGCCGCCCGCAGCGCCCGCTCGTGCCAGTCGGCCGCGTCCGTCCCCACCCGGCCGAGCAGCCGCACCTCCCCGCCGCCCGAACGCGCCGCCCAGCAGGCCGCGTTGGCCCCGGCGCCGCCCGGCAGGGTCCGGATCTCCGCCGCCGTGTCCGTGGCCGGCGCGAGCGGGGTCCGGTGCCGGGCGACGACGTCCGTGACCACGTCCCCGACGACGAGCAGCGCGTGCCGGGCGCGGCTCACCGGCCGCCCGCGCCGCGCGCCTCCGTGCCCCGCGTTCCCGTACCGAGCGCCTCCGGGTCTCCCGCCCCCACCTCGTACGCCCCGTACGCCCCGGACCTCCCGTACGCCCCCGCGATCTCCGCCGCGAGCCGCACGTTCCCCCGTATCGCCGCCAGGTTGGCCTCCAGGGACGCCCCTTCCGTGTGGACCGTCAGGTATGCGAGGAGGAACGGCGTCACCGCCTGGCCCGCGATGCCCTTCTCCTTCGCCGCCGCCAGGCCGTCCGCGAGCACCCGGTCGTGCAGCGCGGGGTCCAACTGCTCCGCCTCCGGCACCGGGTTGGCCACGACGAGCGCCGACCGGGGGCCTTCGAGCCGGTCCTGCGCGCGCATCACCCCCGCCACCTCCTCCGGCGTCCGCAGGGTCCAGTCGACGGGCTCGCCCGAGGAGGAGAGGTAGAAGCCGGGGAAGTGCTCCGTGCCGTACCCGACGACCGTCACCCCCAGCGTCTCCAGGCGTTGGAGCGTCGCGGGCACGTCGAGGATCGACTTGACCCCGGCGCAGACGACGGTGGTGGCGACCCGGGCGAGCAGCCGCAGGTCGGCGGACTCGTCCTGGGTCTCGCTCCACGCGCGGTGCACCCCGCCGAGGCCGCCCGTCGCGAACACCCGGACGCCCGCCGCGTCCGCCAGCCAGGCCGTCGCCGACACCGTCGTCGCGCCGGTCGCGCCCGTCGCCAGGGCCGGGGCCAGGTCGCGGTGGCCCAGCTTCCGCACCGTCGGGTCCTCGGCGATCCGTATCAGCGCCGCCTCGTCCAGTCCCACCCTGGCCGTGCCGTCCACCACGGCGATCGTGGCGGGGGCGGCGCCCCCGGCCCGTACCAGCTCCTCCAGCTCACGGGCCACCGCGAGGTTGCGCGGGCGCGGCAGGCCGTGGGCGACGAGCGTCGATTCCAGCGCGACGACGGGACGGCCCTCGTGGAGCGCTTCCCGTACCTCTTCGGACACGTGTGTGGACATGTCCCATTCCTGGCGCACCCACGGGCCCCGCAAACCTCGTTGGCGACCTCCTGCCAATTCCTTCCGCGCCCTCCCCGCGCTTCCGCGGAATCGGCCTCCGCGGAATCCGTCACGGACCGCCCCCGGCGACCGCCCCGAGCGGTCGCGGCACCCTTGCGGCGCCGCCCCGGAACGGTGGTGCGGATTCCGTCGTCACCGCCGGACCCGGCCATCGCCGCTGGTCGGAGCCGTGCCGTTCGTACGGTCCCGGCCTCGGGCGGCCCCCGGATCCCCGCTACAGTCACCGCCCATGACGACACACGACCTGCCCTCCTTCGCCGTCCACATCCCCGACGCGGAGCTCGAAGCGGAGCCCCTCGACCCCACCCAGATCGTCTCCGGCACGCCCGAGGTGACGGGCAAGGTGCTGTGGGAGTCCGCCGACGGCAAGCAGGTGCGCGGCATCTGGCAGATCACGCCCGGGGTCGTCACCGACACCGAGGCCGACGAGCTGTTCGTGGTGGTCTCCGGGCGGGCGACCGTCGCCGTCGAGGGCGGGGACACCCTGGAGATCGGCCCCGGCGACGCCTGTGTGCTGCGCGAGGGCGACCGGACCACCTGGACCGTCCACGAGACCCTGCGCAAGGCGTACCACATCAGCCTCTGAGGCCTCCCGGGGTCTCCCAGGGGCTCTCGGGGTCCGACCCGGGGTCTCCTGGGGCCTTCCGAGAGTCTCCCGGGGTCTTCCGAAGCCTGCCGAGGCCCGCTCAAGAGCCGCCTCCGGGAGTCTGGTAGGAAACCTTCCTGTCCGCTAGCATCCCGGTCGGCGGCTCGGCGCGGCGTCCCTCTCCGAGGGCGTGACGCGCTCAGCGAGAGCTCTGACCCGGCCGCCGAGCACCACCCCGCCGCGCGGCGCCCGCATGCGCCACCCGGCCGACCGCCGTGCGCACACCCGGCACGGCGGCCGGCCCACGCGGCGAGACCGTGGTGTCCACGCACCCGTGTCCAGCTCTCGCCACCCCCTCAGGTCAGGGAGCCCAGGTATGCGCCCGCACGCCTCCGTCCCACCACGCCGCACCACCACCCCCCGCCTCCCCCTCGTCCTCACCGCCGTGCTCCTGCTCGTCGGCGGACTCCTCCTCGCCCTCCCGGACCGGGCCGGAGCCGCCGACGCGGTGATCTCCCAGGGCCGGCCCGCCACCGCCTCCTCCGTCGAGGACGGCACCCTCGGCCCCGAGAAGGCCTTCGACGGCGTCGACCGCTTCTACGCCACCGTCTCCACGAACGGCCGCACCCACCTCGTCGAGGGGGACATGGGGAAGTGGTCGGCCCGCGCCCTGCGGGAGAACGTCGAATGCCCCTCGCTCTCCCCGGACGGCACCCGGCTCGCCTTCAAGAAGCGGGTCTCCGACGGCCCGCGCGACCCGTGGCGGCTGTACGTGTACGACCTGCGCACCGGCCGCGAGCACCCCGTCGCCGAGCGGCGCGGCATCGACGACCAGGCACTGTGGACGGACGCGCGGACCCTCGCGTACGGCCGGGAAGGAGCGGTCTGGTCCGTCCCGGCCGACGGCACGGGCGCCCCGCGCCGACTGGCCGCCGGAGCCTCCTCCCCGGCGGCGCCGCGCTGACGGGGTGCCCTCCGCAAGGTCCGGCTCAGGCCTTCCGGAGGACGCTCCGCAGGGCGAGCGCCGCCATCGGAAGGAGCAGACAGGCGGCGATCGCGTTCAGCGGCCCGTAGCCCGCCCGCGCGACGATCAGGCCCGCCGCGAGACCGCCGACCCCGGCGGCGGTGTTCATGATGAAGTCGGAGAGCCCCTGGACGGCTGCCCGGGCGGCCTGCGGCACCGAGTCCGTGAGCAGCGCCGAACCGGACACGAGCCCCGCCGACCAGCCCAGGCCGAGGACGAAGAGCCCCAGGGCGATCCGGCCGTGGCTCGCCCCCGCCGTGCCCGCGACGAGCGCCGCCGCGCCGATGAGCCCGACCGCGAGCCCGATCACCGAGAGGCGCCCCAGCCGGTCGGAGAGCCAGCCCATCAGCGGGGAGAAGGCGTACATGCCCGCGATGTGCCCGCTGATGACGAGTCCGATCAGCTGGATGTCCGCGCCGTGGTGGGTGAGTGCCACCGGGGTCATCGACATGATCGACACCATGGCGGTGTGCGAGCCCGCGACGGTGACCAGGGCGAGGCGGGCCCGCGGGGACTCCCGCACCGCCCGCATCCCGGCCCGCAGGGAACGGCCCTCGACCGCCGCCCTCCCGCCCGGGTCCGCGTCGGTCAGCGCGCGGGCGGTGAGCAGCGGGTCGGGGCGCAGCAGCAGGGCCACCACGGCCGCGGAGACCACGAAGACGCCGGCGGCCCAGACGAAGGGGCCCGCCGTGGCCGGTATGCCCAGGCCCGCGACGCTCTTCCCGGCGGGCGCCGCGACGTTCGGCCCGAGCACCGCCCCGATCGTGGTCGCCCACACCACCGTGGAGATGGCCCGGGCCCGGTGGTCCGGCTCGGCCAGATCGGCGGCGGCGAAGCGGGCCGCCAGGTTGGCCGAGGAACCGGCGCCGAAGCCGACGAGCCCGACGAGCAGCAGCGGGAAGCTCCCGGCGACCGCCCCGAGCACCACCACACCGGCGCCCGCCGCCCCGAGCAGGTAGGCGAGGACGAGCCCCGCCCGGCGCCCCCGCGAGGCCATCAGGGCGGCCAGCGGCATGGCGAGCAGGGCGGGACCGGCCACCGTCGCCGTCGACGCCAGACCGGCCAGTGCCTCGGTGCCGCCGACCTCCGTGGCCAGGACGGCGGCGAGCGCGACCCCGATGGCGATGCCGAGGCCGCCGAGGATCTGGGTGGCGATCAGTACGGCCCGGACGCGCCGCCGCAGCGCCGGCAGTTCGGCGGCGGTGACGGGGGCGGGGCCGGGGCCGGGTATGTGGCCGGGCAAGGTGGCGTCAGGGGCGCCGGGGGTCTGGGTCACTTACGAGAGTGTGCCAGCCGTCCCACCTGATGGGAACGCCTTCACCCCCTGCCGGAAACGCCCCCACCCTCCCCCGCAAGCGCCCCCACCCTCCGCCGGGAACGCCTTCGCCCGCTGAACGGGAACGCCTCCACCCTCCGCCGGAAACGCCTCCACCCCCTGCCGGAAACGCCCCGCCGCGCCCCTCAGAACAGCGGCGCCGGCAACACCCCCTCCAGGGCCAGCAACTGCCGCTTCGTCTCCAGGCCGCCCCCGAAGCCGCCGAGCCCGCCGTCGCTCTCCACCACCCGGTGGCACGGCACCACCACCGGCAGCGGGTTGGAACCCATCGCCGCGCCCACCGCCTGCGCGGCCCCCGGCTGCCCCACGCGCCTCGCCAGCTCCCCGTACCCGACGACCGTCCCGTACGGCACGCCGGTCGCCAGCTCGCGCAGCACCTGCCGGTTGAACCCGCTCGTCAGGCTCCAGTCCAGGGGCAGGTCGAGCTCGTCCGGGTCGCCCGCGAAGTACCGGTCGAGCCGGCGTATCGGCTCCGCGAGCAGCCCCGAGGCGCACTCCACCGGCTCCGCGCCGAGCCGGGCCGCCAGCAGGCCGGGCAGCCGCTCCCGCCGCGCCGCGTCCGCGTGGAACTCGACCCGTACGAGTCCCCGTCCGGTCGCGGCGAGGAAGAGCGGCCCGACGGCGCTCTCCACGACCGCCCACTCCGGCGGGACGGTCCGCTCCCCGTCCGCCGGTCCCGCCGCCGCACCCGTCTCCGGCACCGCTTCGATGTCCATGCCGACCACGCTACGACCCCCCGCCGACAACCCGGCCCCGCGCTCGAACACGGCTGCGAGAAAGGCTTCCGGAACCGGCTCCAAGATCACGGCCCGGTCTCGCTCCGGACTCGCGAAGGGAAATTCCCCGGTCACATGGTCGCCGCGACTTCCGCGCGCCATAATCTCGCCCCGGGGGAGTAGAAGCCGACGGGACCGACTGTTTTCGGCCGACGTCGCACCAGGGGTGGAGGCACAGCTCATGCAGGGCACGGTCGACGGATTCAGCTACGGGCTCGTCACGCCGGTGGCCTCCTTTCTCATGGCCTGCCTCGGCGGGGCCCTCGGTCTGAGGTGCACCACCAGATCCCTCCGCCACCGCGACACCTTCAAGGCGGGCTGGCTCGTCCTGGGCGCCACCTCGATCGGCACCGGCATCTGGACCATGCACTTCATCGCCATGATGGGCTTCTCGGTCCAGCAGGCGCCGGTCGGCTACGACCTGCCCATCACCTTCGCCAGCCTGGGCGTCGCCGTCCTCATGGTCGGCGTCGGCATCCTCATCGTCGGATACCGGGGGGCGACCGCCCTCACCCTGGTCACCGGCGGCACCATCACCGGCCTCGGCATCGCCACCATGCACTACCTCGGCATGGCCGGCATGCGCCTCCACGGCCGCATCGAGTACGACACGGCGACCGTCGCCCTCTCCGTGGTCATCGCCGTCGTGGCCGCCACCACGGCCCTCTGGGCGGCTGTTTCCGTACATGGATTTCTGGCCAGTCTCGGTGCGAGCCTGGTGATGGGCGTCGCCGTCAGTGGTATGCACTACACCGCCATGGCCGCCGTCAGCGTCCACCTGAACGGCGCCGGCGTCCCCGAGGCCGCCACCGCCCCCGCCACCTCGCTCCTCCTGCCGATGCTGATCGGCCCGGCGGTCTTCCTCATCCTCGCCGCCGTCGTCGTCATGTTCGACCCGCTGCTCGTGATGGGCGACCCCGAGTGGCGGCAGGCCCCGGCCCGGGTCGTGCACCGCCCCGGCGTGCCCGCCCCGCGCCACGTGCCGACCCACTACGGCGAGCCCGCCGCCCGGTCCGCCCGCCCGGCCCGCCGCGCCACCCGCGGGGCCGCCGCCGTCCACGGCGTGCACCGCTCCCAGGACTGGTGAGGGGGCGCCCGGCGGCCGGGCGGTGACCCGATCGCCGCCCGAGTGTCGGTGCCGGGCCGTACGGTGGTTGCATGCGGCCCGTTTCCAAGATCGAACGTACGGTGGCGCCCTTCGAGGTCGTCAGCTCCTACCAGCCCAGCGGTGACCAGCCGGCGGCCATCGCCGACCTCGAGCGGCGGATCCGCGCGGGCGAGAAGGACGTCGTGCTCCTCGGCGCCACCGGCACCGGCAAGTCGGCGACCACCGCGTGGATGATCGAGAAGCTCCAGCGCCCCACCCTGGTGATGGCGCCGAACAAGACGCTGGCCGCCCAGCTGGCGAACGAGTTCCGTGAGCTCCTGCCGAACAACGCCGTCGAGTACTTCGTCTCGTACTACGACTACTACCAGCCCGAGGCGTACGTCCCGCAGTCGGACACCTACATCGAGAAGGACTCCTCCATCAACGAGGAGGTGGAGCGGCTCCGCCACTCCGCGACGAACTCCCTGCTCACCCGCCGGGACGTGATCGTCGTCGCCTCCGTCTCCTGCATCTACGGCCTCGGCACCCCCCAGGAGTACGTGGACCGGATGGTCCCGCTCAAGGTCGGCGAGGAGATCGACCGCGACCAGCTGCTCCGCCGCTTCGTCGACATCCAGTACACCCGGAACGACCTGGCGTTCACCCGCGGCACCTTCCGGGTCCGCGGCGACACCATCGAGATCTTCCCGGTGTACGAGGAGCTCGCCGTCCGCATCGAGATGTTCGGCGACGAGATCGAGGCCCTCTCCACCCTCCACCCGCTCACCGGCGAGGTCATCAGCGAGGACGAGCAGCTGTACGTCTTCCCCGCCAGCCACTACGTCGCGGGACCCGAGCGCATGGAGCGGGCCGTCAACGACATCGAGCGCGAGCTGGAGGGCCGCCTCGCCGAGCTGGACAAGCAGGGCAAGCACCTGGAGTCCCAGCGGCTGCGCATGCGGACCACGTACGACATCGAGATGATGCGCCAGATCGGCTCCTGCTCCGGCATCGAGAACTACTCGATGCACTTCGACGGACGCGAGCCCGGCTCCGCGCCCAACACCCTCCTCGACTACTTCCCCGAGGACTTCCTCCTCGTCATCGACGAGTCGCACGTCACCGTGCCGCAGATCGGCGCCATGTACGAGGGCGACGCCTCCCGCAAGCGGACCCTGGTCGACCACGGCTTCCGGCTCCCCTCGGCCCTCGACAACCGTCCGCTGAAGTGGGAGGAGTTCCAGGGGCGGATCGGCCAGACCGTCTACCTCTCCGCGACCCCCGGGACGTACGAGCTCTCGCGCGGCGACGGCTTCGTCGAGCAGATCATCCGCCCCACCGGCCTCATCGACCCCGAGGTCGTCGTCAAGCCCACCGAGGGCCAGATCGACGACCTGGTCCACGAGATCCGGCTGCGCACCGAGCGGGACGAGCGGGTCCTCGTCACCACCCTCACCAAGAAGATGGCCGAGGACCTCACCGACTACTTCCTGGAGCTCGGCATCCAGGTGCGCTACCTGCACAGCGACGTCGACACCCTGCGCCGCATCGAGCTGCTGCGCGAGCTGCGCGCCGGTGAGTACGACGTCCTCGTCGGCATCAACCTCCTCCGGGAGGGCCTCGACCTCCCCGAGGTGTCCCTGGTCGCCATCCTCGACGCCGACAAGCAGGGCTTCCTGCGCTCCGGCACCTCCCTGATCCAGACGATCGGCCGCGCCGCGCGGAACGTGTCGGGCCAGGTCCACATGTACGCGGACCGGATCACCCCGGCGATGGAGCAGGCCATCGACGAGACCAACCGGCGCCGCGAGAAGCAGATCGCGTACAACACGGAGCACGGCATCGACCCGCAGCCGCTCCGCAAGAAGATCAACGACATCGTGGCGACCATCGCGCGCGAGGAGATCGACACCGAGGAGCTGCTCGGCACCGGCTACCGCCAGGGCAAGGAGGGCAAGGGCGCCAAGGCCCCCGTCCCCGCGCTCGCCGCGCACGGCGTCAAGGGCAAGGGCAGGGCGGGCTCCACCGTGGAGCTCGGCGACCGGCCCGCCAGCGAACTGGCCGCGATCATCGAGGAGATGACGGACCGGATGCGCGCCGCCGCCGCCGAGCTCCAGTTTGAGGTGGCCGCCCGGCTCCGCGACGAGGTGGGAGAGCTGAAGAAGGAGTTGCGCCAGATGAAGGAGGCGGGCCTCGCCTGACCGGAGGCGGTCCGGTGTGTTGCAAGACCGACACAAAACCGGACCGCCCCTCCGCGGTGTCGGTGACCCTGCGTAGGGTGCTGGACAACCGCACGCACCGGACAGCGGGCGCGGGGAACGCAACGAGAGGGGCAAGCGCGTGACCGTGAACATGACCAAGGGTCAGGCCATCAGCCTGGAGAAGAAGGGCGGGGGCAGCCTCACCCAGGTGCGCATGGGGCTCGGCTGGCAGGCGGCGCCGCGCCGCGGTCTGTTCGGCTCGCGCACCCGCGAGATCGACCTGGACGCCTCGGCGGTCCTCTTCGCCGACAAGCAGCCGGTCGACGTGGTCTTCTTCCGGCACCTGGTCAGCGACGACGGCTCGGTCAAGCACACCGGCGACAACCTGGTGGGCGGCGCCGGCCAGGGCGGCGACGACGAGGCGATCCTCGTCGACCTGGAGCGGATCCCGGTCCACATCGACCAGATCGTCTTCACGGTGAACTCCTTCACCGGCCAGACGTTCCAGGAGGTGCAGAACGCCTTCTGCCGGCTCGTCGACGAGACGAACGGGCAGGAGCTGGCGCGCTACACCCTCGACGGCGGCGGCCGCTACACCGCGCAGATCATGGCGAAGGTGCACCGGGCCGGCTCCGGCTGGCAGATGACCGCCCTGGGCAACCCGGCCAACGGCCGCACCTTCCAGGACCTGATGCCGGCGATCCTGCCGCACCTGTAGACGGTCCGCGCACCACGCACCCACAGCTCCCGGAGGCAGCCGCCGCCGGGAGCTGTCCCGCATGATCCGTTCGGCGCCCTGATCCGGACGGTCCACGAACGACCCGTTTGAACCGCACCGGGACGCGCGAATCCGCACCGGGGAAGCACCGAGGGGACAGAGTCGATGACGGCCGAGCTGGTCCGGGGGCAGAACCACCCCCTGCCCGACACCCGACTGGAGATCCGGGTGTCGGCCGGTCATCCGGTCCTCGCCGGAGCCACCCTCGGCGACGAGGACGGCAGGGTCCCCGGCGCGGAGTGGATCGCCCATCCCGGCGCGCCCTCGCTCCCCGGCGTCGACGTCCCCGGGGCGGCGGCCGCCGACCACCGCCTCTCCGTCGACCTGGGGGCGATGCCGGAAACCGTCCACCGGATCTCGGTCCTCCTGGCGCTCACCGGGCACGGCGGAGCCGCCCGCTTCGGAGCCGTCGCCGCCCCCTTCGTCGCCGTCGCCGGGCCCGACGGCGCCGAGATCGCCAACTACACCATCACCGGGCTCGACAGGGAGTCCGCCGTCGTCGCCCTGGAGCTGTACCGCCGCCAAGGCGCCTGGAAGGTCCGCGCGATGGGCCAGGGGTACGAGGGCGGGCTCGCCGATCTCCTCGGCGACCAGGGCCTGGAGCGCCCCGCCGACGCGGCCGCCGCGATCCTGGCGGCCGCCGCTCCGGAGGCCGCCCCCGCGGCGACCGCCCCCCGGCCGCGCGCCCCCGAGCCGGAGCGGGTGCCCCGGTCGACGCCCCCGGCCGCTGACTCCGCGCTCCCGGCCGCCCCGGCGCCGGTGGTCCCGACCGGCTCGGACCACCCCACGCCCCTGGCCACCCCGGTCGTCCCGGCC
>NZ_LGEG01000266.1 GCF_001280125.1 Streptomyces sp. NRRL F-6492
ACCCGGAAGCTAAGCCTTTCAGCGCCGATGGTACTGCAGGGGGGACCCTGTGGGAGAGTAGGACACCGCCGAACAATCATTGTGGGAAAGCCCCGCACCTCCATGGTGCGGGGCTTTTCTGCGTTCACGGTTGCCGGCGAGGCCCCTGTGCGCAGGAGTTCGGCGGCTGAAGGTAGGGTCAGGGGGCAACGTCGGCATCATCCCAGCAGGAGGCCCCCGGGTGGAGGTCCAGGAGACTCGCGTTCAGACCGACCGGGTCCTCACCATCCCCAACATTCTCAGCATGGCGCGCCTCGTCGGCGTGCCGCTGTTTCTGTGGCTGATTCTCCGCCCCGAGTTCGGCGGCCCCAAGAGTGACGGCTGGGCGCTCCTCGTCCTGGCGCTCAGTGGTATCAGCGACTACCTCGACGGAAAACTCGCCCGACGCTGGAACCAGATCAGCAGCCTCGGCCGGCTGCTCGATCCCGCCGCCGACCGTCTGTACATCCTGTCCACGCTCGTCGGCCTGACCTGGCGGGAGATCCTCCCGCTGTGGCTGACCGCCGCCCTCCTGGCGCGCGAGGCCATGCTCCTCGTCATGGTGGGAATCCTCCGACGGCACGGTTACCCGCCGCCGCAGGTCAACTTCCTCGGCAAAGCTGCGACTTTCAACCTCATGTACGCGTTCCCCTTGCTGCTTCTCAGTGACGGAACGGGCTGGCTTTCGTCACTCGCTGAAGTTTTCGGGTGGGCCTTCGCCGGATGGGGTACAACTCTGTATTGGTGGGCAGGGATCCTCTACGTGGTCCAGGTCCGTCGACTCGTGAAGACGGATACCGAGGCCGATTGAGCCCGTTCCTTCTGTGTCGAGCAGCGTCGCCGGCAACAACGAGGACGTCCGCGGGCAACTGAGCGGACAGGCGAAGTCGGCAGGACCGTCATCTCTTGAAGGAGGACGTTTCCGACATGAAGGCCGTCGTGATGGCCGGTGGCGAGGGAACCCGTCTTCGCCCCATGACCTCGAGCATGCCCAAGCCTCTTCTGCCGGTGGTGAACCGGCCGATCATGGAGCACGTCCTGCGACTGCTCAAGAGGCACGGTCTCAACGAGACCGTCGTCACCGTGCAGTTTCTCGCCTCTCTCGTCCGGAATTACTTCGGTGACGGCGAAGAGCTCGGGATGGAGCTCACCTATGCCAACGAGGAGAAACCGCTCGGTACAGCGGGAAGCGTGAAGAACGCCGAGGAAGCGCTGAAGGACGACGCCTTCCTCGTCATCTCGGGGGACGCGCTCACCGATTTCGATCTCACCGATCTCATCGCCTTCCACAAGGAGAAGGGCGCACTCGTCACGGTCTGCCTCACCCGGGTGCCGAACCCTCTGGAGTTCGGGATCACGATCGTCGACGAGGAGGGCAAGGTCGAGCGCTTCCTGGAGAAGCCGACCTGGGGCCAGGTCTTCTCGGACACCGTGAACACGGGCATCTACGTGATGGAACCCGAGGTGTTCGACTACGTCGAGGCCGACACGTCGGTCGACTGGTCGGGGGACGTGTTCCCGCAGCTCATGAAGGAGGGCAAGCCGATCTACGGCTATGTCGCCGAGGGCTACTGGGAGGACGTCGGCACGCACGAGAGCTATGTGAAGGCCCAGGCGGACGTCCTGGAGGGCAAGGTCCAGGTCGACATCGACGGCTTCGAGATCTCGCCCGGGGTCTGGGTCTCGGAAGGTGCCGAGGTGCACCCCGACGCCGTGCTGCGGGGTCCGCTCTACATCGGCGACTACGCCAAGGTGGAGGCCGGTGCCGAGATCCGCGAGCACACCGTCGTCGGCTCGAACGTGGTCGTCAAGAGCGGTGCCTTCCTGCACAAGGCCGTCGTCCACGACAACGTCTACATCGGCCAGCAGAGCAATCTGCGCGGCTGTGTGATCGGCAAGAACACCGACGTCATGCGGGCCGCCCGGATCGAGGACGGAGCCGTCATCGGGGACGAGTGCCTGGTCGGTGAGGAATCGATCGTGCAGGGCAACGTCCGGGTCTACCCGTTCAAGACGATCGAGGCCGGCGCGTTCGTCAACACCTCGGTCATCTGGGAGTCCCGGGGACAGGCCCACCTCTTCGGAGCGCGCGGGGTCTCCGGCATCCTCAACGTGGAGATCACCCCCGAGCTGGCCGTCCGCCTCGCGGGCGCGTACGCCACGACCCTGAAGAAGGGCTCGACCGTCACCACGGCCCGTGACCACTCCCGAGGCGCCCGCGCGCTGAAACGGGCGGTGATCTCGGCGCTGCAGGCCAGCGCCATCGACGTACGGGACCTGGAGAACGTACCGCTGCCGGTGGCGAGACAGCAGACCGCGCGCGGCAGTGCCGGCGGCATCATGATCCGGACCTCGCCCGGCGTGCCCGACTCCGTCGACATCATGTTCTTCGACGAGCGCGGTGCCGACCTCTCGCAGGGCGGGCAGCGCAAGCTCGACCGGGTGTTCGCGCGGCAGGAGTACCGGAGGGCCTTCCCCGGTGAGATCGGAGACCTCTCCTTCCCGGCGAGCGTCTTCGACTCGTACACCGGGTCGCTGCTGCGGAACGTCGACACCTCCGGGATCGCGGAGGCCGGTCTGAAGGTCGTCGTGGACGCCTCCAACGGCAGTGCCGGGCTCGTACTGCCCAGTCTGCTCGGACGGCTCCAGGTCGACTCGCTGACGATCAACCCCGGACTCGACGAGTCCAGGCCCACGGAGTCGGCCGAGAGCCGGCGGGCCGGGCTCGTGCGGCTCGGGGAGATCGTGGCCTCGGCGCGGGCCGCGTTCGGCGTGCGGTTCGACCCCGTCGGCGAGCGGCTGTCGCTCGTGGACGAGCGGGGCCGGATCATCGAGGACGACCGGGCGCTCCTGGTCATGCTGGACCTGGTGGCGGCCGAGCGGCGCTCCGGGCGGGTCGCGCTGCCGGTGACCACCACGCGGATCGCCGAGCAGGTCGCTGCGTACCACGGCACCCAGGTGGACTGGACGACCACCTCGCCCGACGACCTGACCCGGGTCGGCCGGGAGGAGTCGACGATCTTCGGCGGAGACGGGCGCGGCGGGTTCATCGTGCCCGAGTTCAGCAGCGTCTTCGACGGGACCGCCGCGTTCGTGCGGCTGCTCGGGCTCGTGGCGCGGACGCAGCTCACGCTGAGCCAGATCGACGCCCGGATTCCGCGGGCCCACGTCCTCAAGCGGGACATCGCGACCCCGTGGGCCGTGAAGGGGCTCGTGATGCGCAAGGTGGTCGAGGCGGCGGGCAGCCGCTCCGTCGACACCACCGACGGCGTCCGGGTGGTCGAGGCCGACGGGCGCTGGGTGATGGTGCTGCCCGACCCCGCCGAGGCCGTCACCCATCTGTGGGCGGAGGGCCCCGACGACACCTCCGCGCAGGCCCTGCTCGACGAGTGGGCCGCGGTGGTCGACAGCGCGGGCAACTGACGCGGTCGAGCCGTTCCGGTGGGGAGGTGCCCTGGGGCGCCTCCCCACCGGCGTGGAGGGCCATTCGGCGGTAGGCCGTACGACGTGCGACGATGTGCGGCATGTCGCAGCAGCCCCCCGTTCGGAGCACCGGATCACCGCCGCCGCGACCCGACGCGTCCATGTCGCTGCTGAACAACGTGATCGACCACGCCCTCGACGACGGGTACGCCGAGGCGACCGCCCGGCGCGCCGCCGAGGGCGGGGGGCTGCCCCGCAGCCTGCGGGCGAAGCTCGGCGTCGCCGCCGGCCTCCTGCTCGCGGCCGCCGTGGTGACCGTCGGCGCGGCCGAGGCGCGGGTCTCCGCGCCGGTCGTCGCCAAGGAGCGGCAGGAACTGATCGACCGGATCGAGACGGAGGCCTCGGGGGCCGACGACCTGGAACAGGACATCGAGCGGATCCGGGCCGAGGTCGGCGAGCGCCAGCGGCAGGCGCTCCAGGAGCACGGCGGCGACCAGGCCGAGCTGGTGGCGCTGCTCTCGGGCGCGACGCCGGTGCACGGCCCCGGGGTCCGGCTCGTCGTCGACGACGCCAAGGACACCGACACCGGTGGCGGCGGACCGCGGGAGAGCAGCGGTTTCTCCGACACGGGCCGGGTCCGCGACCGGGACATGCAGCGCGTGGTCAACGGGCTGTGGGAGTCGGGCGCCGAAGCGGTCGCGATCAACGGGCAGCGGCTGACGTCGCTGTCCGCGATCCGGGCCGCCGGCGACGCCATACTGGTCGACAACAAGCCGCTGGTGCCGCCGTACACCGTCCTCGCGATCGGGAACGGGCAGAAGCTGAGCACCGCGTTCCAGGACAGCGCCGACGGGCAGTACCTGCACGCGCTGGTGGAGAACTTCGGGATCAGGAGCAGCATCTCCGCCGAGGGCGACGTGCGCCTGCCGGCCGCGCCGAGCCTGACCGTACGTACCGCAGAGCCGAGGGGGGTCGGGGCGAAGCCTTCCGGCCGGGCCACGGCCGACACAGGGAAGGGCACATCGTGATCGCCGTACTGGGCCTGATCGTCGGAGTGGTGGTCGGACTGTTGGTCCGCCCCGAGGTTCCGGCGGTGGTCGAGCCCTATCTTCCGATCGCCGTGGTCGCCGCCCTCGACGCGGTCTTCGGCGGGCTGCGGGCCATGCTCGACGGGATCTTCGTCGACAAGGTCTTCGTGGTCTCCTTCCTGTCGAACGTGGTAGTGGCCGCGCTGATCGTCTTCCTCGGCGACAAGCTGGGCGTGGGCGCGCAGCTGTCGACGGGTGTGGTCGTCGTCCTCGGCATCCGGATCTTCTCCAACGCGGCCGCCATCCGGCGCCACGTCTTCCGGGCGTGAGGCCGATGAACGAGAACCCGCAGAACCCCGAGAACCCGCAGAACCCGCAGAACCCGCAGAACCCTCACGACCCGGAGAAGCCGCAGGCTCCTCGGGATCCCCGGATCCCCCAGGTCCCCCCGGAGCCCCGGGACCAGCAGCGCGCCGCGAAGCCCGAAGAGGCGCCCGCGGTGCCCGAGGACGAGAGCACCCGGGTCCTCCGGAGAGTGGAGGAGAGGCCGTCCTTCGCCCATCCCCACCAGCACCGGAAGCCTCCGCACGGGGGCGCGCCCGGCGCGGTTCCCGACGGCCCCCCGGCGCCGGAGGGCGCGGACCGGGGCGTACGGGAGCCCGAGGCGTTCCCGGCCGCCGAACCGCCGCCGGCCGCGGGCGGGTCCGCCGGGGACGAGCAGGGCGGACGGCACAGGCTCTTCTCCGCGCTGTGGCCGCCGAGGGTGACCAGGGCCCAACTCATCGTCGCGCTGCTGCTGTTCGGCCTCGGGCTCGGCCTGGCCATCCAGGTCTCCTCGACCAGCGACAACAGCGCTCTCCGGGGCGCGCGCCAGGAGGACCTGGTGCGGATCCTCGACGAACTCGACGACCGCACCCAGCGCCTGGAGGACGAGAAGGCCCGTCTGGAGAAGCAGCGTTCCGAGCTGGAGTCCAGCTCGGACCAGGCCGAGGAGGCGCGCAGGCAGACCCAGGAGAAGGAGCAGCAGCTCGGCATCCTGGCCGGCACGGTCGCCGCCGAGGGCCCCGGCATCACCCTGTCCGTCGGCGACCCCACCGGATCCGTCGAGTCGGACATGCTGCTCGACGCCATCCAGGAGCTGCGCGCGGCGGGCGCCGAGGCGATCCAGGTCAACGGTGTCCGGGTGGTGGCGGACAGTTATTTCACCGGTGGCGGTGACGACATGCGGATCGATGGAACGCAGGTGGCCGCTCCGTACGTCTTCAAGGTCATCGGCAAGCCGGAGGATCTCGAGCCCGCGCTCAACATCCCCGGCGGTGTCGTGCAGACCCTCGAGAAGGAGCAGGCCACGGCCACGGTGGAGCGGTCGGCGAAGATCGTCGTCGACGCCTTGCGACCCGCGAAGCGGCCTGACTACGCTCAGTCGTCCTCGCAGTGAGGAGGCGTACGAGGGGGGTCCCGCGACAAGGGCAGGGCCTTGCGGGGGGTCGGCGCATCACAACGGTGGTGCGTGGTGGAAACTGTCCGGAGGATACGGACGTTGTGAAGGTGTCCGGGTCGGCAGGTGTGATGGATTTCGGTTCGTCCTGCCCCACGGGCGGGTCTGTTTCGGTCAAGGGGAATCGCCCGTGAAGTTGTTTGCGAAGTTGTTCGGCAAGAGCGCACGCGAGGACGGCGGCAACGCCCGGCACCGCGCGCCGCGCCACGCCCAGAGCGAGGAGCAGGGCGGCGAGCGCCCGCTCTTCCGTGACGAGGTCGGGGGTCGGGGAGGTGACGTTCCGGGCGCGCCGGGCGCGTCCTCTGTTGACCCCGCCGGGGCCGCCCGCATAGGTTTCGGAGAACCATCGACCTCAAGTACGGGTGGAGGGTTTGCCCCCGACCCGTACGCGACACAGACCTCGGCGGGGCAGCCGCGGCAGGAGGATGCGTCCATGCCGGTGTGTACGAGGTGCGGTCACCGCAACGCGGCCGACAGTCGCTTCTGCTCCCACTGCGGCACGCCGCTGCGGGGCGGGGTCGCTCCTGAGCGCGCGTCGGAGACGACGTCGACGATCTCCATCTCCGGTCTCGAGGCCTACGACGCCGAGGTCACCGGCCAGAACGCGCTGCCCTCGCTCTCCCCGGAGGCGCTGGCGGCCGTGGAGGCGCTGCCGCTGGGGTCCGCGCTCCTCGTGGTGCGCCGGGGGCCGAACTCCGGCAGCCGGTTCCTCCTCGACGGGGAGCTGACGACGGCCGGCCGTCACCCGCAGAGTGACATCTTCCTGGACGACGTCACGGTCTCCCGGCGGCACGTCGAGTTCCGGCGGGCGCAGGACGGCAGTTTCACCGTCGCCGACGTCGGCAGCCTCAACGGCACGTACGTCAACCGGGAGCCGATCGAATCGGTCGTCCTGTCCAACGGCGACGAGGTGCAGATCGGCAAGTACCGGCTGGTCTTCTATTCGAGCCTGCGGGGCGTGTGACGCCTCGGGGAGCCCCCTTCAGGGAAGGTCCATGCTGCGAACACCGACGGGCGGTGCCGGATCCGGCACCGCCACCGCGGGCGACAGGCTGGTCAGCATCGGCACGGTGCTGAACCAGCTGCGTGACGAGTTTCCCGAAGTGACCATCTCCAAGATCCGGTTCCTGGAGGCCGAGGGGCTCGTCGAGCCCCGGCGTACGGCCTCCGGATACCGGAAGTTCAGCCCGCAGGACGTGGAGCGGCTCGCCCGGATCCTGCGGATGCAGCGGGACCACTACCTTCCGCTGAAGGTCATCCGCGAGCACCTCGACGCCCTCGCCCGGGGGGAGGAGATCAGTCTCCCGGCCCCCGGGCGCCGGCGGGACCTCCTGGAGGGACCCTGGGAGCGGGACCCGGAGCCGCCGGCCGCCGCGCGGCTCGGGCGGGCCGAGCTGCTCGCCGCCGCCGAGGTCACCGAGACCGAGCTCGCCGAGTGGGAGTCGTACGGTCTGATCGCCGAGACGGAGGGCGGCGGATACGACGCCGAGGCCGTCACCGTCGCCCGGCTCGTAGCGGATCTGGGGAGATTCGGTCTCGAGCCCCGTCACCTGCGGGCCGTGAAGGCGGCAGCCGAACGGGAGGCCGGGCTGATCGAACAGGTGGTCGCGCCGCTGCGCCGGCACCGTAATCCGCAGACCAGGGCCCATGCGGAGGCCACCGCCAAGGAGCTGGCCGCGCAGTCGGTGCGGCTGCACGCGGCCCTGATGCAGATCGCCCTGGGCATCCGGTCGCAGTGACCGGGGAGGGGCCCGACTATCCAAACCGGTCGGGCACGTCCTAGGGTTGCTGTGTGAACGAGCTCGACGTTGTGGGTGTCCGCGTGGAAATGCCCTCCAATCAGCCGATCGTGCTCCTACGTGAAGTGGGAGGCGATCGCTACCTCCCCATCTGGATCGGACCGGGGGAGGCGACCGCGATCGCCTTCGCGCAGCAGGGGATGGCCCCTCCGCGGCCGCTGACGCACGACCTGTTCAAGGACGTGCTGGAGGCCGTGGGGCAGGAACTCACCGAAGTCCGCATCACGGATCTGCGTGACGGGGTCTTCTACGCCGAGCTGGTCTTCGCCAGCGGCGTCGAGGTGAGCGCCCGGCCGTCCGACGCGATAGCGCTGGCCCTCCGGACCGGAACGCCGATCTTCGGCAGCGACGGTGTCCTGGACGACGCCGGCATCGCGATTCCGGACGAGCAGGAGGACGAGGTGGAGAAGTTCCGCGAATTCCTCGACCAGATCTCACCGGAGGATTTCGGGACCAACAGTCAGTGAGACAGGGCGGTGCGGCCGCGGGCCGTTCGCGGGGTGCTGTCAGAGCATTCGAGTAGCCTTTCCCCGAAGAGAGACACGGGAAACCACTCTCAGGGTGATTATCACTCGGCGTGCCGAGTGTGGCGATCGTTGACGCACCCCGAGTGACTGCCTACCTTCGTGTGGGCAGGTCAAGGACGGAGGGTCGGCGTGATGAGCAGCGCGGACGGTACGGCGGGCAGCTCCCTCGGACGGGTGTCCGGGGAGAACGGTCCGTATCCGCTTCACGGCAGGGTGGGCGACTTCGGTACGGACGCCGGTACGGGCGCGGCCGACGAGGTGATCGGCTACCGCGGCCCCACGGCGTGCGCGGCGGCCGGCATCACCTATCGCCAATTGGACTACTGGGCGCGCACCGGACTCGTGGAACCGAGCGTGCGGCCCGCGTACGGGTCGGGGACGCAGCGGCTCTACAGCTTCCGTGACGTCGTCGTCCTGAAGATCGTCAAGCGTTTCCTCGACACCGGGGTGGCCCTGCAGAACATCCGGGCCGCGGTGCAGCACCTGAGGGCCCGGGGCTTCAGCGACCTGGAGCGGATGACGCTCATGAGCGACGGGGCCACGGTCTACGAGTGCTCCTCGCCCGACGAGGTCGTCGACCTGCTCCAGGGCGGGCAGGGCGTCTTCGGCATCGCCGTCGGGGTGGTCTGGCGGGACGTGGAGGCGGCGCTCTCGCAGCTGCACGGGGAGCGGGTGGACACCGGAGAGACGCTCGTGGGGCACAACCCCGGCGACGAGCTGGCCCGGAGACGGCGGGACCGGGCGGTCTGAGCCGGACCGGGGCCGCCGCGGGGCGTCGCCGGTGGCGTGATTGTCAGTGGCGTGGGGGAGCATCGGAGGCGTGAGAGCCGCGCCCACGATCCTGCACCTCGACATGGATGCCTTCTTCGCCGCCGCCGAGCAGGCGGCGAAGCCCAGCCTGCGCGGAAAGCCCGTGGTCGTGGGCGGGCTCGGGCCGCGCGGAGTGGTCGCCACCGCGTCGTACGAGGCGCGCCGCTTCGGGGTCCACTCGGCGATGCCGATGGGCCAGGCGCGGCGGCTCGCGCCGAACGCGGCCTATCTCGTGCCGCGCTTCGCCTTCTACCGGTCGATCAGCGAGCAGGTCATGCGGCTGCTCGGGAGCCTCTCCCCGCTCGTGGAACCCCTCAGCCTCGACGAGGCCTTCGTGGACCTGGAGGCGGGGGGCGTGGCCGACGACACGGCGAGCGCGCGGGCCGTGGGGGAGCGGCTGCGGGCCGACATCCTCGCGACGACGGGGCTCACCGGGTCGGTGGGGCTCGCCGGGTCCAAGATGCTCGCGAAGATCGCCTCCGAGGAGGCGAAGCCGGACGGCCTCGTCCTGATGGAGCCGGGCACCGAGCGGGCGCTCCTCGGGCCGAAGTCCGTGCGGATCCTGCCCGGGGTCGGGCCGGCGACCGGGGAGCACCTGCGGCGGGCCGGGATGACGACGGTGTCCGACCTCGCGGAAGCGGGCGAGGACGAGCTCGTACGGCTCCTCGGGCGGGCGCACGGGGCCTCGCTGTACCGGATGGCCCGGGGGCACGACGACCGGCCCGTGGTGGCCGAGCGGGACGCCAAGTCCGTCTCGGTCGAGGACACCTTCGCCGTCGACCTGCACGACCGGGTACGGATCCGGGGCGAGGTCGAGCGGCTCGCGGAGCGGTGCGTGGGGCGGCTGCGGGCTTCGGGGCACTCGGGGCGGACGATCGTCCTGAAGGTGCGGAGGTTCGACTTCTCGACGCTGACCCGGTCCGAGACGCTGCGGGGGCCGACGGACGCGCTCGGGGTCGTGCGGGAGGCGGCGGGGCGGCTCCTCGACTCGGTGGACACCACGGGGGGTGTGCGGCTGCTCGGGGTGGGGGTGAGCGGGCTCGCGGACTACACGCAGGAGGATCTGTTCGCCCAGGAACAGGAGCGGGAGCGGGAAGGGGGCGCGGAGGAGCGGGCCGGCGGCGCCGAGGCCGCTCCGGTGGCGCCGGAGGCCGTGGCGGCCGCCGAGCCCGCCGAGCGGTCCTGGGCGCCCGGGCACGACGTGCGGCACGCGGTGTACGGCGCCGGGTGGGTCCAGGGGAGCGGGCTCGGCCGGGTCACGGTGCGGTTCGAGGAACCGGGGTCGGCGCCGGGGCGGGTGCGGACCTTCGCCGTGGACGATCCGGAGCTGGCGGCGGGGGAGGCGGTGCCGCTGGTGCGGGGCCCTGTGCCGGGCGAAGGCCCTTCGGCCGGCGGTGCCGCGCCTTCGCCCGCCGCGGACCGTGGGGACGCGCCCGGCCTCGCGGCCGGGACGGGTTCCCCTCCGCGCCGCCCGTGACGGCGGGCAGGAGTGCGGTCCGCCCTGTGGGGGGTTCTTGCTTCCGGCGAGCGCGAGCGGTCCCAGGGCCGGGGGGCGTGTCCGGTCAGGTGCCGTCCTGGCCCGCCAGGCGGCCGAAGTCGGTGTCCGGGTAGGCCGTGGGGGACTGGGGGAGGGCGAGGCTGTAGTGGCGGTAGAGCTGGAGCTCCTGCTCCGGGGAGAGGTGGCGGCCCACACCGAAGTCCGGGGCGTCCTTGATGAGGGCGCGTTCGAACGGAACGTGGAGGCCGTCGTCGAGCAGGTCGCTCGGCTCCAGGGGGACGAAGGCGTCCCTGCTGAACAGGCCGGTGCGGACCGCGGCCCACTCCGGGACGCCCGTCGCGTCGTCCAGGTACACCTCGTCGACGGTTCCGATCTTGTGTCCGTTCCGGTCGTACGCCTTGCGGCCGATCAGGCTGCGCGGATCGATGTCGGTCTGCACGGTCCCTCCAACTGGTCGCAACTCCTCTACCCCCTACCAAAGGGCACATCCGGGCTGTCGGCCACTTGAGCGAGGAGAGCCGCAACCGCGCTGGTAGGCTGGGTGTGGCTGTCGACCCCGTGCGGGAGAGTCCCCCGGAGAAACCTTCCGGTGGGCGCCGAAGGAGCAAATCCTCCCCGGAATCTCTCAGGCCCCTGTACCGCGCGGACGAGGTCACTCTGGAAAGCAGAGCGGATGCCCGACGGCATGCGCTCTCACCGACGGTGAAAGCCGGCGTGCCGCGAGGCGTGCCGGTGAAACTCTCAGGTTGAGATGACAGAGGGGGAGGCCGTCCGGGCACCCGCGCCGTGGTGCCCCTCGCAGGTCGTGACGACCAGGAGGCCTCCGTACATGACCGCCAACCGCATTCCGCTCTCCGAGCTCGAACAGGGCATCCCGTTCGAGCAGCGGCACATCGGGCCCGACGCCGAGGCCCGGGCCAAGATGCTCGCCCAGGTCGGTTACGGCTCGCTCGACGAGCTCACGGCCGCCGCGGTGCCGGACGTGATCAAGAACGCCGAGGCGCTGGGCCTGCCGGCCGCGCGCACCGAGGCCGAGGTGCTCGCCGAGCTGCGCGCGCTCGCCGACCGCAACCAGGTCCTCGCCCCGATGATCGGCCTCGGCTACTACGGCACCTTCACCCCGCCGGTGATCCTCCGGAACGTGATGGAGAACCCCGCCTGGTACACGGCCTACACGCCGTACCAGCCGGAGATCTCCCAGGGCCGCCTGGAGGCCCTGCTGAACTTCCAGACCATGGTCGCCGACCTGACCGGCCTGCCCACCTCCGGCGCCTCCCTGCTCGACGAGGGCACCGCCGCAGCCGAGGCCATGGCGCTGTCCCGCCGCGTCGGCAAGGTCAAGAAGGGCGTCTTCCTGATCGACGCCGACGCCCTGCCGCAGACGATCGCCGTCATCGAGACCCGCGCCGAGCCGACCGGCGTCGAGGTCGTCGTCGCCGACCTGAGCGAGGGCATCCCGGCCGAGATCGCCGAGCGCGGTGTCTTCGGCGTGCTCCTGCAGTACCCCGGTGCCTCCGGCGCGGTCCGCGACATCAAGCCGCTGGTCGACGCGGCCCACGAGCTCGGCGCGATCGTCACCGTAGCCGCCGACCTGCTCGCCCTCACCCTGCTCACCTCGCCCGGCGAGCTCGGCGCCGACATCGCCGTCGGCACCACCCAGCGCTTCGGCGTTCCGATGGGCTTCGGCGGCCCGCACGCCGGTTACATGGCCGTCCAGGACAAGCACGCCCGCTCCCTGCCCGGCCGCCTCGTGGGCGTCTCCGTCGACGCCGACGGCAACCGCGCCTACCGCCTGGCCCTCCAGACCCGCGAGCAGCACATCCGCCGCGAGAAGGCCACCAGCAACATCTGTACCGCCCAGGTGCTGCTCGCCGTCATGGCCGGCATGTACGCCGTCTACCACGGCCCCGAGGGCCTCAAGGGCATCGCGCGGCGCACCCACCGGTACGCCGCGATCCTCGCCGCCGGTCTGCGCGCCGGGGGCGTCGAGCTGACCGGGGACGTCTTCTTCGACACCCTCACCGCCCGCGTGCCCGGCAAGGCCGACGAGGTCGTCGCCGCCGCCCGCGAGGCCGGTGTCAACCTCTTCCGCGTCGACGCCGACCACGTGTCCATGTCGTGCGACGAGACCACCGGGCGCGCCCAGCTCGCCGCCGTCTGGGGCGCCTTCGGCGTCACCGCCGACGTCGAGGCCCTGGACGCCGCCACCGAGGACGCGCTGCCCGCCGGTCTGCTGCGCTCCGACGCGTACCTGACCCACCCGGTCTTCCACGCGCACCGCTCCGAGACGTCGATGCTGCGCTACCTGCGCCGCCTCGCGGACCGCGACTACGCGCTCGACCGCGGCATGATCCCGCTCGGCTCCTGCACGATGAAGCTGAACGCGACGACCGAGATGGAGTCGGTGACCTGGCCCGAGTTCGGCCAGATGCACCCGTTCGCCCCGGTCGAGCAGGCGCAGGGCTACGTCACGCTCATCACCGAGCTGGAGGAGCGTCTCGCCGAGGTCACCGGCTACGACAAGGTCTCGATCCAGCCGAACGCCGGTTCGCAGGGCGAGCTGGCCGGTCTGCTGGCCGTCCGCGCGTACCACCGCGCCAACGGCGACGAGCAGCGCACCGTCTGCCTCATCCCGTCCTCCGCGCACGGCACCAACGCCGCCTCCGCGGTGATGGCCGGCATGAAGGTCGTCGTCGTCAGGACCGCCGACGACGGCGAGGTCGACGTCGAGGACCTGCGGGCCAAGATCGCCCAGTACCGCGACGAGCTGTCCGTCCTGATGATCACCTACCCGTCCACGCACGGCGTGTTCGAGGAGCACGTCGCGGACATCTGCGCCGAGGTCCACGAGGCCGGCGGCCAGGTGTACGTCGACGGCGCCAACCTCAACGCCCTGGTCGGCCTGGCCAAGCCGGGTCACTTCGGCGGCGACGTCTCGCACCTCAACCTGCACAAGACCTTCTGCATCCCGCACGGCGGCGGCGGCCCCGGCGTCGGCCCGGTCGGCGTCCGCGCCCACCTCGCCCCGTACCTGCCGAACCACCCGCTCCAGCCCACCGCGGGCCCGGAGACCGGCGTCGGCCCGATCTCGGCCGCCCCGTGGGGCTCCGCCGGCATCCTGCCGATCTCCTGGTCGTACGTGCGCCTGATGGGCGGCGAGGGCCTCAAGCGCGCCACCCAGGTCGCGGTGCTCGCGGCGAACTACATCGCCAAGCGCCTGGAGCCGCACTTCCCGGTGCTCTACACCGGCCCGGCCGGTCTCGTCGCCCACGAGTGCATCGTGGACCTGCGGCCGCTGTCCAAGGCGACCGGCGTCACCGTCGACGACATCGCCAAGCGCCTGATCGACTACGGCTTCCACGCGCCGACGATGTCCTTCCCGGTGGCCGGCACGCTGATGATCGAGCCGACCGAGTCCGAGGACCTGGCCGAGCTGGACCGCTTCTGCGACACGATGATCGCGATCCGGGCCGAGATCGAGAAGGTCGCCGCGGGCGAGTGGCCGGCGGAGGACAACCCGCTGCGCAACGCCCCGCACACCGCGGCCGTGCTCGGCGGCGAGTGGAACCACGCGTACACGCGCGACGAGGCGGTCTTCCCGGCCGGCGTCTCGGCCGCCGACAAGTACTGGCCGCCGGTGCGCCGCATCGACGGTGCCTTCGGCGACCGGAACCTGGTCTGCTCCTGCCCGCCGCTGGACGAGTACGACCACTGACGGCCACGGCCTTCACGACCGGGGGCCGGTCCGGAGAGTCCTTCTCCGGACCGGCCCCCGGTCTCTTCCCTCGTACGGTCGTCCTCAGGCGGCGGTCGTCACCCGGCCCGCCGTGAGCGGCCGGTGCGGAGCGATGATCTGTCCGTCCGGCAGGAGTTCACCGGTGTCCTCGAAGAGCAGGACGCCGTTGCACAGCAGGCTCCAGCCCTGCTCCGGGTGGTGTGCCGTCAGTCGGGCCGCCTCCCGGTCGGCGGAGTCGGCGGTGGGACAGGCGGGCTGGTGCTGGCACATGGGTGGGTTCTTTCGCTGCGTCGTGGTGGATGTCCTGCGGCTCTGCGCGCTCATGGCCGCCCCCGTCGGTCGGTTCGGTTCCGGTCCAAGTCTTGCCCCCGGGACGGACTTCCGCAGGGATTTCGCGGCAGCTCGTCCTCTCCTGGGAGGACGCGTCACTCCCAGGGGCGGTTCAGCTCAACCACCCCGTCCCTTCGGGTGGTTCGGGATGGCCCGAGCGGGCTAGTCCGTAAGGGAGGGGTGTTCGGGCGGCGCGTTCGGGCGGACGGTTCGGACAGCAGTGCGCCCCGTGACCCGCCCGGGTCACGGGGCGCACCGCGCGTGCGATGGATCAGGCGGGCGCCGCCGAGCCCAGGAGGGGCGGCGGCGCGAGGCGCGTGCTGAGGACGGGCAGGAGGTCGGCGACCGGGTAGGGCCGGTGGGCCGCGATTCCCGGCGGCGCGGGGGCCAGGGGTACCAACAGGTCGTCGGCGGCCGGAGTGACGGTGGTGCCGTCCGTCTCCGGGTCGGCGTGCAGCCAGAGGGTCAGCATGTAGAGCTCCGGTACGGAGAGCAGCCGCGGCTGGTACACGACCGGCAGGCCTTCGGCCTGGTGCACGGCCCGTTCCGTGGCGGAGACGTACGGCCCCTCGAAGAAGTGCGAGAAGGACCAGCCGTCCGGGGTGAGCATGGTGTCCGCGGCGGCGATCGTCCGGTCCCCGTTCCGGATCAGGAAGCGCCACCCGGCGAGCCGGGTGCGGGGAGGGTGTCCCGGGGCTCCCGTGACGCCCAACACATGCACGGGCAGGGGGAGTTCGGGGCTCAGTGGTCCCTGCGCGGCCCGCAGGGCGGGTGTGCGCGCCTCACGGACGGCGGTCGGTGAGCCGAGCGCCGCGAGGACGCTGCGGAGGGCCGGCGCGGGGGCCGGGGAGGGTCGGAGCATGATGGGTCGCCTCTCGCTCAGGAGACACGGTGACGCGTGGGCAGGTACGACGGCGCTGTCGGCGGCGGGGCCAGAGAGGGGCCGGGGGGCCATGGCCGGGCGCCAACACTCTGCCTCGTCCGCGGAGTTTATACGACATGTGTTCACACAGTGTTTCCGCTAGACGTCGCCGATATTCCTGACAAGGCATCATCAGGTCGTCGTCGAGGGGCGTTCCAGTGGAATCAGGAGGACGATACCTCCCTCACCTGCACATACCGCGAGGAGCCGGTCGGCTGAATTCCGACCCCGATTCCAGGGACAATATGACATTGGTATATGTCGTCTGTTCCATGCCCGTGGAATGTGCCGTTGGAGTGCTGCATCCAGCCTATCCTCCGACAGGCCCCCTCCGCAGGCGTTGTGGATCAAAGAGGTGGGCATCATGGTCCGTGACGCGCGGCCGCCATGACGGCCGCCCACCCGGGGAAGGACGCTTCGATGGGCGAGAAGGTCGTGGCCGACGGGTTCGGCCCGTCCGACCGGCAGCAGTACCGGAGGAAACTCCAGCAATGTCTGGCGGGGCTCGCGAGGCTCCTGGCGGAGAAGAGGTTCGACCGACCGCGCAATCTCATGGGCGTGGAGATCGAGCTCAATCTCGCCGGTGCCGACGGCCTGCCCCGCATGCTGAACGGGCCGGTTCTCGAAAAGATCGCGAGCCCCGATTTCCAGACCGAACTCGGAATGTTCAACCTCGAAGTGAACATCGCCCCCCACCAGCTGGAGGGCCATGTATTCGGTCGGCTCGCCGAGGAGATCGGAGCCGGAATCGGGTACGCCGACCGCAAGGCGGCGGAGCTCGACGCGGGCGTCGTCATGATCGGCGTGCTGCCCACCCTCGAACAGCACGACCTGGTCCCCGAGAACCTGTCGGACAACGACCGCTACGCCCTCCTCAACGACCAGATACTCGCAGCACGGGGCGAGGACTTCATCCTCGACATCCACGGCGTCGAACACCTCCGCTGCACCTCGGAGTCGATCGTCCCCGAGGCCGCCTGCACCTCGGTCCAGCTCCACCTCCAGGTGACGCCCGCCCGGTTCGCCGCCGTCTGGAACGCGGCGCAGGCCGTCGCCGGGGTGCAGATCGCGCTCGGCGCCAACGCGCCCTTCGTCTTCGGCCGCGAACTGTGGCGGGAGTCCCGCCCGCCGCTCTTCCAGCAGGCCACCGACACCCGGCCGCCCGAGCTCCAGGCCCAGGGGGTGCGGCCGCGCACCTGGTTCGGGGAGCGGTGGATCGACTCGGCGTACGACCTCTTCGAGGAGAACCTCCGCTACTTCCCCGCCCTCCTCCCCCTCCACGACGAGGAGGACCCGCTGCTCGTCCTCGACCGGGGCGGGGTGCCGCGCCTCCAGGAACTCGTCCTGCACAACGGCACGGTCTACCGCTGGAACCGGCCGGTGTACGGCCTGGTGGACGGCGTCCCGCACCTGCGCGTCGAGAACCGGGTCCTGCCGGCGGGGCCGACCGTGACGGACGTGATCGCGAACGCGGCCTTCTACTACGGCCTCGTGCGCGCCCTCGCCGACGAGCCCCGGCCCGTGTGGAAGCGGATGGCCTTCGAGGACGCCGAGGCCAACTTCGACGCGGCCTGCCGGCACGGCATCGAGGCGGAGCTGCGCTGGCCCCGGCCGGGGCGCGCGGGCGGCGTCGCCACCCTGCCGGCGGTACGGCTCGTCCTCGACGAACTGCTGCCGCTCGCCGCGTCCGGGCTCGACGCCTGGCACATCGAACCCGCCGACCGGGACCTTTACCTCGGGGTGATCGAGCAGCGCTGTCGGCGGCGGGTGAACGGCGCCTCCTGGCAGGTCGGCACCTTCCACCGGGCCCTGGAGTCGGGCCTCGACCGTAAGACGGCGCTCGCGGCGACGACGCGCCGCTACCGGACGCTCATGCGGGAGGGGGAGCCGGTGCACACCTGGCCGCTGGGGCTCCACTGACGTACCCGTGGGGCTCCACCGACGTGCTGGTGGAGCTCCGCCGACACCCTCCCCGGCCCCTGTCCCTCCCCGGGCGGCCCATGGGCGATCATGTCCAGACGGTTCGGGTCGTCCGGGACGTGTCGTCCGGGAAGTGGAGACGGGTGTGGTGGCGGAGCAACGAGTAAGGGACGACCTGCCGTCTCCGGGGGAGCCGCCGCGCGCGGTACTGCGCTCCGAGACGCTCATCGTGCTCGCCCTCTCGCTGGGGGCGAGCGGGGTGTCGGCCCTCATCAGCTTCATCGGCTCGCTGACCAGGCCCGGGGCGCTGAAGGAGCAGGCGGCGACGCTCAACGGCTCGTACGCCCCCGGGCGGCCCTGGCTGGACCTGTCCTGGCAGCTCTTCGGCATCGCCACGGCGCTCGTGCCGGTCGTCCTCGTCGCCCACCTCCTGCTGCGGGAGGGCTCCGGGCTGCGGGCCATCGGCTTCGACCGCACCCGGCCGTGGCCCGACCTCGGGCGCGGGGCACTGGTCGCGGCGGGGATCGGGAGCGCCGGACTCGCCTTCTACCTGGCGGCGCGGGCGAGCGGGTTCAACCTGACGGTGGTGCCCGAGTCGCTGCCGGACGTGTGGTGGAAGTACCCCGTCCTCGTCCTGTCGGCGATCCAGAACTCCGTCGTGGAGGAGGTCGTCGTCGTCGGCTACCTGCTGCGCAGACTGGGGCAGCTGGGGTGGACGCCGATGGCCGCCCTGGTGGCCAGTTCGGTGCTGCGCGGCTCGTACCACCTCTACCAGGGCGTCGGCGGCTTCATCGGCAACATGGTGATGGGCGTGGTCTTCGTCCTGCTGTACCGCCGCTGGGGCCGGGTCGGGCCGCTGGTCGTGGCGCACGCGCTGCTCGACATCGTGGCCTTCGTCGGGTACGGGCTGCTCGCGGGGAAGGTGGGGTGGCTGCCGACCGTGTGACGGGCGGGGGCGGTCGCGGTGAAGGGGCGTACGGAATCCTCCGTACGCCCCTTCCGTCGTCGTCCGCCCCCGCCGGTCAGGCGTGCAGCGGCCTCGGTACTGGGGGCTCGCGTATTCAACTGTCGCGAGCATCGGTGCCAAAGCGTCGGCGCAGTCACTGTGCGTCGGGGTGCCGCAGGTCATGGTCTGTGCTTGCAGCCCCTCGCCTTCTGGCCGTTGGTGGATAACCTGCCTTCATGCCGCTGAACGTCCCCAAAGAGATCAAGCGTGTGAACAAGCAGGTCCTCGTAGAGCTGAGTTCGAAGAGCGAGCGTCTCGACCTCGGCAGGGGACGCGAGCCTGGATGGCTGGATCAGCACCTGGCCGACGATGCGACGGGGTCTCTGCGAGCGATCCTTCTTGAGCGTCCTCCCAAGCCCTGTTATCGCTGCCTCGTCCTGATCAAGCGGGCCGACCGGGAAGTCGAGCAGTTCCTGCTCGACGTGCTGCCGGAGGATTTCGACCGGCTTGAGGACATCGCCGGCGAGGATCTGCTCACGTTCACGCGCTGGGCGTTGTCCCAGATCCCGTTGAGTCCTCTTCCTGCGGAGTAGGAGGTTCATTCGGCCGACCGCAGATTCAGGCATTGCTCTGTGGGGTCCAGCCGGGTGGTGACCGCCAGTGGTCTCCGGCGGCGTATCGGCCCCAGGTGCCTCCGGCCTCGGACGCGAGCTTGGCTGTGGTGACCCGGTGATAGCCGAGAGCCTCAGCGACGACCGGCGCGGGCATTTCCAGAACGTGTTGCCGGATTGCGGCTGTGCGGCCAGCCGTGGTCGGGATGCCGATGTCGTCGATGAGCGAGGCAAGAGCGTCGGGGTGCATCGGTCGTCCGGCCCGGCGGCCGGGGAACAGCCACCGGGAGGCGTGGTTGGTCGCGGTGTTCATGTTGTCCCGGCTGCTGATCCAGCGATGGAGCAGTTCCGCGAGCGGTTCCGGCACCGGGGACGGCGGTCCGCCGAGGCGGAGAAGCGTCTGGTCGTTGCTGTGGCCCTGTCGTCCAGGGCGAGTGTCCGCCGAGGGCGCGGTTGTACTCGGCGGACACAGCTCGGTGACCGGGGAGGCGAAGTGAGGGCCCGGGGCGTCTCCACGGCGGCCATGCTGGCCAGCCCCGGATCCATTCCGCACCAGCGCCGCAGCCGACGGCACTGCCCGGAGGAGGAGTGGCGCGCCCACGTCCAGGGTCAGGACGGCAACCGCCAGTACCAGCTGATGAAGCTGCGCTTCCGCTATGCGCAGATCAGCGATCAGGAAGTCCTTCGTGACTACAAGGCCATCCTGGAACCCGGTGCCGGCATCGCCGGCCCCGCCGCCGAGGAGCTGAAGTCAGGCGCTCTGCCCGAGGCGGCCGTCGACTGGCTGAAGACGAACTTCTTCAAGACCGAACTCGAACTCGGCCACTGCCTGCGGCTCCCGGCCGAAGGCCCCTGCGAGTGCGACCTCTGCCTGACCTGTGCGAAGTTCGTCACCACACCCGCCCATGCGCCACGGCTACGGGCGAGACGCAAGGTCGAACACGCTCTCGCCGCCGACGCCGCCAACTGCGCAGCACGGGTGATCACCCTCTTTTCGCACCCGGGGGACCAGCCGCCCGCCCGAGCGGCACCGCCCAGCCGAGACGGACTGGCCGGATGTGACCAACTCTTCCACCCGAAGACACACCGAAGGATGATCAAATTGAACTGTCCACATGAACTCCGACATGGTGTTCGCCCTGTTCCTGCTGTTCCTGGGCGGCGCAGTCGGCTCGGTCCTGGGAGAGCCCCCGGCCAACCGCTACGACCGCGTCCATGTCTCCCGCTGGTCCTACCCGCTCTCCGTCGCCGCCGTGACCGGAGTGATCCACGCACCCGGCCCGGCCATGTTCCTCTTCGTGGCCCTCACCTCCGTCGGCCGGTACGTCCCCTTCTCCCTCCAAGCCACCCTGGGCCAGGATCACCTGCCCTCCCGTATCGGTACTGCCAGCGGCGTCGCCCTCGGCCTCACCGTCAGCATCGGCGGCCTCATCGGCCCCCTGCTGGGACACCTGGCCGACTCCACCTCCCTGAAGACAGCCCGCACCCCCCCCTGATCGCCATGCCTGCCCTGAGCCGGCTCCTCTTCCGCGCCCTGCCCGAACCCACCGTCCCCAAGCCTCAAGCCTCAAGCCGACGCACCCGCGCCCTCATCCGCGCGGCAGGACGCGTAGAGCTGCACGGATCGATGTGCATGAACAAGGGTCACCGACGGAATTGACTGACCTGCGGGAACGTGGCTTCCGCCAGGCGTCGATCCCGCGCGGCTGTGTCCGCGATCCCGGGTGATGACCGCCAAGGGAGCCAACTGCGGTGCGAGCGCGGGCAGAGCCGAGATGCCCGGCCGACCGTCGACCGCGTTTCGTCACCTGGGCAGGCCCATTCCGTCGGTGGCACCCTTCTCCCACGTGGGCACGAGACGGCTACGACACCTCACCGCGAGCGGGAATCGGAACGTCACGAACGGAGTTGGTGAGGGAAGTTAGCCATTTCAGGAGGGGTCATGCGAGCGATTCAGGTTTCCGAAGTAGGCGGTCCCGAGGTGCTGCGACTGGTCGACGTTGATCGACCGGTGCCGGGCCCGGGCCAGGCGGTCGTGGAGATCGCCGCGTCCGGCGTCAACTTCCTCGACGTATACCACCGCCAGGGGCGGTACACCCTCCCGCTGCCCTTCACCCCGGGCACTGAGGGCGCGGGCACGGTCCTCGAGGTCGGACCCGGCGTCACCCACGTCGCTGTGGGAGACCGGGTCGGCTGGGTGGAGATTCCCGGCACCTATGCCGAGCAGGCCGTCGTGGACTCCTCCCGGCTCGTGCCCCTGCCCGACGGCGTCGACTTCGAGGCCGCCGCCGCCGTGCTGCTGCAGGGCATGACGGCGCACTACCTCGTCAAGGACGCCTACCCGGTCCAGCCAGGCGACACGGTGCTCGTGCACGCTGCTGCCGGCGGCATGGGGCTTGTGCTGACCCAGCTCATCACCCATCTCGGCGGCAGAGTGATCGGCACGACCTCGACACCGGAGAAGGCCCAGCTGGCGCGGCGCGCCGGGGCCGCCGAGGTGATCCTCTACTCCGCGGTGGACGATCTCGCGGCCGAGGTGAAGCGGCTCCATGGCGGCCAGGGCCTGCCCGTCGTCTTCGACGGCGTCGGCAGGGACACCTTCGATGCGAGCCTCGCCAGCCTGCGAGCCCGCGGCCACCTGGTGCTCTTCGGCGCCGCGAGTGGTGCAGTGCCGCCCTTCGACCCCATCCGGCTCGCCCAGGGCGGTTCGCTGACCCTGATCCGGCCAAGCCTCGGGGACTTCATCGCCGATCGGTCCGAGCTGCTCCGGCGCGCCGCCGACGTGCTTGAATTGGTGCGCACCAAGGTGCTTGAGACCACCGTGACGGCCCGCTACCCGCTCGCCGAGGTCGCCCGAGCTCACCGCGATCTGGAGGCTCGGCGTACCACCGGCAAGCTGCTCGTCATCCCCTAGTGGCCCAGGTCCCCCTTGATGTCCTCCAGGTCGAGCCCACACGCCTCGCTCACCCGCAGGCCGACCTGGGACATCAGCTTCGAGGCGGTGTGGTTTCGGGCGGTCGGGGCGAACTTCCGGCAGGTGGCCAGCTCGCCGCCCCGGTCGGTGAACAACGTCCCGATCTCCGGCTCACTCGGCGGAATCCGTAGCTGGGCGTCCTTGGCCCCGCGCGGCCGGTTCATCTCGTCGGTCGGGCACTCGACCACCCGGCCGGTCATCCGGTGGATCTCGACCTTGTGCCGCAGCTCCAGGAGCATGAAGTACGTGCTCAACGCCTGCGACCGGCCCAGCCGGGTGCCACTGGGCCAGTGCCGCAGAACCTTCCCGAAGTACACGTCCGCGTCAGCGGGCTCCATGTCCCGCAAGGGCCGGCCGAACCAGGTCCCGATCTGATCCAGCTGACCGACGTCCCCGCGGATGGTGCCGTCCGCCAGCCCTGCTGAGGCCCGTGCGAGGACGGACCCGGACAGCGCATCGGTCTCGAATCGCTCCAGTTCCTCAGCCGACGCGGGTGCCCAGTGCTCACGCAGGTCCCGTACGACCGCCAGCGCCGCCAACCCGAGCCTCCTCGCCTTCGACCCGACTGTGAATCGGTCGGACGAGATGAGAAAGCCTCAAGAATCCCGAAGTCACGTCACAAGCCAGCAGAGCACACGAAGGAGGAAGATCCCCCTGGTCAGGGGCCCGGAGAACCAACGGGACTCAGGAGAGCTCGCGGGATGTCGCACACAGGTCGCCCTCGACGACCGTGACGGCGTGGCCGTTGAGGAGGGTGCGGTCACCGCGCAGACGGGTGCGGACGAGGCCGGTGCGGGCGCCGCCCTGGAGGCCGGTGAGGTCGTCGCGGCCGAACCGGGCCGACCAGTAGGGGGCGAGCGCGGTGTGGGCGCTGCCGGTCACCGGGTCCTCGTCGATGCCGACCGCGGGGAAGAAGCCGCGCGAGACGAAGTCGTAGCCGCCGTCCGGGCGTTCGGCGGCGGCGGTCACGATGGTCCCGCGCGAGGACATGCCCTTCAGGGCGGTGAGGTCGGGGGCGAGGGAGCGGACGGCGGCCTCGTCGCGCAGCTCGACGACGAGGTCCCCGACGTGGGCCCCCGTGTCGTGGACGGCGACGACCTCGGCGCCGAGCGCCTTCTCCAGACCGTCCGGGCCGGGGACGGGGGTGAGGGGGGAGGTCGGGAAGTCCATCGTGATCGTCCCGTCGGCCTCGGCGGTGGCGCCGAGGACGCCGCAGCGGGCCGCGAAGCGGACGGCGCCGGTCGCGGTGCCGGTGCTGTGCAGGACGTGGGCCGTGGCGAGGGTGGCGTGGCCGCACATGTCGACCTCGGTGGTCGGCGTGAACCAGCGCAGCGCCCAGTCCGCCTCGCCGCCGGCGGGCAGCGGGTGGGCGAAGGCCGTCTCGGAGAGGTTGATCTCGGCGGCGACCTTCTGGAGCCAGGCGTCCTCCGGGAAGGAGTCGAGGAGGAGGACCCCCGCGGGGTTGCCGGAGAAGGGGCGGTCGGTGAAGGCGTCGACGATTCGGATGCGCATGAAGCCGACGGTACCGGGGGCGGATTTCCGGCGGCCAAGGCCAATCGCGGAGAACTGGACCGGTCGGTCCGCGCGTCGTTGCGGAGGGGGCGCGCGGGGTGTCCGCCGCGAGTGGGCCCCGGGGGCTTCGACGATGTTCGGGCACGCGGACGACTGATGGGTCCTGTTCCTCTACCGGTGCTGCTGCCGCTGGTGCCGGTGGGCGTCTCGGCGGCCGTGATGATCCTGCCGCTGGACCGGGAGAAGCGCACCGAGGACCTCGTCGGCCACGCCGCCGTGTGCGTCGGGGGCATCACGGTGCTGCCATGGCTCCTCGGATACGGGACCACCCGCCTGGTCCGGGCGGTGCGGGCGCGCCGGAACGGTCCTTGAGGATCGGGTCAGCGGCAGAGCTTCGTGACGATGTCGTCGAAGTCGGGGAACTCCCGGGCGGCCTGCTCGACGAGGGCGGCCGCCGGGGCCCGGAGGCCCGGTGCGTACCGCTCCGCGACGGCGGTCAGTTCGGGGTGGGGGTACGAGGCGGGGACGGGACCGTACGGATTGGTCGCCTCCCAGGGGCCGACGCCGTCGGCCAGCAGCCACAGGAAGGCGCCCAGGTCGCGCGCGACGACGCCGGTCTCGCCCTCGGAGCCGAGGAAGACGACGGGCTGACCGTCCGGCGCCCGGTCCGGGCGGACCAGCCAGAACGCGGCGTACCCGCCGGTGCCGTCCTGCCCGAACACGCGGAAGTCGTCGCCGGTGAGCTGCTCGTTGCCGGTCCACGCGCGGATCCACTCGGTGGTCTCGTCGGCGGAGAGGAAGGCGGGGAAGGGCTCGAAGTCGACGCCGTCACCGCCGGCGTACTCGAACCGGACCGCCAGGGCGGCGGCGAGCGCGGGAGGGAAGCGGAGGTCTTCCTCGGACGTCACGCGAACAGGGTATCGACCGGTGGCGGCGTGGTGCGGGTCGAGGCCAGGTAGGACGAGAGGTCGTCCAGCGTGCCGGGACCGGTGAAGAACCCCTCCGCGGCGGCCAGTTCCCTCGCGAATCCCGGCGCGCGCTCCTCGATCTCCTCCCCCAGGGGACGGGGCCGTCGTGCGGGCCGTTCCCGGGCCGCGGCACTGAGGTCGGCGGCGGCCGCCAGCATCAGCCGCTGCCACTGTTCGCCCTGCTCGGCGAGCGCGTAGACGCCGGACAGCAGGTCGGCCGCCTCGAAGGGCCGGGTGAGGGAGGAGGGGTCCGTGCCCACGACGGGACGGAGCCGCCAGCCCCCGGCCCGGGCGGCGAGCCGCAGCACGCCGGCCCAGTTCCTGATCCGTCCGAGGCGCACGTACACCGACTCGCCGGTGTGCGGGGGCAGGTGGCCGCCGTGCAGGGGGTTGGTGGCCGCCACCACGTCGGCCAGGATCGGGCCCTCGGTCTCCGTCGGGGTCCACCGCCCCTCCTGCCGGGCGTCCAGGGCGGCATACGTCCAGTCCTCGGCCGCGGTCAGGCGGGACGCGAAGTCCGCCGGGTCGTTGAGCGGTGCGTACGGGTACTCGGTGGTCACGCCGCCCAGTATCCGGTGCCGGGGCGCGTCAGCGTCCTTCGCGCAGCCCGAGGACGTACCTCGCGGTGAGGGCGACGGCGCGGTCCTCGTCGCGCGACAGGGCCGTGAGGGCGCGTGACGCCGTGGGGCCCGGGATGTCCGCGAGGGTCTGGACCAGCCGCCGGCGTGCGGACGGTCCGGCGGCGGCGCGGGCGAGGCGGTCGACGAGGCCGGTGGCGATGCGGTCCGCGAGCGCGGGGTCGCTCGCCAGCGCGCTCAGCGCGTCGGCCGCGTCGGCCGCGCCGACGTCGTTCGTCCCCCCTGTCACCTTCGTCCCCCCTGCCCCCTCCGGCTCTTCGGTTTCCTTCGTCTCCTTCATCTCCTCCGTCTCCCCGAGGGCCAGGGCGACGAGTGCCGGGATCGCGTCGGCCACTCCCCGTGTCCCGAGCGCCAGGGCCGCGTACCGGCGGACCGCGGCGTCGGGGTGCGCGAGGGCGTCCCGCAGGAGTGCGGTCGCCCCGTCGTCCGGGATCTCGGCGAGGGACAGGACGGCGCGCTTCCGCACCTCGGCGGCGGGGGAGCCGAGGCCCTCCGCGAGGAGGGCCGCACCCTCCTCGCCCGCTCGCGCCAGGGCCCAGCGAAGGGCCCCGGCCACGTTCGGGTCCGACTCGTTCAGTACGGCCTCGACCAGCGCCTCCACCGGCAGGGGGGCTTCCTCGGTCACGGACAGGGCCGCGCGCTGGCGCGTGCCCGCGCTCTTCGATCCCAGCGCCTGGAGGAGTGCGACGGTCCGGAGGACGTCCTCCCAGCCGGTGGGCTCCGCGGCGCCGATCCGGCGCAGGCGCGTGAGCAGCTCGGTCTCCGCCGCGATGCGCTCCCGCGTCCGGCGGACGAGGTCCTGGACGAGCTCCGCGGGCGCGAAGCCGGGATCGTCCAGCGCGCGCCCGACCTCGCGCAGCGACAGGCCCAGGGACCGCAGGCTCTCGATGTGGAAGATCCGCCGGATGTCCTCGTCGGAGTACTCCCGGTAGCCGGAGCCGGTGCGGCCCGTCGGGCGCACCAGGCCGAGCGACTCGTAGTGCCTGAGCATGCGGGCGCTGACCCCGGACCGCCGGGCCACGTCACCGATCAACACGCCTGTCGTCCCTCCTGTCCGGCCTCGCCGAGGGCCACGACGCGCTTCGCCTCCTCGACCGCGAGCTCGAACCCGGCGTCCGGGTCGCGCCACAACCGCTCCGTGGCGATCGCGTGCGCGCGCACGTGGGGGCCGGGGTCCGTCGCCGCGGCGGCGAGGGCCGGCAGCGCCGCCCCTCCGAGCGCGATCAGCGCCCGGCTGAGGCTCAGCCGCGTCTCGCGGCCACCGCGTCCGAGCTGAGCGGCCAACGTCACGGCCAGCTCGCGCTCCTCCCCCTCGGGGACGAGGACGACCGCCGCCCGCCAGGCGCTCCGGGCCACCTCGTCGTCGGGGTCCGACAGCAGGGCCGGGGTGATCACCGGCCACGCCCGCCGGTCCCCGATCTTGGACAGGGTGTGCAGCGCCTGGCTCCGGGCCCGCGCACGCCCCGAGCGGACCTCGGGGAGGAGCTTCGGGACCGTCGCCGACGCCGGGTGGCGGGTGAGCGCCCACGTCAGCATCTCGCGTACGGAGAAGTCGGGCTCGACCCCGCACCGTTCGACCAGCTTGTCCACGGACTCCGGGTCCGCGGACTTCCGGTCCGCGGCCGTGCCGACCGCCAGGGCCGCCCGCAGCCGGACCGACGGGCTGTCGCTCTCCAGGGCCCGCAGGGCCCGCGCCGTCTCCTCGTTCGCCATGGTCATCGGGACCACCTCCTCGGCGCCAGTGAAGGCCTTGTCACGGTGTCAAGGTCAAATATGGGTTCCTGGTGGGCGGCACGCGCCTCTAGGGTGTGCCGATGTCAAAGATCAGGAAGATCCAGGTCACCTTCGACTGCGCGGATCCCGAGCGCCTGGCCCGGTTCTGGTGCGAGGTGCTGGGGTACGTCGTGCCGCCGGCGCCGGAGGGGTTCGGCACCTGGGAGGACTACCACCGTTCGCTGCCGTCCGGGCACGAGGTGGAGTGGTTCGCCTGCGTCGATCCCTCGGGCGAGGGCCCGCGGCTGTTCTTCCAGCGCGTTCCGGAGGGCAAGGTCGCCAAGAACCGGGTGCACCTCGACGTCCGGGCCGGCACCGGGCTCGTGGGCGAGGAGCGCCTCACCGCCCTCCAGGCGGAGTGCGCGCGGCTGGTCGGGCTCGGCGCGGTGCACCTGTACACGCAGTTCGCCGACGAGGAGAACGAGTCCTGCATCACGATGCAGGACATCGAGGGCAACGAGTTCTGTCTGGACTGAGGTCCGCGAGGGTGCTCCCGGTCGGGAGCACCCTCTTCTTTTTGTCTTTTTATCGAACGTACGTTCGACAATTTTCCACCTTCCGTCGGCTTCTTGCCTATCGAACAGTTCCGATATATCGTTGAGGCATCGCGATGGTTCGCAGAAGGAATCCCGATGGAAGGAGCGTTGCGATGCGTTCACATGGACACGAGTACGGAAACGGACACGGAGCCGGTCGTGGAGGCCGTGGCCCCGGAGGCCGGGGCGACTTCGAGGGGCGGCGTGCCGCGTTCGGACCCTTCGGGCCCGGGTTCGGCGGCGGCCCGTTCGGAGGCGGTCCCTTCGGGGGTCGCGGCGGTGGCGGTGGCCGGGGACGGGCGCGGCGCGGTGACGTGCGGGCCTCGATCCTGGCGCTCCTGAAGGACCGCCCGATGCACGGCTACGAGATGATCCGCGAGATCGGCGAGCGCAGCGACGGGGCGTGGAAGCCCAGTCCCGGCTCCGTCTACCCCACCCTCCAGCTGCTGGAGGACGAGGGGCTGATCACCAGCGCGAGCGAGGGCGGCAAGAAGCTGTTCACGCTCACCGACTCCGGGCGCACCGAGGCCGGGAACGGGCCCGACGCTCCCTGGGAGGAGGCCGGGCGCGGGGTCGACTGGGAGGCCGTGAACGAGATCCGGCAGGCCGGCTTCGGCCTGATGGAGGCGTTCGGGCAGGTCTGGAAGACCGGCAGTCCCGAGCAGCGGGAGAAGGCGGTCGCCGTGATCAACGAGGCCCGCAAGAAGCTGTACCTGATCCTGGCCGACGAGCACTGAGGCGAAGGACGGACGAGGAGGGGCCCGCGGCGACCGCCGCGGGCCCCTCCTTCCGTTCCCCCCGGCGTTCAGCGCCGGTGGACCGTCAGCTCCGCCGCGGTCGGGTCCGCCCCGTCGCCGATCCACCGGATCTCCGCCGTGTCGAAGCTGTCGGAGGCGCGCGGCGCCCCGTCCTCCTCGTGGCAGTGGAAGGCGGCCCAGAACAGATCGGCGCGCAGCGCCTCCCGGGGCGCGTACACCCGGTACACGTACTGCCGCCCGTCGACCGCGAGCAGACCCACCATCCAGAACACGTTCGGAGGACGAGCGGAGAGGGGGCCGTGGTTGCAGGAGGGGCGCGAGGCAAGGCGGCGCGCGCCTCTCCGGGAGTGTCGCGCGCGATCTCATTCGCAAGGAGGAGGAACCACGCGCCCGTGCCCCACTCCGGTGGGATGCGGACATGCTCCTCTCCGGTGATGTTCCGGCCGCCCGGGTCTGATGAGGTGGGAGCGTGCACAGTCCCGTCCCGCGCCCCCCGTCGTTCCGGCAGCCCGCCGCCCCGCGGGCGGAGCTCGCCACCTTTCTGACGCCGTCGCTCGCGGCGGTCGTCTCGGGCGCGCGCCGCAGGGCCCTCAGGGACGGGGACCGTCAGATCGACACCGCGCACCTGCTGCACTCGCTCGTCGAGTCCGACCCCGAGGCCGCCGCCGCGTTCGAGGACCGCGACCGGCTCGCCCGCGTCCTCGGCTACCTCGTCCAGCGGTCCATCGGCTACGGCCTGCGCTGGCAGCGCTCCGTCGAGGACTCGGGAACCCGGCGCCTGCTGCCCGCGACGCGCGGGACCGGGCCCCGGGACGCCCTGGCCCCCGGCTGGTCGCCCGCCGCTGCCGCCGCCCTGGAGGGCGCCCTCCGGCGGGCGGCGGGGCGCGGCGAGCCGCAGGCCCGGGGCGTCGACCTGCTCGCCGTCGTCGCCGCCGACCCCGAGAGCCGGGCCGTCGAGGTGCTGCGCCGCGCCGGGGTCGACCCGGCCGCCCTGGCCGCCCGCGCCGACCTCGCCGGCGCCCCGCGCGAGGCCCTCGACCGCGCCGGCGACCCCGTCCCCGGCGGTGCCCGCCACGAGGGGCCGTCTCAACAGGTGTAACGGGGCTTACACCCCTGACGGCGTCCTGTCATGATGGCCCCATGCACGCGTCTCAGGGGAGAAGCGCCGGCCTGGGACTCGCCCTGGCCTCGGCCTTCGCATTCGGTGGTTCGGGAGTGGCGGCCAAGCCGCTCATCGAAGCGGGACTCGACCCGCTCCACGTCGTCTGGCTCCGGGTCGCCGGCGCCGCGCTCGTCATGCTGCCGGTGGCCTGGCGCCACCGGGACCTCCTGCGCCGCAAACCCGCCCTCCTCGTGGGCTTCGGCCTGCTCGCCGTCGCCGGCGTCCAGGCCTTCTACTTCGCCTCGATCTCCCGCATCCCGGTCGGCGTCGCCCTCCTCGTCGAGTACCTCGCCCCCGCCCTCGTCCTCGGCTGGGTCCGCTTCGTCCAGCGCCGGCCCGTCACCCGCGCCGCCGCCTTCGGCGTCGTCCTCGCCGTCGGCGGGCTCGCGTGCGTCGTCCAGGTCTGGTCCGGACTGAGCTTCGACCTCCTCGGACTCCTCCTCGCGCTCGCCGCCGCCTGCTGCCAGGTCGGCTACTTCGTCCTCTCCGACCAGGGCGCCGACGAGGCCGAGCCGGCCGACCCGGTCGGCGTCATCGCGTACGGACTGCTCATCGGCGCGCTCGTCCTCACCGTCGTGGCCCGGCCGTGGGGCATGGACTGGGCGGTCCTCGGCGGCCGCGCCGCCATGGACGGCACCGGTGTGCCCGCCTGGCTGCTGCTCGGCTGGATCGTGCTGATCGCCACCGTCTTCGCCTACGTCACCGGCGTCGTCTCGGTGCGCCGGCTCTCCCCGCAGGTGGCGGGCGTCGTGGCCTGTCTGGAGGCCGTCGTCGCGACCGTCCTGGCCTGGGTCCTGCTCGGCGAGCACCTGGGCGCGCCGCAGATCGTCGGCGGCGCGGTGGTCCTCGTCGGCGCCTTCATCGCCCAGTCCTCGACGCCCAAGGCGCCGTCGTCCGGGCCCGTGGCCGGTGGAACGGGCGACGTGGGGCAGGTCGCGGCCGAATCCGAGGCGGGGGCCGGTGGCGATGCCGGGGCCGGTGCCGGGGCCGGTGCCGGGGAGGCCGGTCGGGAAGCCGGGTTGTCCGCCGGGAAGACCGCCCCGTAGGGTGCCGATCATGCATTCGACCGTGCTTCCGCCTCCCGCCGCCTAGCACGCGCGGGGACCTTCCCGACGAAGACCGGGCCCGGACGGCGACTCCTCGCCGCCGGGGCGGTTCGTCGCTGCCCGCGCGCGGAGCCCAGCGACCACCCTTCCCTCCCGTCTTCCACGGAGAAGTCACGTGTCGAACTCCTCGGGATCCGCCCTGTCCGTCGGGCGGAGCCTCTTCTATCTGATCGTCGCCGGGATCGCCTGGGGCACGGCCGGTGCCGCCGCCTCGCTGATCTTCCGCGTCAGCGACATGGGCCCCCTCGCCCTCTCCTTCTGGCGCTGCGCCGGCGGCCTGGTCCTGCTGCTCGGCGCCCTCGCCCTGCGGTCCCGGCGCGCGACCGCCCGCGAGGCCGGCGGCGGGACCGCCGGCACGGCCTCCCGTACGGCCTCCCGTACGGCCGGGGAGTCGCGCCGCCGCAGGGCGGTCCGCATCCTCGGCACCGGCGTCGGGCTCACCGTCTTCCAGAGCGCGTACTTCGCCGCCGTCGAGGCCACGGGCCTGGCCGTCGGCACCGTCGTCACCCTGGGCGCGGGCCCCGTCCTCATCGCCCTGGGCGCCCGCCTCACCATGGGGGAGCGCCTGGGCCGCGGCGGGACCACCGCCGTCGTCGGGGCGCTCGCCGGGCTCGTCGTCCTCGTCCTGGGCGGCGGAACCGCCGAGGTGCGCCCCCTCGGCGTCGCCCTCGCGGTCGTCTCGGCCGCCGGATACGCGGCGATCACCCTGCTCACCCGTCGGCTCGGCCGCGACGGCGGCGGCGCGGACGCCCTGGCGACGACCGCCTGGGCCTTCGCGATCGGGTCCGCCGGGCTGCTGCCCGTGGCCCTCGCGGAGGGGATCGTCCCGCACACCGGCGCCCCGGTGGGCGTGCTGCTCCTCCTCGTGTACGTGGCGGCGGTGCCGACCGCGCTCGCGTACGCGCTGTACTTCGCCGGAGCGGCGGTCGTCCGGGCCGCCACCGTCTCCGTGATCATGCTCCTGGAGCCGGTGAGCGCCGCCCTGATCGCGGTCTCGCTCCTCGGCGAGCGGCTCACCGCGGCGATCGTGCTCGGCACGCTGCTGCTGCTCGCCGCCGTCACGGGCCTCGCCTTCGCGGAGACGCGGACGGCGGTGGAACGCAGGCGGGAGGCCGCGGCGGTGTAGGCCGGTTCCCTCCCGGGCCGTCGGCCGGCCGCGAGGCGTCGCGGCCGGCGGGCCCGGGTCTCCCGGTCGCCGGGCCCGTCGCGTTCGGAGAGGGGGGTCGGCACGGTTCGTCCGTCCCCTCGCCCGCCCCGCCCGCCGTCAGAGCGCGGCGAGGTAGCCGGGCAGGGCGACGGACGGGTCGAGGTCGTCCGCCGGGACCGGGGCGCCGTAGCCGCCGCGCACGGGGACCACGCCGGACCAGTGGGGGAGGGCGAGGTCCTCGGGGTCGTCGTTGGGGCCGCCGGTGCGGACCTTCGCGGAGACCTCGTCGAGGTCGAGGCGGATCACGGCGGTGGCGGCGAGCTCCTTGGCGTTCGCGGGGCGCGAGTCGGCGGAGCGGCCGGGGACGACGTGGTCCACGAGGGCGTCGAGGGCGGTCCGCAGCTCCTCGGGGTCGGTGACCCGGTGGGCGGTGCCGTGGACGACGACCGAGCGGTAGTTGAGGGAGTGGTGGAAGGCGGAGCGGGCGAGCACGAGGCCGTCGACGTGGGTCACGGTCAGGCAGACCGGCAGGCCGGGGGCCTTCTCGCCGTCGCCGGTCGCGCGCAGCGGCCGCGAGCCGGTGGAGCCGTGGACGTAGAGGCGCTCGCCGACCCGGCCGAAGAGGGTGGGGAGCACGACGGGCACGCCGTCGCGGACGAAGCCGAGGTGGCAGACGTAGGCCTCGTCGAGGATCGAATGGACCAGCTCCCTGTCGTACGAGGCGCGCTCCCGGGAGCGGGTGGGCACGGTCCGGGCGGTCGGCGTGTAGGCGGCCGGCGGCGATGCGGGGACGGGGACGTCGATCGGCGCGGGGTCCTCGACGGTGTCGCTCATTGCGTACTCCATTGCACTAGTGCATAATGTTGTTTGTGCTAGGAGAGTATCGGATCGAAGGCCGTCGCGCATCGGACATCGCCGCCAGCGTCGAGCGGGGAGTCGGCGCGGGCGCGCTGACGCCCGGCCAACCCCTCCCGCCCATGCGGGAGTTGGCGGCCACCCTGGGAGTGAACCCCAACACCGTCGCCGCCGCCTACCGCACCCTGCGCGAGCGCGGGGTCATCGAGACGGACGGGCGGCGCGGCAGCCGGGTGCGCCCGCGCCCCGCCACGACCGCGCGCGGCTCGATCCGGGTCGAGGCGCCCGCCGGGGTGCGGGACGTCAGCAACGGCAGCCCCGACCCCGTCCTCCTCCCGCCCCTCGGCGACGCCCTCGCGGAGGTCGCGCGGCGGTACGCCGAGCGGCCCGGCATGTACGGAGAGGCCCCGGTCGACGAGGAGTTCGGGCGGCTCGCCCGCGCCGCCCTCGACGCGGACGGCGTGCCGGACGGGCCCGTCGGCGTGGCCTCGGGCTCCCTCGACGCCATCGAGCGGGTGCTCGCGGTCCACCTCAGGCCGGGCGACGCCGTCGCCGTCGAGGACCCGGGCTGGGGCAGCCTCCTCGACCTGGTGCCCGCGCTCGGACTGCGGCCGGTGCCGGTAGCCGTCGACGACGAGGGGCCGCTCCCCGGGGAGGTCGAGCGCGCGCTCCGGCGGGACGGGGCGCGGGCCGTGATCGTCACCGACCGGGCGCAGAACCCGACCGGCGCCTGCGTCGGCGAGGAGCGGGCCCGGGAACTGTGGCGGGTCCTCGCCGCGCACCCCGGCGTGCTGCTCGTCGAGGACGACCACGGGCACGGCATCGTCGCGCAGCCGCTCCACCCCCTGGCCGGGGTCACCGACCGCTGGGTCCTGGTCCGCTCGGTCGCCAAGGCGTACGGCCCCGACCTGCGGATCGCCGTCTTCACCGGGGACGCCGAGACCGTCGACCGGGTGCTCGGGCGGCAGCGGCTCGGCCCCGGCTGGGTGAGCCGGCTGCTCCAGCGGACCGTCGCGCACCTCTGGGCCTCGGAGGCGGTGGACCCGGCCGTCGTCGCGCGCGCGTACGGCGAACGGCGCGACGGGCTGGTCCGCGCCCTCGCCCGGCGCGGCGTCGAGGCGTACGGGCGCTCCGGCATGAACGTGTGGGTGCCGGTCGCCGACGAGACGGGCGCGGTCGCGCGGCTCCTCGCGGCGGGCTGGGCGGTGGCTCCGGGCGCGCGGTTCCGGATGGACACCGGGCCCGCCGTCCGGCTCACCGTCTCCGGGCTGGCCGTCGCGGACGTCGAGCCCCTGGCCGACGCCGTCGCCGGGGCCGCGGGACCCGCGCCGGCGCGGAGTTACGGATAGGGGTCTCCGGGAAGCGCCGCTCGTGGCGGGTGTCGCTCCAGTGACGTTTCTGCGGTGAATGTGCTGGGCCTGGAGGGTGAGTCGCCCCCCGGCGGGGCGCAAGTCCCCGGTGGATCGCGGAATCATCGGGTCCGGCGAAGGCCCGCCGTTCCGCCGAGGTGGGCGGCCCCTTCGCGTTCCCCGTGTTTCCCGGACCCCCAGGAGCAGGACGATGAGCCATGGCAGCAGGTTGCGCGACCGGATCGCGGAACCGGGGACGACCCCGCTGATCGGCGTCTACGACATGTACTCGGCCTCCCTGTCGGCCGCGCACTACGACGGGATGTTCGTCTCCGGATTCGGCTTCGCCGCCTCGTACTACGGCCTGCCGGACATCGGCTTCATCGCCTGGCCCGACATGGTCGCCTTCGTGCAGCGGCTGCGCGGCGCGTTCCCCCGGCACCACCTCCTCGTGGACATCGACGACGGCTACGTCGATCCCGAGGTGGCCTGTCACGTGGTGGAGGGCCTGGAGCGGACCGGCGCCTCGGGCGTGGTCCTGGAGGACCAGAAGCGGCCGCGCCGGTGCGGCCACGCGGACGGCAAGCAGGTGCTGCCGCTCGACGAGTACCTCGCCAAACTGGAGATGGTCCTCGCGACCCGCCGGGACATGGTCGTGGTGGCCCGCACGGACGCCACCGAGGAGGAGGACGTCCTCCACCGGGCCAAGTGCCTGGCCGCCACCGACGCGGACGTGGTCCTCGTGGACGGCGTGCGCGACGTGGCGGGGATCCGCGCGATCCGCGAGGTGACCGGCGACAAGCCGCTGCTCTTCAACCAGATCGCGGGCGGGAAGTCCCCGCGCCTCTCGCTCGCCGAACTCACCGGGCTCGGCGTGGACGTGGCGATCTACAGCACCCCCTGCCTGTTCGCCGCCCACGAGGCGATCGACTCGGCGCTCGCCGAGCTGAAGCGCGCCGACGGCAGGCTGCCGGCCCCCGGCCCGGACGGCGGCGTCGGGGTCGCCGCCTCGACGCGGCTCCTGGAACGGAACATCGCCCGCCGGCGTACGGGGGCGTGAACGGGCGGTCCGTACCCCCGGGTCGTCACCCCGGGGGTACGGAAACTCAGACGCGGACCGCGGGATTCCGGGGCGCGGCGGGGGCCGGCTCCCGCACGTCGGGGCGGGGAGTCGTCGCGTCGGCAAGGGGGACTGTCGTGTCGGGGAGGGGAGCCGTCACCTCGGGGAGGGGAGCCGCGCGGCGGCGGGAGGCGCGGGTCTGGGTGAGGGCCGCGCCCGCCAGGACCACGACGGCGCCGACCGGGGTGTTCCAGCCGAGCCGCTCGCCCAGGAGCGTGACGCCCGCCGCCGTGGCGATGACCGGGATGAAGTACGTGACCATGGAGGCCGTCGTCGGGCCGACCTCCGCGACGATGCCGTACTGGAGCAGCATCGCGTACCCCGTGCCGAGTGCGCCGAGCGCGATCACGGCGAGCAGCGGCAGGAGCTCCACCGACTTCGGCGCCGAGGTGAACAGCGGGGTGACCAGCGCCAGTTGCAGCGTCGCCAGGCCCAGCTGGGAACCGGCGAGCGAGAGGTGCGAGGCGCCGGTGCCGCTCAGCGTCCGGCGGACGTAGATCCAGCCGACCGCGTAGCTGAAGGAGGCGAGGAGGGCCAGCGCGGTGCCGGTCACGTCGAGGCCGGAGAAGCCCTGCCAGGCGCCGAGCACGGTCAGCACGCCGACGAAGCCGATGCCCAGACCGGCCGCGCGGACCCGGGTCGGGCGGTCCTCGGAGAGCGCGACCAGCGAGAGCAGCATGCCCCACAGCGGGGTCGTCGCGTTGCAGATGCCCGCCAGGGTCGAGGGGATCGTCAGCTCCGCGTACGCGAAGAGGGAGAACGGCAGCGCGTTGAGGAGGAAGGCCGCGACCGCCAGGTGGCCCCAGACGCGGGCGCCGCGCGGCAGCCGGTCCCGCTTCACGGCCAGCGCGGCGGCGAGCACCGCCGTACCGAACAGGAGCCGCCCGAAGGTGACCTGGAAGGGCGCGAAGCCCTCCGTGCCGACCTTGATGAGGAGGAAGCTGAAGCCCCAGATGAGGGACAGCGCGCCGAACCGGACGCGCCAGTCGAGCAGCCGGGGGGCGGGCCGGGCCGATGCGGCGGGGCCGGAGGGGACGGGGGGACCGGAGGGAGCGGGGGGAGCGGAGGACGGGGCTGCGGGGCTCATGTCCTCAGACTGGCCGGAACGATCGCTTAGGACAAGTGAGACTTCCTCGACCCCTTCCCTTAGCATCGCTTACATGTTGAACCTGGAGCGCCTCCGCACCCTCGACGCCGTCGCCCGGCACGGCTCCGTCAGCGGCGCGGCCGACGGGCTGCACGTCACGACCTCCGCCGTCTCCCAGCAACTGTCCAAGCTGGAGCGCGAGGTCGGACAGCGGCTGCTGGCCAGGAACGGGCGGGGCGTGCGCCTCACCGACGCCGGGATGCTGCTCGCCGAGCACGCCGCCCGGATCCTCTCCCAGGTCCAGCTGGCCCAGGCCGACATCGAGGCCCAGCGGGGCCGGGTCGTGGGCGAGGTGCGGCTCGCCGGCTTCCCCACGGCGGCCCGCGGCCTCTTCCCGGGCGCGCTCGCCGCCCTGCGCGCCGGCCACCCCGAACTGCGGGTCCGCACGACGGAGCTGGAGCCGGAGCCGGGGGTGCGCGCGGTGCTGCGCGGCGACGCCGACCTCGCGATCGTCCTGGACTGGAGCAACAAGCGGGCGCCGGTGCCCGGCGGCCTGGAGCGCGCCCACCTCTTCGACGACACCGCCGACGTGGCCCTGCCGGACGGACATCCGCTGGCCGGACGCGAGGCGGTGGACCTGGTCGACTTCGCCGACGAGGAGTGGGTCTCCTGGCCGGAGGGCGAGTTCTGCCACGACTGGCTGATGTTCACCCTGCGCTCGCAGGGCATCGAGCCGCGCATCGGCCACTTCGCGGGCGAGCACCACACCCAGCTCGCGCTCGTCGCGGCCGGTCTCGGCGTCTGCGTGACCCCCCGTCTCGGCCGCCCGGTGCCGGAGGGCGTCGCCTTCGTGCCCGTACGGCAGAAGATGCGGCGGCACATCTACGCCACCTGGCGCGCCGACGCGGGCCGCCGCCCCTCGGTCCGGGCGGTCGTCGCAGCGCTGCGGGCGGTGGCCGAGCCGCTGGGGTGCTGAGGGGCGGCCTTCCGGGAGGGCGACCGGGCCGTCTCAGGGGGCGGTGATCTTGCGGAAGTCCCAGGAGGCGACCGCGTCCGGGGTCAGGCGGAGCCAGGCGTGGCGGCCGTCGTGGGGCATCTCGTCCAGGCCGAAGTACTTGGCGGCGAAGAGCCGTTCCGCCGCGTCGAGCGCGGGGCACGGCCCGCCGGTGCGGGGCGCCTCCCCGACGGGGACGGCCGTGCCCGACAGCTCCGCGCCGCGCAGCTCGCCGTACTCCTCGCCGTCGTCCACCACCACGGCGATCCTCGGGTCGGCGCGCAGGTCCGCCCAGCGGCGGCTGCGGGTCAGGGAGTACAGCCACAGCGAGGTGCCGTCCCAGGCGAACCAGAGCGCGCTCACGTGCGGGCGCCCGTCGGGCGACACGGTCGCGACCCGGCAGGTGCGCTGCCGCGCGAGATGGGAGTCGAGCTCGGCCGGGGTCATCATGATCCGGCGTCCACGGCGCTGTGCGGCGGTCATCGTCCGTACCCTTCCGGTTCGCTGAGCGGGTGTCGGAAGCATGGGGGCTCGGGCGTGCGCGGGCAAGGGGCTCGTTCCTCCGGGCCCCGCCCGGACACCCCTGGGGCCGGTGGCGGGGCTGTGAGCCGCGTCCCGTCTACCGGAGAGGAGGCCTGGCGAGCCTTACAGTTCTCAGTAGAATGTCCGAACCTGGACATCCTTCCAGGAAAGTGTCCAGCTTCGGGGAACCCGGGGCGTGACGCGGCCGGAACGGAGGCGACGCGCATGCCGACACGGTCGGTCAGCTCCCACCACGTGCGGGCCGCGCTGCTCGGCGCCGAGCGGCGCGGGGTCGCCCCCGGGCCGCTCCTCGCCCGCGCCGGACTGACCTCCGCACTCCTGGAGGAACCCCGGGCCCGGATCCCCGCCGAGCAGTTCGGCCGGCTCGTCAGGACGCTGTGGGCCACCCTGGACGACGAGTTGATCGGCTTCGGCGGCGCGCCCAGCAAGGTCGGCACCTTCGCGATGATGGCCCACGTCGTGGTCCACGGCAGCCGGGACCTGCGCGAGGCCCTCCGGCGCGCCCAGACCTTCTACTCCCTCTTCCCGGCCGGGCCGCGCTTCCGGCTCGTGGAACCCGCGCCGGGCGAGGACCTCCCCGGCGTCGAGGGGGCCGACGAGGCCCGGATGGAGTTCGACGTCTCCGGATACGACGACCCCCTCCACTTCGGCGCCGAGTCCACCGTCCTCGTCGCCCACCGCTTCGCCGGCTGGCTGATCCGGCGCAGGATCGGCCTGCGCAGGGTCGAGTTCGTCCACCCCGAACCCCGGCACGCCCGGGAGTACGACCTCCTGTTCGGCGCGCCCCGCGTCTTCGGCGCCGGGCGGACGGCCGCCGTCTTCGACCGGGCCGACCTCGACGAACCCGTCCTGCGCGACGGGGCGGCGCTCGAGGCCTTCCTGCGCCGCGCCCCCGTCGACGTGCTCGTCTCCGCCGACCACGGCAGCACGGTCACCGGCCGGGTGCGGCACCTGATCGGGCGCGCCCTGCCCGCCGGTCCCGTGCCGACGCCCGAGCAGCTCGCCGCCCGGCTCTCCGTCAGCCCGCAGACCCTGCGCCGCCGGCTGGCCGCCGAGGGCACGACGTACCAGCGCCTCCGCGACCAGGTGCGGCGCGACCACGCCCTCGCCGAACTGGCCGGCGGCCGCGTCTCCATCGAGCTGCTCTCCCGGCGGCTCGGCTTCTCCGAACCCAGCGCCTTCCACCGGGCGTTCCGGCGCTGGACGGGCGAGACGCCCCGCGCGTACCGGGGGAGGGGCCAGGGGTGACCCCCCGCCCGGCCGCCTCCCGGTCCGTGCGGTCAACAACCCTGAGCGGTACGGTCACGGCCGTTCCCCGCCGGCCGTCCTACCGTCCCGCCATGACCGAAATCGACCGGTCCGGTGCCGTGCGGCCCCCGGACCCCACCCGGCGCCGGTGAACGCGCGCCGGGCGGCCGGCGCCGTCCTCGGGACCGGAGTCCTGCTCTGCCTCCTCGCGGGGGTGGCCGTCACCGCCCTCGGGATCCGGGTCGACGGCACCAGCATGGCCCCCACCCTCCACCAGGGCGACCGCGTCCTCGCCGCCCCGGGCTCCGCCGGGGAGGTGCGCCGGTTCGACGTGGTGCTGCTGCGGGCCACCGGGAAGGACGCCCTCCTGGTCAAGCGGGTGATCGGACTCCCCGGCGACCGGGTCGCGATCGTCTCCACGCCGGACGAGCCCTTCCAGGTCCTCCTCCAGGAGGGCGGCAAGGGGCCCGTCCACCGGGTGGCGGCGCCCCAGTGGGCCGCGCAGGCCCACCGCACGGGCGCCTGCTGCACGCCGGAGGGCACCCGCTCGGCGCGGGCCGGACTGCGGACCGTGCCCGAGGGCGCGTTCTTCTACCTGGGCGACAACCCCGACCTGTCGGACGACTCGCGGGCGTACGGCTGGGGCGAGATCGGCCGGGTCGAGGGGAGGGTCGGCGTGCGCGCCTTCCCCGTCTCCTCGTCCCCGGACATCGGCAACCGGCCGGTCCTGGAGGAGTACCGGGGGCCGAGCCCCTGAGGGGCTACTCCGCCGGAGCCGGCGGGAGCTCCTCGCGGCCCGTGCTCAGGGCGACCCTGACCACCGTGTCCGCGATGCGGCGGGCCGACTCCTCGGGGGACGCGGTGGCCTGCACGATGTGGCTCGCGGTCAGCCGCACCGCCGCGTCCACGGCCAGCTCGCGCGCCACCGGGTCGACGGTGGGCCAGGCCTCCGTGACGTACGCGTCGGCCATCGCCGTGGCCGTCGCGAACGCCGCCGCGGAGCGGGTCGTGAGGTAGGGGAGGAGCCCGTCCTCGCCGGTGCTGGTCAGCATGGCCCTGATCAGCGGGTTCCGCCCGGCCAGCGTGAGCGTGAAGCCGACGGCGGCCTCGACGGCCGCGCGCAGGTCGTCCCGGTGCGCGTCGAGTCCCGCCTGGATGCCGACGAGGCAGCGCTCCAGCTCGCGCTGGAAGAGGGCCTCGCCGACCGCCTCCTTGGAGGGGAACTCCGAGTACAGCGTCTGCCGGCTGACGCCGACCGCGCCGGCCAGGTGCGCCATGCGCAGCTTGTCGAAGCCGCGGTCCGCGACCGCCTCGTACGCCGCGTCGAGCAGACGCTCGCGCAGCAGTGTCCGGACCGTCTCCCTGAACCGTGGCATCGGACAAGCCTAGTCCAGAGGAATTCTCCCCAGAATTGTCCGAACTGTTGACACTCCACAAGAGAGTGTCCAATTCTCGAACATGCAGCCGCAAAGTGTCACCCGTCTCCGACCATCCGGCCGAGGACGCACGGCTGTGTTCACATCCCCACCCGCGCGGCACGTGCGGGACGACGGTTGGAGAGCACATGCAGGAAGAGACCAGAGGGGTCACCCGCTGGCGCAGATCGGCGGTCCTGGCCCTGCCGGCCACCGTGGCGATCGCCGCCATGGCCACGGCGATGGTGCAGGGCGCCCTCGCCGCGAACCTCTCGCTGACGAGCGTCCCCTTCACCCTCAGCTCCAAGACGGTGGCCGCGCCGCAGGGCATCGGCGCGGTCATGCACACCGTCGACGCGGGCGGACCGAAGGGCGCCGCCGAGGTCGGCCTCGCCAAGGCGGGCCTCGACGGCATCTGCGTCCACGCCGTCCAGACGGTCGACCTCCCGGTGATCGGCAGCCTCGGCACCTGGTCGCTCAACATCTCCTCGCCGGCCGCCGCGACCCCGCTCACCAGCGAGCAGCTCGTCGCCGGCGCCGGGCTCCAGGCGAACAAGCTGGTCCTCGACGCCCAGGCCCTCAAGGCGTCGACGGCCACCCTGCACGCCGCCGACGGCAGCCCGAACGTCATCGGCGCCGCCGCCGACAGCGCCGGGATCAAGAGCACCGGCATCACCGACGGCACCCCGGGCCAGTTCGGCCTGGACGCCACCGGCGGCCGGACGGACATCAAGAACCTCAACGCCGACGCCAACGCCGCCACGATCTCCGGCGCGATCACCCTGCCCGACCTGGCGATCGGCATCGCCCACGGCGACAAGGGCTGCTGAGCCGCACGGCTCCGGCACCGCCGCCACCGGCGGGACCCCGCGCCCTCCGGAGCCCCCGGGCCCCCGGCGGCGCGGGGCCCCCGCCCCGCACCCCTCCCGTCCCTCCCCGAACCGCCGCTGCGAGGCCTCCATGAGCACCGATCCGCCGACCGACCCGCCCGAGCCGACCGACGGGACCACCGCGGCCGCGTCACCGCGGCCCCGGCCGCTCCCGGCCACCGGTCAACCGCGCGGCGCGCTCGCGGCGTTCCGCCACTGGCGCCGCACCCGGCCGTTCTGGGCGGCCGTCTGGACCGGGATCGGCGGCTTCGTCATCTTCTTCCTGCCGATGGCCCCCCTCGGCAAGATCCTCCAGGTCGGCGTCGGCGGGATCGCGGGCATGGCGGGCGGAGTCGTCCTCATGGCGATGGCCCTGCTCATCCTCCTGATGCCGAGCCAGCGCCACACCGCCGGCGTCCTCGCGGTCATCGCGGGCGTCGCCTCCTTCCCGCTGTCGAACCTCGGCGGCCTCTTCGTCGGCATGGTCCTCGCGGTCCTCGGCGGCTCCATGGCCTTCGCCTGGCTCCCCGAGAAGCCCGCCGGGCGCACCGGCGGTCTCCTCCGCCGCGGCCGGAAGGCCGCCGAAACCCCCGTACCCCCCGTGTCCGTTGGGAGCGGATCCGCATGAACCACCTCTTCTCCGGAGCCCGCGGGCTCGGCACGTCCCTCACCCGGATGCGCACGGCCGGTGCCCGTGCCGCCGCCGACTGGAACACCCGGATGCTGGCCGAGGCCGCAGACGACACCCGCCGGGGCACCCGCTGGGGACGCGGCGCGCTCGCCCTCGTCCCCTCGGCCCTGGCCATAGGGGCCCTCGGCACGGCGCTCGCCCAGGGGGCGCTCGCCGCCAACTTCAGCGTCACCGGGGAGCCCTTCACCCTGACCTCCAACGGCGTCCAGGGCAGCGGCTTCGGCGCCATCGTCAACACCCCGGCCGTCGGGCGCCCGGACGGCACCACGACCACCAACACCGCGATGGCGCGCGTCGGGTTCGCCAGCGCCGGGCTCGCCGGACTGTGCGGCATCGTCCACCAGAAGATCGCCGGCGTCCCGTACTCGCTGCTCCTGACCGGCGGCCAGAAGGTGACGGCCACCCCGCCCGGGACCTTCACCACCGACATCGACGCCTCGAACCTCTACATCCAGGCCACCGAACTCCAGGCGTACGGGCCCACCACCCTCCAGAACGCGGTGCTCGGCCAGTCCGCAGACCAGGTCACCGTCGCCGGCAAGCCCCTCACGGGCGCGCTGCCCGGCGGGTTCGGGCTCGGTTCGGCGGGCGGCGAGGGCGGCAGCTCCATCAAGCTGCACGGCCTCAACGCCACCGCGTACGACGCCGAGATGGCGGGCGCGCTCGTCCTGCCCGACCTGAAGATCAAGGTCGTTCCCGGAACGGCCACGACGTGCTGAGCCGGGCGAAGGCCGCGTGGGCGTGGTTCCGCGCCTTCCGCCGCACCCGCCCCTTCTGGGGCGGGCTGTGGCTGGTCGCCGGGGGCTGGACCGTCCTCAAGTTCTCCCTCAGCTCGCTCCAGCTGATCGTGAGCACCGGCTTCGGGGGGATCGCGGGCTACCTCGTCGGCGGCGGGATGATCCTGTGCGGCCTCATCCCGATGGCGCTGCCCGCCCAGCGGTACACCTTCGGGCTCATCGGCGCCGTCCTCGCCGTCGTCTCGCTCGTCGTCTCCAACCTGGGCGGCTTCCTGCTCGGCATGGCGCTCGGCGTCCTCGGCGGCTCCATGATGGTGGGCTGGGGAGCCAAACGCCCGCGCCGCAGGGCGGTGGAGGGGTGACGACCCGGCCGGGTGGGACGACCCGGCAGCGGGCCCTCGCCGTGAGCACCGCCCTGGTGCTCGCCGTCGCCACCGCCGTCTGGTCGGGGCAGCCGGGCAGCGCCGCGGGGGCGCCCGCCGCGGTCCAGCCCCTCGGCGTCCCCTTCCTGCCCTCCCCGGACCCGCTGCGCGTCACCATCGACAGCATGGTCGCCGTCTCGCTGACCGTCGACAAGGACGTCACCGTCCGGCTCTCGGACGGTACGACCCGGACCACCAACAAGTACACCTTCACCAAGCTCAAGATCCGCTCGCACATGAACGTGGTCCAGCGGGCGAACGGCCACACCGTCACCATCGACGTGCCGAACGAGGGCTCGCTCGGCGGCTACGACAGCGCGGGGAAGCCCGAGACGACGACGATGTGGGGGAACATCACCAACGTCTGCCTCCGCGTCCTCGTCAAGATCTGCGGAGTGCAGGGCCTCCTCGACTTCTTCGGCTCCCTCATCCCGCTGACCGCCGGGGCCGAGGACTTCGCCGGGGACATCTACGCGATCCGGACCGTCGACGACCACGCGGCCCTCGACTCCACCGACAACCCCGTCCACCTCCCCGGAACCATCACGGTGACCTCCCCATGAGCCCCGCCACGAGCCCCGAAAGCCGCAGCGCCTCCGAGGAGGGGCGCACCCACTGGCGCCGGTCCCTCGCCGTCGCCGTGCCCGCGCTCCTCGCCGCCGGCGGCCTCGGGACCGCCATGGCGAGCGGCGCGCTGGCGGTCGGCCTCCGGATCCAGGACCGGCCGGTCGACTTCACCACCAGCAGCCTGTACGGGACGCAGTACGGCGCCGCCGTCGTCGACCAGGCCGTCGTGCGGCCCGACGGCTCGGCCGGGACCGTGCGGGTGCTCCGCATGGGCTTCGCGGACGGCATGATCAACGGCCTGTGCCTGAGCCAGAAGCAGCAGATCGGCGGAGCCACGTACACCCTCATGCTGACCCTCGGCGACGACAACCCCGGCTCCTGGGAGATCAGGACCAAGAACACCGTCCTCGACCTGAAGAACGCCACCGGCGTCCTCGACATGGACGGCGTCGTCGACCTCAACACCAACGGCGCCGACGTGAAGACCGTCAAGGACCCCTCGGGGGCGTACGTGGACAACCCGCTGAACAGCCCGCAGCACCGCTTCGGCATCCAGGCCCGCTACGCCAAGTTCGACCGGATCGTCGGCACCGCCCAGGACTTCCAGCTCCCGGGCCTCCTGACGACCCCCCGGCTCAAACTGTCCGTGAAGCCGGGCCCGGTCGCCTGCCCCGCCCCGCCGGCGCCCACCGGAACGCCCGGGACGCCGTGAGGCGGAGCGGCGACCGTCCCGCCGCCTCAGGCCGCCGGCATCGCCATCGTCGCCACCGGGTCCGAGGTCGGGCGGGGCGAACCGCCCTCCGGCTCCACGGTGATGCCGATGCCGGCCGAACGGTTCGCCGGCCCCTCCAGGAGGACCGTCGAGGTCGCCGACTCCGGCGTCATCAGACCGGCGGGCCGCATCGTCCCGGAGTCGTCGTACCAGAGCTGGTAGACCTTCCCGGGCGGCGGCGCGGGCATCCCCGCCGCGGCGAACACCGCCCGGTCCAGGGACGGCGAGTGGACGAGGGTGCCCACCGCGCCGTCCGCGAGCCGGGCCGTCGAGACCCGGGCGTCCGGCGCGGCGAGGACGGCCGCCACGGCCTCCGCGCGCTCCTCCGCGACGGCCGCGCGGCGATCGGCCTCCTCCGCGCGCCCGTACTGCCAGCCCGCGACGCCACCGAGCGCCACCAGGCCGGCGACCGAGGCGGCGAGCGCCCAGCGGGGCAGCCGCCGCAGACCCCGCGGACCCCCCGGCGAACGGCCGACGGGCCGGGTGACCGGGGGGAGTTGCCGGATGTCGACGATCCGGCGGAGCACCTCGGCGCGCAGGGCCGGGTCGACCGGCGCGGCGGCGGCGAGGCCGAGGCGCACGGTCGTCTCGGAGAGCTCGCGGACCTCGTGCGCGCACGGGGCGCACTGGGTGAGGTGCCGTTCGACCGCCTCCCGCTCCTCGTCCGTCTCCAGGGCGTCGAGGACGTAGGCACCGGTCAGCGTGTGCAGCTCGTCGGTCGTCACGCCGCCACCCCCAGGCAGTCGCGGAGCCGGATGAGCCCGTCGCGCATCCGGGTCTTCACGGTCCCCAGGGGGAGCGAGAGGAGTTCCGCGACCTCACGGTAGGTCAGACCGCGGTAGTAGGCCAGGGTCACGGACTGGCGCTGGCGCTCGGTGAGACCGCGCAGACAGCGCCGTACCCGCTCGCGGTCCATCCGGTTCTCCACCTCCTCGGTCACCTCGTCGTACGCGGGACTGTGCTCCAGGAGCGCGACCCGCCGGGCGCGGTCCGAGGCGGCCTGCTCGGAACGCACCCGGTCCACGGCCCGGCGGTGGGCGAGGGTCAGCGCCCAGTTCAGGACGGAGCCCCGGTCCGGGCGGTAGCGGGCGGCGGAGCGCCAGAGGTCGACCATCACCTCCTGCGCCACCTCCTCGGACTGCGCGGGGTCACGCAGCACCGAGCGGACCACGCCCAGGACGGGGCCGGAGACCCGGTCGAAGACGCCGGCGAAGGCGTCCTGGTCCCCGCGGGCCACCCGGACCATCAGCTCGGGCAGCCCGTCGCCCCGGTCCGGGGCCGGACCGCCTTCGACGCGTGCGTGCTCTCTCATCCGCCTGTGCCCTCCTGCGTGGCCTCGGGTGCGCTGCTCCTGGGGGGTCTTCGGAGCGGGCGCCCGGGGGGATTGGTGCGATCTACGCGTGGTCCGGAGCGGTCGTCCCCTCCTCGGCGGTCGTCCTCTTCCCGGCGGTCGTCCCCTCCTTCGGGAGGCGGCTCAGCGCGCCCGGCCACCACGCCTTCGGGCCGAGGTCCCGGACCAGCGCCGGGACGAGGAGCGACCGGACCACCAGGGTGTCGAGCAGGACGCCGAAGGCCACGATGAACGCGATCTGCACGAGGAAGGCCAGCGGGATCACGCCGAGCGCGGCGAAGGTCGCCGCGAGCACCACGCCCGCCGAGGTGATCACGCCGCCGGTCGCGGTCAGGCCGATGCGGACGCCCTCGCGCACCCCGTGGCGCAGCGACTCCTCGCGCACCCGGGACATCAGGAAGATGTTGTAGTCGACCCCGAGCGCCACCAGGAAGACGAAGCCGTACAGCGGTACGGAGGAGTCCGTGCCGGTGAAGCCGAGGACGTGCTCGAAGACGAGCGCCGAGACGCCCAGGGTGGCCGCGAAGTTGAGCGCCACCGTGGCGACGAGGACCAGCGGCAGCACCAGGGAGCGCAGCAGCGCCACCAGGATGATCAGGATGATCGCCAGCACCACCGGGACGATGAGCGCGCGGTCCCGGGCCGCGGTGCGCTGGGTGTCGTACTGCTGCGCCGTCGAGCCGCCCACCAGGGCGTCCGAACCGGGGACCGCGTGCACGGCGGTGCGCAGCCGGGCGAGCGTCTCGCGCGCCGCGTCGCTGTCGGCCGCGTCGGCGAGGGTGGCGTCGATCCGGACCCGGCCGTCGACCACGAGCGGCTTCCCGGGGGCCGGGCGGCCCGTCGCGTCCACCGGGAACGCCGAGTCGACGCCCTCGACGTCCTGCGCGGCGGCGGCCACGCGGGCGGCCGCCCCCGCGTCGGTGATGATCACGGCGGGGTTGCCCGCGCCGCCGGGGAAGTGGCGGCCGAGGGTCTCCTGCGCGGCGACGGACGGCGCGTCGTTCACGAAGATCTCGTCGAAGGGGACGCCCCGGGAGTTCAGGGTGGGCGCGAAGGCGGCGCAGGCGATCAGACCGGCGAGGGTGATCGCCCACACCTTGCGGGGCGCGCGGTCGACCACGGCGGCGATGCGGTGCCAGACGGCCTGACCGCCCTTCGCGGCCTCGGCGTCCGCGCCCTCGGGGAGCGTCTTCGGGCGGGCCGGCCAGTACGCGGCGCGGCCCGTGAGGACCAGGACCGCCGGGAGGAAGGTGAGCGCGCTGAGGACCGCGCAGACGATGCCGATGGCGCCGACCGGGCCGAGCGCCCGGTTGTTGGACAGGTCGCTGGCGAGCAGGGCGATCAGCGCGAGGGCGACGGTGGCGCCGCTGGCGACGATCGGCTCGAAGGAGCGGCGCAGGGCCTTGCGCATGGCGGCGAAGCGCTCGGCGCCGGGGGCGGTGAGCTCCTCCCGGTAGCGGGCGGCGAGCAGCAGCGCGTAGTCGGTCGCGGCGCCGATCACCAGGATGGACAGGATGCCCTGCACCTGGCCGTCCACCCTGACCACGTCGGCGTCGGCGAGCACGTACACGATCGCGCAGGCCAGACCGAGGGCGAACACCGCGCCCACGATGATCATCAGGGGCAGCAGGACGCTGCGGTAGACGACGAGCAGGATCAGCAGCACCGCGATCAGGGCGACGCCGAGCAGCAGCCCGTCGATGCCGGAGAAGGCGCCGGAGAGGTCGGCCTGGGTGGCGGCGGGGCCCGCCAGCCACACGGTCGTCCCGGGCACCGGGGCCGCCGCCTTCCGCACCGATTCGATCGTGTCCGGCAGGGTGTCGCCGAGGTCGGGCCGGAGCGGGACGACGGCCCGCAGGGCCTTCCCGTCCTCGGAGGCCAGGGCGGGCGAGGGCGTCCCCGCGATCCCCGGGCGGCCGGAGAGCGCGGCGAGGGCCCGCGTGGCCTCGGCGGCCGAACCGGGGGAGAGGGCTTCGCCGTCCTTCGCCGTCCACACCACGATCGCGGGCACGGACTCCGAGGTGCGGAAGGCCTTCTGCGCCTCGATGACCTTGGTGGACTCGGCGCTGCGGGGCAGGAAGGCCGCCTGGTCGTTGGTGGCGACCTCGCCGAGCCGGCCGGCGAAGGGGCCGAGCCCGCCGCCGACGGCGAGCCAGACGACGAGGAGGACCAGGGGGACGAGGAAGCGGGTCCGGCGCAGGGCGCGGGGCATCGGGTCTCCGAACTATGACTTGACCGTTAAGTATCTCAATGGTTGAGAGAAGTGTGTACCACATCGGGAAGGGCCGGACGCCCGGGTACCCGGCAAGGGCGATCGGATGCCACGGAACACCGCATAAGAGTGCTCCCGTGGGAGCTTCGGGCGTGACGGGGCGCACGGATGCACCCGTTCGGAGCAATCGTTCGTCTCGGCGGAGCGTTCGTCTCGGCCACGCCTTCGCCCCGGTGACGCGCTCGTCTCAGCGGCGCGGTACGCGCAGGGCGCCCAGTTCGTCGTTCAGGACGTTCAGGAAGCGCAGGGCCACCGCGAGTTCGTCGTCGTCGAACCGGTCCCGCGCCCGGGCCGTCGCCTCCGCGAGCGGCAGGAAGTACCGCCGGGCCGCCGCCCTCGCCCCGTCCTCGTAGCGCACGTGCACCAGGCGGCGGTCGGCGCTCTCCCGGGACCTGCGGATGTGCCCGGCCCTCTCCAGCCGGTCCAGGCAGGCCGTCACCGCGCCGGAGGTGAGCCCGAGGTGCTCCCGCAGCCGCCCCGGCGTCAGCGGCTCGGGGCTGTCCAGGACGACGGCGAGGGCCTGCACGTCCGTGGGGTGCAGCCCCTGCGCCTGGGCGAAGCCGTGCACGAGCCGGTTGATCTCGCCCTGCGTCCGCCGCAGCGCGACGGCGAAACTGTGCAGGTCACCGGCGGCGCCCGGAGGGGCGGCGGGAACGTCTCGGTCTTCTTCGCGGGCCACGCGTTCAGCCTATAGACCCCGCCTTCCCGCATCCGTCCGGGCCGCGACGGAGGAAGACCGGGAGAAGAATCGACGTGGGACCCGTTCCGCGCGGGCCCCGGCACGCCCATCCCCGGGACGGAACGGAGCACCCCCGCCATGGCGACGCACCCCAGGGCCACGCCCGACCCCACGCCGGACGGCCCGGCCGCCGAAGGCGCGTCGGGACCCGCTTCCGAAGCCTCGTCCGGCCCGGCCGCCGAAGCCTCGTCCGGCCCCGGACCCGATTCGGGGCCCGGCCCCGGTCTCTGTCTCGTGACCGGGGCCGGCGGCTACATCGGCGGCCGGCTCGTGCCCGAGCTGCTCGACGCCGGCCACCGCGTGCGCTGTCTGGCCCGCACCCCCGCCAACCTCCGCGACTACCCCTGGGCGGGCCGGGCCGAGGTCGTCAAGGGCGACGTCACCGACGCGGCGAGCCTGCGGCCCGCGTTCGAGGGCGTGGAGGTGGCCTACTACCTGGTGCACTCCCTCGGGTCCGGCCGCGACTTCGAGGAGAAGGACCGGCGCGCGGCCCGGACCTTCGCCGAGGAGGCCCGCGCCGCCGGGGTCCGCCGCATCGTCTACCTGGGCGGCCTCACCCCGAAGGACGTCCCCGAGGACGAACTCTCCCCGCACCTGCGGTCCCGCGCCGAGGTCGGGCGCATCCTGCTCGACTCCGGCGTGCCCACGACCGTGCTGCGGGCCGCCGTCGTCATCGGCTCCGGCTCCGCCTCCTTCGAGATGCTCCGCTACCTCACCGAGCGGCTGCCCGTGATGCTGACGCCCAGCTGGGTCAGGACGCACGTCCAGCCCATCGCCGTGCGCGACGTGCTGCGCTACCTCGTCGGCAGCGCGGACATGTCCCCGGACGTCAACCGGACCTTCGACGTCGGCGGCCCGGACGTCCTCACGTACCGCGACATGATGATCAAGTACGCGGCGGTCGCCGGTCTGCCCAAGCGCCTCATCATGTCCGTGCCGATGCTCACCCCCGGTCTGTCCAGCCACTGGATCGGCCTGGTCACGCCGGTCCCCGCCACCCTGGCCCGGCCGCTCGCGGAGTCGCTGCGGTACGAGGTGGTCTGCGCCGAGCACGACATCGCGGACCACGTCCCCGACCCGCCCGGCGCCCCGATCTCCTTCGACCGGGCCCTCGCGCTCGCCCTCCAGCGGGTCCAGGAGGCCAAGGTCACCACCCGCTGGTCCTCCGCCTCGCTGCCCGGCGCGCCCAGCGACCCGCTGCCCACCGACCCCGACTGGGCCGGCGGCAGCCTCTACGTCGACGAACGCGAACGGACCGTCGACGCCCCGCCGGAGACCCTCTGGAAGGTCGTCGAGGGCATCGGCGGCGAGAACGGCTGGTACTCCTTCCCGCTGGCCTGGGCCGTGCGCGGCTGGCTCGACCGGCTCGTCGGCGGCGTGGGCCTGCGCCGGGGACGCCGCGACGCCCAGCGGCTCCGGGTCGGCGACGCGCTCGACTTCTGGCGGGTCGAGGAGATCGAGCGGGGCAGCCTGCTCCGGCTGCGCGCCGAGATGCGGCTCCCCGGGCTCGCCTGGCTGGAGATGCGCTCCGAACGGGACGAGCGGGGGCGGACCCGCTACCACCAGCGCGCCCTGTTCCACCCGCGCGGACTCGCCGGACAGCTGTACTGGTGGAGCGTCGCGCCGTTCCACGCCGTCGTCTTCGGCGGCATGGCGAGGAACATCGCCCGCACGGCGGAACGGTCGGCCGACGCCGCCGCGTCACCGAAGGGCGCGGACCCGGACGCGCCGGCGGCCCGCGCCGGGGACGTACCGGCCCACGCGGGGGACGCGCCGCCCCGGACCTGAGGCTCCGGCTCGGAGCCGAGACCGCCCCGGACCTGAGACGGCCCCGTACCTGAGACGGCCCCGTACCTGAGGCCCGCCCCGCACCTGAGACGGCCCCGTGCCCGACACCGCCCCGCCCCGTCCCGGCGAGCGCCGTGGGGTCGTCGTTCCTGCCCCCCGCCCCGCCCCGCCTCCCCTCCCCGCATCCGTACACCGGGCGCGGGGAGAAAAAGGGCGGTACGGCCCTACCGCGGGCACGGCCCCGTCGCGGGAACAGCCGCACCACAGCCGCAGTCCACCGGGCGTCCGGCCCCCAGGGGCCGTCCGGTGGCCGACCCCCAGGAACAGGCGCCATGACCGTCTCCGTCGTCCTCTTCACCTCCGACCTCCGGCTGCACGACCACCCGCCCCTGCGGGCCGCCGCGGACGGGGCGGACGAGGTCGTCCCGCTGTTCGTCCGGGACCCCGCCGTCGACCGGGCCGGATTCGCCGCGCCGAACCGGCTCGCCTTCCTCGCGGACTGCCTGGCCGACCTCGACGCCGGGCTGCGGCGGCGCGGCGGGCGGCTCGTCGTGCGCACGGGCGACACCGTGGCCGAGGTGTGCGCGGTGGTGCGGCGGTCGGACGCCGACGAGGTCCACATGGCCGCCGGGTACTCGGCCTTCGCCCGCGCCCGGGAGCAGCGGCTGCGGCAGGCCCTGGAGGAGGACGGGCGCCGCCTCTACGTCCACGACGCCGTGACCACCGTCGTACCGCCCGGCGACGTCACCCCGCAGGGCTCCGACCACTTCGCGGTCTTCACCCCGTACTTCCGGCGCTGGTCGGCCGAGCCGCTCCGGTCGCCCCTGGCGGCCCCCCGCGCCGTACGGGTGCCGGACGGCCTGCGCTCCGACGAGCCGCCGGCGCGCGCCTCCGTGGAGGGCGTCTCCGAGGGACTGGCGAAGGGCGGGGAGGACGCGGGCCGCCGCAGGCTCGGCGCCTGGCTGTCCCGGCACGCCGACGCCTACGAGACCGGCCACGACGACCTCGCCGGCGACACCACCTCGCGCCTCTCCCCGTACTTCCACTTCGGCGCGGTCTCGGTCACCGAGGCCGTCCACCGGGCGCGGGCCCGCGGCGGCCCGGGCGCCGAGGCCTTCGTACGGCAGCTGTGCTGGCGGGACTTCCACCAGCAGATGCTCGCCGCGCGGCCCGGGGCGGCCGTCGAGGACTACCGGCCCCGGCACGACCGCTGGCGGCGGGGCGCGGACGCCGAGGCGGACCTGCGGGCCTGGCGGGAGGGCCGGACCGGCTACCCCGTGGTGGACGCGGCCCTGCGCCAACTCGCGCACGAGGGCTGGATGCACAACCGGGGCCGGCTGCTCACCGCCTCCTTCCTCACCAAGACCCTCTACCTCGACTGGCGGGAGGGCGCCCGGCACTTCCTCGGCCTCCTCGTGGACGGCGACCTCGCGGAGAACCAGCTCAACTGGCAGTGGGTGGCGGGGACGGGAGCCGACACCCGGCCCAACAAGGTCCTCAACCCCGTCCTCCAGGGCAGGCGTTACGACCCCGACGGCGCCTACGTCCGCCGCTGGGTCCCCGAACTCGCCGCCCTTCCCGGCGCGTCGGTCCACGAGCCCTGGAAGCGGAAGGACCGGGACCGGATCGCGGGCGACTACCCCGAGCCGCTCGTCGCGCTCGCCGACGGCACCGCCCGCTTCCGGCACGGCAGAGGGCTGGAATAGGGCGGGAAGAGTGCGGGACGGGGAGGTGTGAGGGGCGGGGAGGTACGAGGGGCGAAGGGCAGAGAGGTGCGAAGGGCGGGAGGGCGGAACGGGAAGCACCGCGCCGGAAGGGAAAAGACGACGCACAAACGATGCGACTTGTTCCGCCTCGCTCCCCGGCCGGAGGCTGAGGGAGCCGGGGGCACGGAGCCCCAGCGAGGAGGAGCTTCGCCATGAACGCAGCCCGTACGGCCGTCCTCGGCCCCGCCCCCGCCCAGCCCGCCGACCCCCGAGGGGACGGGGAGGCGGACCTTCCCCCCGGCCTCACCGACGCGGAGGTCGGCCGGGGGCTGGTCCGGGGCGACGAGCGCTGCCTCGCCCTCGCCCACCACCGCTGGGCGCGCCTCGTGCACACCCTGGCCTCCCGCGCCCTGGGCGACCCGCGCGAGGCCGAGGACGTCACCCAGCAGGTCTTCCTCGCCGCCTGGCGCGGCCGCGCCGGATACCGTCCCGAGCGCGGCTCCGTACCCGCCTGGCTCGTCGGCATCACCCGGCGGAAGATCGCCGACGCCCTCACCGCCCGCACCCGCAGGCTCGACCTGGTCGCCGCCGCCGGGGCGGCCCTGCCCCCCTCCGACGGCACCGGCGAGGGCCCCGACCACGTCCTCGACCGGATCGTGGTGACCCGCGAACTCGCCCGCCTGCCGCGCGTCCAGCGCGACGTCCTGGCCCTCGCGTTCTTCGGGGACCTGACGCAGACGCAGATCGCCCACCGGACGGGCATGCCCCTGGGCACCGTCAAGAGCCACGCGCGCCGGGGCCTCCAGCGCATGCGCCGCAGCCTCACCGTCGCCGAGGCGGCCACCGGCAGGGCGGCCACCGCTTGACCCCGGACCCCCGCGACCTGACGTTCTCCGCCCCGCGCGAGGCGCGCCCCCGGCGGGGACCGCGGGTCCGGCCCGCCCCGCACCCGGCGCCCGGACCGCTCCGGGGCCTCCCCGTCCGGTGGGGCCCGTACCCGACAGCCCGTGGGACCTGGCAGACTGCGGCCCTCACGGTCGTCTCCCCCCTCGTCATGAGCGGACCGCTCATCCGGGGAAGCGGCAAGCGACTCCTGGAGGCCCCCATGGCACAGCGGCCCGGCCCCGCGGCCCACAAGGCCCGCGCGAGCGGTTCCTCCCCCCGGCCGGCGCGCCGGCACACGGGCGGGACGGCCGCGCGGTGAACGTCTGCCGTACCCGGCGCGCCGAGACCGGCGCCCTCCTCGTCCGCAGCGCCCCCGCCACCCCCACCGCGGCCGTCCTGCTGCTCCACGGCGGCCGCGCCGACGGGCCCGAGCCGCCGCCCGCCCTCAACCTCCCCGCGCTGCGCATGCGTCCCTTCGCCGCCGCCGTGACCCGTGCCGTCCGGGGCCGGAGCGTCCTCGTCGCCGAGGTCCGCTACCGCCACCGCGGCTGGAACGGGGCGCGCGCCGACGCCGCCCGGGACGCCGAGACCGCCCTGAACGACCTCCGGGAGCGGATCGGACCCGTGCCCGTCGTGCTCCTCGGCCACTCCATGGGCGGTCGCGCCGCGCTCCGCGCCGCCGGCGACCCGGCCGTGCGCGGAGTCGTCGCCCTCGCGCCCTGGTGCCCGTCCGGCGAGCCCGTCGAACACCTCGGCGGGCGGCGCCTCTACCTGCTCCACGACGAGACCGACCGCGTCACCTCCGCCCGCGAGTCCTGGGACTTCGTCCGCAGGGCCAGGGCGGCGGGGGCCGACGCGGTGGGCATCCCGATGCGGATCGGCGGCCACGCCATGCTCCGGGGCGCGGACCTCTGGCACCGCCGGGCGGCCGAACTCACGGCGGCGCTGCTGTCGCACGGCTGAGACCGCCGGATCCCGCCCCGTGCCCGGTCACACCGGGGGAGCGGACCGTACCCCCGTGTGGTGGGAGAGCGCGTCGAGCGCCTCGCGCAGACCGCCCGGGCGCAGCGTCCCCGGCTCCAGGGCCCGGCCCGCCCAGCCGGGACCGGCCAGGAGCATCAGCGGACGCGTCCGCGCCCCCTTCACGCCGAACGAGCTCCCGGCGACGTGCCGGGCGAGGGCGTGGTTCGCGGTGGAGCGCGCCTGCGACCAGAGCACGACCGCGGCCGGGCCCATGCGCCGTACGGCGGCGTCGAGCGCCTCGGCGGGGACGGCCGCGCCGAACATCCGGGTCGGCAGACCGCGCTCGGAGAGCCCCGCCGCCAGCGCTTCGAGCGGCAGGGTGTGCTGCTCGCCGGGCACACAGGCCAGGAGCACCGGCGGTACGGGGGCCACGGAGCCGTGTCCGGCGGGCACGACCTGCCGGAGCGCGGTCGACACGTGCCAGGACAGCAGGTGCTCCACCTCGACGTAACGGTCCCCGGACGACTCCCACTTGCGCCCCACCGCGTGCAGGGTGGGCGCCATCACCTCCTCCCAGGCGGTGACGAGCCCGTGGTCCGCGACGGCGTCCCGGAGCAGGGCGTCCAGGGCGGGGCCGTCGAGCCGCACGGCGGCCCGCGCGAGCCCCCGGCACTCCCGCCGCACGTCACCGAGCGGAAGCCCGTTGCCGGACCCGGGCTGCCGGGCGGGCTTCGGCCCGTCCACCGGTCGCGGCCGCGATTCCGGCCGCTCGTCCGTGGCGCCGGACCGCGCGCCCGGCCCTTCGGCCCTGTGCCCTTCCCGCTCCGAGGAACGGACGGAACCGGCCGCCGCTTCGGAACGGCCCGGTTCCGCACCTTCGCGTCGGCCCGGGTACGGCTCCGCGGACCGGTCCCGCGTCCCGGGAGCCGCGGGAGCGGGACCCGCGCCGGAGCCCGCCGCGGAAGCCGGGCCGAAGTCCGTGCCGAGACCCGCGTCGGGGCCCGGGCCCTCCGTCCTGCTCGCCCGCGCGATCCGGGCCGCCTCGGCCGGAGGGGCCCCTGACGCCGTCAGCCGGCACATCTCCTCCAGCATCGCGACGTCCTCCGGGGCCCACCGCCGGTGCCGTCCGTCCTCGCGGGCGGCGGGACCGATCCCGTACCGCCGGTCCCACGAGCGCAGGGTGGTCGGTGACACCCCGAGGCGCCGCGCCACCGTTCCCGTGGTGATGCCGTACGTCGCCGAGTCGCTCATGTGTCCAGGTTATGGCGCACAACCGATGCGAGTACGCCTCAGACGGCGGGACCGGTGCGCTCGGCGGCCAGCAGGCCCGCACAGGCCTCCCGGGTCGCCCGGTGCACGGCGCGGGCGAGCCGCGCGCCCCAGAGCGAGCGCGGCCCGGCGAAGGGCTCGGCCCCGGCGGCGAAGGGCCCGGCCCCGTCCCCGTCGGCGAACGGCCCGGCCCCGTCCCCGGCGGGGGAGGGCGCGGCCACGCAGACGGCGTCCGTCGGGGTGCCGGAGGCGTCGGCGCCCAGCTCGACCAGGGCCTGCGTCTTCGCCTCGGTGGCGGTGGCCACCGCGTTCACGAGGGCCGCGTCCGTCAGGGGCACGGGCAGCGACACGATGATGTTGATCGTCCCGGGGCGCGGGACCGTGACCCCGCCGACCCCCGGAGCGGCGGCCCAGCCCCGTACCCCGATCCCGGCCGTGACCACGGCGTGCGCGCCGCCGTCCACCGCGTGGCGCCGGTCCGCGACCGAGGCCGCCGTCATGAGGCCCACGCCGGCGCCCGGAAGCCCCGCGCCCGAGGCGAGTTCGCGGAGGTGGGCGACGGGATCGAGCCGGCCGTAACCGGGCGGCACCTGGGCGTTGACCACCCACTCCCGCTCGCCGATGCCCCCGCCGAGCACCGCGCTCGACACCATCCGCACGCCCGGCCCCGGGGCCCAGACGAGGAGGGGCCACTCTCGCCCCTGTTCCGTGTGGCCGAGGAGGACGGCGTCGGCGAGGGACGGGCGGGCGGAGAGGGTCCGGGGAAGCACCCCACACCCTAACGCGCGGCCTTTTTCTCACTCGAACGGATGAAAGCCCCCTCCGGACCCATCCGATCGGCGCCCGGTTCCGAATCACCCGTGACAGCAGGGCCGGAAGTGAGCGATGAGCCGCGGACGGCCCGGACGCGCCACCGCACTCCCCACCGGGAAGGCAGTGCCGTCTCCCCTCCACGTGCGCAGTCCTCTACGCATCCGGACCAAAGAGGTTTCTCCCATGACCACTTCCCGCATCCGCCGCGCCGCCGTCGCCGTGGCCGCCGCGGCCGTCCTGCCCTTCGCCCTGACCGCCTGCTCGGACTCCGGAAAGAACGAGGCGGCCGGCTCCGGCGCCCAGGCCTCCAGCGCCCCGGCGCAGGGCAACACCTCCTCGGCCCCCGCCGACTCCGACATGACTTCCGACGGCCCGTTCGGCCCGGCCTGTGCCGGTGTGCCGAAGGAGGGCGCCGGTTCCTTCGACGGCATGGCGAAGGACCCCGTCGCCACGGCCGCCTCGAACAACCCGGCCCTGTCCACCCTGGTGACCGCCGTCAAGAAGGCCGGCCTGGTCGACACCCTCAACAACGCCCAGAACATCACCGTGTTCGCGCCCACCAACGAGGCCTTCGCGAAGATCCCGAAGGCCGACCTGGACAAGGTCCTGGCCGACAAGGCCACGCTGACCAAGATCCTGACCTACCACGTGGTGGGCCAGAAGCTGACCCCGAAGCAGCTGGAGAACGGCACCTTCGAGACCCTCGAGAAGAGCACCCTGACCACGAAGGGCTCCGGCGAGGAGTACACGGTCAACGACTCCTCGAAGGTCGTCTGCGGCAACGTCCCGACGGCCAACGCGACCGTCTACATCGTCGACACGGTCCTCATGCCCAAGTAGGCGCCACGCGCGCGGAGCCCGCGGCGGGAGCGGCCGCGGGACGGACCGAACGGGATCGGGCCCCACACGCGCGGTACAGCCCGAAGGGCACTCACACGCGGGGCCACCGGATCTTGGGGCCGGTGGCCCCGTTGCCATGCCGTCTGCCGTCTGCCGTCTGCCGTCTGCCGTCTGCCGTCTGCCGTCTGCCGTAGGCCCCGTGTCTTTTGCCGTCCGCCGTCCGCCGTCCGCCGTCCGCCGTCCGCCGTCCGCCGTCCGCATCCGTCCTCGGCCCCGCACCTTCCGCCCTCCGCCCGTTTCCCCCTGTGGCCGGACCCCGTTTCCCGTACCCCGCTCTCCACGACCCGCTCTTCGCGCTCGCCCTCGTGCCCCGCTCCGTGTCCCCGTACCGGAGACGAGTGCCCGTACCGGAGACGAAGGCCCGCACCGGAGACGAGGGCCCGCGCCGGAGACGAGGGCCCATGCCGAAGGCGTGAACCCGCCGAAGAGGCGTGGACCCGCCACCGGGCCGGAGTGACGCGGGCCCGCCGGACTCGTTTTCCGGGCATGCCGTCCCGTCACGCCGTCCCCGGCCCCGCGATACCCGCCCACCGCCCCGCCCGCGAGGCCGCCGAGGCCGCGCTCGTCGAGCACTACCCCGCGCTCGTACAGCTCGCCTACCTCGTCCTGCCGCCCGCGCTCGGCCGCCACCGCCGCGTCCTCACCGCCCACGCCCTCGTCCAGAACTCCCTGGCGGAGGCAGCCGGCCGGGTCGGATCCGGGACCTCCCGGACCGGGACACCGCCCGCCGGGGCCTCCCTGCCAGGACAGCGCTCCGGCGAGCGCCCCGCGCACGCGTGGCTGCGGGCGACCGTGCTCCGCGCCGCCCTCCGCCCGCCGCGCCGCTTCGCGCCCCCGTTCCCGGTTCCGCTGCCCCTCGTCCTCGGCCTGCGGCTCTTCCCCCGGGCCGGGGGGACCGACGAACTCGCCCTCGACCGGGCCCTGGCCGAGGCCGCCCCCGCCACCCGGGCCGCGCTCGCCCTGCGGGCGCTCGAAGGCCTCCCCGCCGACGCGACCGCCCGGCTCCTCGCCTCGGCCGGCGTCACGGAGCCCGCCGCCGCCCTCCGCGCCGCCGAACGGATCGGCGCGGCGTCCGGCACCGACGTCGAGACGCTCCTCCGCAGCGCCGAGTTCGACCCGTGCACCGTCCACACCCGCCCCACCGACCTCCTGCGCCGCCGCCGGCGCACCCGGCTCGCCGCCCTCGCCGGTGCGCTGCTGCTCCTCACGGCGGGCGCCGCCGTCACCGCCGGAGTCCGCGCCGGGACGGAACCGGAACCGGTCGCCGCCCCGTCCGCCCCCGTCCGGGCGCCCGACCCCACCGCGCTCCTCCGCACGCCCGCCGACCGCTGGGCCGACACCTCGCGCGTCGACCTCACCGCCTGGCCCGCACGCGGTGCGAGGGCGGGGGACACGGCCCTGCTCCGGCGGGCCCTGGACACCTGGGCCCGGGGCGCCGGGGACGGCGTCCGGCAGACCGCCACCCCGGGCACGTCCGCCGCGCCGCCCGCCGCGCCGCCCCGGCTCCTCTTCGCGGGCACGGTCGACGGCGCGGGCGTGGTGCTCCTGTACGACGGGGGCAGGCTCGCCCGGTACGCCGAACCCCGCGACGGACGCGGGCCCGCGGCCCTCGACCTCGCGCGGGCCGACGACGCCGACGTCACCACCGGCGCCGCCGTGGTCCTCACCCGCACCCCCGGACGGGCGCGGTACCTCCTCGCGCCCTGGATCGCCGAGGCGGCGGTACGGGACCTCGGCGCGCCCGGCACCGCCGCCCGCCCGCTGGACGTCACCCCGGACGGCGTGACCGGCCCCGTCCCGTACGACGTCCCGTCCACCTCGGGGGCCCCGGGGCGTGCGCCCGGCGCGTGCGCGGGCGTGACCGCGCTCCAGCTGCGCTCCTCGTCCCGGATCGTCGAGGACCACGCCTTCCTCCTCGCAGACCTCGGGGAACTCGCCCCGGCGCACCTCACGTGGACGCCCCCGCCGGGCGCGGGCGCCCCGGCCCGCGCGCCCCGCGAGGCGACCGGCGCACGCGGGCTCGCGGCCTGGGCGCGCTCGGCCTGCTCCCTGGCGGCGCTGCACGGCGCCGGGGTCCGGTCGGTCAACCGCTGGGAGTACGCCGAACAGGCCCTGCCCGAGCGGGCGGGCCGGGCCCTGTGGGTCTGCTCCCGCGTGGACACCTGGGAGGGGAGCGGCCGGGTGGCCGTCTCCTTCGAGGCGCCGGACGGTTCCGCGCCCCGGCCCGTGACGGAGCTCCGGGACACGGCGGCGTGCAGCCGCTTCGGCCAGCACGTCCTCGCGGGCACGTACTGGACGGCCCGCTCGGGCACGCGCTACCTGCTCGCGGCGGGCAGCCGCCGGCTGACCGGCGTCACCGCCGGGGGCGCGGTCACCGCCGCCGCGCGCGGCCCGTTCCTGGCGGCCAGGGCCGTCGGGGAAGGACCGGTGCGGCTCACGGGCCGGCTGTCCGACGGCTCCGCCCTCACGGGACTCACCGGCCTCCCGTAGGGGCCCGGTCGCCGGCCGCGTCAGGGTTCCAGGACCTCCACGTGGTCGGCGACCGCCACCACCAGGACGCGCGCGCCGGGACCGACGGTCCGCCAGCGGTGGCGCACCCCGCCGGACATCAGCAGCGTGTCCCCGCGCCCGAGCCGGTGGACCCTGCCCTCCGCCTCCACCTCCACCGCGCCGTCCGCGACGTACAGCAACTCGTCGTTGCGGTGCAGGAACTCGCGGTCCGCGTCGTGCTCGCCGGTGAACTCCAGGGCGTGCACCTGGTGGCGGCCCCGGACCACCGGGCGGACCCGCGCGCCGTCCCGCAGACCGCTGTCGTCGCCCGCGCGGACGACGTCCACCGTGCGGGTCTCGTCCGAGGCGGCGAGCAGCCGGACGGCGGTCGTGTCGAGCGCGTCGGCGATCCGCTGGAGCGACCGCATGCTGGGGCGGGCCCGGTCGTTCTCGATCTGGCTGAGGAAGGGCGAGGAGAGCCCGCTGCGATCCGCCACCTCGGCCAGGGTGAGGTCGAGGGACCGCCGCCGACGTCGCACGGCCGCCCCCACGCGCGGGACACCGCCCTCCTTCACCCCCGGGGCACCCCCCTCCTTCACCTCCGGCGCGTCCGTTCCCGCCGTCGTCCTCCGTGCCCCGCCGCCCGGCGCCTTCGCCTCCATCGTCGTCCCCGTCCCTCTCCGCCCGGCGGTGCCTGTCGCGATCCTCGCTGCTCCCGGCACCCTACGCGGCGGTCGTGACGGGATCCGGGCACGGTTTCGCACTCCCGACACACGCCCGTCACACGACGCCTCTAGTTTCAAAGTCAGTTGCTCCAGTCAAAGAAAGTTTGACGACGGAGCCCGCAGCCGACCCGGAACGCAGGAGCGCCGCCATGCCCACGATCGACCAGAACTCCCGCCGCCGACGACCGACCGGTCTCCTCGCCCTCGACGAGACCGCCGCCTACGACGGCTACACCCTCTACGCCCCGCTCACCGGCACCGGCCAGGTCCACCTGGTCGACCTGCGCGGCGAGACCGCCCACCGGTGGGACCTGCCCTACCGCCCCGGCCGCCACGCCCGGCTGCTCGCCGACGGCACCCTCGCCTACAACGGCGTCCTGCCCGGCGAGGACGCCCTGTTCCCGATGTGGCACAAGTACCGCGGCGGCGTCATGCTGCACGCCGCTCCCGACGGCGCGGTGCTGCGCGAGCACCGCGACCCCCTCCAGCACCACGACGCCCACCACCTCGACGACGGCCGGATCCTCTACACCGCCCTCGAACCCCTCCGGGGCGCCGACGCCGAAGCCGTACGCGGCGGAGTGCCCGGCTCCGAGGCCGACGGCGGCACCGTCTGGGCCGACACCGTCCGCGAGGTCGGACCCGACGGCGCACTCCTCTGGTCCTGGCGCGCCTCCGAGCACCTCGACCGCGACGCGTACCCGCTGCACGAGGCGTACGCCCGCGAGCACTGGCCGCTGATCAACAGCGTCACCCCGCTCCGCGACGGCAACGTACTCGCCAGCCTGCGCAGCGTCTCGGCCGTCGTCGTCATCAGCCGCGAGACCGGCGAGATCCTGTGGCGCAGCGCCCCCGGCACCACCAGCCAGCAGCACGCACCGACCGAACTCGACGACGGCCGGTTCCTCGTCTTCGACAACGGCGTCTTCCGGCCGCACCACGACGTCCCGTACTCCCGCGTCGTCGAGATCGACCGGGAGAGCGGCGCGATCGCGTGGGAGTACCACGACCCGGCCCGCGAGTTCTTCTTCGCCCCGTTCATGGGCTCCGCGCAGCGCCTCCCCAACGGCAACACCCTCGTCACCGACTCCCCGTCCGGCCGGCTCTTCGAGGTGACGAAGGACGGCTACCTGTGCTGGGAGTACGTCGTCCCGCACTTCGCCGGATACCGCGAGAGCGAGGTCCGCGGCCTCTTCCCGTCCGAGCCCAACGCCGTCTTCCGCGCCTACCGCTACGCGGCCGCCGACATCCCGTGGCTGGGGGCCGGCTCGTGACCCCGACCACCGCTCCCGCCCCGCCCGTCGAGCCCGGCACCGCCCCGGTCGACGCCCGCGTCCCGGCGCGCCGGCTGCTGCCGCTCGCCGCGCAGCACGTCCTCGCGATGATCGCCGCGCCCGTCTCCACCGTCTTCCTCACCGCCGGCACCCTGCGCCTCGCGCCCGGCACGACGGCCTCGCTGCTCAGCGCCGTCCTGATCCTGTGCGGGGCGGGCGCCCTGCTCCAGTCCCTCGGCGTGTGGCGGATCGGCGCCCGGCTGCCGTTCGTCATGCTGCCCGGCGGCGCCGCCACCGCGCTCTTCCTCCAGATCGCCCAGGACCACGGCACGCCCACCGCCGCCGGTTCCGTCCTCCTCGCGGCGGCGCTGCTCATCGCCGTGCTCCCGCTCTACGCGCGCGTGGTCCGGCTCTTCCCGCCGCTCGTCATGGGCGTCACCGTGCTGCTCATCGGCATCGCCATGATCCGGGTCGCCGCCCGTCTCGTCACCGGACCCGACGGCGAGGGCGAACCCCGCGCCGTCCTCCTCGCGGGCCTCACCGTCGCCGCCACCGTCGGCGCGTACGTCCTGCTGCGCGGGGTCTGGCGGCAGACCGCGATCCTCACCGGCATGGCGGCCGGCGTCCTGCTCGCCGTCGTCACCGGCCTCGGCGCCTTCGCGCCCGCGCCCGGCAGCGGCTTCTCGCTGCCCGCCCTCCTGCCGTACGGCACACCGCGGTTCGACGTCCTCGCCGCCCTGCCGCTGCTCGTCTTCAGCCTCACCACCCTGGCCGAGATCACCGGCCAGACCGTGCTGAACAGCGAGACCGTCGGCCGGACCCCCGACCCCGGCAGGGACGTCCCCCGCGTCGCCCGCGCCGACGCGCTCGTCTCCCTCGTGGGCGGCCTGTTCGGTACGTCCCTGATGGTGACCAGCGCCGAGAACATCGGCATCGGCCGGCTCACCGGGGTCCGCAGCCGCTTCGTCACCGCCGGGGCCGGAGTGCTCCTGATCGGCGTCGGCCTGGCGACCCCCGTCTCCCGCGCCCTCGCGGGCATCCCGGAGGCGGTCGTGGGCGGCTCCTCGCTCGTCGTCTACGCGGTGATCGCCGTGATGGGCGTCGAGATGCTCCGCCGCGCCGAACTCTCCGGCGCCGGCACGGGCTCCATGGTCGCCGCCCTGGCCCTCGCGGCAGGCCTGCTGCCGCTCCTGACCCCGGGCCTGTACGACGGGTTCCCCGGCTGGGCCCGCACGATCCTGGGCAGCGGCGTCGTCGCCGGCACCCTGACCGCCGTCCTCCTGACCGCACTCCTCGGCCGGTTCGACCGGCGGGGCGGGGAACCGGAGCCGGGGCACGCGAAGACCGGGGCCCCGGAGCTGCGTGCCCCTGAATGACGGAAGCCCGAGCGACGGAAACCCGAGTGACGGAAGCCGGGTGACAGAACCCGGACGACGGCAGTATGTCCGTATGACTGGGGAGAGCCGGGACGAGGTCGTGGTGCGGCGGGCACTCCCGTCGGACGCGGACGCGGACGCGCTGTGCGGCGTCGACGCGGTCGCCGACGGAGGTGACGCCGCACGGCGGGCGAGCATACGGAAGTGGTGCGAGGACGGGACGGCCGCCGTCGCGGAGGACGCGAGCGGCCCCCTCGGCTACTGCGTGGTGGAGTACACCTTCTTCGAGCAGGGCTTCGTCACCATGCTCACCGTGGCGCCCGAGGCCCGGCGCGGGGGCGTGGGGCGCCGGCTGCTGGACGCGGCGGCGGCCTCGTGCGCCACCGAGAAGCTGTTCACCTCGACCAACGTCTCCAACCGGCCGATGCAGGGCCTCCTCCAGAGCGCCGGCTGGCGTCCGGTCGGCCTTCTCCACGGCCTTGACGCGGAGGATCCCGAGCTGTTCTATCTCCGCTCCACTCCTGCCCGCGCCAGGGGTGAGCGCCCGGCATGACGACGTATCGTCGTGCTGCAATCATGGCAAGAAACATGTAACTTCCTGACTCTCTTTGCGCTAGAGTTGCGTTCGTGACGCGACGACTTGCTCTGGTAGCGAAAAAAGTGGGAGTCAGCGAGGCCACGGTCAGCCGAGTTCTCAACGGCAAGCCGGGGGTCTCGGAGGCCACCCGCCAGTCCGTGCTCAGCGCGCTGGACGTCCTCGGCTACGAGCGCCCCACGCAGCTGCGCGGGGAGCGGGCCAGGCTGGTGGGCCTGGTCCTGCCGGAGCTGCAGAACCCCATCTTCCCGGCCTTCGCCGAGGTCATCGGCGGTTCCCTCGCGCAACAGGGCCTCACGCCGGTGCTCTGCACGCAGACCAAGGGCGGGGTCTCCGAGGCCGATTACGTCGACCTCCTCCTCCAGCAGCAGGTCTCCGGGGTGATCTTCGCCGGAGGACTCTTCGCACAGGCCGACGCGCCGCACGAGCACTACCGGCAGCTGGCGGAGCGCAACATTCCCGTCGTCCTCGTCAACGCGCCCATCGAGGAGCTCGACTTCCCGTGCGTCTCCTGTGACGACATCGCCGCCGTGGAGCAGGCCTGGCGCCACCTCTCCTCGCTGGGACACGAACGCATCGGCCTGGTCCTCGGCCCCGAGGACCACATCCCCTCGCGCCGGAAGCTGACCGCTGCGCGGACGGCCGCCGCGGCGGCCGGGACGGAGCTGGCGGAGGAGTTCGTGGAGCGCTCGATGTTCTCGCTCGAAGGGGGGCAGGCGGCCGCGGGCCGGCTGTGGGACCGGGGGGTGACCGGAGTCATCTGCGCCAGCGACCCGCTGGCCCTGGGCGCCATCAGGGCCGCCCGCAGGCGCGGACTCACCGTTCCCACCGACGTGTCCGTGCTCGGCTTCGACGACTCGGCCTTCATGAACTGCACCGAGCCGCCGCTGTCGACGGTGCGGCAGCCGATCGAGGCGATGGGGCGGGCCGCCGTCGACCTCCTGTGCGCCCAGATCCAGGGGACGCAGGCGCACCCCGGCGAGCTGCTCTTCGAGCCGGAGCTCGTGGTGCGGGGCTCGACCGCGCCGCCCTCCACCGCCTGATCCGTATCCGCCCGCCGGCGCGCTCCGCGCGGGGCGCGCGGTCATCGCGGACGATCCCCAGGGGCCAGACCTGACGGTCTGGCCCCTTTGCCGTGCCCGACGCCGGCAGGCGTGCCCGGCACCGGCAGGCGTGACCCGCGCCGGCCGCCGTACACAACGCCGACCCTCATGCCCCCTCGCACACCCTCCAACGGGCCAGTTGTGTCAGCCCCGTTGACAAAGTGGTGACCTGACGGAAACCTGTCACCCGGTAATCGCAAAAGATTGACTGAACTACTCAAAAATACTTGCTGGCACTCAAATGTTCCGCCCTGGGCATGGAAGGTGTCGTGCGAGGGCTCTGTCATCGTTCATCCGCGCATCCGCCCCCCACCCCGTCCCGCTGCCCCGGCGCCGTGCGCGCCGCCGGCCCGGGCGGGTCACGGCCGGGTGCCCGGGTGAGGAATCAAGAGGACTTCATGCGATTGAGAAACCACGGACGGCGAGTGATCGTCGGTTCGGTGATGGCGGGTCTGATGGGCGTGGGGATGCTCCCCGCCCCCGCCCACGCCGCCGAGGGCCCCAACCTCGCCCTGGGAAAGCCCGCGACCGCGGGCGGCACGAACGGCGGCTACGCCGCCGGCAACGTCACGGACGGAAGCCAGGCGTCCTACTGGGAGGGCCCCAACGGCTCGTTCCCCCAGTGGGTGCAGGTCGACCTGGGAGCCAGTACCGAGGTCGACCGGGTCGCGCTGAAGCTGCCCGCCTCCTGGGGCTCCCGCGTCCAGACGCTGAGCGTGCTCGGCAGCACGAACGGATCCTCCTTCACCGCGCTCTCCGGATCGGGGGCGCGCACCTTCGACCCGGCCGCCGCCAACACGGTCAGCATCCCCGTCACCGCGACCACGGCCCGCTACATCCGCGTGCAGGTGGCCGCCAACACCGGCTGGAACGCTGCCCAGTTGTCCGAGCTGGAGGTCTTCGGCGAGGACGACGGCGGCGGTCCGGTCGACCCGCCGCCCAACGGCACCAACCTGGCGCGCAACAAGCCGATCGAGGCCTCGTCGGTCACCCAGTCGTACGTGGCGGCCAACGCCAACGACGGGAACACCGGCACCTACTGGGAGTCGGCCGGCTTCCCCGCGACCCTGACCGCCAAGCTCGGCGCCAACGCCGACGTCGAGGCGGTCCGGATCAAGCTCAACCCCGACCAGGCGTGGGGCCCGCGCACCCAGGCCGTCGAGGTGCTCGGACGCGAGCAGTCCGCGTCCGGCTTCACCACCCTCAAGGCCCGCGCCGACTACCAGTTCAGCCCGTCCTCGGGCGCCAACACGATCACCGTTCCGGTGACCGGCCGGTACGCCGACGTACAGCTCAAGTTCTTCGGCAACACCGGCGCCCCCGGTGCCCAGGTCGCCGAGTTCGAAGTGGTGGGCGCCGCCGCCCCGAATCCGGACCTCACCGTCACCGACCTCGCGTGGACCCCCTCCTCCCCCTCGGAGACGGACCCCGTCGAGGTCAGCGCGACCGTCCGCAACGCCGGGACCGCCGCCTCGCCGGTCACCTCCCTCAACGTGAGCCTCGAAGGCGCCGTGGCGGGCAGCGCGCAGGTCGGCGCGCTCGCCGCGGGCGCCTCCACGACCGTCAGGATCCCCGTCGGCAGGAAGGCGATGGGCAGCTACACCGTGTCCGCCGTCGTCGACCCGGCGAACACCGTCGTGGAGCAGGACGACACCAACAACAGCCGGACCGGTGCCACCAAGCTGGTCGTCGGCCAGGCGCCCGGCCCCGACCTCACGGTCACCGCGATCACCCCGAACCCGTCCTCCCCGGCGGTCGGCGCGCAGGTCTCCTTCACGGCCACGGTCCAGAACCGGGGCACCACCGGCGTCGCCGCCGGCACCGTCACCCGCCTCACCGCGGGGACCACCACCCTGAACGGATCCACCCCGGCGGTCGCCGCCGGGCAGTCGGTCACCGTGCCGGTGTCCGGCAGCTGGACCGCCGCGAGCGGAGGCGTCACCCTCACCGCGACGGCCGACGCCACCGCGGTCGTGGCCGAGACCAACGAGAACAACAACGTCTTCAGCCGCTCGCTGGTCGTCGGCCGCGGCGCCGCCGTGCCCTACACCGAGTACGAGGCGGAGGACGCCCGCTACCAGGGCACCCTGCTCACCGCCGACGCCCAGCGGACCTTCGGCCACACCAACTTCGCCACCGAGTCCTCCGGCCGCAAGTCGGTCCGGCTCGACTCCACCGGCGAGTACGTGGAGTTCACCTCCGCCAACGCCGCCAACTCCCTCGTCGTGCGCAACTCGATCCCCGACGCCCCCGGCGGCGGCGGGCGGGAGGCCACGCTGAGCCTGTACGCCGACGGCCAGTTCGTACGGAAGCTGACGCTCTCCTCCAAGCACAGCTGGCTCTACGGCACCACCGACGACCCGGAAGGGCTCACCAACGCCCCGGGGGCCGACGCCCGCCGCCTGTTCGACGAGTCCAACGCCCTGCTGGCCCAGTCCTACCCGGCCGGCACCAAGTTCCGGCTCCAGCGGGACGCCGGTGACACCGCCTCCTTCTACGTCATCGACATGATCGACCTGGAGCAGGTCGCGCCCCCGACGGCCCAGCCGGCCGGCTGCGTCTCGATCACCAACTACGGCGCGGTGCCCAACGACGGCCTCGACGACACCGACGCGATCCAGCGCGCCGTGACCGCCGACCAGAAGGGCGAGATCTCCTGCGTGTGGATCCCGGCGGGCCAGTGGCGCCAGGAGCAGAAGATCCTGACCGACGACCCGCTGAACCGCGGGATCTACAACACCGTCGGCATCCGCGACGTGACCATCCGCGGCGCCGGCATGTGGCACTCCCAGCTCTACACCCTCACCCCGCCGCACCAGGCGGGCGGCATCAACCACCCGCACGAGGGCAACTTCGGCTTCGACATCGACCACAACACGCAGATCTCCGACATCGCGATCTTCGGCTCCGGCACCATCCGCGGCAACAACGCCAACGAGGAGGGCGGCGTCGGACTGAACGGCCGCTTCGGCAAGAACACCAAGATCAGCAACGTCTGGATCGAGCACGCCAACGTCGGCGTCTGGGCCGGCCGCGACTACACCAACATCCCCGAGCTGTGGGGACCCGGTGACGGCGTCGAGTTCTCGGGCATGCGGATCCGCAACACCTACGCCGACGGCATCAACTTCGCCAACGGCACCCGCAACTCCACCGTCTTCAACTCGTCCTTCCGCAACAACGGCGACGACGCGCTGGCCGTCTGGGCCAGCAAGTACGTCAAGGACACCTCGGTGGACATCGGCTCCAACAACCACTTCCGCAACAACACGATCCAGCTGCCCTGGCGGGCCAACGGCATCGCGGTCTACGGCGGGTTCGGCAACACCATCGAGAACAACATCATCGCCGACACCATGAACTACCCCGGCATCATGCTGGCGACCGACCACGACCCGCTGCCCTTCTCCGGGCAGACCCTCATCTCCAACAACGCCCTGTACCGCACGGGCGGCGCGTTCTGGAACGAGGACCAGGAGTTCGGCGCCATCACCCTGTTCGCGCAGGGCCAGCCCATCCCGGGCGTCACCATCAAGGACACGGACATCGTCGACTCGACCTACGACGGCATCCAGTTCAAGACCGGCGGCGGAGAGATGCCGAACGTCAAGATCACCAACGTCCGCATCGACAAGTCGAACAACGGCTCCGGCATCCTCGCGATGAGCGGCGCCCGCGGCAGCGCCACCCTGTCGAACGTGACGATCACCAACTCGGCCCAGGGCAACATCCTGGTCGAGCCCGGATCCCAGTTCGTCATCAACAACCCGTAGCACCGTCGGCGGCGCCCGAGGCGCCGTGACGAGGGGGTCCGGCCGCGGCGGTGGCCGGACCCCCGCCCCTCCCCGTGCTTCCCGTCGACCCCGTAGCCCCCTCGTGCGCGGGGCCTTCGGCATGCCCTCGTACGTGACGACGGGCCGGAGGAAGCACGCCTTCGCCAGATGTAGACGCCTTGGCAATTGTCTGCAACTCTCTCACCGCTCGCAGCAAACAGGCGACATCTGCGAGCCAGAGGCCAACCCGACGAGCCGCGCCACGCAGCCATCGCATGCGGGGCCGAGATCGAGGACAGATGAAACTCCACAGCTGGAGATCACGGGGCATGAGCGCCGTGATCGCGACGAGCCTGCTGGCGCTGGGAGGTCCCCTCATGACCGCCCAGGCCGCCGGAGGCCCCAACATCGCCCTGGGCGATCCCGCGGCGGCCGGCAGCGCGCTGCCGGAGTACGGCGCCGCGAACGTCACCGACGGCAACCAGGGGACGTACTGGCAGAGTTCCGGATCGAGCCTGCCCCAGTGGGTGCAGACCGACCTCGGCACGAGCACCCGCGTCGACGAGGTCGTCCTGAAGCTCCCGGCGGGCTGGGAGAGCCGCAACCAGACGCTGTCCGTCCAGGGCAGCGCCGACGGGACCAGCTTCTCCACCCTGAAGAGCTCGGCCACCTACACCTTCAGCCCGGGCACCGGCAACACCGTCACGGTGGGCTTCCCGGCCGCCCAGGCCCGCTTCGTACGCGTCGACATCACCGCCAACACCGGCTGGCAGGCGGCCCAGCTCTCCGAGCTCGAAGTGCACGCCGCCGACGGCACCTCCGCCAACCTCGCCGCGGGCAGGACCCTGACCGCGAGCAGCCACACCGAGGTGTACGCGGCGGGCAACGCCAACGACGGCAACAAGGCCACCTACTGGGAGAGCCGCAACAACGAGCTGCCCCAGTGGCTGCGGGCCGACCTCGGCTCCTCCGTCCGCGTCGACCGGGTCGTGCTGCGGCTGCCCGACGGCTGGGGCGCGCGCAGCCAGACCCTGAAGGTCCAGAGCAGCGCGAACGGCACGGACTTCACCGACCTCACGACGTCGAAGGCGTACGAGTTCGCCCCCTCCGGCCAGAACTCCGTGACGATCCCGTTCGGCGAGACGACGGCGCGCTACATCCGGGTCCTGGTCACGGCGAACACCGTGCAGCCGGCGGCCCAGCTCTCCGAGCTGGAGGTCTACGGACCGGCCACCGGGGACACGCAGGCGCCGACGGCCCCGGCGAACCTGGCGTTCACCGAGCCCGCGACCGGCCAGGTGAGGCTCACCTGGACCGCTGCCACGGACAACACGGGTGTCACCGGGTACGACGTCTACGCCAACAACACGCTCCTGACGAGCGTGGCGGGGAACGTCACCACGTACACGGACAGCCGTCCGGCCGACCAGACGGTCACCTACCACGTGCGGGCCAAGGACGCGGCGGGCAACCAGTCCGCCAACAGCAACGCCGTCACCCGGCAGGGCGACACCGGGGACACGCAGGCGCCGACGGCCCCGGCGAACCTGGCGTTCACCGAGGCGACCTCCGGCCAGGTGAGGCTGACCTGGGGCGCCTCCTCGGACAACACGGGTGTCACCGGGTACGACGTCTACGCCAACAACACGCTCCTGACGAGCGTGGTGGGCAGCGTCACCACGTACACGGACAGCCGTCCGGCCAACCAAACGGTCACCTACCACGTGCGGGCCAAGGACGCGGCCGGGAACCAGTCCGCCAACAGCAACGCCGTCACCCGCAACGGCAGCGGCTCCACGGGCTCCAACCTGGCCGTCGGCAAGCCGATCAGCGCCTCCTCCACCGTGCACGGCTTCGTCGCGGCGAACGCCAACGACAACAGCACCAGCACCTACTGGGAGGGCGCGGGCGGCAGCTACCCGAACACCCTCACCGTCAAGCTCGGCTCCAACGCCGACCTCGACCGGCTCGTCCTGAAGCTCGACCCGGCCACCGCCTGGGCCGCGCGCAACCAGACCGTCGAGGTCCTCGGGCGCGAGCAGAGCGCCTCCGGCTTCACGAGCCTGGTCGCCGCGAAGAGCTACACCTTCGACCCGGCCGGTGGGAACACCGTGACCGTCCCGGTCACCGCCCGCGTCGCCGACGTCCAGCTCAGGTTCACCGCGAACACCGGTTCCTCGGCGGGCCAGCTCGCCGAGTTCCAGGTCGTGGGCGTGCCCGCGCCCAACCCGGACCTGGAGGTGACCGGCCTGACCACGACGCCGGCCGCCCCGGTCGAGTCGGACCAGATCACGGTCGGCGCCACCGTCCGCAACAGCGGCCCGGCGGCCGCGCCGGCCAGCGCCGTCGCGCTGCGCCTGGGCGGCACCAAGGTCGCCACCGCCCAGGTCGGTGCCCTGGCCGCCGGGGCCCAGACCACCGTCAGCGCCTCCATCGGCGCGCGGGAGGCCGGCTCGTACGAGCTGAGCGCGGTCGCCGACGAGGCGAACGCGGTCATCGAGCAGAACGAGTCCAACAACACCCACACCAGCCCCACCCCGCTCGTGGTCAAGCCGGTCACCAGCCCCGACGTGGTCACCACCGGGGTCACGACCACCCCGTCCAGCCCGTCCGCCGGTGACACCGTCTCCTTCCGGGCGACGGTGCGGAACCAGGGCAACCAGGCCACCTCGGCGGGCGCTCACGGCGTCACCCTGAACCTGCTCGACAAGCAGGGCGCCACGGTCAAGACCCTGACCGGCTCGTACAGCGGCAGCCTCGCCGCCGGCGCCTCGACCGTGGTGACCCTCGGCCCGTGGACCGCCGCCAACGGCTCGTACACGGTGCGGACGGTCCTCGCCGACGACGCCGGCGAGCTGCCGGTCAAGCGCGCCAACAACACCGCCTCCCAGCCGCTCTTCGTCGGGCGCGGCGCGAACATGCCGTACACCACGTACGAGGCGGAGGACGGCACCGTCGGCGGCGGCGCCACCGTCGCCGGCCCCAACCGCACCGTCGGCGACATCGCGGGCGAGGCCTCCGGCCGCAAGGCCGTCAACCTGGACGCGACGGGGGAGTACGTCGAGTTCACCGCCCGCGCCGCCACCAACACCCTGGTCACCCGCTTCTCCGTGCCGGACGCCCCGGGCGGCGGCGGCATCGACTCCACGATCAACGTCTACGTCGACGGCGTCTTCAAGAAGGCGCTCCCGCTGACCTCGAAGTACGCCTGGCTGTACGGCTCCGAGATCGCCCCCGGCAACTCCCCGGGATCCGGAGGCCCGCGTCACGTCTACGACGAGGCGCACCTGCTCCTCGGCGAGACCGTCCAGGCCGGCAGTAAGATCCGGCTCCAGAAGGACGCCGCCAACACCGCCGCGTACTACGCGATCGACTTCGTCGACCTGGAGCAGGTCGCCCCGGTCGCGAACCCCGACCCGGCGACGTACACCGTCCCGGCCGGCTTCACCCACCAGGACGTCCAGAACGCCCTCGACAGGGTCCGCATGGACACCACCGGCAAGCTCACCGGCGTCTACCTGCCGCCCGGCGACTACCAGACGTCGAGCAAGTTCCAGGTGTACGGCAAGGCCGTCAAGGTGGTCGGCGCCGGGCCCTGGTACACGAAGTTCCACGCGCCCTCGACCCAGGACAACACCGACGTCGGCTTCCGCGCCGAGGCGGCGGCCAAGGGCTCGCTCTTCAAGGGCTTCGCCTACTTCGGCAACTACACCTCGCGCATCGACGGCCCCGGCAAGGTCTTCGACTTCGCCAACGTCACCGACATCGTGATCGACGACATCTGGAACGAGCACATGGTGTGCCTCTACTGGGGCGCCAACGCGGACCGGATCACCATCAAGAACTCCCGCATCCGCAACATGTTCGCCGACGGAATCAACATGACCAACGGCTCCACGGACAACCACGTCGTCAACAACGACGCCCGGGCCACCGGCGACGACAGCTTCGCGCTGTTCTCGGCGATCGACGCCGGCGGCGCCGACATGAAGAACAACGTCTACGAGAACCTCACCAGCACGCTCACCTGGCGGGCCGCGGGCCTCGCCGTCTACGGCGGCTACAGCAACACCTTCCGCAACATCCACATCGCCGACACCCTGGTCTACTCCGGCGTCACCATCTCCTCGCTGGACTTCGGCTACGCCATGAACGGCTTCGGCACCGAGCCCACGACCTTCGAGAACATCTCGATCGTCCGGGCCGGCGGCCACTTCTGGGGCAACCAGACCTTCCCCGGGATGTGGCTCTTCTCCGCCTCCAAGGTGTTCCAGGGCATCCGGGTGAACAGCGTCGACATCGTCGACCCCACCTACAGCGGCATCATGTTCCAGACCAACTACGTGGGCGGACAGCCGCAGTTCCCGATCAAGGACACCGTCCTCACGGACATCTCCGTCACCGGGGCCCGCAAGAGCGGCGACGCCTGGGACGCCAAGTCCGGCTTCGGCCTGTGGGCCAACGAGATGCCGGAGTCGGGGCAGGGGCCCGCCGTCGGCGAGGTGACCTTCAACGGGCTGCGGATGAACGGCAACGCCGTCGACATCCGCAACAACACCACCACCTTCAAGATCAACGTCAACCCGTGATCCCTCCGCCTCCCGCCGTCTCCCGCGGGTGACGGAGGCCGGCCCGGGCCCCGGACGGGACCCGGGCCGGCCGCGACGCCGCGGGACGCTCCGGCGCGCCTTCGCGCGCCCCCGACCGCTTCCGTTCCCTGTCGACCAGGTACGTGTCGGTCACGTTTCGATTACGCCTCACTGTCGTGCAATTGCGAAATCAGCGCGAGATATTGCGTTCACTTGTTGGTGGTGGTTGAGTGTGCCGCACCCCGCCAAGCCGTCGGCGGCGGGGGACCTCCACCTCACGCACCGCTCCTCCTCGTTCATGCCCGAAGGGGTCCACTCATGAGAACTGCCCGGTTCCGTCGCAGCCGTCGTGCCGCCGCGATCACCCTCGTCTCCGCCCTGTCGCTGACCGCGCTCGCCGCCTGCGGCACGAGCAGCAGCGGCGACGACAACAGCGACGGATCCCAGCAGAACGGTTCGTCCGACCCGACGGCGCCGCTGGACCCGAAGACCAAGGTGACGCTCACGATCGACTGCATGCCGCCCACGGCGAAGGCGGCCGAACTGAAGGAGTGGAAGGAGGACGTCGCCGAGTTCAACAAGACGTACCCCAACGTCACCATCGAGGGCCGCTCCACCCCCGGCCAGTGCCTGGAGCCCCCGCGCTTCACCGCGATGCTCAAGGCCAAGTCGCAGCCGGACGTGTTCTACACGTACTTCACCGACCTGCCGCAGGTCCTCGACAACGACGGCGCCGCGGACATCACGGCCTACGTCAACGACAAGTCCGTCCCGGCCCTGAAGGACATCGACCCGAACGTCCTCGGCTCGCTCAAGCAGGACGGCAAGCTCTACGGCCTGCCCACCAGCAACTACACCATGGGCCTGCTGATCAACCGCAAGCTCTTCAAGGACGCCGGCCTGAACCCGGACGCCCCGCCGCGCACCTGGGACGAGGTCCGCACCGCCGCCAAGAAGATCGCCGGCCTGGGCGAGGGCGTCTCCGGCTTCGGCGAGTACAGCGCGGGCAACACCGGCGGCTGGCACTTCACGGCGCAGATGTACAGCCTCGGCGGCGACGTCGTGGACGCGAGCGGCAAGAAGGCCGCGTTCAACACCGACCTGGGCCGCCAGGTGGTGAAGAACCTCCACGCCATGCGCTGGGAGGACGACTCCATGGGCAAGACCCAGCTGCTCAAGTGGGGCGACCTCCAGAAGCAGATCGCCACCGACAAGCTCGGCATGTTCCTCGCCGCCCCCGACGACATCGCCTACATGGTCCAGCAACTCGGCGCCAAGTACGAGAACTTCGGCATGGGCCCGATCCCCGGCGGCAGGAACACGCTCGCCGGCGGCAACAACTACATGATCAAGAAGGGCATATCCGGCGACAAGATCAAGGCCGCCGTCGCCTGGCTGAACTTCAAGAACCTCACCGTCGGCAAGGGCCAGTTCGACTGGGCCCGCACCAAGGCCGACGCCCTCCCGGTGGGCATCCCGCAGCCCAACTTCTGGCTGAACGAGTCCAAGACCAAGGACGACGCCGCCCGCCTGGAGCACGCCACCATGCCGGTCGAGAACTTCAAGACCTTCATGGACAACCCGGTCGCCGGCAAGAACGAGCCGCCGAAGGCGCAGGAGGTCTACAAGGTCCTCGACAACGTCATGTCCGCCGTCCTCACCAACAAGGACGCCGACGTCGACAAGCTCCTCTCCACCGCCGAGGCGCAGGTCAACCAGGTCCTCGCCAACCAGTGAGCGGGTCCGGGCGGGGCGGGGCGGACGCCCGCCCCGCCCACGGGCCGGTCCCCGTCGACCGGCCCGCCCGTACGCCCGGCACCCCGGGCCCCGAAACCGGCAGACAGCACCGAGGAGAGACGATGTCGGCCCCCAGCCTGACCCCGAGCAAGGCGGACACCCCCCGCCCCTCCCCGCCACGAGAGGCGGCCCCCGCACCGGCCGGCGGCCGGTTCGCCCGGAGCCTCCGGCGCAACCTGACCGCCCACGGCTTCCTCATCGGCGCGGTGCTGTGCTTCGGCGTCTTCTCCTGGTACCCGATGGTGCGGGAGTTCTTCCTCGCCTTCCAGAAGACCGAGGACGGCCGCACGACCTGGGTCGGCCTCGACAACCTGAACACGGTCCTCAACGACCCGGCCTTCTGGCAGGCGTGGGGGAACACCGCCCTGTTCACCGTGCTCGCGCTGGTCCTCGGCTTCGCGGTGCCCTTCCTCGTCGCGGTGGTCGTCAACGAGTTCCACCACGGCCAGGGCTACCTCCGGCTCCTCGTCTACCTGCCCGTCATGCTCCCGCCGGTCGCCTCGGTCCTCCTCTTCAAGTACCTCTACGACCCCGGCTACGGACTCCTCAACGAACTGTTCACCTCGGTCGGACTGCCCGAGCAGCAGTGGCTCCAGGACCCGGACCTCTCGATGTTCGCCGTCGTCATCGCCTCCACCTGGATGAACATGGGCGGCGCGACCCTGATCTACCTCGCCGCGCTCCAGTCCATCCCCGGCGAACTGTACGAGGCCGCCGAACTCGACGGCGCCGGCCTGCTGCGCAAGATCTGGCACGTCACCATCCCGCAGACCCGCCTCATCCTGTCGCTGATGGCGCTCATGCAGGTCATCGCCACGATGCAGGTCTTCGTGGAGCCGTTCCTGCTCACCGGCGGCGCGGGCCCCGAGGGATCGACCACGACCGTCGTCTACCTCATCTACCAGTACGCCTTCAACTTCAACAACTACGGTGCCGCGGCGGCGCTCGGCCTGCTCCTGCTCGTACTGCTCGCCGGTTTCTCGGCGGTGTACGTCAAGCTCAGCCGCGCCGAGGACGAATAGGACCGGAGACCAGCCATGTCCACACGCACGCTCATCTCACCGGCCGTCCTCGCCAGGCCCCGCGGCAAGGTCCTCTACTGGACCGTCTTCACCGCCGTCGTCCTCCTCTTCACCCTGGTCTTCCTCGGCCCCCTCTACTGGCTCGTGTCCAGCGGCTTCAAGGACGCCCAGGAGGTCATCCAGACCCCGCCCACCCTGGTCCCCGGCTCCTTCGAACCCGAGAACTACTCGCGGGCCTGGGAGGTCATGGACCTCGCCAGCCTCCTCTTCAACACCCTCTACTACGCCTTCGGCGCCCTCGCCTTCCAGCTCGTCCTCGACGTCGCCGCCGCCTACTCCCTCTCCAAGCTGCGGCCCGTGTTCGGCAAGGCGATCCTCGGCATGATGCTCGCCACCCTGATGATCCCGGCGACCGTCCTCGTCGTCCCCCAGTACCTCACCGTGCTCGACGTGCCCGTCATCGAGCGCAACCTGCTCAACACGCCCTGGGCCATCTGGCTGCCGGCCGTCACCAACGCCTTCAACATCTTCCTGCTGAAGCGGTTCTTCGACTCCATCCCCAAGGAACTGCTCGACGCCGCCTCGATGGACGGGGCCTCGCCCCTGCGGGTCCTGTGGTCGATCGTCCTGCCGATCTCCCGCCCCATCCTCGGCGTCGTGTCGATCTTCGCGGTCGTGGGGGTGTGGAAGGACTTCCTCTGGCCCATGCTCACCCTGCCCGACCCGTCCAAGCAGACGCTCAACGTCGGCATCTACTCGCTCTCCAACGGAGTCCCGGTGAACGTGCTGATCGCCGCGCTCACCATCGCCTCCGTCCCCACGCTGCTGATCTTCCTGGTCTTCCAGCGGAACATCATGAGCGGCCTCACCGCCGGCGGCCTCAAGGGCTGAACAGGCCCGAACCCCCGCCCCGTCACGAGCCCGCACCCCATAAGCCTTCGCCGCCGGCCCCTCCGCCGCCCCGCTTCCGGGCCGGCGGCGAAGAACCACCCTGCCCGAAAGGACCGTCCCGTGGCAGCCCCTCATCCGCCCCGCACCGACGACTGGTGGCGCGACGCCGTCATCTACCAGGTCTACCCGCGCAGCTTCGCCGACGGTGACGGCGACGGCACCGGGGACCTCGCGGGCGTCCGGGCGAGACTGCCCTACCTCGCCGAACTCGGCGTCGACGCCGTCTGGTTCACCCCCTGGTACGCCTCCCCGATGGTGGACGGCGGCTACGACGTCGCCGACTACCGGGCCATCGACCCGGCCTTCGGCACCCTCGACGAGGCCGAGAAGCTCATCGCCGAAGCCGCCGAACTGGGCCTGCGCGTCATCGTCGACATCGTTCCCAACCACGTCTCCGACCAGCACGCCTGGTTCCGTGAGGCCCTCGCCGCCGGCCCCGGCAGCCCCGAACGGGAACGCTTCCACTTCCGTCCCGGCCGCGGCGAGAACGGCGAACTCCCGCCGAACGACTGGCCCTCGCAGTTCTCCGGCAACACCTGGACCAGGGTCCCCGACGGCGAGTGGTACCTCCACCTCTTCACCCCGGAGCAGCCCGACCTCAACTGGGCCCACCCCGAGGTCCGCCGCGAGCACGAGGACATCCTGCGCTTCTGGTTCGCGCGCGGCGTCGCCGGCGTCCGCATCGACTCCGCCGCCCTCCTCACCAAGGACCCCGGCCTCCGCGACTTCACCGAGGGCGTCGACCCCCACCCGTACATCGACCTCGACGAGATCCACGACGTCTACCGCTCCTGGCGGGCCGTCGCGGACGAGTACGGCGGCGTCTTCGTCGGCGAGGTCTGGCTGCCCGACGCCGAGCGCTTCGCCCGCTACCTGCGCCCCGACGAACTGCACACCGCCTTCAACTTCAACTTCCTGTCCTGCCCCTGGGACCCCGACCGGCTGCGCCGCACCATCGACGACACCCTCGCCGAGCACGCCCCCGTCCACGCCCCCGCCACCTGGGTGCTCTGCAACCACGACGTGACCCGCACCGTCACCCGCTACGGCCGCGAGGACACCGGCTTCGACTTCGCCAAGAAGCGCTTCGGCACCCCCACCGACCCGGACCTCGGCACCCGCCGCGCCCGCGCCGCCGCCCTGCTCACCCTCGCCCTGCCCGGCTCGGTCTACCTGTACCAGGGCGAGGAGCTGGGCCTGCCGGAGGCCGACGTCCCCCTGGACCGCATCCAGGACCCCATGCACTTCCGCTCCGGCGGCACCGACCCCGGCCGCGACGGCTGCCGCGTCCCCCTTCCCTGGGAGGCCGACGCCCCCTCGTACGGATTCGGCGCCGGTACGGACCCGTGGCTGCCGCAGCCGGCCGACTGGGGCCGCCACGCCGTCGACCGGCAGGCCGCCGACCCGGGCTCGATGCTCGGCCTCTACCGCACGGCGCTGGAGCTGCGCAGGGCCGAGGCCGCGCTCGGGGACGGGCCCATGCGATGGCTGCCGTCGTCCGAGGGGGTCCTGGCCTTCGCCCGCGCGGAGGACCTCCAGTGCGTGGTCAACCTCTCCGGCGCGCCCGTGGACCTCCCGCCGCACACCGGCGTCCTGCTGGCCAGCGGACCGCTGCCGGCGGACGGCTCCCTCCCCGCGGACACCGCCGTCTGGCTGCGCACCTGACCGCGCCGCCCACGGCGGGACGCCCGGTGCGCGCCCCGGCCACGGGGACGCGCACCGGGCCCGCGGCCCCCACGGCCCGGGCCCCGCGCCCGGGCGACGTCCGCGTCACCTCCGACAGATCCGTGTCACCTCCGACAGAAGTGAGCCCGACATGAGTCCGAGCCGATCAGGACGCGGCGCGCGCGGCGGCCGAAGAGCCGCCCTGGCGATCGCCGCCCTCGCACTGAGCACGAGCGTGCTCCTCGACGGCGTGGCCGCGGCGGGCACCGGGGACCGGGGGCCGGCCGCCCGGGGGCCCGTGGTCACCCGCGCCGCCCTCGCCCCCGAGCTCGTCGCCGGCCGCGGCGCCGCCGTGGCCTTCGACGAGCAGGAGGCGGAGAACGCCGCCACCACCGGCACGGTCGTCGGACCGGACCGCACCCCGTACACGCTCCCCTCCGAGGCGTCGGGGCGCTCCGCCGTGCGGCTGACCGCCGGGCAGTACGTCGAGTTCGTCCTGCCCCGCAACGCCAACGCGCTCACCGTCCGCTACAGCGTCCCCGACGCGCCCGGAGGCGGCGGCATCACCGCCCCGCTCGACGTCGGCGTCGACGGACGCCACCGCGCGACGATGACGCTGACCTCCCAGTACTCCTGGCTCTACAACCAGTACCCCTTCACCAACGACCCGCGCGCCGACCTCCTCCACCCCGACTGGTGGATCACCGAGTGCGCCTGCGTCCCGGCGGCCACCACACCGGCGCCGGAGATCGCCAAGCCCTTCCGGCCCACCCACTTCTACGACGAGCAGCGCCTCCTCCTCGGCCGTACGTACCGGGCCGGCGACCGGGTCCGCCTCACCGTCCCCGCGGGCAGCCCCGCCGCCTGGACCGTGATCGACCTCCTCGACACCGAACTGGTCGCCCCGCCGCACGTGGAGCGCGGCGGAGTGAACGTCCTGGCCTTCGGCGCCGACCCCACCGGCCGCCGGGACGCGGCCCCCGCCATCGAGCGCGCCATCGCCTTCGCCCGCCGCGTCGACCGGCCCGTGTACCTGCCGCCGGGCACCTTCCGGGTCGACCGGCACATCGTCGTCGACGACGTCACGATCGTCGGCGCCGGCAACTGGCACACGGTCCTCAAGGGCCGCCAGGTCACCCTGGCCGAACCCGCCCCCGACGGCTCCCGCCACACCGGCGTCGGCCTCTACGGCAGGAACGCCGCCGAGGGCGGCAGCCACGGCGTGCACCTGCGCGGCTTCGCGATCGAGGGCGACGTCCGCGAGCGGATCGACACCGACCAGGTCAACGCCGTCGGCGGCGCCATGAGCGACTCCACCATCGACGGCCTCTACCTGCACCGCACCAAGGTCGGCCTGTGGTTCGACGGCCCGATGTCGAACGTGCGGGTCACGAACAACGTGATCACCGACCAGATCGCCGACGCCCTCAACTTCCACACCGGCGTCACCGACTCCCTCGTCGACGACAACTTCGTCCGCAACACCGGCGACGACGGCCTGGCCATGTGGTCGGACACGACCGCCGACGCGCGCAACACCTTCTCCCGCAACACCGTGCAGTCCCCGACCCTCGCCAACGGCATCGCGATCTACGGCGGCGAGGACAACACCGTCAGCGGCAACCTCGTCGCCGACCCCGTACGGGAGGGCAGCGGCCTGCACGCCGGATCCCGCTTCGGCGCCGAACCCTTCACCGGCACCCTCCGCTTCACCGACAACACCACGGTCCGCGCCGGCACCCTCGACCTCAACTGGAGGATCGGCCTCGGCGCCATCTGGTTCTACGCCCTGGACAAGAGCATCGACGCCGACGTCCGGGTCACCGGCGACCACTACCTCGACTCCACCCACAACGCGATCATGCTGGTCAGCGAGTACGGGGTGAAGGACCGGGTCGACGTCCCGGCCGTCCACTTCAAGGACGTCCGCGTCGACGGCACCGGCAACTCCGTGCTCAGCGCCCGGGTGAAGGGCTCCGCCACCTTCGAGAACGTCGACGCCCGCAACGTCGGAGCCGTCGGCGTCAACAACTGCGGCTCCTTCAACTTCCCCGCCACCGGCTCGGAGTTCGCCCTGACCGACCTCGGCGGCAACGACGGCGGCTGGCTCGCCCCGTGGCTCCTGCCCAACACCATCACCTGCGACGACCGCCCGCCGGTCGTCGCGCCCCCGGCGCCGTCCCGCTGGTGACGCGGACGCGAAGGGCGCGCGGTCGGGGACCCCGACCGCGCGCCCGGTGCCCAGCGGTGGCGGCTCGTCCCGCCGACCCCCCTCAGGACGCGCGGTCCGCGGCCAGCGCGGCCGCGAGGCCCGGGATGCCGAGCGCCTTCTCCTGCGCGGGCGTGGCCTGGTAGAGGCTGTTGCTCAGCTGGTAGGGGTCCGCGTCCAGGTCGTAGTACTCGCGGAACTTGACCCGGCCCGTCCCGCTGACGTTGCCCGCGGCGTCCGTGTGGAGCTCGTAGTACTCCGTGTACTGGCGGTCCTTGGCGACGTACGAGGACCAGGTGTTCTGCCCCTCCGTGCCCGTGCCCTGCTTCCACCACTCGATCAGCAGGTGGTCGCGGGAGTACCCGCCGAGCAGCGAGCGCCCGTCGTGCGGCGTGTCCGGCGTGATCCCGGCCGCGTCGAGCACGGTCGGCGCGATGTCGATGTTCGCCACGATCCGGTTGTCGGTCGTACCGCCGCCGAGGCCGCCGCCGGGCCAGGAGAGGTAGAACGGCACCTCGTGGGCGGGCCGGTAGGGCACGCCCTTGCCCCCCAGTCCGTGGTCGGCCCAGTTGAAGCCGTTGTCGCCGATGTAGATCACCAGCGTGTTGTCCAACTGGCCCAGTGCCGCCAGCTTGTCGCGGAACGCCCCCACCGCGTCGTCCACCGAACGCAGCGTCCGCAGCTGCTTCGCCCGCGTCAGCCGGCCGTCCGCGAGCGTCTGCGTCGCGTTGCGGACGTACGCGGGCTTGTCGCTGCGGTCCGCCTCGGGCACGGACGGACGCCCGTCCCAGGCCGGCACGTCGGTGCCGGCGTACTTGGGCTCGGGGGTGTTGGGCCCGTGCGAGGCGTACGGGGTGACGTAAGCGAACCAGGGCCGGTTGTCCGTACGGGACTTGTCGATGAAGGCCAGCGTGCGGTTCTTCACCACGGTCGTCGTGTAGCCGGGCACGGTCTGCACGGTTCCGTCCACGTTGAACGTCCCGTCCACGTACGACGGCCTGAGCAGCGCGAACTCCTCGAAGTGCGGCGGAGCCTCGGCCAGGTCCCAGGAGTTGAGGTACTTCCCGAACAGCCCCGTCCGGTATCCCGCCTGCTTCAGGTACCGCTGCAGCGTCGTGTGCTGGTCCAGCGAGCGCGACGCCCCGTTGTTCCGCACCCCGTGGTTGTGCGCGTACCGCCCGGAGAACACCGACGAGCGCGACGGCGCGCACAGCGGCGTGGTGGCGTGCCCGTTCGTGAACCGCACCCCCTGCCCCGCCAGCCAGCCGACGGTCTTCGGCGTCGCCCACTCGGTCTGCCTGGGCTGGTCGTCGGTGACGATCAGCAGCACGTTGGGCCGCGCGGCGGCGGCCCGTGCGGGCGCGGCGGCGAACACGGGGACGGTGGCACCGGCGGCGACGGCCGCGGCACCGGCCAGCACCCCCCGACGACTGGGACCGGACGCTTTGGACGTGTCCATGACAGTAACCCTCTCGGCTGTATGCGGAACGACGAAGGCGGCGGACACGACGCTACGACCGCGCCCGCCCGCGATCCATGCACGCGAAACCAAGAGTTCGTTGCGGCGCTGTTGCCGCGGTGCTTCGTCCCGTCCCGCACCCGGAGGAAGCCGGAGGCCCCGCCGTGACCCCGGTCCGGCGGTCCGGCCGCTCCTCGCAGACGATCACCCCCGGTTACTATCCTCACTTCGTGCCGGAATCCGGCGGCAAGGGGCACGGCGCCACCGGCGATCCACCGGGGATGCGAGGAGACCGGCCCACCGGCCGGAACTCCCCGGTTCCTCCCCGGCGCCGCCGACCGGCGCTCCCGCCTCCATGTACCGGAGAACGCGTCCATGGATTGCACGGCTGAAGAGATGGGTGGCCTGGGAAAGTGTTGGAAGAGGTCGTAGCGACCCGCTATGTCACGCCCTTGCGTGAGGGCGGCTCGCTCCCCGGGATCGTCGAGGCCGATGACCTCGGCACGTACGTGATGAAGTTCACCGGCGCGGGACAGGGTCGCAAGACCCTGGTCGCCGAGGTGATCTGCGGGCAGCTGGCCCGCCGCCTCGGGCTGCGGGTGCCCGAGCTCGTCGCCATCGAGCTCGACCCGGTCATCGGGCTCTCCGAGCCCGACCAGGAGGTGCAGGAGCTGCTCAAGGCGAGCGGCGGGCTCAACCTGGGCATGGACTTCCTGCCGGGATCGCTGGGCTTCGACCCGCTGGCGTACGAGGTGGACCCGGCCGAGGCGGGAAGGGTCGTCTGGTTCGACGCGGTCGTCAACAACGTCGACCGGTCCTGGCGCAACCCGAACATGCTCGTCTGGCACGGCGACCTGTGGCTCATCGACCACGGCGCCACCATGATCTGGCACCACAACTGGAAGGGCGCGCAGGCGTCCGCCGCCAAGCCGTACGACGCCTCCGACCACGCGCTCGCCCCCTTCGCCCCCGACGTCGCCGCGGCGGCCGCCGAACTCGCGCCGCTGGTCACCCGCGAGCTCCTCGACGAGGTCGCCGCCGACGTGCCCGACGCGTGGCTGGCGGACGAGCCCGGCTTCACGGGCCCGGACGAGGTGCGCGCCGCCTACGTCGAGGCGCTGCTGCCCCGCGCCGCCACCATCCACGAGCGGATCACGCTCGGACCGCGCACCGAGGACCGGCCCCAGCAGCCGCCCGGCTGGCTCGCCGAGCGCCTCGCGCCCCGGCCGCACCCCACCCAGAAGGCCGCTGACAAGGCCACCGAGAAGGACGGCACCACGTGAGCGACCGCGACGTCTTCGAGTACGCGCTGCTGCGCGTGGTGCCGCGGGTCGAGCGCGGCGAGTGCTTCAACGCGGGCGTGGTCGTCTACTGCCGTGCCCGCTCCTTCGTGGCCGCCCGCACGCACCTGGACGAGGCCAAGCTGACGGTGCTCGACCCGGCGGCCGACGTGACCGGCGTACGGGCGGCCCTCCGCGCCGTCGAGGGGGTCTGCCTCGGCGGGGACGCGGCCGGACAGGCCGCGCGCGACGACGCGGGGCGCCGCTTCCGCTGGCTGATCGCGCCGCGCTCCACGGTCGTGCAGCCGGGGCCCGTGCACACGGGCCTCACCGCCGACCCCGAGGCCGAGGTGGAACGCCTGCTCGATCTCCTCGTGCGCTGAGCGTCCGCCCCCGGACGGAGCGTGACCAGGTGCACCCGGTGGGCCGTTGACACCGGGTGCCAGGGCTTCTAGCGTCTCGTCTGCGGACGATACTAAGCGGTCGCTCATGTGCGGGACGCAGGAGCGGACGACGGTCCGGCCGCCACCAGGGACGATCCAAGGGCGAGGAGAACCAGCATGTCCACCACCGAGCAGCGCGTAGCCGTCGTCACGGGTGCCGCACGGGGCATCGGCGCGGCCACCGCGCTCCGCCTCGCGGCCGAGGGCCGCGCCGTCGCCGTACTCGACCTCGACGAGGCGGCCTGCAAGGACACCGTCGAGAAGATCACCGCCGCGGGCGGCACCGCCCTCGCGGTCGGCTGCGACGTCTCCGACGGCGCCCAGGTGGAGGCCGCCGTCGCGCGCGTCGCCGCCGAGCTCGGGGCGCCGACGATCCTCGTCAACAACGCGGGCGTGCTCCGTGACAACCTGCTCTTCAAGATGTCCGAGTCGGACTGGGACCTCGTCATGAACGTGCACCTCAAGGGTGCCTTCCTGATGGCGAAGGCCTGTCAGAAGCACATGGTGGACGCGGGCTTCGGCCGGATCGTCTCCCTCTCCTCCTCCTCGGCGCTCGGCAACCGGGGCCAGGCCAACTACTCCGCCGTCAAGGCCGGTCTGCAGGGCCTCACCAAGACCCTCGCCAAGGAGCTGGGCAAGTTCGGCGTCACCGCCAACGCCGTCGCCCCGGGCTTCATCGTCACCGAGATGACCGCGCAGACCGCCGAGCGCGTCGGCATGGGCTTCGAGGACTTCCAGGCCGCCGCCGCCTCCATGATCCCGGTGCAGCGGGTCGGCCGCCCCGAGGACGTCGCCAACGCGATCGCGTTCTTCACGGGCGACGAGGCCGGCTTCGTCTCCGGCCAGGTCATGTACGTGGCCGGCGGCCCGCTCAACTGACGACCGGTACCGACAGGAGCAGGAGGAGACGGACATGAGCACGCAGGAGCAGCCGGAGCCGTCCGGCAAGGTCGCCCTGATCACCGGGGCGAGCCGCGGCATCGGCTACGGCATCGCCGAGGCGCTGGTCGCCCGCGGCGACCGGGTCGTCATCACCGGGCGCGGCGAGGAGGCCCTCAAGGAGGCCGTCGAGCGGCTCGGCGCCGACCGGGCGATCGGCGTCCCCGGCAAGGCCCACGACGAGGCCCACCAGGCCGCCGCCGTCGAGGCGGCGATGGACGGCTTCGGCCGGGTGGACTTCCTGATCAACAACGCCGGTACGAATCCGGTCTTCGGCCCCATCGCGGACCTGGACCTCAATGTGGCCCGCAAGGTCTTCGAGACCAATGTGATCTCCGCGCTCGGCTTCGCCCAGCGGACCTGGCACGCCTGGCAGAAGCGGAACGGCGGGGCGATCGTGAACATCGCCTCGGTCGCCGGCGTATCCGCCTCGCCTTTCATCGGGGCGTACGGAATCAGCAAGGCCGCGATGGTCAATCTGACCCTCCAGCTGGCGCACGAATTCGCGCCGATCGTACGGGTCAACTCGATCGCCCCGGCCGTTGTCAAGACGAAATTCGCGCAGGCGCTCTACGAGGGCCGCGAGGCGGAGGCCGCGGCCGCCTATCCGCTCGGCCGACTCGGCGAGCCGGAGGACATCGGAGGGGCGGCGGCCTTCCTCACCTCCTCGCAGTCGGAGTGGATCACCGGCCAGACGCTCGTCGTCGACGGCGGGATTTTCCTGAACGCCGGAGTCGGGTGACCGATAACCGGACACTTTCCGGAATTCGTGTCCGGATTGAGCCCGGTTCTGCATCGAATGCCTCAAGTGCCCCGTCAGACTCGAACATTGACCTGACGGGGTGCTGCGGTATCGTCGGCCGACCCATGGCTGAACGAGGAGCGTGCACGTGTTCAACCGGACCAGTCTGCAGGCGGCTGCAGCCCTTGTGTCCATATCCCTGGTGACCGGATGCGGTGTCTTTTCGGACAGCGAATCCCCCGGGGATCAGAGGCTCGTGATCGGCACGACGAGTTCTCCCTCCACGCTTGATCCAGCCGCGTCCTGGGACAATGCCTGGGAGCTCTTCCGGAATGTCTTCCAGACCCTGGTGAGCTTCCCCACGGGCAGCACGACGCCGCAGTCGGACGCCGCCGACTGCAAGTTCACGGACACCGCCAGCCGGGTCTTCGAGTGCAAGCTCATCGACGGCCTCACGTTCTCCAACGGGCACAAGCTGGACGCCAAGGCCGTGCAGTACTCGATCGAGCGGATCCGCACGATCGACCACAAGGGCGGCCCCAACGGCATGCTCGGCTCCCTCGACAAGATCGAGACCGTCGGCGACCGCACGATCGTCTTCCGCCTCAACAAGCCGGACGCCACCTTCCCGTTCGTCCTCGCCACCCCCGCCATGTCCATCGTGGACCCGGCCGACTACCCGGCCGACCGGCTCCGCTCGAAGGACGGCAAGGTCAGCGGCTCGGGACCGTACGTCCTCGACGGGTACACCGAGGGCGAGTCGGCGGAGCTGACGAAGAACCCGACGTACAAGGGCTTCGCGCACCTCAAGAACGGGGGGGTGACCATCAAGTACTTCAAGGAGTCCGAGGCGATGGTCGCGGCGCTCCGCAAGAAGGAGATCGACGCCACCTACCGCGGCCTCACCGCCGAGGAGGTCATCTCCCTCCAGGACGACAAGCCCGAGAACGCGGGCCTCCAGCTCGTCGAGTCGACCGGCGCCGACATCCGCTACCTCGTCTTCAACACCCAGGACCCCTCGGTCGCCAAGCTCCCCGTCCGCAAGGCCATCGCCCAGCTCGTCGACCGCGACGAACTGGTCAACAGGGTCTACCAGGGCACCGCCGAACCCCTGTACTCCATGGTGCCCAAGGGCATCGCCACCCACACCACCAAGTTCTTCGACCGCTTCGGCACGCCGAGCGTCGAGAAGGCCACCAAGATCCTCCGCGAGGCCGGCGTCGACGAGCCCGTCAAGCTGACCTTCTGGTACACCACGGACCGCTACGGCTCCTCGACGGCCGCCGAGTTCAAGGAGCTCAAGCGGCAGCTGGAGGAGTCCGGGCTCTTCGAGGTCACCCTGAACGGCAAGCCCTGGACGGAGTTCCAGGCGGCCTACCAGAAGGGCGAGTACCCGGTCTTCGGCCGCGGCTGGTTCCCCGACTTCCCGGACCCGGACAACTTCGTCGCCCCCTTCGTGGGCAAGGAGAACGTCCTCGGCACGCCCTACCTGAGCCCCCGGATCACCGACGAGCTCCTCCCGAAGTCCCGCCGCCAGAGCGACCGCGGGACCGTCACGGACGAGTTCGTGGCGGCCCAGGAGATCATGGTCCAGGACGTCCGGCTGCTGCCCCTGTGGCAGGGCAAGCTCTACATCGCGGCCCGCGAGGACATCGGCGGCGGCGAGCGCGCCCTCGACCCGCAGACGGTCATGCAGCTGTGGGAGCTGCACCGCCGGGCCAGCTGGTAGCGGACACCGGCGGGGAGAAGACCTACCGGGGGCCACTGTCAGTGGCCCCCGGTAGGTTCTGGGGCGTAGACAGGAACGTCCACCGGAGGTTGTTGACCGTGACCGACACCAGCATGCTGCCCGAGTCCTGGCGGGGTGTTCTCGGCGAGGAGCTGCAGAAGCCGTACTTCGCCCAGCTCACCGAGTTCGTCGAGGAGGAGCGCGCCAAGGGACCGGTCTTCCCCCCGAAGGACGAGGTGTTCGCCGCCCTCGACGCCACCCCGTACGACAAGGTCAAGGTCCTGATCCTCGGTCAGGACCCCTACCACGGCGAGGGCCAGGGCCACGGCCTCTGCTTCTCGGTCCGCCCCGGCGTGAAGACCCCGCCCTCCCTGCGGAACATCTACAAGGAGATGAACGCCGAGCTCGGCCTGCCGATCCCGGACAACGGCTATCTGATGCCGTGGGCCCGGCAGGGCGTCCTCCTGCTCAACGCGGTGCTGACCGTCCGCTCCGGCGAGGCGAACTCGCACAAGGGCAAGGGCTGGGAGAAGTTCACGGACGCCGTGATCACCGCCGTCGCCTCGCGCCCCGACCCGGCCGTCTTCGTCCTGTGGGGCAACTACGCGCAGAAGAAGCTGCCGCTCATCGACGAGGAGCGGCACGTGGTGGTGAAGGGCGCCCACCCCTCGCCCCTCTCGGCGAAGAAGTTCTTCGGATCGCACCCCTTCACCCAGATCGACGAGGCCGTGGCGGCCCAGGGCCACGAGCCGATCGACTGGCGCATCCCGGACCTCGGCTGAGCCTCGGCCCGATCCGGTCCGGGTGCGGCTAGCGTCGGCCCTCCCAGTGGTGATCTTGTGGAGGTCGCGGTGACCGAGCAGCAGCAGGTGTCGGACGACGGGGTCATGACCAGGATCGGGCAGGCCCTGATGCTGCTCCACGGCGGCGACCGCGAGGAGGCCCGCAACCGCTTCGGGCTGCTGTGGCAGCAGATCGGCCCGGACGGGGACCCCCTGCACCGCTGCACCCTCGCGCACTACATGGCGGACACCCAGGACGACCCCGACACCGAGCTGGCCTGGGACCTGCGGGCGCTGAGCGCGGCCGAGGACCTCACGGACGAGCGGCTCGCCGCGCACGACGCGTCGGCCGCGGTCCGGGCGCTGTACCCCTCGCTCCACCTCAACCTGGCCGCCGACTACGTCAAGCTCCACCGGCCCGACGCCGCGCGCACCCATCTCGACCGGGCCCGCGCGGCGTCGGCCCGTCTCGACGACGACGGCTACGGGAACGGGGTGCGGGCCGCGATCGAGCGCCTGGAGCTGCGGCTGCGCGGGGAGTGACGGGCCGCCGCGCCGCCCGCGTACCCCGGCTCACCGGCTCAGGATCCGGGGCAGATCCCCGACCGGCCGCCGCCGGGGCTCCAGCCCCCGTACCGCTCGCCCAGCGCGCAGACGTCGGACGGGGAGAGCGGCGGGTCCCCCGGCAGGCCCCCCGGCCGGAGCGACCCGGTCGGTACGGCCGGACCGGCCGGCGCGGCCGGTCCCGACGGGTCCGGTACGAACAGGTCCGGGCCGGCCGACGCACGCGGGCGTTCCCGCTGCCGCGGTACGACGCCGGGGCGCGGGGCCTCCGGGAGCGGCGGGGCCGCCGCCCTCCGGCCCCGCTCGGCCGTGGGGGTCGCGCGGGGCGCGGCGGACGGCGGGGGAGCGGGGAGCGCCGCTTCGAGGGCCTCGCGGGCCGGTCCGTCGACGATCTGCGGCGCGACGTCCTTCCCGGGCCGTACGGGCTCCGCCGCCGGAGCGGGGAGGGGCGCCACCGTCGGCGCGTCCACCGAGACGCAGCCGGTCAGGGCGGCCATCGCCGCCCCTAACAGGATCTTCGCTGTGGTTCGGGTTCCATGCACCCGCGCCACTCTGCTGCTCCGGCGGCGATCTTCGCGCCCCTACCGGCGGGGAATGCCCCGCACGGGTGAGCCGGCGGGGGCCCGGCCTTGACCCCGCGGGGCGGCCGGGCGGCCGACCGGCCGGGTGGCTCAGTCGCCGGTCGCGCCGTCGATCCGCTCCCGGAGCAGGTCCGCGTGGCCGTTGTGGCGGGCGTACTCCTCGATCATGTGGAGGTAGATCCAGCGGAGGTTGAACGGCGTCCCGCTGTGGTGCTCGCCGGAGCCCAGGTCGTCGAGGTCGCGGGTCGCCGCCAGGGCGCGGGCGTGGGCGATCTCGGCCTGCCAGGTGGCGAAGGCCTCCTCGTAGGTGTCCCCCTCCCGGGTGCGGATGTCCCGGTCGCGGTCCTCCTCCGTCGAGTAGATCCACTCGGTCTCCTCGCCGCCCAGGGTGCGGCGGAACCAGCCGCGCTCGACCTGGGCCATGTGCCGGACGAGACCGAGCAGGTTGAGGTCCGACGGCGGGGCGGAGGGGGTGCGGAGCTGGGCGTCGTCGAGCCCCTCGCACTTCCTCGCGAGGGTCGCGCGGTGGAAGTCGAGCCACTGCTCCAGGGCTTCGCGCTCGCCCGAGGTGGTGGACGGGGAGACGCGCGGGGTGGTGTCGATCTGTTCGGTGGTCATGCGGGGCATCGTTCCCCATGACCGGAGGGCGGTGCCACCGGATTCGGCCCTGTTCGGATCGGGTTCGGTTCGCGCCCGCCCCCGGCCCTCGTCGGCGCGGCCTCCCGCCCGGCCCCGGATCCGTCCCGCGGAGGCTTCGGCGGCATCGCCGCCCGGCGGCCCCACCCGCCCCGCGTAAGCTGACCGGCGCGAACGGCCCGTACGAGCGGGGCCGGCGAACGACGACAAGGGAGACCCCCGTGAAGGTTGGCTGCATCGGACTCGGCGACATCGCGCAGAAGGCCTACCTTCCCGTCCTCGCCACCCTCCCCGGGGTCGAACTGCACCTGCAGACCCGCACCCCCGCCACCCTGGAGCGGATCGCCGACACCCTGCACCTGCCCGCCGGCCGGTGCCACACCACCCTCGACGGGCTGCTCTCCGCCGGGCTCGACGCGGCCTTCGTGCACGCGTCGACCGCCGCGCACGCCGAGATCGCCGAGCGGCTCGTCGAGGCCGGCGTCCCCACGTACGTCGACAAGCCCCTCGCCTACGAGTACGCCGACTCCGAGCGGATCGTGGAGCTCGCGGAGAAGCGCTCGGTCTCCCTCGCGGTCGGCTTCAACCGGCGCCTCGCGCCGAGTTACGCCCAGTGCCTCGACCACCCGCGCGACCTGATCCTGCTCCAGAAGAACCGGATCGGCCTGCCCGAGGACCCCCGCACGCTGGTCCTCGACGACTTCATCCACGTCGTCGACACCCTGCGCTTCCTCCTGCCCGGCGAGACCGAGCACGTCGACGTGCGGGCCCGGGTCCGCGACGGGCTCATGCACCACGTGGTGCTCCAGCTCTCCGGCGACGGGTTCACCGCCATCGGCATGATGAACCGGATGAACGGCTCCACCGAGGAGATCCTGGAGGTCTCGGGCCGGGACACCAAGCGCCAGGTCCTCAACCTCTCCGACGTCGTCGACCACAAGGGCCAGCCGACCGTCCGCCGGCGCGGCGACTGGGTGCCCGTGGCCCGGCAGCGCGGCATCGAGCAGGCGGTGCTCGCCTTCCTCGACGCGGTGCGCGAGGGCCGGGTGCTCAGCGCCCGCGACGCCCTGCTGACCCACGAACTGTGCGAGCGCGTCGTACGGGAGTCCCTGGCCCAGGCGTCCTGACGGCGACAGGAACGGCGGGCTCGCCGCGCCGAGGTCCTACGCCGCGAGCTCCTGCTCGGCGCGCACCGCCGCCTCCCACTCCAGCAGCAGCCGGGCGTACTCCTCGCGTTCCGCCCCGGTGAGCTCGCCACGGCCCAGCAGGGCGCGGATCCGGCAGTTGATGACGGCGGGATCGGCGACCTGGACGGTGGGCTCAGGGGTCTCGGACATGAGCACAAGCCTACGGGGCGGGACTGACGGAACCGGCCCCGTACGGCGTGACCCGTGTCTCCACGCGCCCCCGCCCGGTCGCGGGACGGTGTGCCGCCCCGCGACCGGGCGGGGGCGGGAGGAGGACGGGAGGCCGTCAGCCGGCCGACTCGCCCGCGTGCGGGCTCAGGGCGTCCGTGCCGACCAGGACGAACAGCAGGATGCCGAGCAGGATCCGGTAGATCACGAAGGGCATGAAGCTCTTGGTGGTGATGAAGCGCATGAACCACGCGATGACGGCGTATCCGACGACGAAGGCGATGATCGTCGCGAAGATCGTCGGGCCCCAGGAGACGTGTCCCTCGCCCGCGTCCTTCAGTTCGTACGCGCCCGAGGCGAGGACCGCCGGGATCGCGAGGAGGAAGGAGTAGCGGGCCGCCGCCTCGCGGGTGTAGCCCATGAGCAGGCCGCCGGAGATCGTCGCGCCCGAGCGGGAGACGCCGGGGATCAGGGCCATCGCCTGGCAGACGCCGTAGATCAGGCCGTCCCGCACGTTGAGGTCCTTGAGCGTCTTGCGTTCGCGGATCGCCCGGTGGCGGCCGCCGATCTCGTCCCGGGCGGCCAGCCGGTCCGCGACGCCCAGGACGACGCCCATGACGATCAGGGTGGTGGCGATGAGCCGCAGATCCCGGAAGGGGCCCTCGATCTGGTCCTTGAGCGTGATGCCGAGGACGCCGATCGGGATCGAGCCGACGATCACCAGCCAGCCCATCTGGGCGTCGTGGTCGGACCGCATCGACTTGTCGGTGAGGGAGCGGAACCAGGCCGAGACGATCCGGGCGATGTCCTTGCGGAAGTAGATCAGGACCGCGGTCTCCGTGCCGATCTGGGTGATCGCGGTGAACGCCGCGCCCGGGTCGTGCCAGCCCGCGAACGCCGCCGTGAGGCGGAGGTGCGCGCTGGAGGAGATGGGGAGGAACTCCGTCAGCCCCTGGACGAGTCCCAGGATGAACGATTCGAACCAACTCATGGGGCCAGGGCCGTCCCGTTATGTACGTGTGTGGTCAGAAGGTCGTGCGCAGCGTACCGCTCGGAGGTGAAGAATCACCGGACACGGCATGTACACGAAGTAGCGCACGCCCTACCTTCCGGGACGTCGTCGGCGGGCCTCAGCGGGCGCTGCCCACCAGCTCCGGTTCCGGCGTGTCGTCCCGTACGGGGGCCGGGGCCCGCAGGCCGTGCCGCTTGCGCCAGGCCACCACCGCGGCGCCGAGCCCCGACAGGACGATGAAGCCCGCCGAGAAGAGGAAGGCCGGCGAATCCGGCGAACCGGCCTGGGCGCCCGCCACCACGTACGCCGCCGTGTTCGGGACCGTTCCGATCCCCGTCGCCAGGAGGAACGGCACGTACGTCATCCGGGAGACCGCCGCGCAGTAGTTGGCCGCCGCGAACGGCACCCCGGGGAACAGCCGGATCGCCAGCATCGACCGGAACCCGTGCCGGCTCAGCTGCCCGTCCGCCGCCGTCAGCAGGCGGCCCCGCAGCAGCGGCCGCAGCGCGTCCTGTCCCAGGTACCGGCCGAGGGTGAACGAGATCCCGGCGCCCAGCACCGTCCCCGCGACCGCCCCCGTCAGACCGGCGGCCGAGCCGAAGAGCGCGCCCGCCGCCAGGTTCAGGACCGGGCGCGGCACGAAGGCCGCCGTGCACACCCCGTACGCCAGGGCGAAGAGCAGCACCGCGCCCGTGCCGCTCGTCCGCGGCGGCCAGCCCGAGGCCAGCAGGCGCTGCGGCTCGTACAGCACCACGAGGGTGGCCGCCGTGAGCAGCAGCAGCGCGAGCAGCGAGAGCCGTGAACGGGGAGCGAGGAGGGCCCGGGAACAGCGGACGGCGAGGGAGCCCGGCGGCCGGGGCACGGGAGCGAGCATTCGGGGAGAGTAACGGACACGGGTGTAGGAGCGCCGTAATGTGCGTCATGTCCGTCCGGACCGGGTTCCGGAACGCGCCGGTATGGAGAGGCCCCATGACGACCGACCCCGCGTCAGGGGGAGCCCCGACCGGCAGGCTTCCGGCGGCCGACCCCAAGTCCGGGGGAGCCCCGACCGAGAGGCTTCCGGCGGCCGACTCCGCGTCCGGGGGAGCCCCGACCGAGAAGCCCCCGACGGCCGATCCCGCGTCCGGGGGAGCCCCGACCGAGAAGCCCCCGACGGCCGATCCCGTCCCCGGGGGAGTCCCCGACAGCGCTCTCGCCGACACCGTCCTCGAACGGCTCACCACCCTCTATCCTGCCGCCGGGAACCCCTTCCGGGCGCAGGAGATGGTCGCGTACATGAAGGGCGTCGCGCCCTTCCTCGGGGTGCGGACGCCCGAGCGCCGGGCCCTGTCCCGCACCGTCCTCGACGGCACCCCGCGCCCCGACGAGGACGACTGCGCCGCGATCGCCCTGCGCTGCTTCGCGCTGCCCGAGCGCGAGTACCACTACTTCGCCGTCGACTACCTCCGCCGCCACGTGCGCCGCTGCTCCTCCGGCTTCCTGCCCGTCGCCCGCCGCCTCGTCACCACCGTCTCCTGGTGGGACACGGTCGACCACCTCGCCGCCCACGTCGTCGGCGGTCTGGTCGCCGCCGACCCCGCCCTCGCCCCCGAGACGGACGCCTGGATCGAGGACGAGGACCTGTGGGTCGTGCGCGCCGCCCTCCTCCACCAGCTCCGCTACCAGGAGGACACCGACGCGGACCGCCTCTTCGCCCACTGCCTGCGCCGCGCCGACCACCCCGACTTCTTCGTCCGCAAGGCGATCGGCTGGAGCCTGCGCGAGTACGCCAAGACCGCCCCCGCCGAGGTCCGCGCCTTCGTCACCGCCCACGGGTCCCGGCTCTCGCCCCTCTCCGTGCGGGAGGCCCTCAAGAACCTCACCCCGCCCCCCGTCACAATGGGACCGTGAACGAGCACATCCCCGTCCTCCGCGAGGTCGACCAGGGCACCGCGCGCCTCCTGCCCGACGTGGACCGGGAGCGGGCCTGGCTCCTGACGGTCGACGGCGCGCCCCAGTCGTACGTCGACCTCGACGACCCGGCGTACCTGGAGTTCGAGTACGCGCGCCGGCTCGCCCACGTCGTCGACGGCGCGGCCGGCGAGGGCGAACCGCTGGACGTCCTGCACCTCGGCGGCGGGGCGCTCTCCCTGCCCCGCTACGTCGCCGCCACCCGGCCCGGTTCGCGCCAGGACGTCGTGGAGGCGGACCGCGGCCTGCTCGCCCTGGTCGCGGAGCACCTGCCGCTGCCCGCGGGCTCGGGGGTCACCGTGCACGGCGCGGACGCCCGGCGCTGGCTGGAGGCGGCCCCCGCCGCCTCGGCCGACCTGATCGTCGGCGACGTCTTCGGCGGCTCGCGCGTCCCCGCCCACCTCACCTCCGTCGAGTACGCGCGCGAGGTCGGGCGCGTCCTGCGGCCCGGCGGCGTCTACGCCGCCAACCTGGCCGACGGCGCCCCCTTCGCCTTCCTCCGCTCCCAGCTCGCCACCTTCGCCGCCGTCTTCCCCGAGCTCGCGCTCGTCGCCGAACCGTCCGTCCTGCGCGGCCGCCGCTTCGGGAACGCCGTCCTGGTCGCCTCCGCCCGCGCGCTCGACACCGCCCGCCTCGCGCGCCGGGCCGCGGCCGACGCGTTCCCCGCGCGCGTGGAGCACGGGGACGCGCTCGCCCGGTTCACCGGGGACGCGGAACCCGTCGGGGACGCCGGGGCCGTACCGTCACCCGTTCCCCCGGACGGCGCCTTCGGCATCGGCTGAGCGGGGGCCCGGTACGGCTCCCGGCTCCTTTCCGGTGGGACCGGCCGGCGGGTGCGCGGGCGCGTGCGGGCGCCGCGTCAGGTTCCGTACGTCCGGCACCAGCAGGACGAGGGCGGTGACGAGCACCATCAGCGCCGCCGCGCCCCACAGCGCCCCGCTCCGGCCGAACGCGCCCTCCGCCGGGCCCGTGAGCGCCGTCGTCAGCGGCAGCAGGGCCGTCGAGCCGAACCAGTCGTAGGCGGAGACCCGGGACAGCTTCTCCTCGGGGATCTCCTGGTGCATCGTCGTCATCCACGAGACGCCGAAGACCTCGATCGCCACGCCGCTCACGAACATCGCGGCCGTCAGACCGCCCGCGGGCAGCGGCACCGCGAGCGCCGCCGAGGGCAGCGCGATCGGGAAGACGCACAGCGTCCCGACGAACAGCATCCGGCGCGGTTTCCACCGGGTCATCAGGACGGCGCCCGCCACCGTTCCCGCCCCGAACGCGGCGAGCGCGAAGCCCCAGGGGCGCGCGCCGCCCAGCTCCTCCCGGGCGACCAGCGGCCCGTACACCGCCTCGACCGCGCCGATGAGGCCCACCACCACGGAGAACTGGGCGACGATCGACCACAGCCAGGGCCGGCCGGTGAACTCCTGCCAGCCCTCCCGCAGGTCGGAGAAGAGCCCGCCGCCGGGGGCGCGCTCGGGGACGCCCCGCACGTCGAGGAAGGCGCGCATCCCGCCCGCTACGGCGAAGGCGACGGCGTCGACCACCAGGACCCAGCCCGGTCCGACGAACGCGACGAGCGCGCCGCCGAGCGCGGCGCCGCCGATGGAGGCGCCGTGCATCGCCATCCGGAAGACGGCGAACGCCCGGCTCGCCTGCTCCCCGCTGACGGTGGCCATGAGCATGCCCTCGGCCGCCGGGTTGAAGAAGGCCTGGCCGGTGCCGCAGAGCGCGGTGAGCACCATCATCTGCCAGATCCGGGCCCCGCCGGAGAGGACGAGGGCGGCGAAGACGGCCTGCGAGACGCAGTTGAGGACGTTGGCGGCGACCATCACCCGGTGCCGGGGCAGCCGGTCGGCGACGGCGCCGCCGATGAGCAGGAAGAGGACGAGCGGCAGGAAGCGCGCCATCGCCACGAGGCCCACGTCGCCCGCGTCGCCGCCGGAGTCGAAGACCGCCCAGGTGGTGGCGATCAGGGCGCCGTGCGTGCCGAGGTTGGTCACGACCGTGGCGGCGGTCAGCAGGAGGTAGTTGCGACCGGCCCACTCGGGCCGGCGGGAGCGGGACGGAGCGGGGGAGGGGGAGAGGGAGGCGGGTGAGTCGGGGGAGCCGGCGGGTGATGTCACCCCGGGACTATCCCCGTCACCCGCCCGAAGTGCCAAACCGGTATCCGGACGGATCGTGGCACAGGACGGTGAGCCGTCGGGACGCTGAGGCGCTGCGCCGCCGGGCCACCGGGACGGCGGCCCCGGTGGCCGTGGCGGTCGGAAGCTCAGGTCGGTCGGGCGTCCCCGGCCGTCAGGAGTCCTCCGCGAGCCGGACCGTGGAGAGGATCTGCCGGATCGTGGCGTCCGGCAGCTCGTCGGCGACGCCGTCGGCCGCGTTGAGGACCCAGGTCGAGAAGTCGTTCTTCGCGTTCTTGAAGGTGAAGGCGATCGCCTTGCCGTCCGACTCGCACTTGTTGCGCTTCTTGACGCCGGGGGCCGTGGCCGTCGACAGGCTGCCGGCGAGACCGGACTTCGTCGTGTACGGCACGGCCTTGGTGATCTTGATGGTCTTCTGCGGCATGTGCTGCGCGTAGCCGCCCCAGACCCAGGTGCCGGCCTCGTTGTACGCGGCCTCGCCCGTGCTCTTGGCGCCCTGGCCGCCCTTGGTGCCGGCCGACGCCAGGCTCCAGGACTCCTCGCTGCCGTCCTTGTTCGTGTCGTAGGTGCACCACTTGCCCTTGAGGTGCGTGGGCCCGGACATCGTGACGAGCGGGCTGCCGTCGCCCTTCTTCTCGTCCTCCAGGAAGCTGATCGTCCCGGGCTTCGACACGTCCCACTCCGGCGGCACGTCGAAGAGGGTGCCGTACTTCGGGTTGTGGACGACCTTCCAGCCGGGGATCGTCGGCTGCCGCGCGGCGTCGTCGCGCGGGTTGTCGAGCCCGGACGACTGGCTCGGCTCGGGGGCCGCCGACGGGTCCACGGAGGCGGTGGCCGTCGCGGACGGCTTCGGGTCGGCGACGGCCGGCGTCTTGTCGTCGTCCTTGTTCAGCACCAGGAAGCCGGTGACACCGGCCGCGACGACCACGGCGGTCGCGGCGACGACCGCCACGACGGTCGTCCCCTTCCCGCCGCCACCACCGCCCGGACCGCCCGGCTGTCCCGGACCCGGGACCCCGTACTGCTGCGGCACGGTCGGCTGCTGGTACGGGTTCGGCTGCCCCGGCTGCGGGCCGTACCCCTGCTGCGGGTACCCCGGCGGGGCCGGCGGCTGCTGGCCGTACCCCGGCTGCTGCTGCGGATGACCCGGCTGCGTCGGCGGCTGCTGCGGGTACCCGGGCTGGGCCGGCGGCTGCTGGTACGGGTTCGGCTGCTGGTACCCCGGCTGCTGGTAGGGGTTCTGACTCTGGTCCTGCGGGTTCTGCTCGCCCCCGGGCGGCTGCTGTCCTGGCCACATGGCCAGTAACCATAGAGGTGCGGGGGCCGTCCGACCACGCCCGCCCCCGGTCCCGGGAGACCGCGACGGGCGCGCGGGGGATGGCCAAGACATCTACCCGCGAGTAACATCACGCTCCATGAGCGCAGACCAGATGACCGTCGGCGAGATGCTCGCCGCCACGGTTCCCATGGCCGGGACCCTGAACCTGGAGTTCCTGGAGACCACCGCCGAGCGCGCCGTCGTGCGCCTGCCGGACCAGCCCGCCTACCACAACCACGTCGGCGGCCCGCACGCCGGAGCGATGTTCACCCTGGCCGAGTCCGCCAGCGGCGCCATCGTGCTCGCCGCCTTCGGCGACCAGCTGAGCCGCGCGGTCCCGCTCGCCGTCAGGGCCGAGATCGGCTACAAGAAGCTGGCCATGGGCGTCGTCACGGCCACCGCCACCCTGGGCCGCCCCGCCGCCGAGGTCGTCGCCGAGCTCGACGCCGGACAGCGCCCGGAGTTCCCGGTGCGGATCGACATCACCCGCGAGGACGGCGCCGTCACCGGCGAGATGACCGTCGTCTGGACCCTGCGCCCGAACGCCTGACCCGGCCCGGGACACCGCGCCCCCGCCCCCGTACCCCTTCCGGTGCGGGGGCGGACGCCTTCCCGGCGCCCGCCGCGAGGCCGGGAGCGGACCGGCCCCGCCCTCGGCGTCGAGGTCCGCCCGTCCCGACCGGTAGGCTGCCCCGGCGTGCCCGCCGAGGCGCACGACGGCGCCACGGCCCCCGACCACGGGCCGGGCGCGACAGGGGAGCCGAAACGGGAGGAAGCCGCGTTGCACGTCCAGGAGTGGCTGGAGACGATCCCGCCGATCGCCGTCTACCTCCTCGTGGGGGTGGTGATCGGCCTGGAGAGCCTGGGCATCCCGCTGCCCGGCGAGATCGTCCTCGTCAGCTCGGCGCTGCTCGCCTCGCAGCACGGCGACATCAATCCGTACGTGCTGGGCGCCTGCGCCACCGCCGGCGCGATCATCGGGGACTCGATCGGCTACGCCATCGGCCGCAAGGGCGGCAGACCGCTGCTCGCCTGGCTGGGGAAGAAGTTCCCGAAGCACTTCAGCGAGGCCAACGTCGGACTCGCGGAGAGCTCCTTCCAGAAGTGGGGCATGTGGGCGGTCTTCTTCGGCCGCTTCGTCGCCCTCCTGCGCATCTTCGCCGGTCCGCTCGCGGGCGTGCTGCACATGCCGTACTGGAAGTTCCTCGTCGCCAACGTCTTCGGCGGCATCCTGTGGGCCGGCGGCACCACGGCCGTCGTCTACTCGGTCGGCGTCGTCGCCGAGGCGTGGCTGAAGCGCTTCTCCTGGCTCGGCCTCGTCCTGGCCGTCCTGATCGGCCTCACCTCGATGCTCGTCATCAGGAACCGCGCCAAGAAGGCGGCCGCGGAGCGGGCCGCCGCCGCGCCCGCCGAGCCGGAGCCGGCCCTGGCGGACTGATCCCGTCCCCGTACGGCGAGGAGGGCGGCACCCCGGCCGGGGCGCCGCCCTCCTTCCCGTTCCCGTGCGGGAGCCGCTCAGTCCTCGAAGGCCTCCGCGTGGCCCTTGGCGAGGTGCAGGTACATCTCGGCGTTGAGCCGGATGCCCGCCCGCTCCTCCTCGGTCAGCGGACGGCGCACCTTCGCGGGGACGCCCGCGACCAGCGAGCCGGGCGGGACCTCCATGCCCTGGGGGACGAGCGCCTGGGCGGCGACGAGCGACCCGGCGCCGATCCGGGCCCCGTTGAGCACCGTGGCGCCCATGCCGACGAGCACGTCGTCCTCGATGACGCAGCCGTGCACGGTGGCGTTGTGGCCGATGGTCACCCGGGCCCCGATCGAGACGGGGAAGCCGGGGTCGACGTGGACCGTGCAGTTGTCCTGGACGTTGGAGTCCTCGCCGATGTCGACGGGGCCGCAGTCCGCCCGCAGCACCGCGTGGTACCAGACGCTCGCGCGGGCGCCGAGGGTGACCTCGCCGAGGACCACCGAGGTCGGGGCGGTGAAGGCCGTCGGGTCGATCCGCGGCTCCTTGCCGCCCACGCCCTTGATCAACGCCTCTGTCATGGTTCTTCGCTCCTGATCGTCAGCCGTCGTGTCGCGCCCGGGGGTGCCCCCGCGCCGCACCCTATGCCGTGCCCATGACGGACATCACAGCGCACGGCGGTGATCGGTCGCGACGGCGCCGACTACCGTGGCCGGGTGCCCAGGAACAGAAACACGTTCTCGTCCCTCGCCGCCCTGCGGCGCCGGATCGTCGCGCACGCCCTCCAGGGCGGCTGGCGCTGGGTGCAGCAGGCCGGCGCCGTCACCGCCGAGCACCAGGGGAGGCTGCGCTTCCGCCGGCTCGGCGAGGGCACCCGGCTCGCCTTCCCGCAGGGCACGGTCTTCGGCGAGCGGTGGATCGAGATCGGCGCGTGCTGCATCATCGCCGAGCAGGTCACGCTGACGGCCGGGATGCTGCCGGACCTCGACCTCGGGACGGAGACGGTCCTGTCCCTCGGCGACGGCGTCGTCCTCGGCCGGGGCAGCCACGTCATCGCCGACGCGAAGGTGACGATCGGCTCGGACACGTACTGCGGCCCGTACGTCTACATCACCTCGACGAACCACAGCTACGACGACCCGGACGAGCCGGTCGGCCGCCAGTGGCCCCGCTCGGCACCGGTCTCCATAGGCCCCGGCTGCTGGCTCGGCACGGGCGCCGTGATCCTCCCCGGCGCGCGCCTCGGCCGGAACGTGGTCGTCGCGGCGGGCGCGGTGGTGCGCGGCGAGGTCCCCGACCACTCGGTCGTGGCCGGCGCCCCGGCGAGGGTGGTCCGCGGCTGGGACCCGGAGAACGGCTGGCAGCCCCCGCTCCGCACCCCCGCCCCCGTCCCGATCCCGGAGGACGTCACCCCCGAACAGCTCGCGGCGCTCGCCGCGTGGGAGGTCGAACAGGCGGGCACGGCGGCGTCCTGACGAACCCGTTCGCGAGCTCCGGGACCGTACTCCGAGACGGCGCCCCGCCCGTCCCGCGCCGGTTGTTAGCGTGACGGGCATGCGCGCACCCATCGGAGACTTCACCGACGCCCGGCCCGCCCCGGACGGTCTCGACCTCCTGACCGGCCCCGTCGCCGCCGCCGTCCGCGCCTGGACCGGCCCCGTCCCGGCCGACCAGGTGCTCTACGTCGACACCGACCCGGCCATCGCCGACACCGCCGTCTTCGTCGAGCACCACGGCGCCGACCTCCTCGACGCCTCCGCGAACTGCGTGGTCGTGGCGGCGAAGCGGGGCGGCGAAACGACCCTCGCCGCCTGCGTCGTCGGCTCCGCCACCCGCGTCGACGTCAACGGGGTGGTGCGCCGTCACCTCGGCGCCCGCAAGGCCTCGTTCGCCCCGATGGACACGGCCACCGGCGAGAGCGGCATGGAGTACGGCGGCATCACCCCCGTCGGCCTCCCCGCCGCCTGGCCGCTCCTCGTGGACGCGGCGCTGCTCGACGTCCCGTGGGTGCTCGTCGGCAGCGGCCGGCGCCGGGGCAAGCTCATCCTCCCGGGCAAGGCCCTGGCCCAGCTCCCGAACGTCGCCGTCCTGGAGGGCCTGGGCCTCCCGGCCGCCCCCTGAGCCGGGGAGGTCAGCCCAGGCGCGGGATCTCGATGGCGGGGCAGCGGTCCATGACCATGTCGAGGCCGGCCTCCGTCGTACGGGCGTACGCGGCCGCGTCGACGACGCCGAGCTGGAACCACACCGCCTTCGCGCCGATCGCCACCGCCCGGTCGGCGACCTCGCCGGCCAGCTCGCTGTTGACGAAGACGTCGACCACGTCGACGGGGAAGGGGACGTCGGCCAGCGAGGCGTACCCCGGCTCGCCGTGCACCGTCTCCGCCTTCGGGTGGACGGGAACGATCCGCTTCCCGAACCGCTGGAGCACGGCCGCCACCCCGTACGCCGCCCGCTCGCGGTTCGAGGAGAGGCCGACGACGGCCCAGGTGTCACCCGTGCCGGTCAGGATCCGGCGGACGACCTCCTCCTCGGAGCGTCCGGTCGCCTCGCTGGTCGTGGTGTCGCCGCTCATCCCTGCCGCCCGCCTTCTCTCTGTCCGTACGTGGTCCGTACGCGCTCTTCCCCCGTACGAACCCACGACACCGCCCGAACCTTCCCGCACCCGGAAAAGTACGCTGGCGGAATGCAGGAGCAGTACCGCACCCTCGCCCGCGAGGGCGTCCACGAGACCGAGATCAACCGCTCGCGCTTCCTCTGCGCGCTCGCGCCCGTCGCCGACGAGCACGAGGCGCAGGAGTTCGTGGCGAGGATCCGCCGCGAACACCCCACGGCGACCCACAACTGCTTCGCGTACGTCCTCGGCGCCGACGCCTCCGTGCAGAGGGCCAGCGACGACGGCGAACCCGGCGGCACCGCCGGCGTCCCCATGCTCCAGATGCTGCTGCGCCGCGAGACGCGGTACGTCGCCGCCGTCGTCACCCGCTACTACGGCGGCGTGAAGCTCGGCGCGGGCGGCCTGATCCGCGCGTACGGAGGCGTGGTCGGCGAGGCCCTCGACGCGCTCGGCACCGTGACCCGGCGGCGCTTCCGGCTCGCCACCGTCACCGTCGACCACCAGCGCGCCGGAAAGCTGGAGAACGACCTGCGGGCGACGGGCCGCGCCGTCCGGGACGTGCGCTACGCCGACGCCGTCACGATCGAGATCGGCCTCCCGGACGCCGACGTCCCCGCCTTCCGCGCCTGGCTCGCCGACGCCACGGCGGGCACGGCCGCCCTCGAACTCGGCGGCGAGGCGTACGGCGACGCGTGAGGCGCGCCCGGCGGCCGGGCGTACGGCGACGCGTGAGGCGCGCCCGGCGGCCCCTCACCCGGACGGGCCACGCCCACACCCCCGCTCGGGATAGCGTGGTGGGCGCACACGAACGGGAACCGGGCGGGACCGGTGGGGGAGGGACGGCACACATGCGGGGTGGGACGGCGACGTGAGGCTCCTGCACACCTCGGACTGGCACCTCGGCCGGTCCTTCCACCGCGTCGGGCTCCTCGGCGCCCAGGCCGCGTTCCTCGACCACCTCGTGGCCACCGTCCGCGAGCACCGGGTCGACGCCGTCCTCGTCGCCGGGGACGTCTACGACCGGGCCGTGCCCCCGCTGCCCGCCGTCGAGCTCTTCGACACCGCCCTGCACCGGCTCGCCGAGGCCGGGGTACCCACCCTCATGATCTCCGGCAACCACGACTCGGCCCGCCGCCTCGGTGTCGGCGCCGGGCTCATCGAACGGGCCGGCATCCACCTGCGCACCGACCCCGACGGCATCGGCACCCCCGTCGTCCTCGCCGACGCCCACGGCGACGTCGCCCTCTACGGCCTGCCCTACCTCGAACCCGCCCTCGTCCGCGAGCGGCTCGGCGCCGGGAAGGCCGGCCACGAGGCCGTCCTCACCGCCGCCATGGACCGGGTCCGCGCCGACCTCGCCGGCCGGCCCGCCGCCACCCGCTCCGTCGTCGTCGCCCACGCCTTCGTCGCCGGCGGCGCGCCCAGCGACAGCGAGCGGGACATCACCGTCGGCGGCGTCTCCGCCGTCCCCGCCGGGATCTTCGACGGCGTCGACTACGTCGCCCTCGGCCACCTCCACGGCAGCCAGACCCTCACCCCCCGGGTGCGCTACTCCGGCTCCCCGCTCGCCTACTCCTTCTCCGAGGCCGACCACCGCAAGACCATGTGGCTCGTCGACCTCGGCCCGGCGGGCCCCGACGGCGCCGACCTGGCCGCGGCACGCCTCGACTGCCCCGTCCCGCGCCCCCTCGCCCGGCTCCGGGGCCGGCTCGACGACCTCCTCGCGGACCCCGCGCTCGCCCCCCACGAGCGGTCCTGGGTCGAGGCCGCCCTCACCGACCCCGTACGGCCCGCCGACCCCATGAACCGGCTCGCGGAACGCTTCCCGCACACCCTGAACCTGGTCTTCGACCCCGAGCGGACCGAGGACGACCCCGGCGCCTCCTACGCCCGGCGGCTCCGGGACCGCAGCGACCAGCAGATCGCGGAGGACTTCGTGGCCCACGTGCGCGGCGGCGCGGCGCTCGACGGAGCGGAACGGGCCGTCCTGTACGGCGCCTTCGACCACGTACGGGTCGACACCGCCGCGCGCGAGGTGGACCGGTGAGGCTGCACCGCCTGGAGATCACCGCGTTCGGCCCGTTCGGCGCCCCGCAGACCGTCGACTTCGACGCCCTGTCCTCCGCCGGACTCTTCCTGCTCCACGGGCCGACCGGCGCGGGCAAGACCTCCGTCCTCGACGCCGTCTGCTTCGCCCTCTACGGAAGCGTGCCCGGCGTCCGCCAGACCCCCGGCGCCTCCCTGCGCAGCGACCACGCCCCCGTCGGCACGTACACCGAGGTCCTCCTCGAACTGACCGTGGGGGAGAGGCGGTTGGAGATCACCCGCCGCCCGGCCCAGCAGCGGCCCAAGAAGCGCGGCGGCGGCTTCACCACCGAGAAGGCCCAGACCTGGCTGCGCGAGTACGACCCCGCCACCGGCGCCTGGAACGGCCTCAGCCGCTCCCACCAGGAGATCGGCGAGGAGATCACCCAGCTCCTCGGCATGAGCCGCGAGCAGTTCTGCCAGGTCGTCCTCCTCCCGCAGGGCGACTTCGCCCGCTTCCTGCGCGCCGACGCCGAGGCCCGGGGCAGGCTCCTCGGCCGCCTCTTCGACACCCGCCGCTTCGCCGCCGTCGAGGAACGCCTGGCCGACCTGCGCCGCGTGGCCGAACAGCGGGTGCGGGAGGGGGACGAGCGGCTGCTCGCCCTCGCCCACCGCATGGCCCAGGCCGCCGGCGGCCTCGACGCGGCCCGCACCCCGGTCGAGGGCCGGCCCGGCGAACCCGGACTCGCCGCGTCCGTCCTCACCTGGGCCGCCGTCGCCCGCACCGAGGCCCGGGAGACCCTCGACATCGCGGACGCCCGGCTCGCCGCCGCCGAACTCCGGCGGACCGGCGCGCGCGCCGCCCTCGACGCCGAGCGGGACCTCGCCGCCCGCCAGGCCCGCCACGCCGACGCCCTCCGGCGCCGCGAGCTGATCGCCGGGCGGGCCCCCGAGCGCGACCGCCTCCGGGCCGCCCTCGACCGCGGCCTCCGGGCCGACCGGGTCGCCCCCGCCCTGGCCCTGCGCCGGGACGCCGAACGCGAGCACGCCACCGCCCTGTCCGCCCTCGCCCGCTCCCGCGCCCAGCTGCCGTCCGACCTCGCCGACGCCGGCACCGAACAGCTCTCCGCCCTGGGGAACCGGCTGCGCGAGGAGCTCGGCGGCCTCGAAGCGGCCCGTCGCGCCGAGCACCGCGCCGCCGCCGTCACCGCGGAACGGGCCGTACTGGCACGGGAGGCGCGCGCCGACGAGGACGCCCTGCGGGACGCGGCCGACTGGCTCGCCGGCTGGGAGCCGCGCCGCGCCCGGCTCACCGGGCACGCCGAGGCCGCCCGGGACGCCGTCGCCCGCGCCGAACACCTCGCGGGGCGCCTGGAGCCCGCCCGCCGCCGGCTCGCCGCGGCCCGCCGCCGCGACGCCCTCGCCCGGGGCGCCGAGGCGGCCGAGAGCCGACTCGTGCGGGCCCGCGAGCGGCGGAACGACGCCCACGAGACCTGGCTCGACGTCAAGTCCCGCCGCCTGGAGGGCATCGCCGCCGAACTCGCGGCCGGCCTGGAGGCGGGCGCCCCCTGCCAGGTCTGCGGATCCGCCGACCACCCGGCCCCCGCCCGCACCACCGCAGGCCACGTCGACCGCGCCACCGAGGAGGCCGCCTACACGGCCTACACCGACGCCGAGGAGGCCCGCACGGCCGCCGAACGCGAACTGGCCGTCACCCGCGAGTCCTGGACCGCCGCCCGCGCCGAGGTCCGGACCGGACCGGACGACGACACGGCCGCCGAGGACCCCTCCGGCGATCCCACCGTCGAGGAACTCGCCCGGGAGGTCGAGGAGTCGGCCCGGCTCCACGCCGAGGCCCACGCGCTCGCCGGACAGGCCCACGCCGCGCGCCAGGCGCTCGCCGCGGCCGAGCGGGAGCACGAGGAGCGGGTGGCCGCGCAGCGGGAGGCCGAGCGGCGGGTCGCCGCCCGGACCTCGCGGCGCGAGGCGCTCGACCAGGAGCGGGCCGCGCTCGACGAGGAGATCGTCCGGGGCCGCGGCGCGTTCGCCACCGTGGCCGAACACGCCGACCGCCTGGAGCGGCGGATCGCCCTCCTCGCCGACGCCGCCGGCACCGTGAGCTCCGCCGAACTCGCCGACCGGCGCCTCAAGGAGGCCGACGCCCGCCTCGCCGACGCCGCCTACGAGGAGGGCTTCGCCACCCCCGACGAGGCCGCCGACGCGTTCCTGGCCGCCGCCGCCCGCCGCGACCTCCGGGAGCGCCTGGACGCCTGGCAGGCCGAGGAGGCCGTCGTCGCGGACCGGCTCGCCGAACCGGGCACCGCGGCCGCCGCCGCGCTCCCGCCCGCCGACCCCGCCGCCGCGGGAGCCGCCCACACGGCGGCCGAACGCGCCCTGCGCGAGGCCGACTCCGCCCTCGCCGCCGCCCGCGAACGGGCCGCCGGCCTCACCGGACTCTCCCGGCAGGCCACCGCCGAGGTCCACCGCCTGGGGCCGCTCCGCCAGGAGTACGAGCGGGTGGCCCGCCTCGCCGCCCTCACCGCCGGCACCTCCGCCGAGAACGAGCGCCGGATGCGCCTGGAGTCGTACGTCCTGGCCGCCCGGCTCGAACAGGTCGCGGCCGCCGCGACCGCCCGGCTCCGGCGGATGTCCTCCGGCCGCTACACCCTCGTCCACTCCGACGCCCGCTCCGGCTCCAAGCGGGCCGGACTGGGCCTGCACGTCGTCGACGCCTGGACCGGCAACGAGCGCGACACGGCCACGCTCTCCGGCGGCGAGACCTTCTTCGCCTCCCTCGCCCTCGCCCTCGGCCTCGCCGACGTGGTCACGGACGAGGCGGGCGGCGTCCGGCTCGACACCCTCTTCATCGACGAGGGCTTCGGCAGCCTCGACGAGCAGACCCTCGACGAGGTCCTCGACGTCCTCGACTCGCTGCGCGAGCGGGACCGCAGCGTCGGCATCGTCAGCCACGTCGGCGACCTGCGCCGCCGGATCCCGGCCCAGCTGGAGGTCGTCAAGGCGCGGCACGGCTCGGCGGTGCGGCTGCGCACCGGCGGGGACGCCCTCAGCGGCTGAGGGAACGCCGGGGCAGCGGCGAGGAGTAGACGACGCTGGTCGTCACCGAGCCGAGCCCGGAGATCTTCCCGGTGATCGTCTCCAGGTCCCTCATGGAGCGCGCCGCGACCTTCAGGACGAAGCAGTCGTCCCCGGTGACGTGGTGCGCCTCCAGGACCTCCGGCGTGGTGTCGAGCAGGTCGTGGAACGGCTTGTAGTTGCCGTGCGGATAGCGCAGCCGCACGAAGGCGAGGACGGTGAGCCCGAGCCGGTCCTGGTCGACGAGCGCCGTGTACCCGGTGATCACCCCGGCCTCCTCCAGGCGCCGCACCCGGTCGGTCACCGCGGACGGCGACATCGACACGGCGCGCGCGAGTTCGGCGAAGCTGGCGCGGCCCTCGGACTGGAGGGCTTCGAGGATGCGCCAGTCGGTGGCGTCCGGCGTGTAAGCGGTGGTCATGGGGGAGGAATAGCAGGGAGGACCCCCGCCGATCAAGGGAAATCCCCGGCCGGTCAGACGAACGGCCGGGGATCGGTCCCGCGGCGGGCCTCAGAGCCGTGAGATCTCGTCCACCAGGTCGTCCAGGCCGAGCGGCCCCTGCGAGAGGGCCGCCATGTGCCAGGCCTTCGCGTCGAACGCCTCGCCGTGCGCCGCCCGCGCGTTGGCGCGGCCGATCAGCCAGGCGCGCTCGCCCAGCTTGTAGCCGATCGCCTGGCCCGGCACCGACAGGTAGCGGGTCATCTCGCTCTCCACGAAGGCCGGCGGGCGGCTGCTGTGCAGCTGGAAGAACTCCTGGGCCAGCTCCGGGGTCCACCGCTCGCCCGGCCGGAAGGGGGAGTCCGCCGGGATCTCCAGGCCCAGGTGCATGCCGATGTCCACGATGACCCGGCACGCGCGCATCATCTGGGCGTCGAGGTAGCCGAGGCGCCGCTCCGCGTCGGGCAGGAAGCCCAGCTCGTCCATCAGGCGCTCCGCGTACAGCGCCCAGCCCTCCATGTTGGCGCTCACCTTGCCGATGGTCGCCTGGTAGCGGGAGAGCCGGTCGGCGACGTGCACCCACTGCGCGGTCTGGAGGTGGTGGCCCGGCACGCCCTCGTGGTACCAGGTCGACACCAGGTCGTACACCGGGAAGCGGGTCGTGCCGTCCACGGGCAGCCAGGTGCGGCCGGGACGCGAGAAGTCCTCGGACGGGCCGGTGTAGTACGGCGCGGCGGCGCCGCCCGGCGGGGCGATCCGGGACTCCACCCGCCGCACCCGCTCGGCGAGTTCGAAGTGGGTGCCGTCGAGCGCCTCGATGGCCTCGTCCATGAGCCGCTGGAGCCAGGCCCGGACCTCGTCGACGCCCTCGATGTGGGTGCCGTGCTCGTCCAGGTGGGCGAGCACCTCCCAGGGGTCCGCGCCGGGCAGGATCCGCTCGGCCTCGGTCCGCATCTCGCCCAGGAGCCGGTGGTACTCGGACCAGCCGTACGCGTAGGCCTGGTCGAGGTCCAGGTCGGTGCCGTTGAAGAAGCGGGACCAGCGCCGGTAGCGCTCGCGGCCCACCGTGTCCGGGGCGTCGGCGACGGCCGGGGCGTACACGTCCCGCATCCAGTCCCGCAGCGCCCCGACGGCCGCGGTGGCGTCCTTCCCCGCCGCCGCCAGCTCGGCGCGGAGCCCCGGGGGGAGCGCGTCGGACCCGGCGGCGGCGAACTCCTCGAACCAGCCGGCCCCTTCGCCCCCGCCGCCCGCCCACTCGGTGAGCTGTCCGACGAAGGTGGCGGTGGGGCGGGGACCCGCGAACAGCTTGCGCTCCAGGCCGAGGGCGAGCGAGGAGCGGTAGCCCTCCAGGGCGGCCGGCACCGCACGCAGCCGGGCCGCCACCGCCGTCCAGTCCTCCTCGGTCTCCGTCGGCATCACGGTGAAGGCGATGCGGACGCTGTGCGCGGGCGAGCGCATGTTGCTGACGGTACAGAGGCCCTCCTCGGCCTCGTGCACGGCCAGTTCCGCCGTCAGGCGCTCCCGCAGCAGCCGGGCGCACCGCCGCTCGGCGTCGCTGTCGGCCCCCGGCGCCCGCTCGGCGCCGTCGAGCCGGGCGAGCGTGCGGCGGGCGAGGTCGGCCACGGCCCGCTGACCGGCGGGCGAGAAGTCGGGCAGCAGTCCGGCGCTCTCCCTGACTCCCAGATACGTACCGACGATCGGGTCGAGGGCGATGAGTGCGTCGACGTGGTCGTCGGCGACCTGGCGGGGCAGCGGGCTGCTGGAAATCTCTGGCATGGGGGCCATCCTGGCCTCTCCCGCGGGCCCGCGTCACCCTCGTCCGGCCTCAGACGGCTGACAAGGAGGGGCCCGCGGAGGGCGGCAGGAGCGGCCCGCACTCCCACTGCTGGAAGATCAGCCGGGTCTCCACCCGGGCCACCTCGCGGCGGGAGGTGAACTCGTCCAGGACGAGTCGTTGCAGGTCGGTGGGGTCCGCCACGGCCACGTGCACCAGGTAGTCGTCGGGCCCGGTGAGATGGAACAGCGCCCGGGACTCCGGCAGGGCCCGGATCCGGTCGACGAACGGACCGATCAGTTCCCGCCGGTGCGGGCGGACCTGGACGAGGAGGAGCGCTTCAAGCCCACGGCCGAGTTTGGCTGGATCCAGACGTAGTTGGTGTCCGAGGATCACGCCCGTGCGCCGCAGCCGGGCCACCCGGTCCAGGCAGGTGGAGGGAGCGACGCCGACCTCGGCGGCGAGCTCGCGGTAAGTGGTCCGGGCGTCGTTCTGCAGGAGGCGAAGAATGTGCAGATCGACCGGGTCCAGTACGACGGAATCGGCCATCCGCCGAACGTAGCACGGCGATTCCGCGCTACTTGCCGGTATCCGTTCACAGTGCCGCCATGGACGCCATGGATCTCGGCCCCTCGGTCACCCCGAGGGCCCTTGCCACCGAAGCCGTGCACGCGGGCCGCGAGGATCTCGCCGGTCTGGGGCTGCACGCCCCGCCGATCGACCTGTCCACCACCTACCCCTCGTACGACGCCCGGGCCGAGGCCGCCCGGATCGACGAGTTCGCCACCACCGGCGCCCGGCTCGACGGCCCGCCCGTCTACGCCCGGCTCGACAACCCGACCGTCGCCCGCTTCGAGGAGGCCCTCGCCCGCCTGGAGGGCACCGAGTCCGCCGTCGCCTTCGCCAGCGGCATGGCGGCCCTGACCGCCGTCCTGCTCGCCCGGGCGAGCCAGGGCCTGCGCCACGTCGTCGCGGTCCGCCCGCTGTACGGGTGCAGCGACCACCTCCTCGACGCCGGTCTGCTCGGCACCGAGGTGACCTGGACCGACCCGGCCGGCGTCGCGGACGCGATCCGGCCCGACACCGGCCTGGTCATGGTCGAGTCGCCCGCCAACCCCACCCTCGCCGAGGCCGACGTCCGGGCCCTCGCCCACTCCTGCGGCTCCGTGCCGCTCCTGGTCGACAACACCTTCGCCACCCCCGTCCTCCAGCGGCCGGTCGAGCAGGGCGCCCGGATCGTGCTGCACAGCGCGACCAAGTACCTGGGCGGCCACGGCGACGTCATGGGCGGGGTCGTCGCCTGCGACGAGGAGTTCGCCCGCACCCTCCGGCAGGTCCGCTTCGCCACCGGCGGGGTGCTCCACCCGCTCGCCGGCTACCTGCTGCTCCGCGGCCTGGCCACCCTGCCGGTACGGGTCCGGGCGGCGTCCACGACGGCCGCCGAGCTCGTCCGGCGGCTCGCCACCGACCCCCGGATCGCCCGCGTCCACTACCCGCGGATCGGCGGCGCGATGATCGCCTTCGAGGTGTACGGGGAGCCGCACGACGTGATCGCCGGGGTACGGCTCATCACCCCGGCGGTCAGTCTCGGCAGCGTCGACACCCTCATCCAGCACCCGGCCTCCATCAGCCACCGGATCGTGGCCGAGGGGGACCGGCGCTCGGCGGGCGTCAGCGACCGCCTGCTGCGGATGTCGGTCGGCCTGGAGGACGTCGAGGACATCTGGCGCGATCTGACCCGTGCGCTCAGCGCTCCGCCGGCCGGGTCCCCTCGTGCTGCCGCGTCCGGGCGGCCGGCTGTCGTGCCGGGGCCAGCCGGGCGGTGATCACCAGGGTGCCCTCCTCGATCTGGTAGTCGAGGGGCAGGTTGAGCGCCCGCATCGCGGCCACCATCCCCGTGTTGGACGACTGGGTCACGGCGTACACGCTGTCGCAGCCGGCCTCCTCGGCCATCGCCACGAGCCGGCCGAGGAGTTCGGACCCGATGCCGCGCCGCTGCCAGTCGTCCTCGACCATCAGCGCGACCTCCGTCTCGTCCCCGTCCCACAGCAGGTGCCCCAGGGCGACGAGGCGGCCGGAGGCGGTCTGCACGGCGAGGGTGCGCCCGAAGCGGGGGCTGAGCAGGTGGTCGAGGTAGCGGTCGGCGTCGCCGACCGGGCCGTGGTAGCGCAGGCCCAGGGTGCGGGCCGAGCAGCGGTCGTGCATGGCCCGCGCGGCCGTCAGGTCGCGCTGGTCGGCGCGGCGGACGGTGATCTCGTTGCCCTCGGGCAGGGTCAGCACGTCCCGGCCGCGCGGGAGGCGCGGGCCGAGCCGGGCGTCCAGCTCGACCAGGGCGCGCGCCCGGGCGAACTCGGTCGGGGTGAAGGGGAGGTAGGGGCGCTCCACGACGAGCGTGCCGCCGTGCGGGTCGCGCAGCCGCATCACGGTCTCCTCCAGGACCCCTTCGACCGGGGGCTGTTCACCGGTGGGGCGCCCGGTGAGCGAGACGGCCGGCACGGAGTGGAGGGTGCAGCGGCCGAGGAGCTGGCGCAGCGCGAGCGGCAGTTCGGCCGCGTCGAGCGCCGTACGGGTGGCGAGCCCGAGGACCCGGGTGGGCGTGTCCACCAGGTCGTGGGCGTCGGCCCGCTCGGTCCAGGTGTCCCGGCCGCCGGCCGCCGCGGTCTCGCGGGCCAGTTCCTGGGCGGAGAGGTCGGCGGGGGCCCGCAGCAGGAACTCGTCGACCGTGCCGTCCGCCAGCGGGTGGGTCTGGAGGGTCAGGATGTCCACGTCCAGGCGGGCGAGGACCGTGCACAGGGCGGCGAGGCTGCCCGGGGTGTCCGCGACGGTGGTGCGCATCCGCCACAGCGAGGTCCCGGCCGCCCGGCCGGACTCCCCGTCCGTCCCCGCGCCGGGCTCCGGCCGCGCCGCGGGGACGGCGGCGGGGCGCCCGCCGGGATCACCGGCGGGCGGGGCATGGCTGGCATGACTGCGCCTCCGCGCCCACCAGGTGTGGAAGGTGGCGGTGCCGACCAGCGCGATCGCCGAGAACACCAGCAGGTAGGGGCCCTCCGGGCCCTTGGCGATGGTCTTGGCGATCGTGTCGGCCACCACCACGGCGGTGAACAGCGCGGCCAGCTCGATCAGGTCGTGCCGCCAGTGGTGCGGATGGCGGGCACTCTTCGAAGACGTCACATCGGTCATGACTTCACTGTGACCCAGTGGTGTTGCGTGATCACGAACGCTTTGTGACTGACGGGTTAAGCGCCCGTCTGGCGGCTTAACAGCTGATTCAGGTCGTTTCTGTCGGAGTCTGATCGACCTCTTGGCGGAGTGCGTTCAGCAGCCGCCCGGCCTGCGCCACCAGCTGCGAGGAACCCCGCGCCGAGGCCGTCCCCTCCAGCCCGGCGACCTCCCCCCGGGCCCCGCACCGCTCCACGCAGTCGGCCGCGACCGCGAGCAGCTCGCCGAGCCCCCGCACCGGCTTCTCCGCACCCAGCAGCTCCGGCAGCATCGCCTCCAGGACCGCCCAGACCGTCCCGTACGCCCCGGTGACGGCGGCCGTACGGACCGCGTCCGTCAGCCGGTTCGGCTTGAGCGACCCCTCCGCCACCAGCCACGCCAGCTCCGCCCCGAGCGCCCGGGCGTTCAGCTCGCCGCGCGACGCCAGGACGAGCAGCGCGTCCACCGCGCGCAGCCGGTCGTCGGAGTCGACGCAGCCCAGGCCGAACGCGAGCGCCAGGTGCACCGCGCGGCCGACCGGCCCCCCGGCCTCGGCCAGCGCGGTCAGCGGCTCGGTCGTCCCGCGCTGCTCCCCGTCGACGGAGTGCGCCATGGCCGGAAGCAGACAGGCCGCCAGGACCTCGCGGTCGGCCGGAAGCACCGACGCCCACTGCGCCCGCTCCCCGATCCAGTGGTAGCAGCGCTGGGGAGCCGACCGCACGGCGCCGCCCAGCCAGTGGAAGGCGGGCGGGAACTCCTCCCGCACCACGGCACGCTCGCCGAACTCCACCACGGTCCGGTCGATCAGCCAGCACTTCCCCGAGAACTGCTCGCTCCCCCGGGGGAGGAACCGCACGGTCGCCCCCAGCGCGTCCTCGTCCCGCAGCCGGGCGGCGAGCCGCAGACCGGCCGCGGTGCCGAGCGCCGCCGCCTCCCCGGCCGCCCGCCCCGCCGGCGGGTCGGCCCGCAGGACCCGCAGCAGTGCCTGGCCGAGATCGGCCGGGGCGGGCTCCACACCCGCGTCCCGGTAGGCCCGAAGCCGCTCCACGAGGACCACCGGGTCGATTCCGCCGGTGCCCAGGGTCGGCGTGGCGAGCAGGAACGGCAGCTCGTCCGTGCCGACCAGCGCGGCGGCCTCCCACAACCGCGCTTCGAGGACCCCCGACAGGGCCTCGTGGGTACAGGAGTCCGGGTCGGGCACCTCCGCCCGGTGGACGTCGATCACCGACCGCTCCACGAGGCCGAGCAGCGACGCGAGCACCACGTGGATGCCGTGGGTGTGGTGCGTGAAGTGGTGGGGCGTGTCCCAGGACGCCTTCGCGAACGCCTCCCGCACCGCCTCCGCCACCGCCGCCCGGTCCCGGTGCGCGTGCCGCACCAGACCGTCGAACGCCCGCTCGAACGCCACGGGGTCCTCCATGAGCCCCCTCGCCACCAGCTCCTCCACCAGCTCCGCGACCGTGGCCGCCGGGGGCGCCACCCGCTCCGGCTCCGGCACCGGCGGCAGGATCTCCTCGTACGGCCCGGAGTCCACCGCCACCAGCGCGTCCCCGAACACCTCCGCGGCCGCCCGCCGGTGCGCCGGACTCAGCAGCCCGGCCGCCTCGGCCAGCTCGCCCCGCACCTCCGCGTCCACGGCGGGCAGATACCGGCCCACCAGCTTGAGCGCCCGCTCCTGGACACCGGTGTCCTCGTGCCCGAAGGCCTCCGCGACGGCCGGCAGCAGCTCGCCGGCCGCGCCCCGCTCCCGCGCGAGCACCTTGCCGACCAGGGTCAGCTGGGCCCGCACCAGCTTCCTCTCGGTGCGGAAGAGCACCGCGCCCGTCATCTCGGCCAGCGCCCCGACCGGCAGCGTTCCCGCCCCGGCGAGCCCCGCGAGGACCTCCTGCGCGTACCCGGCGACCGGCGACGGCGCGTCGGCCGCCATCCCGACCCAGTCCGGTATCCGCTCCCGCAGCTCCTCCCCGGCCGGCGCGAGGAGCCGCAGCACCTCCAGCGGGAACCGCAGGTCCCGCGCCCGCCCGCCGCGCAGCAGCCGGGACACGCACAGGTCCACCACCCCGGCCCGGTCGAGCGTCCCCTCCGCGACGAGCGTCGTGAGCGCCGTGGGCCAGTGCGTCGGCGCCTCCGGGCCGACCGACCAGGTCATCCGGTCGGGGGTCTCGCCCATCGACAGCGCGTGCGCCACCAGGACCGGCGTCTGCGGATCCGCGCGCAGCCGCTCCAGGAGCCGCTCGTCGGTGACCTTCCGCGTCCAGCCCAGGACGTAGCCGTCGGTCGCCGGGACCGGACAGCCGGAGCGCACCACGAGCCCGCGGACCAGTTCGTAGGCGCTCTCCGCGACGGTCCGCCGCTTGGCGAGCCGTCCCGCCACGTCCGCCAGCCAGGCCGGGTCCCGGTCGGCGAGCACCGCCAGGACCGGGGTCGCGTCCTTGAGGTCCCAGCCCAGCATGTCGCCGCCGGCGAGCCAGGTCGCGGCCGCCGCGGCGCCCGTGTGGCACCCGGCCCCCGCCACGTACAGGCCGCGCCGGATCCGGGCCGCCTCGTTCCCCCGCTTCCAGTCCCAGGAGCGGACCTCGGCGCGCAGCGCCTTCAGCCTCCCTAGGGCCTCCTTGCGCGCGGCGGCGTCCAGCGGCTCCAGGAGCTTCGGCACCCGCCGGGCCTGCCCGGCGCGCACCGCGTCGAGCAGCCGCCCGACCGCCGCGCCGTCCGGGGCCCCGCCCCGCGCACCGTGTCCGACCGACACCGACACCGACACCGACACCGCCGCACCGCTCTCCGTACCGATTCCCATGCCTGCCCCCATTGTCTTCCGTCCCGCCCCCTCGTCCCCTCTCCCGCCCCCGGCCGTCTCCAGACCGAGCAGCCGGCCGGAGCCCGTGGACTCCAGCGCGGACGGGCGTGCGTAGGCGAGCGCCTGTACGGATCGCGTCATGGAAAAACCGTAGGACCCGCCACTGACAACGCCCCGGACAACGGCCCCGACCAGGGGTTCTCACGCTGGAGGCGGTCCCTGGACCGGTGCCGACGGCGAACCCGGTCTCACTGCCCGACGCGCCCCGCCCGCAGCGTCTTGCTGAACAGGACCTTTCCGCCCTCCGCCCGCAGCCGCACGGTCAGATCCCCGCCGTGGCCGTCGATGTCGACCTCGCCGAAGTACTGCGGGCTCTCCATCGGCGACAGGTTCGCCCGCTCCGGCGCCCGCACGAAAACCCGCTCGGGGCCGAAGGTCCCGTCGAGCGCGTTCGCCGGGAACCCGCCCGCCGCCAGCGGTCCGGACACGAACTCCCAGAAGGGCGCGAAGTCCTTGAAGCCCGCCCGCTCCGGCGCGTAGTGCTGCGCCGAGGTGTAGTGCACGTCCGCCGTCAGCCACAGCGTGCCGGTGATCCGCCGGTGCTTGACGAAGCGCAGCAGCTCCGCGATCTGGAGCTCCCGGCCCAGCGGCGCGCCCGGGTCGCCCTGCGCGATCGCCTCGAAGTCCGCCGCCCCGTCCGGCACGACCAGGCCGATCGGCATGTCGGCCGCGAGCACCTTCCACACGGCCGTCGACGCGGCCAGTTCCCGCTTCAGCCAGGCCAGTTGCTCCGCGCCGAGGATGCCGGTGGTGTCGTCGGCCTGCCGGTTGGGCGAGTTGGGGTTCCGGTACGAGCGCATGTCGAGCACGAACACGTCGAGCAGCGGCCCGTACCGCACCACCCGGTGCACCCGCCGCCCGCGCCCGCCGGGCCCGCCGGGAACATGGAGGGTGGAGACCGGCGTGTACTCGCCGAAGGCGCGCGCCGCGCGGGCGGCGAGGACGTCCACGTCCTTCTCCGTGTACCGGGGGTCGTCCAGGATCTGCCCCGGGTACCAGTTGTTCCGCACCTCGTGGTCGTCCCACTGCACGATCGACGGCACCCGCGCGTTGAAGGCCCGGACGTTGTGGTCGAGGAGGTTGTACCGGAAGTTGCCCCGGTACTCGTCCAGCGTCTCGGCGACCTTCGACTTCTCCGGCGTCGTGACGTTCCGCCAGATCCGCCCGTCCGGCAGGGTCACGCTCGGCTGGATCACCCCGTCCGCGTAGATCGCGTCGCCGCTGCACAGGAAGAAGTCCGGATCGAGCCGGCGCATCTCGTCGTACGCGCGGAAGCCGCCGGTGTCCGGGTTGATGCCCCAGCCCTGCCCCGCGATGTCCCCGGACCACAGGAAGCGGACGCCGTCGCGGCGCCGGCCGGGGGCCGTGCGGAACGTGCCGGTGACCGGCTCGCCCGTACGGCGCGGGTCGTCCGGGTCCGCCAGGGTGACCCGGTAGTGGATCTGCTCGCCCGCCGGCAGGCCGCGCAGGGCCGTGGTGCCGGTGAAGTCCGTGCCCGCCCCGAGCAGCGGCCCCCGGTGGCGGCGCACCCGCCGGAAGGACTCGGTCGCGGAGGTCTCGACGACCATGCGCGCCGGACGGTCGGAGCGCACCCAGACCAGACCGGAGGAGGCCGTGACGTCGCCCGTCTGCACGCCCCACGCGGCCCGGGGCCGGCCCGTGAGCGCGAACGCGGGGGCCGCGAGGCCGGCGCCGCCGAGGGCGAGCGCGGCCGAGGCGGCCAGCGAGCCGCGCAGGACGCCTCGCCGGTCGGGAGCGGGGGCGGGAGCGGGAGCGGGGGAGGAGCCGGGCACGGGGTGGGACATGGAAGGGCCTCCGGGAGGTGGTCGATTCCGGTCGTGGGCGGTACGCCGCCCCATGCCTAACGGCCGGGAACGGCGCCCGCGCGAACCCCGCGTGAACAGATCACCCCGCCGGACCCACCCGCGTCCCCGTCCCTGTCCCCGTTCCCGTCCCCGTTCCCGTTCCCGTTCCCGTCCCTGTTCCCGTCCCTGTTCCCGTCCCTGTTCCCGTTCCTGTCCCTGTTCCCGTTCCCGTTCCCGTCCCTGTCCCCATTCCCGCCCCCACCGCCTCCGCCATCAGCCCGACCCCCTCCGCGACGGTCGACGGCGACAGGTGCGCGTAGCCGATGACGAGCCGTACGTCCCCGTCCGCGGGCCGGGCCGTGCCGTACTCCTCCAGGGACCGCAGCGCCACCCCCGCCTCCGCCGCCCGCGCCAGGAACCGTTCCGGCGGCCCGAAGCGCGCCGGTACGCGCGCGATGACGTGCAGTCCGGCCGCGATGCCGCTCACCTCGGTGCCGGGCAGGCGCGCGGCGAGGGCGGCGAGCAGCGCGTCCCGCCGCTCCCGGTAGGCGCGCTGGCAGCGGCGCAGCTGCCGGTCGTACCCGCCCCGCGTCACGAACTCCGCCAGGACGGCCTGGTCGAGCACCGGATTGCCGAGGTCCATCGTCCGCTTCCGCTCGACGACCTCGGCGAGCAGCTCCGGCGAGCAGCTCCTCCGGGACGAGCATCCAGCCGAGCCGCAGCCCGGGCGCCAGCGACTTGCTGACCGAACCGGCGTAGACGACCCGCTCCGGGTCGAGGCCCTGGAGGGCGCCGACCGGCGCCCGGTCGTACCGGAAGTCGCCGTCGTAGTCGTCCTCCAGGACGTAGCCGCCGACGGCCCGCGCCCAGTCGAGGAGCGCGCCGCGCCGCTCCGCCGACCAGCCGATCCCGGACGGGAACTGGTGCGAGGGCGTCACGACCACGGCCCGTACGCCCGAGGCGGCGAGCGGCTCCGGGCGCAGCCCCTCCCCGTCCAGCGGCAGCCACACCGTCTCCATGCCGGTCGAGGCGAAGAGGCGCCCGTGCTCCGGGCTGCCGGGGTCCTCGACGCCGACCGTGCGCAGCCCCCGCGCCCGCAGCACGAACCCGAGGAGCGTCGACGCCTGCGCCACGCCCGAGCAGACCACGAGCCGTTCCGGATCGGCCACCACGCCCCGGCGCCGCGCCAGCATCCCGGCCAGCGCCGCGCGGAGTTCGGGCAGGCCGCGCGGGTCGGGGTAGCCGAGGGACCGGTGGGGGAGCCGGGCCAGGACGGACCGCTGTGCCGCCGCCCACGCGCTCCTCGGGAACAGCGACAGGTCCGGCGTCCCCGGACGGAAGTCCACCCGGACGCCCGGCCCCCCGGCAGCGCCACGGCCCCCGCCCACGCCCGGTGCGGCACCACCCGCCCTGCCCGAGCCGTCCGCTCCGCCCGAGCCGTCCACCCCGTCCGCAGCGCCCGCCCCGCGTCACGAACTCCGCCAGGACGGCCTGGTCGAGCACCGGATTGCCGAGGTCCATCGTCCGCTTCCGCTCGACGACCTCGGCGAGCAGCTC
>NZ_LGEG01000267.1 GCF_001280125.1 Streptomyces sp. NRRL F-6492
GCCCCCGCCCCCGCCCCCACCCGCTTCCGCCCGCGTGCGCACCGCACCGCCGTCGCCGCCCTCCTGTGCGCGGCCGTCGCGGCCGGGGCCTCCGCCTGCGGGCCGTTCTCGGAGGACGTGAAGCCCTCGGGGCCCTTCGCGGGGCTGACCGGCTCGCAGATCGTCGACGAGGCGTTCGCGGCGACGGCTGCGGCCGAGTCCCTGACGGTGGAGGTCGACACGACGTCCGAGGGCGAGCGGACGAGGGCCTACGTCTCCCTGGACGGCACCGGGAAGTGCGCCGGCACGCTGACCACGGGCACGGCCGCCACGACCGAACTGATCAGGGCCGACCGGAAGAACGTGTACCTGCGCTTCGACGAGGCGTCCCTGAGGGAGCAGACCGAGGACGAGTCCCCGGAGGTGCGGGAGGGCGTGCTCAAGACCCTCAAGGGCCGCTGGGTCGAGATGCCGGCCTCCGAACCCGAGGCGAAGGAGGCCGTGGAGATGTGCGACCCGAAGACGCTCCTCGGCGGCTTCGAGCAGGGGGCGAGCGGCATCGTGCGGGGCGGGGAGACCACCGTCGGCGGCCGGAAGGCGCTCGCGCTGACGGAGCCGGGCGACGGCGGCGAGACGAGCACGGTCTACGTGGCCACGGAGGGCACGCCGTACGTGCTGCGCATCGTCACGAAGGGCGGCGACGAGCCGGGGACGATCACCTTCACCCAGTACGGGAAGCCGGTCGCGGCGAAGGCCCCGGCGGCGAAGGACATCGCGGACCTGGACTGAGCCCGAGGGGGGCGTGTGAGGGGGGCGCGTGAGGGGGGCCGTCGCAGGGGAGCGGCCCCCCTCACGCGTGCGCGTGGCGGTGCGTGCGCGTGGCGGTGCGGGCGCGTCAGACGCGGTGCCGGACCCACACGTTCGGCTCGACGTAGACCGCGTAGCCCCGCGAGACCTCGCAGTGGACCGGGACGAGCGCGCCCTCGACCTCGACCGGGCCGTCCGTGTCGAAGGGGAGGCCGGTCCACTTCCGCCACTGCTCGACCGAGCCGGGGACCGTCATCGACGCCGGGGCCACCGCCTCGACCGCACCGCCCGCGCGCACGTGGACGCGGAGCCACGGGTCGTGCGGCAGGCCGTCGGACTCGCGGGTGCGGAAGGCGTACTCGTGGAGGGAGGACCCGGGCTCCAGGTGCTTGCCGTTGGGGCGGACCGGGGCGACCAGCTCGGAGAAGCCGCGCGCGGCCGTGTTCTCCCGCAGGGCGGTGAGCATCCGGTGCGAGACGCCCCGCCCCAGGAAGGCCTTGTCGACCGTGATCTCGATGGCGCTGACCGTGTCGGGCTCCCGGCCCTGCCTCAGGTCGGAGAAGGCCCAGAGCAGCACCTCGTCCCAGCCCCGGTCGGGCAGCGCGCGGCGGCCGTCCAGGTCGAGCCGGAAGGGGACGCTGAACCCGCGCGCGACGAACCTCCCGTCGGCGTCGGTGGCGACGAGCACGTACTCCGGGAACCGCCGCACGATCTGGCCCATGTTCGCCCAGCCCACCGGGTCGTACATCATGAACTCGGGCCAGAGGTGGCGCATGTCCCACATCGGCCCTTCCAGTCCGGGGCGCTCGGCGAGGGTCGATATGTTCAGGTCCATGCGGGCAGAGTAAAGATCGTTCCGGCGGCGGCCAACCGGTTTTCCTGCGGTTTTCCCCCGGAACCGGTCGCGGACCTCCCGTCGGGCCGCCTCCTCGCGGGAGCTCCTACGGAAGCTTCTGCTGCGGGCAGTCGCGGAGGACCCGCTTCATCGCGTCCCGCTCCCCCTCCGTCACCCACACCCGGTACTTCTTCTTCACCGCGACCTGCCGGGCCACGTACGTGCAGCGGTACCCGTTGTTCGGCGGCAGCCAGGTGGCGGCGTCGCCGTCGGACTTGCGGCGGTTGGTGGAGGCGTCGACGGCGAGGAGGTTGAGCGGGTCGTTGGCGAAGCGGCGCCGGGTCTCCGCGTCCCACTGCCGCGCCCCCTTCTGCCAGGCGTCGGAGAGCGCCACGACGTGGTCGATGTCGACCTTGCTGCGGCCCCGGACGTAGGGGACGGTGGTGCCGGTGTACGGGTCGTCGGTGAGGGTGCCCGAGGCGACCTTGCAGCGACCGTCCGTGTAGCGGACCCCGGTCAGGTCCCGCTTGAGGATGTCGTCGCGGGTGCCGCAGCCGTTGCGGTCGACGTCCACCCAGCCGCGCCCGAACGCGTCCCGGTCGTACCCCGTCTTCGGGGCGCGGCCCTTGACGGTCAGGGAGTCCACGGCGGCGAGCGCCGTCTCGGGCGCGGGCGTCCTCCCGGTGGTGCCGCCGCCGGTCACGGGGGAACAGGCGGCGACCATGAGGGCGGCGGCGGCGAGGGCCGGGGCGGCGAAGGTTCTTCGGTACGTCATCGGCACGATGAGATCCTAGGTCGGGCGGCGCGGAGGCCCTCCGGCCCCGGGGTGTCCGGGTTCCCCCGTTTCCGGGGAGTCACACCTCGCCGATGCCGAGGGTGTTCTCGGCGGGCAGCGGGCCCGAGCCGATCACGGCGAGCCGGGGGCCGCCGAGGAGTCCGGCGAGGCGGTCGGCGTCCTCGGGGCCGAGGGCGGCCCAGGCGGCGGCCAGCTCGCCCGTACCCCGCTCGGCCCCGGCCCGCGGGGCGGGACCCGGAGGAGTGCTTCCGCTCGCCGACCGGCCTGCTCTTCACGCGGCGGGAGCAGGGGCGGTCCCGGAGGACCGCCCCGCGCCTCACGACCCCAGGATCGTCGTCAGGAACTCCCCGGTCCACGCCAGGAGTTCGCGGCCCACCACCGGCTTGCCGCCGATCTTGCCCGCCGTCGGGCGCGGGACCAGGATCTGGTGGACGGCCGGCTTGATCACCGTGCGCGGGTGGAGGCGCTTGAGGCGCAGCTCCTGGGACTCGCGCAGCTCCACCGGCGCGAAGCGGATGTTCGGGCCCTGGAGGACGATCTCGCCGACCCCGCAGGCGCGGGCCAGCATCCGCAGGCCCGCCACCAGGAGCAGGTTCTCCACCGGCTCGGGCAGCTTGCCGTAGCGGTCGGTCAGCTCCTCCCGCACGGCCCTGATGTCCTCCTCCGAGTTCGCCGAGGCGATGGCCCGGTAGGCCTGGAGGCGCAGCCGCTCCCCCGGCGCGTAGTCGTGCGGCACGTGCGCGTCGACCGGCAGCTCGATCTTGACCTCCAGGGGCGGCTCCTCCTCCGCCCCGCCGTCGAGCGACGCCCGGTAGTCCGCGACCGCCTCGCCGACCATCCGCACGTACAGGTCGAAGCCGACGCCCGCGATGTGGCCGGACTGCTCGCCGCCGAGCAGGTTGCCCGCGCCCCGGATCTCCAGGTCCTTCATGGCCACGTACATGCCCGCGCCCATCTCGGTGTGCTGGGCGATCGTCGCGAGCCGCTCGTGCGCGGTCTCCGTCAGCGGCTTCTCCGGCGGGTAGAGGAAGTACGCGTAGCCCCGGTCGCGGCCCCGGCCGACCCGGCCGCGCAGCTGGTGGAGCTGCGACAGCCCGAAGTTGTCGCCGCGCTCCACGATGAGGGTGTTGGCGTTGGAGATGTCGATGCCGGACTCCACGATCGTCGTGGACACGAGCACGTCGAACTTCTTCTCCCAGAAGTCGACCACGACCTGTTCGAGGGCGCCCTCGCTCATCTGGCCGTGCGCGGTCGCGATCCGCGCCTCGGGCACGATCTCGCGCAGCCGCGCCGCCGCCCGGTCGATGGAGTCGACCCGGTTGTGGATGTAGAAGACCTGGCCCTCGCGCAGGAGTTCGCGCCGGATCGCGGCGCCGATCTGCTTCTCCTCGTACGGGCCGACGAAGGTGAGGACCGGGTGGCGCTCCTCCGGCGGGGTGGTGATCGTGGACATCTCGCGGATGCCGGTGACCGCCATCTCCAGCGTGCGGGGGATGGGGGTGGCCGACATGGTGAGCACGTCGACGTTGGCCCGGAGCTTCTTCAGCTGCTCCTTGTGCTCGACGCCGAACCGCTGCTCCTCGTCCACGATCACCAGGCCGAGGTCCTTGAACTTCGTCTCGGAGGAGAAGAGGCGGTGGGTGCCGATGACGATGTCCACCGAGCCGTCCCGCAGCCCCTCCAGGGTCGCCTTCGACTCGGTCTCCGACTGGAAGCGGGACAGGGCCCGCACCTTCACCGGGAACTGCGAGTACCGCTCGGAGAAGGTCCCGAAGTGCTGCTGCACGAGCAGCGTCGTCGGCACCAGGACCGCGACCTGCTTGCCGTCCTGGACGGCCTTGAAGGCCGCCCGGACCGCGATCTCCGTCTTGCCGTAGCCGACGTCGCCGCAGATCAGGCGGTCCATGGGGACGGTCTTCTCCATGTCCTCCTTCACCTCGGCGATGGTGGACAGCTGGTCGGGCGTCTCCGCGTACGGGAAGGCGTCCTCCAGCTCGCGCTGCCAGGGGGTGTCGGGGGCGAAGGCGTGGCCGGGGGCCGCCATCCGCGCCGAGTACAGCTTGATCAGGTCGGCGGCGATCTCCTTGACGGCCTTCTTCGCGCGCGCCTTCGTCTTCGTCCAGTCCGCGCCGCCGAGCCGGTGCAGGGTCGGCGCCTCGCCGCCCACGTACTTGGTGACCTGCTCCAGCTGGTCGGTCGGGATGTAGAGCCGGTCGCCGGGCTGGCCGCGCTTCGCGGGCGCGTACTCCACGAGCAGGTACTCGCGGGTGGCGCCCTGCACGGTCCGCTGGACCATCTCGACGTACCGGCCGACGCCGTGCTGCTCGTGCACGATGTAGTCGCCGACCTCCAGGGTCAGCGGGTCGATCGTCTTGCGCCGCTTGGCGGGCATCCGCTGCCCGTCCTTGCCGGCCGCCTTCTGCCCGGACAGGTCGGTCTCGGTGAGGACGGCCAGCTTCAGGCCGGGGTCGACGAAGCCGTGGTCGATGGAGCCGCAGGCCACGTGGACGACCGAGGGCGCGATCCCGGTCAGGTCGGGGTCGAGGCGGGCGGCGATGCCCTCGCCGCCGAGGACCTCGACCGTGCGGGACGCGGGGCCGTGGGCCTCCGTCACGTAGACCGTGCGCCAGCCGTCGGCCAGCCAGCCCTTGGTGTCGGCGAGCGCGCGGGCGGTGTCGCCGCGGTACGACTCGGGGGCGCGCATGCCGAGGGCGAGGGTGTCGCCGCCGGCGTCGGCCGCGTCCGCCGCGAACGGCGACACCGACCACCAGGGCATGCCCAGCTCGCGCGCCCGGTCCCGGACGTCCGCGATGCCCCGCAGGGAGGCCGCGCCGACGTCGATCGGGGCCTCGCCGCCGCCGGCGGTCGCCGCCCAGGACGCCTGGAGGAACTCCTGGCTGGTCGCGACCAGGTCCGCGGCCCGGGTCCGCACCCGCTCGGGGTCGCAGACCACGGCCATGGAGCCCTCGGGCAGCACGTCGAGCAGCAGCTCCATGTCGTCGACGAGGACCGGTGCGAGGGACTCCATGCCCTCGACCGCGATGCCCTGCGCGATCTTGTCGAGCAGCTCGGCCAGCTCCGGGTGCTCCTCGGCCAGGGCCGCCGCCCGCTCCCGCACGGAGTCGGTGAGGAGCAGCTCGCGGCAGGGCGGCGCCCACAGGCCGTGCTCGGCGACCTCCAGGGACCGCTGGTCGGCCACCTTGAAGTAGCGGATCTCCTCGACGTCGTCGCCCCAGAACTCGATCCGGAGCGGGTGCTCCTCGGTGGGCGGGAAGACGTCCAGGATGCCGCCGCGCACGGCGAACTCGCCGCGCTTCTCGACCAGCTCCACCCGGGAGTACGCGGCGGCGGCCAGGCCCGCCACGACCTCGTTCAGATCGGCCGTCTGCCCCGACCGCAGTGCCACGGGCTCCAGGTCGCCCAGGCCCTTGACCTGCGGCTGGAGCACCGAGCGGATGGGCGCGACGACCACGCTGACCGGCCCGGCCGCCGGGTCGTCGTCGCGGGGGTGCGCGAGGCGGCGCAGTACGGCGAGGCGGCGGCCGACGGTGTCGGAGCGGGGCGAGAGGCGCTCGTGCGGCAGGGTCTCCCAGGAGGGGTACTCGGCGACCGTGTCGGGGTCGAGGAGCGAGCGCAGCGCGGCGGCCAGGTCCTCGGCCTCCCGGCCGGTCGCGGTCACCGCGAGCACCGGCCGCCCCGAGTCCCGGGCGAGCGCGGCCAGGGCGAACGGGCGCGCGGCGGCGGGGCCGACCAGGTCCACGTGCGGCCGGTTCCCGTCGGCTGCGGCCTTCACCGCCTCGGTGAGGGCGGCGTCCTTGACGACGGCGTCGAGCAGACCGTGCAGGCTCATGGGGCTTTCCATCCCGGAACTGGAGGTGCGGACAACGCGAACGGCCCGGCACGTCGTACGGGCCGGGTGGTCCCGGACGCGTTCGGCCCGGGCGTCCCCAGCCTACGACGTGCCACTGTCACCCGCCCGAAGGAACCCGGCCACTCGGGAGAGTGAAGCGACTGGCTGGTGTGCCGCTTGTACGACTAAGATTAGTCCAGCACTTAGTCCACCTTGCTCCGCCTAGCTGTGAGAGGCCGCGATGGAAGCAGCCCGGCAGTACAACGTCCACGAGGCGAAGACCCACTTCTCCAAGATCCTGGAGGCGGTCGCGACCGGCGAGGAGGTGATCATCAGCAAGTCCGGAGAACCGGTCGCGAAGGTGATCCCGCTGGCCGGAAAGGTCCTCCGCACCGACTACGGCTCCCTCCGGGGGCGCATCACCGTCGCCGACGACTTCGACGACCTCCCCGACGGCTTCGCCGAGGCGTTCGGGGACGAGGCGGACGAGCCGTCCGGAGTCGCCGAGTGAAGCTCCTGCTCGACACGCACGTCGTCCTCTGGTGGCTCAACGGCGACCTCCCGGACGAGACCCGCGATCTCCTGGCCCGGGAGCGCTGGGTGTACATGAGCGCCGTCACTCCGTGGGAGCTCTCCGTCAAGCAGGCCACCGGCAAGCTCGACGCCCCCGCCGACGTGGCGGAACGGGCCAGGGACACCCAGTTCCTGGCCCTGCCGGTCGTCGCGGAGCACGGCATCCGCGCCGGACAGCTCCCGCCCCACCACCGCGACCCCTTCGACCGGATACTGATCGCCCAGGCGCAGACCGAGGGGCTCACGCTCGTCACCCGGGACAAGCACATCCCCCGCTACGACGTGCCCGTGCTCACCGTCTGAGCAGCCGTACGGCCCCGGTACGCGTGCGTACCGGGGCCGTACGTGTCCCTGCGTACGACCGCTACTCGCTCGCGATCGCGCTCAGGACGTTCATCCGGCCCGCCCGGAACGCCGGGACCAGGGCCGCGAAGAGGCCCACGAAGGCCGAGGCGACGAAGACGGTGAGGATCGTCGGCCAGGGGATCTCCAGGACGCCGAGGCCCTCCAGGGCGAGGAGCTTCTGGGCGGCGGTGCCCCAGCCCATGCCCAGGCCGAGGCCGAGGAGCGCGCCGAAGAGGGCGATGACCACCGACTCCAGGCGGATCATGCGGCGCAGTTGGCGGCGGGAGAGGCCGATGGCCCGCATGAGGCCGATCTCCCGGGTCCGCTCGACGACCGACAGGGCCAGGGTGTTCACGACGCCGAGGACCGCGACGACGATCGCCAGGGCGAGGAGCCCGTACACGATGTTGAGCAGCTGTCCGACCTGGTCCTGGAGCTCCTCCTTGTAGTCGGCCTGGTTGCTGACCTTGTACTGCGGGTAGGGCGCGAGCGCGTCCTTCAGGGCCTGGTAGGCCTGCGTCTCCTGGCCGTCCTTCGCGCCGGCGAAGAGCAGCAGGCTGTGCGGCACCCGGTCGGCCGGCAGGTGGCGGGCGGCGGTGGTGACGTTGGTGTACATCACTCCCTTGTCGACGTTCGCCTCGTCCGAGGTGATCGCCGCGACCTTCAGCCGCGCCGGCTTCCCGCCCTTGAAGGCGACGGTCAGCACGTCGCCGACCTTCACGCCGTGCGCGGTGGCGTAGTCGCTGCCGACGGACACGGCGCCCGGCCCGTAGGCGTCCGCGAGCCGGCCGGCGGTGGTCTCCCGGCGCAGGTCCTGCGCGTACGTCGGGTCGGCGGCGGCCAGGCCCTGCTCGGCCTTCTTCCCGCGCGGGTCGGTGACGGTGACGTCGAGCCACTTGTACTCGGTGACGTGGTCGATGCTGGAAACCTTCTCCAGGGCGGCCTGCGCCTGCGGCACGATCGGCTGGCCGGTGCCGGACTGGACGATGAAGTCGGCGCCGACGGAGCGGTCCAGCTCCTCGGTGGCGGAGGCCACCATGGAGGAGCCGACCACCGACAGGCAGGCGACGAGCGCCAGGCCGATCATGAGGGCGGCGCCGGTGGCGCCGGTGCGGCGCGGGTTGCGCAGGGCGTTGCGCTCGGCCATCCGGCCGACGGGCCCGAAGACCCGCAGGACGACGACGCCCAGGACGCGGACGACCCCGCCGGCGAGGAGCGGGCCGACGACGACGAAGCCGAGCAGGGAGAGGACGACGCCGAGGCCGAGCCAGCCGGAGCCGGGAGCGGCCTCCTCGGAGCGGGCGGCGGCCACGAGGGCGGCGGCTCCGGCGGCCGTGAGGGCGAGGCCGATCGCGCCCCGGACCCGGCCGGCCCTGCCGTCGGCGGGGGTGCCCGCGTCGCGCAGGGCGGCCATCGGGGAGATCCTGCCCGCCCGGCGGGCCGGGACGTAGGCGGCGAGGACGGTGACGACGACGCCGAGGACGACGCCGACGACCGGGGTCGTCCACTTCACGGTGAGGTCGCCGGTGGAGAGCTCCATGCCCACGGCGGACATCAGCTTCATCAGGCCGACGGCGAGGCCGACGCCGGCCGCGACGCCGGCGGCCGAGCCGACCAGGCCGAGGAGCAGCGCCTCGATCAGGACGGAGCGGTTGACCTGCTTGCGGCTCGACCCGATGGCCCGCATGAGGCCGATCTCGCGGGTGCGCTGGGCGACCAGCATGGAGAAGGTGTTGACGATGAGGAAGACGCCGACGAGGAGGGCGATCCCGGCGAAGCCGAGCATGGCGTACTTCATGACGTCGAGGAATCCGGCGATGTCCTCGCGGCCCGCGTCGGCGGCCTCGGCGGCCGTCTGGAGCTTGTAGCCGTCGCCGAGGGCGGCGGCGACGTTCGCCTTGAGGGCCTCGTCGCTCACGCCGGGTGCGGCGTCGGCCGTGATCTGGGTGAACAGGCCTTCCTTGCCGAGGAGTTCGCGCTGGGCGGTGGCGGTGTCGAAGTAGACGAGGGTGGCACCGGGGTTGGTGACCTTGAAGTCGACGATGCCGGAGATCTTCGCGGTGAAGTCGCCGGTGACGGAGATGGTCCGCAGCTCGTCGCCGAGCTTCAGGCCGTGCTTCTCGGCGGTGGCGCCGTCCACGACGACGTCGGTGGGGCCGCGCGGCTCGTGGCCGGAGGCGATCTCCACCGAACGCAGCTCGTTCGGGCTCCAGTTGACGGCGATCGTCGGGGCGCCGCCGGTTGGGCCGACGTTCTTGTTCCTCGCGTCGACGACGGTGACGCCCAGGGAGACGACCGCGCCCTGCGCGTTCCGGGCGCCCTCGGCCTTCGCGACCTTCTCCAGGAGCGCGGCGGGGAAGGTCTCGGGCCGGCCGGTCTGCGGGATCTCGTCGTCGGCCGCCGCGCCCCCGGGGCTGACGGTGACGTCGGAGGCGGTGGTGGCGAAGAGCTTGTCGAACGTCGTGTTCATCGTGTCCGTGAAGACCAGGGTCCCGGAGACGAACGCGACGGAGAGCAGGACGGCGACGGCGGAGAGCGCCATCCGCCCCTTGTGCGCGAGGAAGTTGCGCAGGGAGGTCTTGAGGACGCTCATGAGGTCCGCCCGCGCGCGTCGAAGTCCTTCATGCGGTCGAGGACGGCCTCGGCGGTGGGGCGCTCCATCTCGTCGACGATCTTCCCGTCGGCGAGGTAGAGGACGCGGTCGGCGTAGGAGGCGGCGACCGGGTCGTGGGTGACCATGACGATCGTCTGCCCCAGCTCGTCCACCGAGGTGCGCAGGAAGCCCAGGACCTCGGCGCCGGCCCGCGAGTCGAGGTTTCCGGTCGGCTCGTCGCCGAAGATGATCTCGGGCCGGGCGGCGAGCGCGCGGGCCACGGCCACGCGCTGCTGCTGACCGCCGGAGAGCTCGTTCGGCCGGTGCTTGAGCCGCTCGGACAGGCCGACGGTGTCGACGACCCGGCGCAGCCAGTCGGCGTCCGGCCTGCGGCCCGCGATGTCCATCGGCAGCGTGATGTTCTCGATGGCGCTCAGGGTCGGCAGCAGGTTGAACGCCTGGAAGATGAAGCCGATCCGGTCCCGGCGCAGCTGCGTCAGCTTCTTGTCCTTGAGCCCGGTGATCTCGGTCTCGTCCAGGAAGATCTGCCCGCCGGTGACGGTGTCGAGCCCGGCGAGGCAGTGCATCAGGGTGGACTTGCCGGAGCCCGAGGGCCCCATGATCGCGGTGAACCGGCCGCGGGCGATGTCCACGTCGACGGAGTCGAGCGCGACGACCCGGGTCTCCCCCGAGCCGTACGCCTTGACGACCTGGCGCGCCCTCGCGGCGACGGCCGTAGCCCCTCCAGTACCCCCGTGCCTGGGGACGGTCACAGCCGAAGTCACGGTTTTCTCCTCGGGTCGGAACAGTGGTGGTTTGTAAGTCCAAGTTAAGGAGCGGGGACGGGACTTCTCCTCCTCCGCCGGTACGACAGGCCCCTGGGCCCTCTGGGGGAGGAGCCCCTAGGGGTTCCTCCACCCGTGGTCCGAGTGGCACGCTGTCCGCGGGAATTTAGGTGTACGAAGAAAGGAAGGGCGTACGGTGACCGAGCCGTCGACGACACGGGCCGGGACCGGCCCGTCCTCCGCCCCCGCACCGACGCGCCGGGGACCCGTCGTCGCCGCGCTCATGCTCGGGATGGGGCTCGCCGCGATCGACGGCACGATCGTGTCCACGGCCGTCCCCCAGATCGTCGGCGACCTCGGCGGACTCGCCGTCTTCTCCTGGCTGTTCTCCGGCTACCTGCTCGCCGTCACCGTCACCCTGCCGGTCTACGGGAAGCTCAGCGACACCTTCGGCCGCAAACCGGTCCTGGTCGCCGGGGTCGTCCTCTTCCTCGCCGGCTCCCTGCTGTGCGCCGCCGCCTGGAACATGGCGTCCCTCATCGCCTTCCGGGTCGTCCAGGGCCTCGGCGGCGGCGCGCTCCAGGGCACGATCCAGACGATCGCCGCCGACCTGTACCCGCTGAAGGAGCGCCCGAAGATCCAGGCGAAGCTGTCCTCCGTCTGGGCCGCCTCCTCGGTCGCGGGCCCGGCGGCGGGCGGCCTCCTCGCGGGCTACGCCGACTGGCGCTGGATCTTCCTGATCAACCTGCCGGTCGGGCTCGTGGCGCTGTGGCTGATCTGCCGCTACCTGGTGGAACCCGAACAGGGCGCACCACGCGCGGGGGCAAGGAAACCGGAGGCACGCGCGCGCGTACGGATCGACTGGGCCGGCGCGCTCTGCGTCTTCGCCACCGGCGCCCTGCTCCTCACCGCCCTCGTCCAGGGCGGCGTCGCCTGGCCCTGGCTCTCCGCGCCCTCCCTCGGGCTCCTCGGCGGGGCGGCCGTCCTCGGCGCCGTGACCGTCCTCGTGGAGCGGCGCGCCGCCGAACCGATCATCCCCGGATGGGTCTGGCGCCGCCGTACGATCGCCGCCGTCAACCTCGCGCTCGGGGCCCTCGGCCTGCTCATGGTCGCCCCGACCGTCTTCCTCCCCACGTACGCCCAGTCCGTCCTGGGGCTCGGCCCGATCGCGGCCGGGTTCGTCCTGTCGGTGATGACCCTGAGCTGGCCCGTCAGCGCGGCGTTCTCGAACCGGGTCTACACCCGCATCGGCTTCCGTCGCACCGCGATCCTCGGGATCTCCGGCGCGCTGCTCGTCCTGCTCGCCTTCCCGCTGCTCCCGTTCCCCGGGGAGCCCTGGCAGCCCGCGCTCCTGATGCTGCTGCTCGGCGCGGCCCTCGGACTCTTCCAACTGCCCCTGATCGTCGGCGTCCAGTCGACCGTCCCGTACGAGGAGCGGGGCACGACCACCGCGTCCGTCCTCTTCTGCCGCCAGGTCGGCCAGAGCGTCGGCGCGGCCGTCTTCGGCGCCGTCGCGAACGGCGTCCTGGCCGCCCGCCTCGGCGGCGACGGCGACCTGGACACCCTGGCCCGCGCCCTGGACTCCCCCGGGTCCCTGCCGCCCGCGACGACGGACCTCCTGCGCCGCGCGGTCGACGCGGCGGTGGACTACGTCTACCTGGGCGCGGCGGGAGCGGCCGCCCTGGCCCTCCTGGTCCTGCTCGTCCTCGCGCCCCGCCGCTTCCCCGTGCTGAAGGACCCCGGAGAGGGGTGAGAGCCGGACGGGCCCTAGGGGGTGTCCGGAAAGTCCCGGTGCGCGTCGAGCCAGCGGCGCGCCGCCGGGCCGACCGGGGGCTCGCCCGGGTGGTCCAGGGATCCGTCCGCCACGACCTCGGCCCAGTTCCGGAGCACCCGCGAACGGTGCGGCGCCTTCAGCACCGAGGTGCTGATGTCGTGCTCCCACGTCGTCGCGAAGAGCAGCACGTTCCCGTCGAGCGAGAGCATGCGGAACTCGGGACGGCAGGAGGCGCTGCCGAGCGGTCCGGCGGCCCCCGCGCCCATGATGTCCCACTCGCTCCGCAGCTCGACGCAGATCCACCGCGCCGGTTCGTCCTCCTCCGGCGCCCACGCGAGCAGGAACCTGCGGTCGGTCTCGGAGAAGAGCCCTCCTTCGACCGCCAGCCGGTACCAGTCGGCGTTCGCCCTCTCCCGCAGCCGCGGTTCGAGAACGTCCAGCATCGCCTCGACGCGTCCGTCGGAGGCCGGGCAGCTCGCGGCCTGACCGGTGACGACGGTCGGGACGAGCCCGTCGGGCTCGGTCCACCCGTCCACGATCCGCAGTCCCGCCGCGGCGAGGGATTCCACGGCCCCCATCATGCGGTCCCGGACGAGGACTCCTGCGCCACGGACGGGAGCGTCGGGCAGAAGGGGTGTCCGGCCGGGTCCAGGAGGACCCGCCAACGGTCGGGGCGGGGCTGGTCGGCGGGGACGGTCGCGCCCAGCGCGACGAGCCGGGCCTCCGCCGCGTCGAAGTCGTCGACGTCGAAGTCCAGGTGCGTCTGCTGCGGAACGTCCTGGCCGGGCCAGGACGGGGGCCGGTAGCCCTCGACGCGCTGAAAGCCGAGGAAGGGACCGGACCCGGCCGGGCCCCGGGAGAGGCCCGCGAACCCGGCGGTCGAACGGTCGTGGAGCGGAAGCCCGGTGGCCCGGTGGTAGAAGTCGGCCAGGGCCAGGGGATCGGCGCGGTCGAGGGTGACGGCCGTCAGCTTCATGGTCATGAGCAGGAACCTAGACGGGCGGGTCGGTGCCGCGCGACACGATTCCCCTCCCGCCGAAGCGGGGCGCCCGCCACCGGCCGTCCGCCACCGGCCGTCCGCCACCGGCCGTCCGCCACCGGCCGTCCGCCACCGGCCGTCCGCTACCGGCCGTCCGTCTCCGGCTCCGCTTCCGTCTCCGGCTTCTCTTCCGTTTCCGGCTTCGGGTCCCCCTCCGGACCCCGCCCCGTCAGCGCCGCCAGCGAGTCGCGGATGTGCTCCATGTGGGAGTGGATCTCGTCCCGGGCCTCCTCGTGCTCCCGCAGGACCCGTTCCGTCGCGCGCTCGGTCCGTTCGGCGTTCGAACGGGCCCCGGCGAGGAGCTCCGACGCCTTCGCCTCCGCGTCCTCCTGGCCGTGGCGGGCCCGCTCCCCGGTCTCCGACAGGAGCCGCCGGGCCTCCGCGAGACGGGCCTCCGCGCGGCCGAACAGCTCCTCGTGGAGCGCTTCCTGCTCGCCCGTACGGGCCTGCTCCCCGCGCTCGGCCTCCTCCCGCACCGCCTTCTGCTCGGCCGCCAGCTCCGCCAGGAGCTCCGCCGCGCGCCGCCCGGTCTCCTCGAAGACCTCCCGGGCCGCCGACCGCAGCTCCGCCGCCTCGCGGTCCGCCTCCGCCGCCAGCTCCCCGGCCCGCCCCCGCGCGGCCTCCAGGGTCGCGCGGGCCTTCGCCTCCGCCGCCTCGCGGACGCCCTCCGCGTACGCCCGCGCCGACTCCGCCGCCTCCCGGGCCGCCGCGCCGGCCGCCTCGGCGAGGGCCTGCGCGTCGGCCTCGGCCGCGCGGACCAGCGCCTCGTCCTCCGCCTCGGCGAGCTCCAGGATCTTCCGGGCCCGCCCGCCCAGCGACTCGTACCGCTGCGGCGGCAGCGCCTCGGCGGTCTCCCGGAGCCGTACGAGCTCCGCCTCCCGCTCCTCCAGGAAGACAGTGAGCCGCGCCGCCCGCTCCCGGGCGCCGTCGCGTTCCCCGGAGAGCGCGGCGAGGAGGCGGTCGACCTGCTCGGGGCGGTAACCCCGCCCCCGCCCGACAGCGAAACTCATCCCTGACGCCCCTTCCCTGTGGCCCGAACGTCCAGGATGCTCCATCAGAACGGACAAAAGGCGCCCAACGTGTACACACGCCGAGCGCCTTTCGTCACATTCCGTCCGTCCGTGGACCGGACACGGTCAGAGCAGACCGTCCCACATCTGCTCCAGGAGCACCGACCACCAGTTCTCCGGCGACGACAGCGCCGCCGGATCCAGCATCGCCAGCTGCGCCTGGAAGTCCACCGTCCAGCGGCCCGCCTGCTCCGGATTCAGCCCGAACCGCAGCCGCCACATCCGGCCCAGCAGCGCCATCGACCGCGTGAACTCCGGAAGCCCGGTGTTCACGAACTGCGGCGGCACCGACTGCCCGCCCGGACCGGCCTCCACCGGCACCGCCACGATGTGCGCGGTCCCGTACTGGACGCACAGCGCCCGCCCGAAGTCCGAACCGAGCACCAGGTACGAGCTCGCGTCCGGCGCCGCCGGAACCTGCCGCTGCGCCGCCAGCTCCGCCAGCGTCGGCACCACCGGCACCGCCGGCTGCGCCCAGAAGAACGGACCGAAGTCCGCCGGCAGACCCGCCCACACCAGCGTGCGCGCCACCAGCTCCGGCACGCCCTGCCGGGACACCGCCCGCTGGTCGAACCGGAGGACGCCCGGACCGAACGCCCCGGCCAGCTCCTGCGCGATCGCCTCCGGCGGGACCGGCTGCACCGGCTGCACCGGCGGCAGCGGCGCCCGCACCGGCGCGGGCCGCGCCGGACCGTCCGCGACCTGGTGCAACTCGCCCTGATGCGTGAGCAGCTGCCGCATGCCCTGCTGCCGGCCCGCGTGGTCGCGACCGTACGGGGCGATGCTGGTGATCCGCGCCTGCGGCCACGTCTCCCGGATCATCCGCGCGCAGTAACCGCCCGGCAGCTCGCAGGACTCCAGCTCCGTGTGCAGTTCCAGCACCTGCTGCGGCGGCACGTTCATCGCGCGCAGCTCGTGCAGGATCTGCCACTCCGGGTGCGGGGTGCCGGGCGCCGAACGCCGGATGATCTGCGCCTCGGAGCCGTCGGGCGCCCGATAGCGCAGCACCGCCTGGTAACCGGGACCGACCGTCGGCCGGCCCGCCGGCTGCTGCGGATACCCGTACGCGGGCGGCGGCGTGTGCCCCCCGTGCACCGGCGGCGCCGGGGCGGGCGGGGGCGGCGGACCGGCCGGACCACCGGGGCCCGGCTGCGCCAGCATCGTCGCCGCGTGCGCGACACCACCCGGAGGCGTACCGGGCACGCCCGGCGGCGGCGGAGGCGGCGGAGGCACCCCCGGACCGGCCGGACCGGGCTGCGCCAGCATCGTCGCCGCGTGGTGCACGGGCTGCGGCGGCGTCACGGGACCCGGCGGGGCGGGCGGCGGCCCCGGCTGCGCGGGCGGCCGGGGCGGCTGGGGCCCTTCGGGCCCGAGCTGCGACACCAACTGCGTCGGGATGTACGCGTTGCCGCCCGACGACGCGCCCGGCACGCCCGGAACACCCGGCGGGGGCGGCGGGCCGACCGGACCGCGCCCGCTCTTCGGCGGCGGCGTGGCCTTGCTCGTCGCGGCGTCCGCGATGTCCCCGGTGCCCGAGGGCCCGGGCGGCGGAGGCGGCGGGGCGGCCGGACCCGGCGGGACCGGCGGGGCGACACCTGGCAGGGGCGGCGCGGCCGGGTCGAGCCGGGGCGCGACGGCGGTCGGCGGCAGCGCGCTGCCGCCCTTCATCAGGGCGGTCGGCGCGTCGGCGCCCACCACCGGCGGCGGGGCGTCCTCGTCGTCCGTCCCCGACAGCGGCGGCGCGAAGACGGTCGCGGGCAGCGGCACCGCCCCGTCCGCACCGCCGGAACTCGCGTTCGCGTCCACCCACGGGCTGCCCACGGGCCCGGGGGCGGGCGGGGCCGCCGGAACCACGGGCGGCGGAGGCGCGACCGGCGGCACGGGCGCGGCCGCGGGGACACCGTCCATCGCGGTCGGCTCGTAGGCGTCGTCGGAAGCGGGGACGGGAGCGGACCCGGGCGTGGATCCGGGTGTGGATCCGGTCGCGGAGGTCCCCTGGGCCGGAGTCCCGGAAGCCGGAGCCACCGGGCCGGAAGCCGGGCCGGAGACCGGGGCCGCGTCCGCCACCCGGGCGCCCGGCGTTCCGGACGCCCCGGACGCCGCGGACGCCGCGGACACCTCCGGCACCGGCTCGGAACCCGCCGAGGACGCGGACACCGACCCGGACGATGCCGACGACACCGGCACCCCGGAAGAAGCCGAGGACGCGGAGGAAGCCGAAGACGCCGAAGACGCCGACGGCACCGGCCCCGTCCCGTCCACCACGTCCGACACGTCGTCCACCGGACCCGCCGCACTCGCGCTCTCCTGCGAGGCGTGCGGCTCCTCCCTCGGCAGCCCGACCTTGTCCGCCGCGTCCTGCAACCACTCCGGCGGCGTCAGCAGGAACGACGTCTGGTTCAGATCGATCCGGGCCGCCGGCACCGCCGCCTGCGCCGGCACCTCCTCCGCGGACCCGTACTCCTCCTCGTACCGCCGGATCACCTCGCCCACCGGCAGCCCCGGCCACAGCGTCGCCTCACCGCTGTCCCGCGCGATCACCAGCCGCTGCCGCCCGCCGTCCGACGTCGGACCGCCCTCGCGGTCCTCCGCCCACACCACGAACCCCAGCCCGAACTCCCGCACCCGCACCTCACGGTGCTGATGGCCCGGCAGATCGCCGTTGATCCACTCCTCGGCGCGCTCCTGCGCCTGCGCGAACGTCACCACAGCCAGCTCACTCCCCCACCGGGACCACGGGCACGGCGCGCGCGAAGCCGCCGTCCACCATCAGGTTCGCCACCGTCTCCAGCTCCGGCGGATTGCCCGCGAGCCGCCGGAGGAACGCGTCGAAGTCCGCGCCACAGGGCAGCAGCAGCCGCTCCACCCGCTCGTTCACCGTCCAGCCCGCCGCCGCCCCACCGGCGTCCCGCGCGTCGTCGTAGGCGCAGAACCACACCGAACCGACCGCGTCGCCCCGCACCTTCAGGGCGACCAGACCCCCCTGCACGAACGCCACGCCCAGGTAATCCTTCGTCAGGTGGTCACGGAGGCACTTGTTCACGTACACGAGGTCGTTGACCCCGGCCTCCTCCCGCACCGTGAAGAACGGCTGGTCCACCAGCAGCCCCAGCTCCGCGTCGAGCGCCGCCCCCACCGGAGCACACCCGCCCGCCGCCCTCAGGAACGAGCGGTACGCCCCCGGAAGCCGGTAGCCCAGGTCCTCCTCGACCCCCTGGAGCTGCTGCTCCGACACCGACACCCCGCCCTTCGGCAACCCGAAGTGCGCCGGCCGCGTCTCCTGGAGCGGACGCGTGCCCCGCTTCGCCTGGTCCACGGCGGCCGTCGCCACCCCGCCGTGGTGCCGCAGCAGCGCCTTCACCTCGACCGGCACCAGCTCCATCCGGCGGCTGTGCGCCACGTGGTGCCAGGTCCAGCCGTGCGGCGTCGCCACCGCCGGAATCGTGTCCCACAGCTCGTGCCCCGTCGCGGCCATCGCCGCGTTCGCCGACACGTAGTCCGTGAGCCGCAGCTCGTCGACGCCGAAGCCCTCCGGCGGATCCGCGATCTCCGCCGCCGCGCGCGCGTACGGCGAGAAGTCCGGGTAGCCGCGCCCGTCCACCCGCACACCCCTGGGGTGCCGGGAGGCACGGACCGGATCCGGGAAGTGCACGACCTGCCCGGCGTAGGCCGCGTTCGGTGGCGCGGTGTCCTGCCCGAGCCGACCTGTCGTCATGGCGGTTGCCCCCTGCATGGCGTCGCTGACTGCTACTGACAGCCGGGACGCTGCCCGCCGCCGACTGATGCCGCACAGCCTATGCGCTGCCACAAGAGGCCGAACCGGCCCGATCCCACGGTGACCAAACGTCACGGCCCCATGACAGCCACACCATGATTCCGACACACCGAGAGCACGTTTGGGCGCCCCAGCTTCCCCATATGGCTCCCCATTTGGCAGGCTGTCCACGCAACTCGGGGGGATTGCAGGAGGGGAAGACCAGCACCATGAACACAGCAACGACGCCCACACAGGGTGACCCACGCCTCAACTGGAGCAGCAGCGCCGAGGCAGGCCGCGCACCCTTACTGCGTCACCGCCGCGACGGAATCCTTCCCACCGTCGGGGCCGCCCTCTCCGTCCGCGGCGAGACCCTCACCGGCACCGCGGGCCGCGGCGACCGCCCGCCCGCCCTGCACCCGCTCGTCCAGGACTTCCTGGACACCCTCACCAGCGGCCAGCGGGAACGGTTCACCGGACGATGTCCCGAGGCCATCCTGCTGTCCCGGCACCTCGCCGCCACCGAGGGCGGACGCTCCCGACGGGCCCAGCGCAAACCGCTCACCCCCGGCGAGGCCCGCCGCTCCCTCAAGCACGCCAAGCTCACCGCACGGCACATCCGCGAGGACGGCGACCCGCTGCACGGAAGCTACGCACCGCCCTGCCGCTCCTGCACGGCGATGCTCGCCCACTTCGGCGTCCGCGCCGTCGACCCCACCACGCCTGTCGAGAACGGCTGACCGCACCCCCATGCCCGACCACAGCACCACCCGCTTCCCGGTCAACGTCGACGCCGCCCTCCGCGAGGCCGGCTGGCAGCCCGGCCGCTGGGACATCAAACTCGCCGAGGAGTGGGCCGACGCCCTGCGCGCCCACGTCTCCCCCGCCGGCCACCGGCACAGCGTCTTCCCCGCCGCCGTCGAGGCCTGGGCCGAATTCGGCGGCCTGCGGATCACCGCGCCCGGCCACGGCCGGCAGATAGCCCCCGCCGCCGTCCGCTTCGACCCGCTCGCCGGCCTCCACCTCTCCCGCACCCTCGCGGACCTCGGCCGCGCCCTGGAGACCGAACTCGCCCCCCTCGGCGCCGAGGGCGACCACCAGGCCGTCCTGGCGATGGACGCCGAAGGACGCGTCTACAGCCTCGACCACGCGGGCGACTGGTACCTCGGCAAGGACATCGACGCGGCCCTCTCGGCCCTGGTCACGGGGGCGCAGCCGACGCGCCTGACGGCGGGGTAGGACCCGGGAGCCGGACGGAGGGCTACGCCTTCTCCGGCTCCCGCACCGGCAGCACCGCCGACACCTTGAAACCGCCCGCGTCCGTCGGACCGGACACGAACGCGCCGCCCAGCCGGGACACCCGCTCCCGCATCCCGACCAGCCCGTTCCCCCCGCTCGGCAGACCGGCGCCGGCGGCCCCCGCGTCCGAGGGACACGGACCGTTCTCCACCTGCATCGCGACCTCCGCCCCCCGGTGCGCCAGCCGCACCACGACCTCGGCGCCCACCGCGTGCTTGTGGACGTTGGTCAGGGCCTCCTGCACCACGCGGTACGCCGTCCGCTCCACCTCCGGCGGATACGCGCACACCTCCCCCATCACCAGCAGCTCCACGACCACCCCCGCCAGCCGCGACTGCTCGCACAGCGCCTCCAGGGCGTCCAGCCGGGGCCCGTCGTCGGCGGCGGCCTCGGCGGCGGCGGCGGCGGCCCGCCCGACCGCGGCCAGCGGCACCGGCGCGGGGGCGGCGGGCACGGCCCCCTCCCGCAGCACCCCGAGCATCTCCCGCAGCTCCGTCAGCGCCTGCCGCCCCATGTCACCGACGAGGGCCGCGTTCTTCACCGCCTTCTGCGGGTCCTTCAGGGCCACCGCCTGGAGCGCGGCCGCGTGCACCACCATCAGCGACACCCGGTGCGCGACCACGTCGTGCATCTCGCGCGCGATCCGGGTCCGCTCCTCCTGCCGCGCCCACTGGGCCTGCTGCTCGGCCCGGTCCGCGAGGAGCGACAGCTCCTGCTCCAGACTGTCGGCCCGCTCCCGCAGGCTCTCCATGAGCCGGCGCCGGGCCCCTATGTAGAGGCCGAGGAGGAGCGGCGGCGCGTTGAGCCCGAGCGTCAGGAGGAGCGCCATGCCCGGCACGTACCAGCTGCTCGTCTCCAGGCCGGCGCGGACGACGTCCTGCCGCAGCGAGACCACCGTCACGACGAACACGGCCGCCGTCGACATCGCGGCCAGGACGGCGGTGATCCGGCGGGGGACGTCGGAGGCGGCGAGCGTGTAGAGGCCGACGATCCCCATCAGGAAGCCCATCTCGGCGGGCGCGACGGCGATCGACACGAGGACGACCGCGATGGGCCAGCGCCGGCGCACCACCAGCGCGGAGCCGACGACCAGCCCGAACACCACCCCCACGGGCACGGGCAGCGCGGCCTTCTCCGCGAAGCCGATCCCCTCCAGCCCGCACTCCAGCGCGGACACGACCGCGAGCCCCACGTCGAGAACGGCGCTCCGCCGTCTCCCCCACCACCGGTCCCCGACGCCCACGGCGTCCCGATCTGCCCCCGTTACGGTCATGCCCACCACCCTACGGGCGGCCCCGGTCCGGGCACTCCTCCCGTCAACACCACGCACACCAGTCCCTCGAACTGTTGAATCGGCAGGGTTTTCGACTTCGGGTGTCCGCGGTGCGGACGACGGTGTTCGCATGACGACCGAGACGAGTCGGTACGCCGACTTCGAAGCCCTCCGGGAACGGGCGGTCGCGCTCCGCCGCGAAGGTCTCAGCCTGCGGCAGATCCGCGACCGGCTGAAGGTGTACAACAACGACCTCCTCCACCGCCTGGTGAAGGGCGAGCCGCCGCCGGAGTGGACCAGGCGCCCCAACGCCAAGGACGACCTCCGCGCCCGCGCCCGCGAGCTGCGACTGGAGGGCAGGACCTACGACCAGATCCAGGCCGAGCTGGGCTGCTCGAAGAGCTCGGTCTCGCTGTGGGTGCGCGACCTGCCGAAGCCCGAACCCCGGTACACCGAGGAGGAGCTCCGGGCCCGGATGAACGCGGGCCTCGCCCGCCTGCGCGAGACGCGGGACGAGGAGCGACGGGAGACCAAACGACTGGCGCGCGAGTCCGTCGGCGCCCTGTCGGACCGGGAGCTCTTCATCGCCGGGGTCACGCTCTACTGGGCCGAGGGCGCCAAGGACAAGTCGTACAGGCGGCGCGAGGTCCTCCAGTTCATCAACAGCGACCCGGACGTCATCACCCTCTACCTGCGGTGGCTGGACCTCCTGGGCGTCACGCCCGACCGTCTGCGCTTCCGGGTCAGCATCCACGAGAGCGCGGACGTCGCGGAGGCCGAGAGGTTCTGGGCGGAGCTGGCCGGGGTCGACGGCTCGACGTTCCGGAGGGCCACCCTGAAGCGCCACAACCCCCGGACCGTCCGGAAGAACACCGGGGAGGCCTACCGGGGGTGCCTCGTCGTCTACGTGACGGGAGGCTCGGAGCTTTACCGTCGCATGGAGGGGGCCTGGTGCGGCATAGTAGAGGCCGCCGGGGCACGAGACTGACGACTTGTCCGTTTTGGCCCTATACGCCATCCCCTGTGGTGTAATTGGCAGCACTGGGGCTTTTGGTGCCCTATGTCCGGGTTCGAGTCCTGGCGGGGGAGCTGTGCGTCGCGGGTCCTGGCCTCCACGGTCAGGACCCGCACTCATGTCCGCCCCCCGACCCCCCGGTATCCTTCGTGCGTCCACCACCCAAAGCCGAAGGGCATCCCGTGAGCGCCAACAGCCCGGCAGCCGTCGTCGTCCTCGCAGCGGGTGAGGGCACCCGCATGAAGTCGAAGACCCCCAAGGTCCTGCACGAGATCGCCGGACGTTCGCTCGTCGGGCACGTCGTGTCCGCCGCCCGGGAGCTGGAGCCCGAGCACCTCGTCGTGGTCGTCGGGCACGCCCGGGAGCAGGTGCGGGGGCACCTGGAGGAGCACTACGCCGGCACCCGGACCGCCGTCCAGGAGGAGCAGAACGGCACCGGGCACGCGGTGCGGATGGCCCTGGAGGAGCTGGGCGAGGCGCCCGAGGGGACCGTCGTGGTCGTCTGCGGCGACACCCCGCTGCTGTCCGGCGGGACCCTGCGGGCCCTGGCGGACACCCACGCGGCCGACGGCAACGCCGTGACCGTGCTGAGCGCCGAGGTCCCCGACTCCACCGGTTACGGGCGGATCGTGCGGGACGCGGCGACCGGCGCCGTGACCGAGATCGTCGAGCACAAGGACGCCTCCGACGAGCAGCGCGCGATCCGGGAGATCAACTCCGGCGTCTTCGCGTTCGACGGGAAGCTGCTCGCCGAGGCCCTGGGCCAGGTGCGGACCGACAACAGCCAGGGCGAGGAGTACCTCACCGACGTGCTGTCGATCCTGCGCGAGGCGGGTCACCGCGTGGGCGCCTCCGTGGCCGGGGACCACCGGGAGATCCTCGGGATCAACAACCGGGTGCAGCTCGCCGAGGCCCGGGGGCTGCTGAACCGGCGCCTCCTGGAGAGCGCGATGCTGGCCGGCGTGACCGTCGTGGACCCCGGTTCGGTGTTCGTGGACGTGACGGTGACCTTCGAGCCGGACGCGGTGGTCCTGCCCGGTACGCAGCTCCTCGGTGCCACGCACGTCGGCGAGGACGCCGTGGTGGGCCCGAACACGCGGCTCAAGGACACCACCGTCGGCGCGGGCGCGCGGGTGGACAACACGGTGGCGGATTCGGCCACGGTCGGCGCGGGCGCCTCCGTGGGTCCGTACGCGTATCTGCGTCCGGGCACGAACCTCGGCCCGAAGGCCAAGGCGGGCACGTACGTCGAGATGAAGAACGCGACGATCGGCGAGGGCACCAAGGTGCCGCACCTGTCGTACGTGGGCGACGCGACGATCGGCGAGTACACGAACATCGGCGCGGCGAGCGTCTTCGTGAACTACGACGGCGAGGCGAAGCACCACACGACGATCGGCTCGCACTGCAAGACGGGGTCGGACAACATGTTTGTGGCTCCCGTCACGATCGGGGACGGCGCCTACACGGCCGCCGGGTCCGTGATCACGAAGGACGTGCCGGCCGGTGCCCTGGCCGTGGCGCGGGGCCAGCAGCGGAATATCGAGGGTTGGGTCGCGCGGAAGCGGCCCGGCAGTGCCGCCGCGCAGGCTGCTCAGGTCGGCTCGGAGGGGTCCGTCGGCGAAAGCTGACCGGAAACAGGTGCGTCGAACTCGGCGTACCGTGATACGTGCACACAAATTCGGCTGGTTCGCTCACGCGCACGGGAGCGCGGATCGCGGCCAGGGAACACGTCTGAGGAGACAGTGCTGTGACCGGGATCAAGACGACCGGCGAGAAGAAGCTGATGCTCTTCTCCGGCCGCGCCCACCCCGAGCTGGCCGAGGAGGTCGCGCACCAGCTGGGCGTCGGCCTCGTTCCCACCAAGGCGTTCGACTTCGCCAACGGTGAGATCTACGTCCGCTTCCAGGAGTCGGCCCGTGGTGCGGACTGCTTCCTGATCCAGAGCCACACGGCTCCGATCAACAAGTGGATCATGGAGCAGCTGATCATGATCGATGCGCTGAAGCGGGCCTCGGCCCGCAGCATCACCGTGATCATCCCGTCGTACGGCTACGCCCGTCAGGACAAGAAGCACCGCGGTCGCGAGCCGATCTCGGCGCGTCTGGTGGCGGACCTGCTGAAGACGGCGGGCGCGCACCGGATCCTGACCGTGGACCTGCACACGGACCAGATCCAGGGCTTCTTCGACGGTCCGGTGGACCACCTGTCGGCGCTGCCGGTGCTCGCGGACTACGTGGGTGCGAAGGTCGACCGCTCCAAGCTGACGATCGTCTCCCCGGACGCGGGCCGCGTGCGGGTCGCCGACCGCTGGTGCGACCGGCTGGACGCGCCGCTGGCGATCGTGCACAAGCGGCGTGACAAGGACGTCGCCAACCAGGTGACCGTGCACGAGGTCGTCGGTGACGTGAAGGGCCGCGTGTGCGTCCTGGTGGACGACATGGTGGACACGGGCGGCACGATCTGCGCGGCGGCGGACGCCCTGTTCGCGCACGGTGCCGAGGACGTCATCGTGACGGCGACGCACGGCATCCTGTCGGGTCCGGCGGCCGATCGTCTGAAGAACTCGAAGGTGAGCGAGTTCGTGTTCACGGACACGCTGCCGGTTCCGGGTGCCCTGGAGCTGGACAAGATCACGGTGCTGTCGATCGCGCCGACGATCGCGCGCGCGGTGCGCGAGGTGTTCGAGGACGGTTCGGTGACGAGCCTCTTCGAGGAGCACTGAGCCTCCGGCGGGTCGTGAACGGAAGGGCCGTCTTCCCTCCGGGGGGAGGCGGCCCTTCCGCGTGCCCGGTTGATCCATTTGGGCGGCTGGGGAGCGGCGGGTAGACTGCCGGGGTTGCTCGGCGAGGGAGGCCGTACCCGTAGGGGTTCACGGCGGTCCGTTATCGACGCGCTCTTCGTAGCAGGCCATCGCCAGTCGTGGCCGGGTGACTTCGTCTTCCGTCACCTTCTACGAGGAGTGCCACATGTCCGAGGTCAAGATCGCCGCCTCCGCCCGTTCGGAGTTCGGCAAGGGCGCCGCCCGCAAGATCCGTCGTGACAACAAGGTCCCCGTCGTCCTCTACGGCCACGGCACGGACCCGGTCCACCTGACCCTCCCGGGCCACGAGCTGCTGCTCGCCCTGCGTACGCCGAACGTCCTGCTCGCCCTCGACATCGACGGCAAGGGCCAGGAGCTGGCGATCCCGAAGGCCGTGCAGCGCGACCCGCTGAAGGGCTTCCTGGAGCACGTCGACCTGATCCTGGTGAAGCGCGGCGAGAAGGTCACCGTCGAGGTTCCGGTCCAGGCCGAGGGCGAGCTGGCCGCCGGCGGCAACCTGCTGGAGCACGTGCTCAACACCCTCTCCGTCGAGGCCGAGGCCACCCACCTGCCCGAGTCCTTCTCGGTCTCCGTCGAGGGCCTGGAGGCCGGTGCCTCCGTCCTCGCCAAGGACATCGAGCTGCCGAAGGGCACCACCCTGGTGACCGACGCCGACGCCGTCGTCCTCCAGGTCCTGGCCGCCCAGGCCGAGGAGCCGGCCGCCGAGGGCCAGGCCGTCGAGGCCGCCGAGGGCGAGGCCGTCGAGGCCGCCGCCGAGGGCGACGAGGCCTGAGCCTCGGGCTCTGCCTGATGTGACGGGGTGACGGGCCGTGGGGTCCGTCGCCCCGTTTCCCTTGTACGGGTACGGATGTAGCGGGTTGAGGACACGAGGAGACCTGACGCACATGACGGACGACGTCGACGCCCCCTGGCTGATCGTCGGCCTCGGCAATCCGGGGCCCGAGTACGCGGCCAACCGCCACAACATCGGCTTCATGGCCGTGGACCTGCTCGCGGAGCGGATGCGCGGTTCGTTCAAGCGGGCGCAGAAGGCGCAGGCGCAGGTCGTGGAGGGCCGGATGGGTCCGCCGGGGCCTTCGAGCCGCCGGGTGGTGCTGGCGAAGCCGATGTCGTACATGAACCTGTCGGGCGGTCCGGTGACGGCGCTGCGCGACTTCTACAAGGTGCCGACGGCGCACGTGGTGGCGGTCCACGACGAGCTGGACGTCGACTACGGGGTGCTGCGGCTGAAGCTGGGCGGCGGTGACAACGGGCACAACGGCCTGAAGTCGATGACGAAGGCGATGGGCGCGGACTACCACCGGGTGCGGTGCGGGATCGGGCGTCCGCCGGGCCGGATGCAGGTCGCGGACTTCGTCCTGAAGGACTTCTCGTCGGCGGAGCGCAAGGACCTGGACTGGTTCGTGGACCGGGCGGCGGACGCGGTGGAGTGCCTGGTGGCGGAGGGGCTGGAGCGGGCGCAGTCGGCGTACAACTCCTGAGTCTGGTCATCCGGCCGTACGACTGTACGATCGCGGGTCATGACGCACGTCCGTAACGCCGCCCTGGCCCTGGTCGCCCTGCTCCTCGTCGTCGCGGGCGTGTGGGCCTCGTGGTCCTCGGCCCAGCACGTGCTGCTGGGCAAGGGGCGTGAGCACGGCACGCTGACGGTGACGGCCTGTGGCGAGGAGACGTGCAGCGGGCGCTACGTCCCGGGTGAGCCGGGTCCGGCGCGCCGGACGCTCTCGATAGGGCGTTCGGTGGCGGCGGGGCCGGGGATGACGATCCCGGTGGTGGTGAAGCCGGGCACGGACGAGGGCGTGCGGGCGGGCTGGGGCGGGGGTCTGCACGCCTGGCTGCCGCTGGGCGGGGCGCTGCTCCTTGCGGCGCCGCTGGTCGGCGGGGGTCTGCGGCTGGCGCGGACGGGGTGGTCGCTCGCGGGTCTCGGCGGGGCGCTGCTGGTGGCGACGTTCCTCACGCTCTGAGCGGTAGCGGTAGCGGTACGCCTTCGCGCTTCGGGCCGCGTACGCGCGGGTACGGGGAAGCCCCCGCCGGAAGGGGTTCCGGCGGGGGCTTCGTCGTGTCCGTGCGGGCGGTCAGCCGGTGTTGCGCAGGCCCGCCGCGACGCCGTTGACCGTGAGGAGCAGGGCCCGCGCGAGCAGCGGGTCCGGGTCCTCCTCGTTCTCGGCGGCCGCGCGCTGGCGGGCGAGGAGGGCGACCTGGAGGTAGGAGATCGGGTCCAGGTAGGCGTCGCGGATGGCGAAGGTCTGCTGGAGGACCGGGTTGGAGTCGAGGAGCTTCTCGCCGCCGGTGATCTTGAGGACCTCGGCGACGGTCAGCTCGTGTTCGGCGCGGATGGCGTCGAAGACGTGCTTGAGGTCGTCGGGGACGAGGGTGTCGACGTAGTGGCGGGCGATCCGCAGGTCCGTCTTCGCGAGCGTCATCTCCACGTTGGAGAGGAAGTTGCGGAAGAAGTGCCAGTGCTCGTACATCTCGGCGAGGACCGGGGTGCCCTCCTGCTGCGAGCCGCCCTCGCGCAGGGCCTTGAGGCCGGAGCCGACGCCGAACCAGCCGGGGACGATCTGGCGGGACTGGGTCCAGCCGAACACCCAGGGGATGGCGCGGAGTCCGTCGAGGGAGACGCCGGAGCCGGGGCGGCGCGAGGGCCGCGAGCCCAGGTGCAGGTCGGCGAGCTGGTCGACGGGGGTGGAGGCGAGGAAGTACGCCGGCAGGCCGGGGTCCTCGACGAGCTTGCGGTAGGCGGTGTGGGCGGCGTCGGAGACGGTGTCCATGGCCGCGTCCCAGCGGGCGAGGGCCTCGTCGGACTGGCGCGGCGCGGTGTGCAGGGCGGAGGCCTGCAGGGTGGCGGCGACGGTCAGTTCGAGGTTCTCGCGGGCGAGGGACGGGATGAGGTACTTGTCGGAGATGACCTCGCCCTGCTCGGTGACCTTGATCTCGCCCTCCAGGGTGCCCCAGGGCTGGGCGAGGATCGCGTCGTGGGAGGGGCCGCCGCCGCGGCCGACGGTGCCGCCGCGGCCGTGGAAGAGGCGGAGGCGGACGCCGTAGCGGTGGGCGACGTCGCGCAGGCGGCGCTGGGCGCGGTGGATCTCCCACTGGGAGGTGGTGATGCCGCCGAACTTGGAGGAGTCGGAGTAGCCGAGCATGACCTCCTGGACGTCGCCGCGGAGCGAGACGAGGCGCCGGTAGGAGGGGTCGGCCAGCATGTCGTCGAGGATGACGTCGGCGGCCTTGAGCTCGTCGGTGGTCTCCAGGAGCGGCACGATGCCGATCTTGGCCCAGCCGCCGTGCAGGTCGATCAGGCCGGCCTCGCGGGCGAGGACGGCGGCGGCGAAGACGTCGTCGGCGCCCTGGCACATCGAGATGATGTACGACTCGACGACCTCGGGGCCGAAGCGCTCGAAGGCCTCCTTGACGGTGTGGAAGACGCCGAGGGTCTTCTGTCCGGCGGCGTCGAGGGGGGCCGGGGTGGGGGCGAGCGGGCGGCGCGAGCGCAGCTCCTTGGCGAGGAGCTTCTGCCGGTAGTCGCGGGGCATGTCCGCGTAGCGCCAGGACTCCTCGCCGAGGCGGTCGAAGAGCTGGCCGAGGGCGTGGTGGTGGGCTTCGGCGTGCTCGCGCACGTCCATGGTGGCGAGCTGGAGGCCGAAGGCGGAGAGGGTGCGGATGACCCGGTCCATGCGCCCGTCGGCGAAGAGGGCGCCGCGGTGTTCGCGCAGCGAGGTCTGGATGAGGGTGAGGTCGTCGATCAGCTCGGCGGTGCCGAGGTAGTCGCGGCCGTCCTGGTGGGCGGTGCCGGTGGCGAGGCGCTCGCGGGTGTTGACGAGCTTCTGCCGGACGCAGGTGGCCTTGAGGCGGTACGGCTCCTCGGCGTTGAGGCGCTTGTAGCGGGGGCTGATCTCCGGGAGGAGGTCGAGGTCGCGCTGGAGGGAGTCCAGGAGTTCCTGGGTGGCTCCGGTGTAGCGGATGGAGTTGGAGAGGAGTCCGCGCAGGAAGTCGACCAGTTCGAGGGCGTCGGTGATGCCGTGCTCGTGCTGGAGGATCAGGACGTCGCGGGTGACCTGGGGGGTGACGTTGGGGTTGCCGTCCCGGTCGCCGCCGATCCAGGTGCCGAAGGTGAGCGGGCGGGTGCCGGGGGGCAGCTCGATGCCGACGCGCTCCAGCTCGGCGGCGAGGTCCTCCAGGACGTCGCCGACGGCGCCCGCGTGCAGTTCGTCGAGGTAGTAGATGGCGTTGCGGGCCTCGTCGGCGGGCTCGGGGCGGACCACCCGGAGTTCGTCGGTCTGCCAGATGAGGTCGATGTTCTCGGCGAGGCGGAGGTCGGTGCGGCGCCGGTCGGACCGGTCGACCGGGGTCTCCAGGAGGGCGGCGATCCGGCGCAGCTTGTTGAGGACGGAGCGGCGCGCGGCCTCGGTGGGGTGTGCGGTGAACACGGGCCGCACGTTGAGGTTCTTGACGGTCTCGCGGACGTGCTCGGGGTCGCCGTCCTTGAGCATGTCGACGGTGCGGGCGAGGAGGCCGCCCTCGGCGGCGCGCTTCTCGCGGAGCTCGCGGCCGCGGTGGACCTGCTCGGTGACGTTCGCGAGGTGGAAGTAGGTGGAGAAGGCGCGTACGAGCTTGGCGGCCGTCTCTAGTTCGACGCCGCGGAGCAGTTCGGCGGCGGCTTCGCCGTCCTCGCGGGTGAGGCCGCGGACGCGCTCGACGAGGTCGAGGAGTTCGTGGCCCTCCTGCCGGACGAGGGTCTCGCCCAGGAGGTCGCCCAGTCGGCGGATGTCGGCGCGCAGCTCGGTGCTGGCGGTGGGGGTCTGGTCGGCACTGCTCACAGGTGCGGCTCCTTGCAGTGTTTGAGCACGTCTGGAGGTGTTCTGGAGGCTTGCGGACCGCGCTGTCCGACGCACCAAGGATAGGTGGCCGTCCCTCCGGTGGCGGCCGGGGCCCTCTTGTGCCCTCTTGCCGCGCGCCACGACGCTGCCATACTTAACTTACGACACCGTAGGTTACGGAGCCGTAGCCACGGGATTGTTTCCGTGCGCGTTTCCGCGCGCGTCACCCCTTTCCCCTCACTCCCCAGGGAGACCCATGACCATGAGCCCCGAAGTGACCTCCGCGCCCGGGGCGCCGGACGGCACCGGATCCCTGCCCTCCGCCACGCTGGGCGGCGACAGCAAGGGTTCGGTCGAGCAGGTCGCCCTGCTGCTGTTCATCACGGTGCCGTTCGTGGCGCTGCTCGCGGCGGTGCCGCTGGCGTGGGGCTGGGGGGTGAGCTGGCTGGACCTCGGTCTGATGGTGGCGATGTACTTCATCGGCTGCCACGGGATCACGATCGGTTTCCACCGCTACTTCACGCACGGGTCGTTCAAGGCGAAGCGGCCGCTGCGGATCGCGCTCGCGGTCATGGGTTCGCTGGCGGTGGAGGGGCCGCTGGTGCGCTGGGTGGCGGACCACCGCAAGCACCACAAGTTCTCGGACGCGGAGGGCGACCCGCATTCGCCGTGGCGGTTCGGCGAGACGGTTCCGGCGCTGATGAAGGGCCTGTGGTGGGCGCACATCGGCTGGATGTTCGACGAGGAGCGGACGCCGCAGCACAAGTACGCCCCCGATCTGATCAAGGACCCGGCGCTCCGGGCGATCTCGCGCCAGTTCGTGCTGTGGACGGTCGTGTCGCTGGCGATCCCGCCGCTGGTGGGCGGTCTGGTGACGTGGTCGTGGTGGGGCGCGTTCACGGCGTTCTTCTGGGGCTCGCTGGTGCGGGTGGCGCTGCTGCACCACGTGACGTGGTCGATCAACTCGATCTGTCACGCGGTGGGCAAGCGTCCGTTCAGGTCGCGCGACCGCTCGGGCAACGTGTGGTGGCTGGCGGTCCTGTCGTGCGGCGAGTCGTGGCACAACCTGCACCACGCGGACCCGACGTCGGCGCGGCACGGGGTGCTGCGCGGCCAGGTCGACTCCAGTGCGCGGCTGATCCGCTGGTTCGAGAGGGCGGGCTGGGCGTACGACGTGCGCTGGCCGGCGAAGGAGCGCATCGAAGCCCGCCGCCAGAGCGCGTCCGCAGACGCGGCATGATGGAAGACGTGGCGATCGAGGGCAGGACCGGCAGCACCGGCAGTGGCGAGCAGAAGCCCCGGCGCGGGCGCCGGGTGCGGATGACGGGCGCGGAGCGCCGGGAGCAGTTGCTCGACATCGGACGCACGCTGTTCGCCGCGAAGGGCTTCGAGGGCACGTCGGTGGAGGAGATCGCGGCGAAGGCCGGGGTCTCCAAGCCGGTGGTGTACGAGCACTTCGGGGGCAAGGAGGGGCTGTACGCGGTCGTGGTCGACCGGGAGATGCGCCAGCTCCTGGACGGGGTGACGGGGGCGCTGACGGCGGGGCATCCGCGGGAGCTGCTGGAGCAGGCGGCGTTCGCGCTGCTCGACTACATCGAGAACTACACGGACGGGTTCCGGATCCTCGTGCGGGATTCGCCGGTGGCGCAGTCGACGGGCACGTTCGCTTCGCTGATCAGCGACATCGCCACGCAGGTGGAGGACATCCTGGGCCTGGAGTTCAAGGCGCGGGGGTTCGATCCGAAGCTGGCGCCGCTGTACGCGCAGGCGCTGGTGGGCAGTGTGGCGCTGACGGGCCAGTGGTGGCTGGACGTGCGCAAGCCGAAGAAGGCGGAGGTCGCGGCGCACCTGGTGAACCTGGCGTGGCACGGTCTGGACGGTCTGGAGCAGAAGCCGCGGCTGATAGGGCACCGGAAGAGCTGAGGACCGGCGGGGACGGGCTTCCCGGCGCGGGGGCGGGGAAGCCGGGACCAGGCCGGGGG
>NZ_LGEG01000268.1 GCF_001280125.1 Streptomyces sp. NRRL F-6492
GTGCGGGGGTGCCGGGGGTGGGTGCGGGGGTGCCGGGGGCGGGGGTGGGGGTGCCGGGGGCGGGTGCGGGGGTGGTCATGCCCCGCACGATGCCGGGGCACGCGCCCGTGGTTGCGGTACGGGGCGTAAACCACCCGGGAGGGGGTCGTACGGGCCGATGGCGGGGAGGTTCGCGCGGGCCCGGGAGTCCGGGCCCGCGGGAGCGTCAGCGGTGGGCGGTGAGGTCCGCGGCGGCGAGCAGGGCGGTGTCCGGGTTGTCGGAGAAGATGCCGTCGATGCCCGTCTCCAGGTACTTCTTCAGGGCCCCGAAGGAGTCGCCGTAGGCGTTCGGGTCGGTGCCCCTGCGGAACTCGGCGGGCAGGAAGGCGTTCTCGTTGCGGTGCGTGTACGGGTGGAGGACGAGCCCGGCCGCGTGGGCGTCGCGGACCAGGGTGGTCGGGGTGCCGAGCCGGCCGTCCGCGCCCCGGGGGATCACCAGGTCGAGCGTGGGCCCGATGCCCTTCGCGTACGAGGAGATCCACCGCAGGCCCTCGGGGGTGACCAGGTCCGCGACCGTGCGCGGGTCCCCGGCCTCGGTGAAGTCCCAGGGGCGGGTGCCCGCGCCGGAGAGCAGGACCACGCCGGGGGCGTCGACCAGCTTCGCCAGGCGCCGGATGCTGCTCGGCTCGAAGGACTGGAGGATGACCGGGGAGTTCGCGCGGTGGCGTCCGTACCGGCGCAGCAGCCGGGCGAGCCGCTCCTCCAGGCCGAGGCCGAGGGAGCGGAAGTAGCTGGGGTGCTTGGTCTCGACGTACAGCCAGACCTCGCGGCCCCGGCGGCGGCCCTCCTCGTCGGCCCAGCGCAGCACCTCCTCGAAGGTGGGGACCGTCCAGCGCCCGTCGTAGAGGGTGTTCTCCTGCCGGTTGCCGGGGATGCGCTCCTTGGCGCGCAGGGTCTTGAGCTCGGCGAGCGTGAAGTCCTCGGTGAACCAGCCGGTGATCGCGGTGCCGTCGACGGTCCTGGTGGTCCTCCGGGAGGCGAACTCGGGGTGGTCGGCGACGTCGGTGGTGCCGGTGATGTCGTTCTCGTGGCGGCAGACCAGGTGTCCGTCCCGGGTGGGGACGAGGTCCTGCTCGATCACGTGGGCGCCGAGGTCGAGGGCCAGCCGGTAGGAGCCGAGGGTGTGTTCGGGGCGGTAGCCGCTCGCGCCGCGGTGGCCGATGACGGTGGGGACGGGCAGGGAGCGGTAGCCGCGGCCGCGGCCGTGCGCGCCGCTCGCCGCGACGGCCGGTGCGGCCTGGGCAGCGGCCTGCGCGGGGCCGGCGGTGAGGGCCGGGGAGGCACCGAGGACGGTGGCGCCCGCCACGCCGAGAACCGTTCTCCGTGCCGGGGTCCGGCGTTCGGCCTGGGTCATAAGGGATCCTCCTGAGTGGACCGGGGTGTGATGTCCCGCACCTGTCGGCGGTGATCCCGACGCTAGGCACGCGGCCCCTACGGGCGGCGGACCTGCGCCGAACTCGGCGGAAACACATGTCAACACTGCGTATCCACCCGGTGAACCCGATGTGCGCGCGGTGGTGACCCGCGAGTATCGTCGCCACCTGCACCGTCGGTGCGGCCGCCTTCGCCCGACCCGCTTCCCACCGGAGGAACCGTTGTCCCGTCTCGCGATCATCAAGGCAGTGCTCGGGCCGGTCATGCGCCTGATGTTCCGCCCCCGCGTGGAGGGCGCCGAGAACATTCCGGGGACGGGTCCCGTGATCCTCGCGGGCAACCACCTGACCTTCATCGACTCGATGATCATGCCGATCTGCCTGGACCGTCCGGTCTACTTCATCGGCAAGGACGAGTACGTGACGGGCAAGGGGCTCAAGGGCCGGGCGATGGCCTGGTTCTTCACCAGCGTCGGCATGATCCCGGTGGACCGGGACGGCGGCCGGGGCGGTGTGGCGGCGCTGATGACGGGCCGCCGGATCCTGGAGGAGGGCAAGGTCTTCTCGATCTACCCGGAGGGCACCCGCTCCCCCGACGGCCGGCTCTACCGGGGCCGTACGGGCATCGCGCGGCTGACCCTGATGACGGGCGCGCCGGTGGTGCCGTTCGCGATGATCGGCACCGACAAGATCCAGCCGGGCGGGGCGGGCTTCCCGCGTCCGGGCCGGGTGACGGTCCGCTTCGGCGAGGCGATGGAGTTCTCGCGGTACGAGGGGATGGACCGCGACCGCTACGTCCTGCGGGCGGTGACGGACTCGGTGATGGCCGAGGTGATGCGGCTCTCCGGGCAGGAGTACGTGGACATGTACGCCACCAAGGCGAAGGCCGCGTAGGCCTTCCGCACGCGCGTGAGGGTGCCCCCGTACGGTCCGGCCGTACGGGGGCACCTTCGTATGTGGGGGCGCGTCAGTGCTCGACGCCGTCCTCCAGCTTCTGGCCCCTGAGCAGGAACCAGGCCGCGACCGCCGTCGCGAGGAGGACCGCCGCGCCGACGCCGGCCGCGATCCGCAGGCCGTCGACGAAGGCCTCCTGGGCGGCCGACACGAGGGCCGTCGCCGTGTCCGGGGCGAGGGTGCCGGAGGCTTCGACGGCGCCGCCGAGGGACTCGTGGGCGGCCGCCGTGACGTCCGAGGGGACGCCGGACGGGGTGGGGAAGCCCCGGTAGACCCCGGTGACGATGGAGCCGAGGACGGCGATGCCGAGCGCGGCGCCCAGTTCGTACGCGGTCTCGGAGACGGCGGACGCGGAGCCGGCCTGCTCCTTGGGGACGCTGGAGAGGATCACGTCGGCGGTGACGGTGAAGGCGAAGCCCGCGCCGACGCCGACGACGAGCAGGGCGGCGCCGAGCAGCGGGTAGCCGGTGTGCTGGTCGAGACCGGTCAGGACGGCGAGGGAGAGGCCGACCGCCGCGAGACCGCCGGCCACCACGGACCGTACGGAGAAGCGGCGGGCCACGATGCCCGCGACCAGGCCGGCGGTGACCGCGCCGACCGCGGCCGGCAGCTCGGCGAGTCCGGCCTCCAGGGGCTGGCGGCCCTGGACCAGCTGGAAGAACTGGGACAGGAAGAACACCAGGCCGGAGAGGCCGAGGATGGTCAGCAGGTCCGCGAGGACGGCGCCGGAGAAGCCGCGGTGGCGGAAGAGGCGCATGTCGAGGAGGGGCGCGGGCAGGGTCAGCTGCCTGCGGACGAACCAGGTGAGCGCGCCGGCGCCGGCGAGGGCGGCGAGGCCCGCGTCGAGGGAGGGGCCGTGCGAGGCCAGTTCCTTGATCGCGTAGACGACGCCGATCATGCCGACGAGGGAGAGCGCGACGCTGGGCAGGTCCCAGGGGCCGGGGTCCGGGTTCTTCGACTCGGGGATCAGCTTGACGCCGACGAGGACGAGGACGGCCATGACGGGCAGGTTGATGAGGAAGACCGAGCCCCACCAGAAGTGCTCCAGGAGGAAGCCGCCGACGACCGGTCCGACGGCCGCGCCGGCCGAGGCCATGGCACCCCAGATGCCGATGGCGAGGCTGCGCTCGCGCGGGTCGTGGAAGAGGTTGCGGATGAGCGCCAGGGTGGACGGCATCAGGGTCGCGCCGGCGACGCCGAGGAGCGCGCGGGCCACGATCATCGTCTCGGGGCTGGTCGCGTAGGCGTTGAGCACGGAGACGGCGCCGAAGGCGGTGGCGCCGATCAGCAGCAGCTTCTTGCGGCCGATGCGGTCGCCGAGGCTGCCCATGGAGACCAGGAGTCCGGCGATGACGAAGGAGTAGACGTCGCCGATCCAGAGCAGCTGGGTGCCGGTGGGTTCGAGGTCCTCGGAGAGGAAGGGGGTGGCGAGGCCGAGCACCGTGGCGTCGACCGCCACGAGCAGGACGGCCAGGACGAGGACGGAGAGGGCGAGCCACCGGCCGGGGCGGCGCACGTCCTCGGTACGGCCGGTGGTCCCGAAGGTGCTGGTGGTCACTTCTCCACGCTCCTGCGCGCTCCGCCGAGCAGCAGCTCGACGATCATGTACTGGAAGTCCTTGGCGGCGACCCGGCCGTCCTGCACGGCCCAGGCGCCGGAACCGACGAGCCCGTAGAAGGCCTCGGTGAGCCAGGCGGGGGTCAGGTCGATCCGGAAGACGCCGTTCTCCTGTCCGCGCCGGAAGAGCGCGGACACCCGGGCGTCGATGCGTTCCCAGCCCTCGTTCTGCTGGTCGCCCTCGAAGAGCTGGTTCTCGGTGACGAGGAACGAGAGCAGGGGGGCGACGGGTTCGACCGCGGCGACGAGCCGGCGTACGGCCTCGTCCTCGGGTCCCTCGTCGATCCCGGCCCCGTCGAGGGCCGCCTCCAGCTCCTGGAGCCCGAGCTCTTCGAGCGCCCGCACCAGGGCGTCGCGCCCGGCGAAGTGCCGGTGCAGCGTGGCGCGGCCGATTCCGGCGGCCCGGGCGACCTCGTCCATGGTGGCGGTCGCCTTGCGGGTGAGCAGGGCGGCGGCGGCGCGGAGCACCTGGATGCGATCGACTGACATGAGACGAGCATACACACAATGAGACACAGATGTCTCATTCGATAAATCGACGCCTCGCCGGAGGCGAGAACGGAATGCTGTGAACATGACGAAGCCACTACTGCTCATCGACGTGGACGGGCCGCTGAACCCGTACGGGGCGAAGCCCGAGCGGCGCCCGGAGGGGTACGAGACCCATCGGATGAGCCCCACGGGCTGGACGGGGGCGAAGCCGCTGCGGGTGTGGCTCAATCCGGGCCACGGGGGCGAGCTGCTGGCGCTCGCGGAGGCGTACGAGCTGGTGTGGGCGACGACGTGGAAGGGTGAGGCCAACGAGTGGATAGGGCCTCCGCTGGGACTGCCCGAGCTGCCGTACATCGACTGGCCCCAGATGCACGGAAGGGCCCCTCGCGGGACCTTCTGGAAGACGCAGTACGTCCTGGAGTACGCGGCGGGGCGGCCGTTCGCCTGGATCGACGACGACATCACGCCGTACGACCACGAGTACGTGGAGCGGAACCACCTCGCCGCCGCCCTGCTCCTGCGCGTCGACGAGCGGATCGGGCTGATCCGGCCGGACTTCGACGCGCTCGCGGAGTGGGCGGCGGCGCTGTAGCGCTTGGGGGTCAGTGCTTGGCGGTGGCCCAGGCGTGCTGGATCACCAGGTCCGCCTTGACCTCGACGAGCTGGACGGCGACGGCGGAGGGGGCGGTGCCGCCCCGGCCGTCGCGGGAGGCGAGGGCGCCGGGGACGTCGAGGACCGTGCGGACCTCGGGGGTGAGGTGCTCGGAGATCTTGGCGAACTGCTCGTCCGTCAGCTCGTCCAGCTCCTTGCCCTCGGACTCGGCGACCTTCACGCACTCGCCGGCCACCTCGTGCGCCACCCGGAACGGCACGCCCTGCCTGACCAGCCACTCGGCGATGTCCGTGGCCAGCGAGAAGCCGGCCGGGGCGAGGGCCTCCATGCGCTCCCGGTGGACGGTGAGCGTGGCCATCATGCCGGTGAAGGCGGGCAGCAGGAGTTCCAGCTGGTCGCAGGAGTCGAAGACCGGCTCCTTGTCCTCCTGGAGGTCCCGGTTGTAGGCGAGCGGGAGCGCCTTGAGGGTGGCCATCAGGCCGGAGAGGTTGCCGATGAGGCGGCCGGACTTGCCCCGGGCGAGCTCCGCGATGTCGGGGTTCTTCTTCTGCGGCATGATCGACGAGCCGGTGGAGAAGGCGTCGTGGAGGGTCACGAAGGAGAACTCCTTCGTGTTCCAGATGATGACCTCCTCCGCGATCCGGGAGAGGTTCACGCCGATCATCGCGGTGATGAAGGCGAACTCGGCGACGAAGTCGCGGGAGGCCGTGCCGTCGATCGAGTTGCCCGCACTGCCCCGCTCGAAGCCGAGGTCCTTCGCGACCGCCTCCGGGTCGAGGCCGAGGGAGGAGCCGGCCAGGGCGCCGGAGCCGTACGGGGAGACCGCCGTCCGGGTGTCCCACTGGCGCAGCCGCTCGGCGTCCCGGGAGAGGGACTGGACGTGGGCCAGGACGTGGTGGGCGAAGAGCACCGGCTGGGCGTGCTGGAGGTGGGTGCGGCCGGGCATGGCGACGTCCGCGTGCGCCTCGGCGAGGCCGACGAGGGCGTCCTGGAGGTCGGCGAGCAGACCGCCGATGATCCGGGCGTGGTCGCGCAGGTACATCCGGAAGAGGGTGGCGACCTGGTCGTTCCGGGACCGGCCGGCGCGCAGCTTGCCGCCGAGGTCCGGGCCGAGGCGCTCCAGGAGGCCCCGCTCCAGGGCGGTGTGGACGTCCTCGTCGGCGATCGTGCCGACGAAGGAGCCGTCGGCGACGTCCGCCTCCAGCCGGTCGAGCCCGGCCAGCATGCGGGTCAGCTCGTCCTGGGTGAGCAGGCCGGCGGTGTGCAGCACGCGCGCGTGGGCGCGGGAGCCGGCGATGTCGTACGGGGCGAGGCGCCAGTCGAAGTGGACCGACGCGGACAGCTTCGCCAGGGCCTCGGCGGGACCGTCGGCGAACCGTCCGCCCCAGAGCCGTACGTCACCGTTGTTGCTGCTCACAGCTGCTGCTCCTCGGGAGGGTGGGGTACCGCCGCCTTCCCGCCCCGGGGCCTCGCGGCACGGGAGCGGAGAAGACGATGGCATAACTATGCAATCCTCCGTATGGTTTGTCAACGCGGGCGGGCCAGGCCGCCGCCCCGATATCCGGCGGCGTCCCCGGCCCCGCGGATCTAGGCTCCGCCCATGCCCACCAGTGCTTTCGACGACCTCGCCGACCGGCTCGCCCACGCCCTGGCCGGGACCGACGCGCGCGCGTGGACCGACTTCGACGAGGACGTCCGGGCCGCGCTGCGGTGGGACTCCCGCGTCCCGCCGGTCCCCACCTGGTTGCCCGGCACCCCGGGCGGGCGGCCCACCGCCGTCGCGACGGCCGTCGCCCTGTGCGGTCCCGACGGGCGGACGCGGGAGGCCGCCCTCTCCTTCGCGGGCGGCTTCCCCGAACTCCTCCCCCTGGTCGTCGTCCGGTGCGCCGACTGGGCCGGGCCCGTGAGGGAACGGGCGCGCTCCGTGCTGCGCGCGGAGCTGCCGGGGCTGTCCCCCGGGGCGTTCGGCGGCCTCCTGGCGGTCGCCCTGCTGACCGCCGGGCGGCTGCGCGGGGACGCCGCGCGGGAGCTGCTGGCCGGAGCCCTGCGGGAGGGCTCCGGGAGCCGGGTGACCGCGCTGCTCGGGAACGGCGACCGGAGGGTCCGGCGGCTCGCCCACCGGATCGCCGTGGAGCGCGCCCTCCTCTCCCCCGTACGGCTCGCGGAGACAGCCGCCGCCGACCCCGACGCGGTCGTCCAGGACCTCTGCGCGAACGCCGCGCTCGCCGCCGCCGGGGACGGGGACGGGGACCGGGGGGCCGTCCTCGCCCCGCTCCTGCGCTCCCGGCAGGGGCGGGTGCGGGCCGCCGGGGTCACGGGGCTGCGCCGGACGGGACGGGCGCCCGAGGCCGAGCCGTTCCTGTACGACCGCTCCGCGCTGGCGCGCGCCTGTGCCCGCTGGGTGCTGCGACAGGCGGGCACGGACCCGCTGCCCCTCTACCGGGCGGCCTGCGCCGCCGGAGCCGGGGTGCCCGACGACGCGCCGTCCGGTCTCGGCGAGTGCGGCGACCGGGCCGTGGACGCCCCGGTCCTGTGGGAGCTCACGGGCCACGAGCGGCCCCGCGTGCGGGCGGCCGCCGTGGCGGGACTGCGCCGGCTCGACGCCGTACGGGTGGAGCCCCTCGTACCCCTGCTCGACGACGGTTCGGCGCGGGTCGTGCGCGAGGCCGTGACGGCGCTGCTGCCGTGGGCCGACCGGCTTCCGGCCGACGGGCTCCTCCGGCGCGCGACCACCGCCCCCGCCCCGCACGTCCGCGGGGGCGCGCTGCGCCTGCTCGCCGAGACCGGGGGCGCACCGTGGCGGGAGGCGGTCCGGGTGCTCGTCGACGACCCGGATCCGAAGCTGCGGGCCCGGGCGCGGGGAGAAGCGCCTTCTTCCGCAAGGGACTTGCCAAACGTTCGCTCCGGGCAGGTGCGGTGAGCAGAATGTCGGCCATGGGAAAGACATACGAACGCATCGACGGACGGCTGCGCACCTTCATCGAGGAGCAGCCGGTGTTCTTCACCGCGACCGCTCCCCTGACCGGCGACGGCCACGTCAACCTCTCCCCCAAGGGACGGCACGGCACCCTCGTGGTGCTCGACGAACTGACCCTCGCCTACGTGGACTTCGGCGGCAGCGGCGCCGAGACGATCGCGCACCTGCGGGAGCCGGGCAACGGGCGGATCACCCTGATGTGGACCGCGTTCTCGGGGCCGCCGACCGTGGTGCGGGTGCACGGGACCGGGGAGGCGGTGTTCCGGGACGACCCGCGCTGGGGCGAGCTGTTCGCCCGGTTCCCGGCCGAGGCCGTGGAGGGGCAGGGCAGCGCCCGGGCGATCGTCGTGGTGCGGGCGCGGCTGATCAGGGACGCCTGCGGGTTCGCCGTCCCGCTGATGGAGTACCGGGACGAACGGACCCTGCACGCGGAGTACTTCAACCGGAAGACGGACGAGGAGTTCAACGCGTACTGCGAGGGCAAGGAGCACATCGCGAGCAGCCTGGACGGGCTGCCCGCGCTGCCGCTGCCGCTGCCGCCGCTGCCCGCCGCGGCCGGGTGACCCGTACGGGTCCGAGCTGATCGGCCGTACGGGTCCGCACCGCGGGCCTACTCCTGGGCCAGTTTCAGGAGGTGGTCCGCCAGGGCCTGGCCGCCCACCGGGTCGCGGCTGATCAGCAGGAGGGTGTCGTCGCCCGCGATCGTGCCGAGGATGGCGTGCAGTTCGGCCTGGTCGATGGCCGACGCGAGGAACTGGGCGGCGCCCGGCGGGGTCCGCAGGACCACCAGGTTCGCGGAGGCCTCGGCGGAGATCAGCAGTTCGCCGGAGAGGCGCCGCATGCGCTCCTCCTTGGCGGACTCGCCGAGCGGGGCCTGCGGGGTGCGGAAGCCGCCCTCGCTGGGGACCGCGTAGATCAGCTCCCCGCCGGTGTTGCGGATCTTCACCGCGCCCAGCTCGTCGAGGTCGCGGGAGAGCGTCGCCTGGGTGACGCTCAGGCCGTCGTCCGCGAGGAGCTTGGCCAGCTGGCTCTGCGAGCGCACCGGCTGCCGGTTGAGGATGTCGACGATCCTGCGGTGGCGTGCGGTGCGGGTCTGCGGAACGGACGGCCCTCCGTGCTCGTTCTCCTGCGCGTCGGTCATCGTCGTCTCATTCTCCGCTTCGTCCTTGCCCGTTCACCACGTCGAGGACCCCGGGCAGCGCACCGACGAAGGCGTCCGCCTCGGCGTCGGTGAGGAGCAGCGAAGGCATGATCCGTACGACATCGGGGGCGGGCGCGTTCACCAGGAGGCCGGCGTCCTGAGCCGCCTGCTGCACCTGGGGCGCGAGGGGCTCCGTGAGCACGATACCCAGCAGGAGGCCCGCACCACGGACGTGGGAGACCAGCGGGTGGCCCAGACCCTCGATTCCCTGCCGCAGCCGCTCCCCCACCGCCTTCACGTGGTCGAGGGCCGCGTCGGCGGCGAGGGTGTCCAGGACGGCGAGTCCGGCGGCGCAGGCGACCGGGTTGCCGCCGAAGGTGGTGCCGTGGTGGCCGGGGCCGAAGAGGTCGGCGGCCGGGCCGAAGGCGACGGTCGCGCCGATCGGGAGGCCGCCGCCGAGGCCCTTGGCGAGGGTGACGACATCCGGGTCGACGCCCTCGTGGGCCTGGTACTCGAACCAGTGGCCGCACCGGCCGATGCCGGTCTGGACCTCGTCGAGGACGAGCAGGGTGCCGGTGGCGCGGGTGATCTCCCGGGCCGCCTTCAGATAGCCGGGCGGCGGGACGACGACGCCGTTCTCGCCCTGGATCGGTTCGATGACCACCAGGGCGGTGTCCTCGGTGACCGCGGCCCGCAGCGCCTCGGCGTCGCCGTACGGGACGTGGGTGACGTCGCCGGGCAGCGGCAGGAAGGGGGTCTGCTTGGCGGGCTGGCCGGTGAGGGCCAGGGAGCCCATGGTCCGGCCGTGGAAGCCGCCCCGCGTGGCGACCAGGTGGGAACGGCCGGTGAGCCGGCCGATCTTGAAGGCGCCCTCGACGGCCTCGGCGCCCGAGTTGCAGAAGAAGACCCTGCCGGGCCGGCCGAAGAGGCCGAGGAGCCGCTCGGCGAGGGCGACGGGCGGTTCGGCCACGAAGAGGTTGGAGACGTGGCCGAGGGTCCCGACCTGCCGGGAGACGGCCTCGACGACCGCCGGGTGGGCGTGGCCGAGTGCGTTGACGGCGATGCCGCCGACGAAGTCCAGGTACTCCTTGCCGTCGGCGTCCCAGACCCTGGCGCCCTCGCCGCGGACGAGGGGCAGCCGGGGCGTGCCGTAGTTGTTCATGAGCGAGCCCTGCCACCGCCGGGTCAGCTCCGCGTTGCCGGTCTCGACGCCGTCGCCGGTCTCCATGCCGTTGCCGCCCATCAGTCCCCCTGTCCGTCCTGGCCGTCCGGTACGACCATCGTCCCGATGCCCTCGTCGGTGAAGATCTCCAGCAGGATCGAGTGCTGGACCCGGCCGTCGATCACGCGGGCCGTGGTGACCCCGTTCCGCACGGCGTGCAGGCAGCCCTCCATCTTGGGGACCATGCCGCTGGAGAGCTCGGGCAGCAGCTTCTCCAGCTGGCTCGCGGTGAGCCTGCTGATGACCTCGTCGCTGTTCGGCCAGTCCTCGTAGAGGCCCTCGACGTCGGTCAGGACCATCAGGGTCTCGGCACCCAGCGCCGCAGCGAGTGCCGCAGCCGCCGTATCAGCATTGACGTTGTAGACATGTCCGTCGTCCCGGGAGCGTGCGATGGAGGAGACGACCGGGATCCGGCCGTCCTCCAGGAGTGCTTCGATGGCGCCGGTCTCGATGGCGGTGATCTCGCCGACCCGGCCGATGTCGACCTGCTCGCCCCCGATGACCGGGCGGTGCTGGACGGCGGTGATGGTGCGGGCGTCCTCGCCGGTCATGCCGACGGCGAACGGCCCGTGCTGGTTGAGCAGTCCGACCAGCTCGCGCTGGACCTGCCCGGCGAGCACCATCCGTACGACGTCCATCGCCTCGGGGGTGGTGACCCGGAGGCCGGCCTTGAACTCGCTGACCAGGCCGTGCCGGTCGAGGGCGGCGTTGATCTGGGGGCCGCCGCCGTGCACCACGACCGGCCTGAGGCCGGCGTGGCGCAGGAAGACGACGTCCTGCGCGAAGGCGGCCTTGAGGTCCTCGTCCACCATGGCGTTGCCGCCGAACTTGATGACGACGGTCTTGCCGTGGTGGCGGGTGAGCCAGGGCAGCGCCTCGATGAGGATCTCGGCCTTGGGGAGCGCGGTGTGCTTCCGCGTGGCGCCGGTCACGACGAGTACGCGCTGTTCTCGTGGACGTAGTCCGCGGTCAGGTCGTTGGCCCAGATGACGGCGGACTCGGAGCCGGCGGCGAGGTCGGCGGTGACGGTGACCTCCCGGTAGCGCATGTCCACGAGGTCGCGGTCCTCGCCGACCGAGCCGTTCCGGCAGACCCAGACGCCGTTGATGGCGACGTTGAGCTCGTCGGGCTCGAAGGCCGCCGCGGTCGTGCCGATGGCGGAGAGCACCCGGCCCCAGTTGGGGTCCTCGCCGTGGATGGCGCACTTGAGGAGGTTGTTGCGGGCGATGGACCGGCCCACCTCGACGGCGTCGTCCTCGGTCGCGGCGTTGACCACCTCGATGCGGATGTCCTTGCTGGCGCCCTCGGCGTCGCCGATGAGCTGGCGGGCGAGGTCGTCGCAGACGGCCCGTACGGCTCCGGTGAACTCGTCCTGGGCGGGGGTGGCCCCGGAGGCGCCGGAGGCCAGGAGCAGGACGGTGTCGTTGGTGGACATGCAGCCGTCGGAGTCGACCCGGTCGAAGGTGACGCGGGTGGCGCCCCTCAGGGCGTCGTCGAGGCCCTTGGCGTCCACGTCGGCGTCGGTGGTGAGGACGACGAGCATGGTGGCGAGGCCGGGGGCGAGCATGCCGGCGCCCTTGGCCATGCCGCCGACCGTCCAGCCGTGGACGGTGTCGGTGGTCTTGATGGCGATGGCGGCCTTCTCGCCGCCGTGCTCGGAGAGTTCGGCCGCGGCCTTCTCGACGCCGGGGAGCAGCCTGTCCATGGGGAGCAGGATGCCGATGAGTCCGGTGGAGGCGACGGCGACCTCGCCGGCGCCGACCTCCTCCCCCTTCGCGGAGAGGACCTCCGCGACCTTCTCGGCGGTGGCGTGGGTGTCCTGGAAGCCCTGCGGGCCCGTGCAGGCGTTGGCGCCGCCGGAGTTGAGGACGACGGCGGTCAGCTCGCCGTCGGCGAGGACCCGCTGGGACCAGACGACGGGGGCGGCCTTGACGCGGTTGGAGGTGAACACTCCCGCGGCGGCGCGGCGGGGCCCGGTGTTGACCACGAGGGCCAGGTCCGGGTTGCCGTTCTGCTTGATCCCGGCGGCGATGCCCGCCGCCGTGAATCCCTTCGCTGCGGTGACGCTCACTGTGCTTCTCCGTTCGCTTCTCCGCCCGCACGGCGCAGGGGTGCGGGCTTCGTCGTCGTCTGCCGGCCGGCGGCCGTGCGTGCGTCGCTCACGGAGCGACTCCGATCGTGGAAAGTCCGGTGCTCTCGGGGAGCCCGAGGGCGATGTTCATGCTCTGCACCGCGCCGCCGGCGGTGCCCTTGGTGAGGTTGTCGATGGCGCTGATCGCGATGATCCGGCGCGCGCCGGGGTCGTACGCGACCTGCACCTGGACGGCGTTGGAGCCGTAGACGGACGCGGTCGCCGGCCACTGCCCCTCGGGGAGCAGGTGGACGAACGGCTCGTCCGCGAAGGCCTTCTCGTACGCGGTCCGCACGGCCTCGGCGGTGACGCCCGGCTTCGCGGCGGCCGTGCAGGTGGCGAGGATGCCGCGGGGCATCGGGGCCAGGGTGGGCGTGAAGGAGACGGTGACCCGCTCCCCCGCCGGGCCGCTGAGGTTCTGGATCATCTCGGGGGTGTGGCGGTGGCCGCCGCCGACCCCGTACGGGGACATGCTGCCCATGACCTCGCTGCCCAGCAGGTGCGGCTTGGCCGCCTTGCCGGCGCCGGAGGTGCCGGAGGCGGCGACGATCACGGCCTCGGGCTCGGCGAGGCCGTCCGCGTACGCCGGGAAGAGCGCGAGCGAGACGGCGGTGGGGTAGCAGCCGGGCACCGCGACGCGCTTGGACCCCTCCAGGGCGGCGCGGGCACCCGGCAGTTCGGGGAGGCCGTAGGGCCAGGTCCCGGCGTGCGGGGAGCCGTAGTACGTCTCCCAGTCGGCCGGGTCGTCCAGCCGGAAGTCGGCGCCCATGTCGACGACGAGGACGTCCGGTCCGAGCCGCTCGGCGACGGCGGCGGACTGGCCGTGCGGCAGCGCGAGGAAGACGACGTCGTGCCCGGCGAGCTCCTCGGCGGCGGTGGGCACGAGGACGCGGTCGGCGAGCGGGAGCAGCTGGGGCTGGAGGGCCCCGAGGCGCTGACCGGCGTTGGAGTGGCCGGTCAGGGCGCCGATCTCGACGTGGGGGTGCGCCAGGAGCAGACGCAGGAGCTCTCCGCCCGCGTATCCGCTCGCACCCGCCACCGCTGCTCGTACCGTCATCGAAAGCCTCCTCAGGGATGGCATGACTATACGCAAGACCGCAGTTTTATGCAACGAGTCGTGAGGAGCCGCCCGGTCGCTCCGCACGGCTCCCGCCGCCGGGGGCGTCACTTGGCAGCGGAACGCCCCCTACTTCCGATCCCAGATCACGGAGAGGCGGTGGTCGTGCTCGTAGCCGGGCCGGGAGAGCGGGCCGAGGCGTTCGATCGCCTCGTCGGCGCGCGGGTCGTCGCGCCGGAGGAGGCCGTAGGCGACGTCGAGCCGCGTCACGAAGTCGTCCTCGTCCAGCAGTGCGGCGAGGGCATCGGCGATCACCCCGGTGCGGTCCGCGCCGCTCGCGACGGCGTCCGCCGCACAGGCCCGCACCTTGGCCTCCGGGTCCCGCAGCAGGCCGACGACGGCATCCGTGAAGCCGGGACCGGCTTCGTGGGCCGCGACCACCGGCCGGACGGCTCCGGCGCGCACGTCGTGGTCCTCGTCCCCGGCGAGCGCGAGCAGGGCGGCGCGGGTCGCCGCGCCGAGGAGAGGGGAAGGGGCCCGTCCGTCGAACAGGAGAACGGGGACCTCGCCGCGGACACGCGGATCCGGATGACCGGCATGCCGCAGCCCCACGGCCTCCAGCTCCCCGTGCTCCGCCTCGCTCAGGACGCGGAGCACCTCGGCGAGGACGCGGGGGTCGTCATCGCCGTCGGTCGCCCAGGCGACGAGCAGTTCCGCCGTCTCCCGCTCGTAGGAGTTCCGCCGGTTCGAGGTGAGGAGGAGATGGAGGCAGAGGACGTCCAGGACGAACAGCCGGCGCTCCGGGTCCGGGGCGTGGCGGTGCGCCGTGACGGCCGACCACGTCTCCCTGCTGCGGCGCTTGTCGAGGGTCCACAGGGCGGAGGACCGGTCGACGTGCTCGGGGTCGCGCCGGGCCACGGCCCTGGCCACCAGTTCGTCCACGGGCGTCAGAATGCGGAAGGCCCGTTCCAGGTCGGTGAGGATCGCGCCGTGCCCTTCGCGGACCGTCAGGCCGCCGAGCGTCAGCTCCGACACGGAGGCGTACGCGTCGTCCCTCACCGACGACCGGCGGGCGGGTCCGGACCCGCCCGCCCTGTCGCGGAGTCCGCCCTCCGCGCCCCGCTCGTACCAGCGCCGGGCCAGGGCGAGCAGCCGCCCCCTCTCGGCCTCCGGGAGGCGCAGCCGGGGCTCCCGGCCCAGCACGGCGCTCACGACCGCCGGAGAACCGCCGTCGACCGCCCGCACCAGCGGGGTCGTTCCGTCCGGCAGTCTCCGGTCCGGATCCGCACCGCCCCCGAGGAGCGCCTCCGCGACGGCGGCGTCGTAGGCGGCGACCGCCAGGCACAGCACCGGCAGACCGTCGTCCGCGACCGTGTCCGGGTCCGCCCCGGCCTCCAGCGACGCGGTCACGGCTTCCGCGTCCCCGCGCCGGACCGCCCTCACGAGCCTCGTGTCGTCCATGTTCCGCCGTGCCCCCGTCTCGCATCCGTCTCGCATCCGTCTCGCAGTGGAATGCATCGTCGACCCCGCCCGCCACAGTCGTACTACAGACAGCCGCACCCCTACAGGTGGTCGAAGAATCCGGTCCGCCAGGCGACTCCACCACCGGGGCCGACCCACTCGGTCATGCGCGTCACGCCGTCGCAGGGGGCGCCGCAGGGCCGGTTCCGAGACCAGTACGCAACCGAGGGAGCGCGCCGCCTCCTCGGCGACGACGGCGAGGTCTGCGAAGTCGCTCAGCCGGAGCGTGATCCGCTCCCCGGCCTCCGCCGCCCCGGCCGGGACGGCGACGTCCGCGTGGAAGCCCGCGTCCTGGATGCCGGTGCCGGCCGGGCAGGGGCAGTCGAAGGCGGCCCGCGGCCGTTCGACCAGCGCGCGGACGCGGGCGAGGGCCCCCGCGCGGTCGAAGCCGTACGGGAACTCCGGGTGGGCGGGGGTCGGCGCACGGTCGGCCGCGCACAGGACCGCGACGGCGTCCGCGTCTTCCGTCGCGTCTTCCGTCGCGTCTTTCGTCACGTCCGTGGTCGGCCCTTCCGTCGCGTCCGCCCTCGCCCCTTCCGTCACGGGTTCACTCTCCCGCGGAGCCACCGGCCGGGCGCGGGCGGTGCGGGCCCCGGTCCCCTCGCCCGGAATTCCCCGACCCTCTTTGCATGACCATGCGAGATGATGCATACTCTTCCTATGTCCAAGGTCCTCACCTCCCTGCCCGCCGGCGAGCGCGTCGGCATCGCCTTCTCCGGCGGCCTCGACACCTCCGTCGCGGTCGCATGGATGCGCGACAAGGGCGCCATCCCCTGCACCTACACCGCCGACATCGGCCAGTACGACGAGCCCGACATCGCCTCGGTGCCCGGTCGCGCGAAGACCTACGGTGCCGAGATCGCGCGCCTGGTCGACTGCCGGGCGGCGCTGGTCGAGGAGGGCCTCGCCGCGCTCACCTGCGGCGCGTTCCACATCCGCTCGGGCGGCCGTGCCTACTTCAACACCACGCCCCTGGGCCGCGCCGTCACCGGCACCCTCCTGGTCCGGGCGATGCTGGAGGACGACGTCCAGATCTGGGGCGACGGCTCGACCTTCAAGGGCAACGACATCGAGCGGTTCTACCGCTACGGGCTGCTCGCCAACCCCCACCTGCGGATCTACAAGCCGTGGCTGGACACCGACTTCGTGACCGAGCTCGGCGGCCGCAAGGAGATGTCGGAGTGGCTCCTCGCCCACGACCTCCCCTACCGCGACAGCACGGAGAAGGCGTACTCCACCGACGCCAACATCTGGGGCGCCACCCATGAGGCCAAGACCCTGGAGCACCTGGACACCGGCGTCGAGACCGTCGAGCCGATCATGGGCGTCCGGTTCTGGGACCCGTCGGTCGAGATCGCCGCCGAGGACGTCACCATCGGCTTCGACCAGGGCCGTCCGGTCACCGTCAACGGCAAGGAGTTCTCCTCCGCCGTCGACCTCGTCATGGAGGCCAACGCCATCGGCGGCCGCCACGGCATGGGCATGTCGGACCAGATCGAGAACCGGATCATCGAGGCCAAGAGCCGGGGCATCTACGAGGCCCCCGGCATGGCCCTGCTGCACGCCGCGTACGAGCGCCTGGTCAACGCGATCCACAACGAGGACACCCTCGCCCAGTACCACAACGAGGGACGGCGTCTCGGCCGGCTCATGTACGAGGGCCGGTGGCTCGACCCGCAGGCGCTGATGGTCCGCGAGTCCCTCCAGCGCTGGGTCGGCACGGCCGTCACCGGCGAGGTGACGCTGCGGCTGCGGCGCGGCGAGGACTACTCGATCCTCGACACCACGGGCCCGGCGTTCAGCTACCACCCGGACAAGCTGTCCATGGAGCGCACCGAGGACTCGGCCTTCGGGCCGTCGGACCGGATCGGCCAGCTCACCATGCGGAACCTCGACATCGCCGACTCCCGCGCCAAGCTGGAGCAGTACGCGGGCCTCGGTCTGATCGGCACGGCCAACCCCGCCATCGGCGCCGCCCAGGCCGCCGCGACCGGGCTGATCGGCAGCATGCCGGAGGGCGGGGCCGAGGCCATCGCCTCGCGCGGCGAGTCCTCGGACGACGACGAGCTGCTCGACCGGGCCGCGATGGAGTTCGGCACGGACTGACGCGCGGGCCGTCGGGCGACGGCTCGTCAGCGGCGAAAGGGCCGGTCCGGCACCCTCGGTGCCGGGCCGGCCCTTTCGCCGAGCGGCCCTGAGAGGGCCCGGAGGCGGTACGGACGGTCTTCTCGCGAGCCTCCTGGACCCGGTGCGGGCGGTACGGCGGGTCAGGCCGTCACGCCGCCGGGCGGGGCCGTCGTCTCCTCCGGGTTCCGGCCGCCGCGCGGCGCGGCCGCGCGGGAGGCCAGTCCGTCGCGCATCCGGGTCAGCCGGGCGATCTCCTCGTCGAGGGCCTCGATCCGGCGGTTCACGACCGGGGAGGTCCGCGCGCAGACGCCCTCCGGGACCCGCCGGGAGCGGATCGCCTCCACGTCGAGGAGGGAGAGGCGGTCCACGCAGGCGCGGACGTCCTCGATCGTCAGGCCGAGGGCGAGGAGTTCGCGCACCACGCGCACGCGTGCCACGTCGTCCGGGCCGTACTCCCGCTGACCGGCCGGGGTGCGGACGGGGGGCGGGAGGAGGCCCCGCTGCTCGTACAGGCGCAGGGCCCTGGGCGTGGTCCCCGCCGCTGCCGCCGCGTCGCCGATCCGCATGCCGACCGCCCTCCGTCGCCGCCGTGGCCCGGGCGGCCACCTCCGTCAGGGCAACTCGACCACGACCGCGCCGAGATGCCGTCCCGTCAACACCTCGTGCAACGCGTCGGCGGCCCGTTCCATGCCCGTCACCGCGACGTGCGGGAAGGTGATCCCTCCGGTGCGGAGCCACCCCCCGAAGCGCTCCCGCCACTCGGCGTCCGTGTCCGGGTGGTCGAGCGGGCTGAAGCCGCGCAGCGAGATCCTCTTGAGGACGAGCGCGTACGAATCGAGCTCCACGCGCGCGGTGGCGCCGGTTCCGGCGGGGTCGAGCTGACCGGCGAGCGCGCCGACGAGCACGGCGCGGGCTCCGGGGCGGGCCGCGTCGACGGCCGCGCGCAGTTGTTCGCCGCCGACGTTGTCGAAGATCACGTCGAGGCCGTCGGGCGCGGCCTCGGCGAGCTGCGCGGCGAAGGGGACGCCGGCGTCCCGTACGACGGCCGCGTCGTAGCCGAGTTCGGTGACGAGCCGTTCGGCCTTGGCCGGGGAGCCGGTGGTGCCGACGACCCGGCCCGCGCCGAGGAGCCGGGCGATCTGCCCGGCCATCGTGCCGACGGCGCCCGCCCCGCCGGTCACGAGGACCGTGTCGCCCGCGCGCATCCGCGCGCCCCGGGTGAGCGCCGCGTACGCGGTCCTGCCCTGGGAGAGGTGGGCGACCGGGTCGGGCAGCGCGTCGCCGAGGGGCGTGCAGGCGGCGACGGGGACGGCGGCGTACTCGCGCCAGCCCTGCCAGTGGGAGACGAGCTCCCCGGGACGCGGGCCGCCGCCGTGCGGGGCGGACACGACCTCGCCGACGGCCGCGCCGAACAGCGTGTCGCCCGGCTCGACGGACGGGAGGGGCGCGCCCTCGATCCGGCCGGAGATGAGGGTCCGCAGCGCGGCCTGGACCGCGAACCAGCGGTTCCTGACGAGGACTTCGCCGGGGGCGGGCACGGGGAGCGCGGTCGTGACGAGTTCGAGGTGGTCGGGGGTCGGGAGGCCGTGCGCGGGTCGGGCGCGCAGCCGGATCTCGCGGTGGGTGGCCATGGCGTGCTCCAGGAGGAGGGCGGGCGGGTCGGCGGGACCGTAAACCCTGACCCGCGCGTCAGGGTCAAGCCCGCCCGCCGGTCGCCCCTCCGGAGACCCTGGTTCGCCGCTCCGGAGACCCTGGTCGCCCCTCCGGAGACCTTAGGAGCGGACCGCGCGCAGGACCACGAACTTCGGGTCGCTCGCGACCAGTTCGCTGTTGCCGAAGATCCGGCGGAGGGTGGCGTGGTAGCCGAGGTGCCGGTTGCCGACGACCCACAGTTCGCCGCCGGGGCGCAGGGCGCGCCGGGCGTCGGCGAACATGCGGCGGGCGGTGCGGTCGGTGGTGGCCTGGTGGCTGTGGAACGGCGGGTTGTTGAGGACCAGGTCCACCGAGCCGGGGGCCAGGTCCGCGAGTCCGTCGCCGACGAGGAACTCGGCCGCGCGCCCGTCGCCCGCGTGGGCGCGGAAGTTCGCCTCGGCCGAGGCGACGGCCTGGTACGACTCGTCGGTGAGGACCAGTTCCGCGTCGGGTTCGGCGAGGGCGACCGCGAGGCCCACCACGCCGTTGCCGCAGCCGAGGTCGGCGACGCGGGCCCGGCCCAGGTCGCGGGGCAGGTGCGCGAGGAGGAAGCGGGTGCCGATGTCGAGGCGGTCGGCGCAGAAGACGCCCGCGTGGTTGGTGACGGTCCGGCCGGGGAGGCCGGGCGCGGGGGTGTCGGCGGGCAGGGCGTACCGGTACGGCCAGGGGTTCGGGCCCGGGGCGGCGGCGGGGTCCGGCGTGGTGTGGATCAGCCGGGCCTTCTTCACCGCGAGGGAGGTGCGGGTGGGTCCGAGGATCCGCTCGAAGAGCTTCAGCGTGGAGGTGTGGATCTCCTTGACCATGCCGGTGCCGACGACGACGGTCCCCTCGTGGACGGCGGGGGCGAGGCGGTGCAGCTGGTCCTCCAGGAGCGCGAGGCTCTTGGGGACGCGGACGAGGAGCACGTCGATCCGCTCGGGCGGCGGGTCCTGGGTGGTGAGCAGCCGGACGGCGTCCGGGGCGGCGCCGGCGCGGGCGAGGTTGGTCCGGGTGGCCCGTCCGCCGAGGTACGAGTCGGTGATCTGGACGAGTTCGCCGGGCCCTGCCGCCCGGAGCGCGGTGACGAGGGCGCCCCAGCGGTCGCCGAGGACGACGACGGTGCCGGAGAGGTCGGTGCCGGTCTCGGCCAGGTGCCCCAGGAGGTACTCGTCGGACGCGTCCCAGGCGCGCAGCGGGTCGCGCGGGTCCTCGGGGTGGCGGGTCAGCGCGAAGGCGCCCCATGACGTGCTCAAACGGTTCATCGTGGGTTCAGGCTAGCCGGTCGCGGGGCCGGGCCGCCCCTCGTCCCGGTCGCGGGGCCGGGCCGCCCCCCGTCCCGGTCGCGGGGCCGGGCCGCCCCCCGTCCCGGTGGCGCGGGCCCGTCAGCGCAGGGCCGCGTCGAGCTGGAGGTGCCAGAGGCCGGGGCGGCCGGTGAGGGTGACGGTGGAGAGGGGGCGGACCTCGACGTTCCAGTACGTGGCGGGCGGCGCCTTCAGGGCGTACACGAGGGCGGCCCGTACGACGGAGGGTTCGGCGACGGCGACGATGGCGCCGTCCTCGGCTGGTCTGGTGTCGAGCCAGTTCCCTATCCGGGTGATGAAGGCGAGGAGGGGTTCGCCGCCGTGCGGGGCGGTGCGGGCGTCGGTGAGCCAGGCGTCGACGGCGACCGGGTCGAGGGCGGCGACCTCGGCGAGGGTCAGGCCGCGCCAGCGGCCCATGTCGCAGTCGCGCAGCGCGGGCTGGACGAGCGGCGCGTAGCCGAGGGCGGTGCCGGTGGCGCGGCTGCGCGGAGTCGGGGAGCAGTAGCGCAGTTCGGCCGCGCCGAGCGGGATGAGCGCGGGCGCGGCCTGCTGCACCTCGTACCAGCCGGCCTCGTCCAGCGGCCGGTCGTCGTCGAACCGTTCGGCGAGGAGGGAGGAGCTGCGTCCCGCCGTGACGAGCGTCACACGAAGACTCATGGCCGCGATCGTGAGGCCGGTGGCGCCGCTGGTCAAGGGGTCGTTTCGAGGGGGCGGAGGGGGTCCGGCTCACTGCCGCCCGAGAGCCATCCAGTTGTCCGGATTTCGTAGTGGCGCGAAACCCACCTTCTCGTACACGCCGTGGGCGTCGGCGGTGGCGAGCATGATGCGGCTCAGTCCGTACGGCTCCAGGAGGTCGCGGACGGCGGTGACGAGCGCGGTGCCGAGGCCGGTGCCCCGGGCGGGGCGGTCGACGTAGACGTCGCAGAGCCAGGCGAAGGTGGCGTAGTCGGTGACGACGCGCGCGTAGGCGCTCATCTCGCCGGTCTCGCGGTGGTAGGCGCCGAGGTTGAGCGAGCCCGCGATGGCCCGGTCCTGCTTCTCCCGAGGTCGGCCCGGGGCCCAGTAGGAGTCGGTGGAGATCCAGTGGTGGACGCGGGCGGCGTCGATCCGGGCGGGGTCGGCCGATATCTCGTACGCCCCGTGCATGAGGGGGCCCTTCGGGGCGGTGCTGTCGCTCATGGGTGCAGGCTTCCAGGAGTACGGGGCGTTGTCAGGCGAATGTGCCGGGTGCGGTTGCGGGGCCGGGGGCGGGCGGGGCGCCCGTACGACCCGGCCCCGGACGTCAGGCGGTGAGTTCGTCCACCGCCGCGCGCAGGCGGCGCATCCCCTCCGCGATCTCCGCGGGGCCCGCGACACCCGCGAAACTCAGCCGGATGTGGCCGGCGGGCGGTTCGGCGCAGAAATAGGGGCGTCCGGGGGCCGCGGCGACCCCGGTGCGCAGGGCGGTGGCGTGGAGGGAGGCCTCGGGCAGGGCGTCGGGGAGGCGCAGCCAGAGGTGGTAGCCGCCGTGGGGGACGTGGGGCAGGGCGAGTTCGGGGAGGTGGCGGGCGAGGGCGCCGGTCATGGCGTCCCGGCGGCTCCTGAGCTCCTGGGACACGGCGCGGAGGTGGCGGGGCCAGGCCGGGGAGCCGACGAGTTCGAGCGCGGCCTCCTGGAGGGGCCGGGGGACGAAGAAGCTGTCGACGACCTGGATGGCGCGCAGCCGTTCCAGGACCGGGCCGCGGGCGGCGAGGGCGCCGACGCGGAGGCTGGGCGAGGTGGGCTTGGTGAGGGAGCGGACGTGGACGACGACGCCGTCCGGGTCCTCGGCGGCGAGGGGCTCGGGGAGCGGCGGGGCGTCCTCGTGCACGAGGCGGCGGGCGAAGTCGTCCTCGACGACGAAGGCCCCGGCGGCGCGGGCGATCCGGACGACCTCCCGGCGCCGCTCCGGCCCGAGGACGGCGCCCGTCGGGTTCTGGAAGAGGGGCTGGCAGACGAGGACGCGGGCCCCGGTGGCGCGGAAGGCGGCTTCGAGGAGGTCGGGGCGGACTCCCCCGGCGTCGGCGGGCACGGGGACGGGGCGGAGGCCGGCGGCGCGGGCGGCGGCGAGCATGCCCGGGTAGGTGGGCGACTCGACGAGGACGGGGGTGCCGGGCGGGGCGAGGGCGCGCAGGGCGGTGGTGATCGCGGACTGGCCCCCCGCGGTGATGAGGATCTCGGCCGCGGTGACGCTCCCGCCGATCTCGCGGGCGAACCATTCGCGCAGCTCGGGCAGGCCGTCGATGGGCGGCCTGCCCCAGGCGCCGGGGCGGCGGCCGGCCCGGGCGAGGGCGGCGGCGAGGGCCCGTTCGGGCTGGAGGGAGGGGTGGAGGTAGCCGCCGTTGAACTCGATCACGCCGGGCGGTGGCGCGGCGAGGGTGACGAGGACGCCGGAGGCGTCGACGGCCCGGGGCACGAGTTCGGTGGCGGTGTCGGCGCTGAGCGCGACCTCCTGCCAGGAGGTGTCCCCGGTGGCCGGGGTGGCGGTGCGGGGCTCCGCCCGGAAGGCGCCGGCGCCGGGCCGGGTGACGACGAGCCCTTCGGCGGCGAGCTGGGCGAGGGCGCGGGTGACGGTGACCGGGGAGACGCGGTAGCGCTCGACGAGCACCCGGCTCGACGGCAGCTTTCCACCCGGAGAGTAGCGGTCGAGTTCCGCTCTCAGGGATTTCGCCAGTTCCGCGACACTGCTACGCTCATGCATGAGGACACACGATAGCGCTACTACTCCTACCGCGATAGCGGTCACCGCCCCGGAGACCCGCACCGCCGGAGCGTCCGCCCCCTCGCTCCCCGGCACCGCCGGAGCCACGGCCGTTCACCGGGCCCCGGGGGCCGCCGGAACCACGACCGCCCGCCGGACCCCCGCGCCCGATCCCCGGGCCCGTGGCACCCTGCTCGCCGGGCTGGGCGTCGTCGCGTTCTCGCTCACCTTCCCGTCGACCGTCTGGGGCCTGGAGAGCTTCGGCCCCTGGTCGCTGGTGGCCGTGCGCTCCACCCTCGCCGCGCTCGTCGCCGGGGTCTTCCTGCTCGCCGGCCGGGTGCCGCTGCCGGACCGGCGGCACTGGGCGGGGCTCGCGGTGGTCGCGGGCGGGGTCGTCATCGGCTTCCCGCTCCTGACCAGCCTGGCGCTCCGGACGTCCACCACCTCCCACGCCGCCGTGGTGGTGGGCCTCCTGCCGCTCACCACGGCGGCCCTCGCCGCCCTGCGGACGGGCCGGCGCCCGTCCCGCACCTTCTGGACCGCGGCCGTCTCCGGCGCCGTGGTGGTGCTCGGCTTCACGGTCGTGGAGAGCGGCGGCGGGCTCTCCACCGGCGACCTGTACCTCTTCGGGGCGCTGCTCGTGTGCGCGGCCGGCTACACCGAGGGCGGGCGGCTCGCCGCGCTGATGCCGGGCTGGCAGGTCGTCGGCTGGGCGCTGATCCTCTGCCTGCCGCTGATGCTGGCCGGTTCGGCCGTCGCCCTGTCCCTGGAGCCGGTCCACCTGAACGTCCACGGCGTCGTCGGCCTGGTGTGGGTCGCCGCCGGTTCGACCTTCTTCGGCTTGTACGTCTGGTACCGGGGCATGGCCGCGATCGGCATCCCGAAGGCCAGCCAGCTCCAGCTCGCCCAGCCGCTCCTCACCCTCGTCTGGTCGGTCACGCTCCTCGGCGAGACCCTGTCGCCGACCGCCCCCGTCGCGGCGGTCGCGGTCCTGGTCTGCATCGCGGTCACCCAGCGCTCGAAGTCGTGATCCGGCGGCCGGAGAAGGGCCCGGCGCGACGGACGGGGGTGACGGGGCCACAATGGCAAGCAGAGACCCGCAGGAGGCGCGCGCCGGCGCGGCGCGTGCCCGTTCGCGAGGAGGTCACCCCGATGCAGGCGAGCGTGGGCGACACACTGCTGGTGCACGGACGGACCGTCGGCCACCACGACCGCATGGCCGAGGTCCTTCAGGTGCTGGGGGAGGACGGCACTCCCCCGTACCGCGTGAAGTTCGACGACGGACACGAGGCCCTGATGTCGCCGGGCCCCGACACCGTCGTGCGTCACCACCCGGAGGCGGAGGCCGGCTGAGCCACCGCCGCCGACCGGGACGCCCCTATCCCGGCGGACGGACCCTGGTCGGGTAGTGATCGGCCACCACGGTGGCCATCGCCCCGATCCGGTCCCGCGCGACCTCCTTGGCCGAGAAGAAGCAGTGGCCGCCGACGCCCGGATACCCCTTGGCCAGCTCCAGGTGGCGGGAGAGCTCCTCCGGGTCCTGCCAGGCAGCGGGCTGGGCGGGGTCGCCCGCCTTGTGGAGCGCCTCGCCGACGTAGAGGCCGACGCCGGTGCCCCGTACCGTCTCGTCCCACCAGGGCAGCAGCTCGGCGTAGTCGGCCGCGGGCAGGCCGATGTTCCAGTACAGCTGCGGGACGATGTGGTCGAGCCAGCCCTCCCGCACCCACTTGCGGGTGTCGGCGTACAGGTCGTCGTACGTCTGGACGCCCGCGGCGGTGTCCGAGCCCTCCGGGTCGGTGGCGGCGTTCCGCCAGACCCCGAAGGGGCTCACGCCGAAGGCCACGTCCGGCCTGGCCTCCTTGACGCGGACGGACATCTCGGAGACCAGCAGATCGGTGTTGTGCCGCCGCCAGGACGCCTTGTCGGGGAAGCCCCCGCCGTGGCGCGCGTACGTCCCGTCGTCGGCGAAGGCCTGCCCGGCGACCGGGTACGGATAGAAGTAGTCGTCCCAGTGCACGGCGTCGACGTCGTAGCGGCGCACCGCGTCCAGCATGGCGTCCTGGACGAAGCGCCGGACCTCGGGAAGCCCGGGGTCGTAGTACAGCTTCCCGCCGTAGGGCAGCACCCACTCCGGGTGCCGCCGCGCCGGGTGGGAGGCGACGAGCCGGGCCGGATCGGTGTGGTTCGCCACCCGGTACGGGTTGAACCAGGCGTGCAGCTGGAGGTCCCGCGCGTGGGCCTCGGCGACGGCCGTGCCCAGCGGGTCCCAGCCGGGGTCGCGGCCCTGGGCGCCGGTCAGGCACTCCGCCCACGGCTCGTACGGCGAGGGCCACAGGGCGTCGGCGGTCGGCCGGACCTGGAGGACCACGGCGTTGAGCCGCCGCCCGGCCGCCGTGTCGAGGTGGACGAGCAGCTCGGAGCGCTGCTGCGCGGCGGTCAGGCCGGGCCGGGAGGGCCAGTCGATGTTGTTGACCGTCGCCAGCCACACGCCGCGGAACTCCCGGCGGCGGTACGGCCTGCCCCGCGTCCGGCTCCTCACCTCGGGCGCCGCGCCCGCGCCCGTGACCCCGCGGTCCGCCCCCGCCGCCGCCGTCGTCCCTGTCGTTCCCGTCACGGCGAGCGCCGCCCCGGTGGTGCCGACCACGAACCCTCTTCTCCCGATAGGCCGCATTTGCGCTCCTCCTCTGTCGGATACGTCACACTCACCGGGAGAGCATGCCCACGCCCCGGGCGATCGATCATCGGTTAATGAGCGGTAACGTCGTGGGATCGAGGCGGACGCACGGAATCACACGGACCCGCCCCCGGCAGAAGAGCGAAAGGCACGAGGTGACGGACTCCATGGCCGACATTGAGCGCGTCGGAGTGGTGGGCTGCGGCCAGATGGGCGCGGGCATCGCGGAGGTGTGTGCCCGGAGCGGCCTTGAGGTGAAGGTCGCCGAGACCACCGGCGAGGCGCTGGAGATCGGCCGCACGCGGCTCTACAACTCGCTGGCGAAGGCCGCCGAACGCGGCAAGATCAGCGAGGAGGAGCGGGACGCGACGCTCGCGCGCCTCAGCTTCACCACCGACCTGGGCGAGTTCGCCGACCGCGACCTCGTCATCGAGGCCGTGGTGGAGAACGAGCAGGTCAAGACCGAGATCTTCCAGGTCCTCGACCAGGTGATGACCCGGCCGGACGCCATCCTGGCCTCGAACACCTCCTCCATCCCGCTGGTGAAGCTGGCCGTGGCGACCTCCCGCCCCGACCAGGTCATCGGCATCCACTTCTTCAACCCGGCCCCGGTGCAGAAGCTCGTCGAGCTGATCCCGGCCCTCACCACCTCCGAGGGCACGATCAGCCGGGCCCAGGCCTTCGCCGAGAAGACGCTCGGCAAGCACGCGATCCGCGCCCAGGACCGCTCCGGCTTCGTGGTGAACGCGCTGCTCGTGCCGTACCTGCTCTCCGCGATCCGGATGTTCGAGTCGGGCATCGCGAGCCGCGAGGACATCGACAACGGCATGGAGTTCGGCTGCGCCCACCCGATGGGCCCGCTGAAGCTGTCCGACCTGATCGGCCTGGACACGATCGCCTCGATCGCCGACTCGATGTACTCGGAGTTCAAGGAGCCGCTGTACGCCGCTCCCCCGCTGCTCCAGCGCATGGTGGACGCGGGCCGGCTCGGCCGGAAGTCGGGCTGGGGCTTCTACCCGTACTCCTGACGCTCCCCCTCGCTCCCGGCGCCCGGCCGCCGGGACCTCACGACCACTCTCCGCACCACCCGGACGGCCCGTACTCCCGCACAGGTACGGGCCGTCCGGCCTTTCCCGGGCCCGGCTCAGCCGAGGCGCAGATGGTGGAGCATCAGCAGTCCGGCGGCCATGTTGGCGGCCGGGACCTCGCCCCGGGCGATCATGTCGGGGATCTGCTTCAGCGGGATCCAGGCCCGCCGCGAGGACTCGAAAGCGTCCTCGGGCGGCCCGGTGTACGTGGCCCGCTCCGCCCAGTAGAGGTGGTGGCGGGCGTCGGTGAGGCCGTTGGAGGGCTCGACGGTGAGGAGGTGGCGCAGCGGCCCCGGCCGCCAGCCGGTCTCCTCCTCCATCTCGCGGGCGGCGGCGGACTCGACGTCCTCGCCGTCCTCGACCACGCCGGCGGCCAGTTCCCAGCCCCAGCTGTCGGTGATGAAGCGGTGGCGCCAGAGCATCAGGACTTCGTCGGCCTCGTTGACGGCGGTCGCGACGGCGACCGGACGGAGCCGGATCAGGTAGTGGTCCAGGTGGCGGCCGTCCGGGAGTTCGACGTCCGCGAGGTTCACCCGGAACCAACGGTTCTCATAGACAGAGCGTTCGCTCAGTTTCGTCCACTGCACGTTCTTGCCACCTTCCGACTGGTCGGAGCCTTTTCGGTGGCAATATCGCAGCACTTGACGGAGCGAAGGGGATCAGAAGAGACCGGAGGAGACTGGAAAGGATCGGCACGGGTTGGAAAAGGCCAGAAAGGGTCAGAGGGGGACCCGCAGCGTCCCGTCGATGAGGGCCGCCGCCTCCCGGGCGTCCCGCGCGCCGCTCGCCAGGAGGCGCTCCCGCGCCTCCCGCAGCCGGTCCCGCAGCCGCCGCGACTCCATCCCGCGCGCCAGCTCCGTCATCTCCACGGCCGTGTGCGCCGCTCCGTCGGCCTCCCCCCGCCGCAGCTGCACCTGGCACAGCATGGCGAGCCGGTGCACCCGCCCCCGGTCGTGCGAGGGCGCCCCGACCGCCGCCGTGGCGTGCTCGTGGGCCGCCGGGAGATCGCCCAGGCCGAGCAGGGCCTCCGCGATCTGCACGTTGACGAGCCCCGGCTGCACATAGCCCGTCTCGGCCGGCTCCTCGCCCGGACTGATCCGCTCCGCCGCCGCCTCGGCCCGCCGGATGCAGGAGAGGGCGGCCGTGCCGTCGCCCAGGTGCGCGTACGCCTTCGCCTGCATCGCCGTCAGGTCGGCGGCGAGCGCCGGGGTGATCCCCGGCCCCGCCGCCCGCAGCGCCGCCTCCGCGAACGCCACCGCCTGCCGGTGCTCCCCCGTGAACAGCGACTGGTTGACGAGGAGCGCGATCACGTACGCGCCGAGCCCCCGGTCCCCGCTCGCCTTCGCGAGCCGCAGCGCCTGGTGGAAGTAGCGCTGGGCCAGGCCGTGCGCGTCGGCGTCGTAGGCGCAGATCCCGGCCACCGCCACCAGACCGCCGGCGGCGCGGTGCAGCCGCCGCCCGAGGACGTCGCCGTACGTGCCCCGGAGCAGCGGCGCCGTCTCGGCGGTGAGGAAGCCGACGACCCGGGCCCGGGTCGCGACGCCCCCCGCCTTGCGGTACATCTGCTCGTAGTGGGACCGGGCGGCGACCAGGACGGCGATGTCGGCCGCCGAGACCGCGGTCCGGCCGGTGCGGGAGACGTCCGTGTCCTCCGGCGGGTTCTCCCACTCCCACACGGGCATCACCGCGGGGGTGCCGGTCAGGGCGGGCGCGGCGACGATGTGCGGCCGCTGCTGCTCGTCGGAGCGCCAGAGGGCGGCCGCCCGCTCCACGAAGCCGGAGAGCGGCGAACCGGCCGCCGGGACCGGGCCGCCCGGGACCCCGAGGCCGATGTCGTCCAGGGTCACCTGCCGGTCCAGCCGGGCGGCGAGCACCTCGCAGATCAGGTCGGGCACCTGGCCGCGCGGCCGCTGGCCCTTCAACCAGCGGGCCACGGCGGTGTGTTCGTAGCGCAGGGCGAGTCCCCTGGCCCGGCCGGCCCGGTTCACCCGGGTGGCGAGGCCGGCGTGCGAGACGCCCGCTTCGTCGAGCAGGGCGTCGAGCAAGGTGTTGGGCTGCATGGCCGCTCCGGTCCGCTCGGTGAACTCAGCGTAGCGGTGGCCGATTTCGTACGGGGCGAAGTGGCGCGGAGTGGCCCCGTACGAGGGGAATCCCGTGCACGGGGTGTACGCGCGGGGGGCCGCGCGAGTCCTCCGCGGGGATTTCGCACGGGGTGTGAACGAAGCACCCGTTCTTCCGGCCCGCGCGCGCTGCCGCGCCCGGCCCGCCCCCGGTTGACTGTGCTTCTCGCCGCAAGGCGACGACCGGGCCGCCGGCTCCCCCTCGTACAGTGCGGCCGCCCGGTCCGCGTCGCCCGCCCCGCTGATCTGCCCGACACTCCGTGGCGGGGCGGGCGGCGCCGGTACCGTCCCCCTCCTCTCAACAGTGGGAGGAGGGGGCGGGCCGGGGACGGCGCAGCCCGGGTTCGGCGGGCTGCGCCGGCACCCTGGCACGGTCGTTCCGTACGACGAGGAGCGCGACGTCGTCGGCGGGCCGACCGCCCGTGTGGCGCAGCAGCTCCGCGTGGACCCGGCGGACGAGGGCCGCGGGCGCCTCGCCGGGCGGCCCGGTCAGGGCGGCGTCGAACGCGAAGAACCGGCCCCGGTGGTCCCGGGCCTCCTCCGCGCCGTCGGTGTGCAGGACGAGGGTCTCGCCGGGCAGCAGCCGGGCCGCGGTGTGCGGCGCGAGGCCGGCGGGCAGCGGCAGCACCCCGAGCGGGGGCAGCGGGTCCCCCACGGGAAGGCGCTCCGCCTTCCGGCCGAGGCGGTACGGGCCGGGGTGACCGCAGTTGAACACGGCGAGCCGCCCGTCGGGCGCGACCTCCAGGAGCAGCAGGGTCACGAACTCCTCCGCCGCCGGGTGTTCGGGGTCCGACCCGGCCCGCGCCGGGTGCTCGTCCCGGGCCCGCTCCCTCAGGTGCCGCTCCAGGGCCCGCTCCAACCGCCTCAGCACCCCGGCGAGTTCGGGCTCGTCGTGGGCGGCCTCGCGGAAGCTGCCGAGCACCGCCACCACCGCGCCGAGCGCGGCGAGCCCGTGGCCCCGGACGTCCCCGACGACGATCCGCACCCCGTAGGGGGTGGCCACCGCCTCGTACAGGTCCCCGCCGACGGACGCGCCCCGGGAGGCGGAGAGCTGGCCGGCGGCCAGGGTCAGCCCTTCGAGGCGGCCCGGCGGCGGCCGCAGCAGCACCCGCTGGGTGGCGGCCGCGACGGCCCGCGCCCGGGCCAGCTCGCGTACGAGCCCGCGCCGGACGCCGAGGACGAGACCGATGCCGACGGAGAGGAAGACGGCGCTGGTGGCGATCCGTATCGGCAGCCCCGGCTCCCTGGCCGGCGGACAGGCGAACCTCCACGCCACGGCCACCGCGCCCCAGGCGGCGGGAAGAGCGAGCGGGGCCAGCCGGCGGAGCCGGGAGCCATCGGAGTCCAACGACCTCGTACGGATCATGCACGGCCCTTCCCGAGCCCCGACAGCACCCGAAGGCACCGCGGCACGCAGGTCCGCCCCTGCGGCCGCGTCGATTGTCCCGACCGCGCGCACCCCCGCGGAACACCCCCGGACGATCTCACCCGAAGGAGTGAGCACCCTCGGCGCGCCGCCCTTCGCCGGGGCCACGCCGTCGGCACGGACGCGCGAGCCTCGTGAAGGTGTGCGTGTCGCGGGCCTTCGAGAAACGGCGGAGGGCCGCCCCGGGAAGAACTCCCGGGGCGGCCCTCCTGGTGCCGCTGCGAGGTCAGGCGCCGCGCAGGACGGCGCCCGTGCGGTCGGACGCCAGGGCGACGGCCGCGTCGCGGGCCGCGGAGGCCTCGTCGACCGTCAGGGTGCGGTCCGGGGCGCGGAACTTCAGGGCGTACGCCAGGGACTTGGTGCCCTCGCCGAGCTGGTCGCCGGTGTAGACGTCGAACAGCCGGATGGACTCCAGGAGTTCGCCCGCGCCCTCGCGCAGGGCGGCCTCGACCTCGGCGGCCGGGACGCCGTCGGCGACGACCAGGGCCACGTCCTGGGTGGCGACCGGGAAGGCGGAGATCCGGGGGGCCTTGAGGGGGCCCTCGGACGCCGCCTCGACCAGGTCGAGGTCGAGCTCCATCGCGCTGGTCCGGGCCGGCAGGCCGAAGGACTTCACCACGCGCGGGTGCAGCTCGCCCGCGTAGCCCGCCGTGTGCTCCTCGCCGTCGACGACGACGCGCAGCTCGGCGCAGCGGCCCGGGTGCCACGGGCCGTACTGGCCCTGGCGCACGATCAGTTCGGCGCCGGCCTCACGGGCGACCGTGCGGGCGGCCTCGACCGCGTCCGCCCAGTCGGTCGGGTGGCCCTTGCCCCACCAGCCGGCCTGCTCGCGCGCGCCGGCGAGGACGACGGCGGCGTGCCGGGGCTGCGCGGGCAGGGCCGCGTTGACCTCGGCGATCTGCTCGTCCGTGGGACGCCGGTCGACGCCCAGGCGGACGGCGACGCCCGGCCGCTCGCCGGCCAGGAAGACCAGGCCGGTCTCGAAGAGCGCCAGGTCGTGGCTGCCCCGGCTGTCGTTGCGGCGCAGCGCCCCGAGCAGGCCCGGGAGCAGCGTCGTACGGAGCGCGGGCTCCTCGTCCGAGAGCGGGTTGACCAGCTTCACCACGCGGCGGGAGACGTCGTCCGCGTCCAGGCCGAGCTGGTCGAAGACCTGCTCGCCGAGGAACGGGTAGTTCAGCGCCTCGACGTAGCCGGCGCCGGCCAGGGCGCGGCCCACGCGGCGGTGGACGCGCTGGCGCTCGGTGAGCCCGCGGCCGGCCGGGGGCCTGGGCAGCGTGGAGGGCAGGTTCTCGTAGCCCTCCAGCCGGATGACCTCTTCGGCCAGGTCGTTCGGCTCGTTGAGGTCGGGCCGCCACGAGGGGACGGTGACGATCAGCTCGTCCTGGCCGTAGACGTCGCAGCCGACCTCCTGGAGGCGGCGGACGACGGTCTCGCGGCCGTAGGCGACGCCCGCGACCTTGTCCGGGTGGTCCGCCGGGACGACGATCGTCCGGGGCGCGGACGGGGCGACGACCTCGGTGACGCCGGCCTCGGCCGTGCCGCCCGCGAGCAGCACGAGCAGGTCGACGGTGCGCTGCGCGGCAGCGGCGGCGGCCTGCGGGTCGACGCCGCGCTCGAAGCGCTTGGACGCCTCGGAGGCCAGCTTGTGGCGGCGGGCCGTGCGGGCGATCGAGATCGGGTCGAAGTGCGCGGCCTCGACGACGACCTCGGAGGTGCCGGTGACGACGCCGGTCTCCGGGTCGGTGACCGGGTCGGCGATCTCCGTGTTGGCGCCGCCCATGACGCCCGCGATGCCGATCGGGCCGCGGTTGTCGGTGATGACCAGGTCCGCGGCGTCCAGGACGCGGACGGTGCCGTCGAGGGTGGTGATCTTCTCGCCGGCCTCGGCGCGGCGGACCCCGATGGGGCCGTCGAGCCGGGTGCGGTCGTAGGCGTGCAGCGGCTGGCCGAGCTCCAGCATCACGTAGTTGGTGACGTCCACGGCCAGCGAGATCGGGCGCATGCCGGCCTTCTGGAGGCGGCGCTGGAGCCAGATCGGGGAACGGGCCTCGGGCGCCAGGCCGACGACGGTGCGCGCGGTGAAGCGGTCGCAGCCGATCGGGTCGGTGATCTGGACCGGGTGGCCGTACGAGTTCGGCGCGGGCACGTCGAGCAGTGCCGGGTCGCGCAGCGGCAGGCCGTAGGCGGTGGCCGTCTCGCGGGCGACGCCGCGCATCGAGAGGCAGTAGCCGCGGTCCGGGGTGACGGCGATGTCGAGGACCTCGTCGAACAGCTCCAGGAGGACCGTGGCGTCGGTGCCGACCTCGTGCTCCGGCGGCAGCACGATGATGCCGTGCGAGCCGTCGTCGCCCATGCCGAGCTCGTCGCCGGAGCAGATCATGCCCCGGGAGACGCGGCCGTACGTCTTGCGCTCGGCGATCCGGAAGTCACCGGGGAGGACGGCGCCGGGCAGGGCCACGACGACCTTGTCGCCCTCGGCGAAGTTCCGGGCGCCGCAGATGATCTCCTGGGGCTCGCCGGTGCCGTTGGCCCGCCCGACGTCGACGGTGCAGAAGCGGATGGGCTTCTTGAACTCCGTCAGCTCCTCGATGGTCAGGACCCTGCCGACCACCAGGGGGCCGGTCAGGCCGGCGCCGAGCTGCTCGACGGCCTCGACCTCGAGGCCCGCCGAGATGAGTTTGGCCTGGACGTCGCGGCCGGTCTCCGTCGCCGGCAGGTCGACGTACTCCCGCAGCCAAGAAAGCGGGACCCGCATCAGATCTCCATCCCGAACGGCCGGGTGAACCGGACGTCACCCTCGACCATGTCTCGCATGTCTTCGACGTTGTGGCGGAACATCAGCATCCGCTCGATGCCGAACCCGAAGGCGAATCCGCTGTACTTCTCGGGGTCCACGCCGCAGGCGACGAGCACCTTCGGGTTGACCATGCCGCAGCCGCCGAGCTCGATCCAGCCCTCGCTGCCGCAGGTGCGGCAGGGCCGGTCCGGGTTGCCGACGGACTGGCCGCGGCAGACGTAGCAGAGCATGTCCATCTCGGCGGACGGCTCGGTGAAGGGGAAGAAGTTCGGGCGCAGCCGGGTCTTCATGTCCGGGCCGAAGAGCGCCTGGACCATGTGGTCGAGGGTGCCCTTGAGGTCGGCCATGGTGAGGCCCTCGTCGACGGCGAGCAGCTCGATCTGGTGGAAGACCGGGGTGTGCGTGGCGTCGAGCTCGTCGGTGCGGTAGACGCGGCCGGGACACACGACGTAGACCGGGGGCTCCCGGTCGATGAGCGTGCGGGCCTGCACCGGGGAGGTGTGGGTGCGCAGGACGACGCCGGACTCGTCGCCGGTGGTGGCCGTTCCCTCGGCGGACGTTCCCTCGACGAAGAAGGTGTCCTGCATCTGGCGGGCCGGGTGGTCCGGGACGAAGTTGAGGGCGTCGAAGTTGAACCACTCCGCCTCGACCTCGGGACCCTCGGCGACCTCGTACCCCATGGAGACGAAGACGTCGGAGACGCGCTCCATGAGGGTGGTCAGCGGGTGGCGGGCGCCGGCCGGGACGCGGTCGTACGGCAGGGTGACGTCGACGGCCTCCTCGACGAGGACGCGGGCGTCGCGCTCGGCCTCCAGCTCGCTCTGGCGGGCGGCGAGCGCCTTGGAGACGGCGCCGCGGGCCTGGCCCACGAGCTTGCCCGCGGCGGCCTTGGCCTGCGGGGGCAGGGCGCCGATCTCCCGGTTGGCGAGCGCCAGCGGCGAGGTGCCACCGGTGTGCGCGGTCTTCGCGTGTGCGAGCGCGTCGAGGTCGCCCGCGGCGGCGAAGGCGGCGAGCGCCTCGTCCCGCATGCGCTCGATCTCTTCCGGTTTCAGTGCCTCGACCTCAACCGGGTCGTACGACTTATTGGGTGCGGACATCTCTTCCCGTGCTTCCGTTGGCTTGGCTGGGCGGCCCCGCTCGACGTCAAGGGCGCAAACGTGCCAAAGGTCGAGTCTAACGGGGTGGGGGGACGCGAATGAGCCCGTGGGCGGGCCGGACGGCTCCTGATCGTCCCCGGTCTCGCGGGGCGAGACGTCAGAGGAGGTGGGCCGGGGTGCCGACGGGCAGGATAAATCGGAACTCGGCCCCGCCGCGGGGGCCCCGTCCGACGGTGATGGTGCCGCCGTGGGCCTCGACGACGCCCTTGACGATGTAGAGGCCGAGACCGGTGCCGCCGCGCTTGCTGCCCCGCCAGAAGCGGGTGAAGACGCGGCTCATGGACTCCTCGGGGATGCCGGGGCCCTCGTCGCTCACGGTGACCTCCGTTCCCTCTTCTCCGTCGTCGCCCGCCGTGGTGGGCGCCACCTCGATGGTGACGGTTCCCTCGCCGTGGCGCACCGCATTTTCGAGGAGGTTCCCGAGGATCTGGTCGATCTTGTCGGGGTCGGCCCAGAGCGGGGGCAGCTGCGGCCTGATCCGTACGAAGAAGCGGTCCGGGGACTGGCCGCCGCTGGTGTGGGCGTGGACGTGCCGGCCGACGGCCGCCGCGATGTCGACGGGCTGGCGGCGGACCTCCAGGCGGCCGGAGTCGATCCGGGAGATGTCGAGGAGCTCGGCGATCAGCCGCTTGATGCGGCCGGCGTCGGCGTCGACGGTCTCCAGCATCAGCCGCTTCTGCTCGTCGGTGAACCGCTCCCACTTGTGGAGGAGGGTGGCGGTGAAGCCCTTGACGGAGGTGAGCGGGGAGCGGAGCTCGTGGGCGACGGTGGCGATGAGCTCGGCGTGGCTGCGTTCGGTGCGGCGGCGCGCCTCGGTGCCGCGCAGGGAGACGACGACCCTGCGGACGGGGCCCGTGGGGTGCTCGCGGACGTAGCGGGCGGAGACGAGGACCTCGCGGCCGCCGGGGAGGAGCAGGTTGCGCTCGGGCTGTCCGCTGCGGGTGGCGATTCCCCCGTACGGGTCGGTCAGCGTCCACCAGCGGCGGCCCTTGAGGTCCTCCAGGGGCAGCGCCCGGTCGAGGGGGAGGCCGAGGGCCCGGTCGGCGGGGACGGCGGTGATGCGGGCGGCGGCGGCGTTGAAGCAGACGACGCGGCCGGTCCCGTCGGCGACGACGAGCCCGTCGGGCAGGTCGTCGGGGTGGAGCCCGGCGAAGCCGACGGGATCGCCGGGGTCGGCGGAGTCGGCGCGGTCGGCCGGGCCGGTGGCGTCGGCGCGGTCGGCCGGGCCGGTGGTTCCGGCCGTCAGGGCGGGGCCGGTCCGATCGGCGGAGGCGTCCGGGCCGGCGGGGTCCGCGGTCTCGGCGGGGCCGGCCCGTTCCGGGACGTGCGGGCCGTCGCTCCGTGCCTGTGCGGGACTGTCCGTGCCGGCCGTCATCCCCGTTCCCCACCCCTCCGTGTAGCGCAGTGGGCCCCCCGAGTGCGCCACTCTACTGGGCGGGAGGGGCGGAATGGGCCCTTCCGGGGGTCCCTCAGGGGGAGGTTCGGGGGCGCTGGGCGCGCGCGGAGGCGTACAGGCAGACCGCGGCGGCGGTGGCGAGGTTGAGGCTCTCGGCCTTGCCGTGGATCGGGACGCGGACGACGGCGTCGGCGAGGGCCCGGGTCTCCTCGGGCAGCCCCCAGGCCTCGTTGCCGAAGATCCAGGCGGTGGGCCCGCCCATGGTGCCGGCGTCCAGCTCGTCGTCGAGGTCGTCCCGCCCGGCCCCGTCGGCGGCGAGGATCCGTACGCCCGCCGCCTTGAGTCCGGCGACGGCCTGCTCGACGGGGACGCCGACGGCCACCGGCAGGTGGAAGAGCGAACCGACGGAGGCGCGCACGGACTTGGGGTTGTAGAGGTCGACGGAGGCGTCGGTGAGGACGACGGCGTCGGCGCCGGCCGCGTCGGCGCAGCGCAGCACGGTGCCGGCGTTCCCGGGGTCGCGCACGTGGGCGAGGACGGCGACCAGCTTGGGGCGGGCCGCGACGATCTCCTCGAACGGCGAGTCGAGGAAGCGGCAGACGCCGACGAGCCCCTGCGGGGTGACGGTCTGGGAGACCTCGGCGAGGACGGCGTCGGAGGCGTGGTGGACGCGGACCCCGGCGGCGCGGGCCGCGTCGACGATGGCGGCGTACCGCTCGGCGGCCTCGACGGTGGTGAACAGCTCGACGAGGGTGGGCTCCCCGCCGGGTCCCCGGTGCTCGACGGCCTCGCGGACGGCCTGGGGGCCCTCGGCGATGAAGAGGCGGTCCTTGCCCCGGAAGTTGCGCTTGGCGAGCCGCCGGGCGGCGACGACGCGCGGGGAACGCGGGGAGATCAGCTCGGGGGTGACCATGGCGTGCGGCGGTTCTCTCTTCGGGGCCGGGGGCTGCGGGGCAGCCGGGTGCGGTCGCGGTCCGGCGCGGTGCCGGAGGGACGGTGCCGCGCGGTACGGGCGGGGTGGGGCGGCGCCGCCCGGTACGGGCGGTGCGGTGCCGCGCCGTACGGACGGTGCCGCGCGACCGGGGGCGGCGCGGTCCGGCGGGCGCGGTGGGGTCGCGGCGCGGTCCGGGTGTTCCGGGGGCCGACGCACCCGGACCCGCAGGCGCGTGGGCGTCTGCGGGTCCGGGCGGAAGTACTGCGGGCCTGGAAGATCAGGCGGCGGCCTTCGGGGCGTTGACGTCGGCCGGGAGGGCCTTCTGCGCGACCTCGACCAGCGCGGCGAACGCGTTGGCGTCGTTGACGGCCAGCTCGGCGAGGATCTTGCGGTCCACCTCGATGTTGGCGGCCTTCAGACCCTGGATGAGGCGGTTGTACGTCATGCCGTTCAGGCGGGCAGCGGCGTTGATGCGCTGGATCCACAGCTGACGGAAGTCGCCCTTGCGCTTCTTGCGGTCGTTGTAGTTGTAGACCAGCGAGTGGGTGACCTGCTCCTTGGCCTTGCGGTACAGGCGCGAACGCTGACCGCGGTAGCCGGAGGCCGCCTCGAGGATCGCCCGGCGCTTCTTGTGGGCGTTGACTGCCCGCTTGACGCGTGCCACTTGTTAACTCCTTGTAGCGGGGTCGTGGTTGGACTCACACGACCCGAAAAACGAATGGGTCCCGGACCTGGCCGGTTGCCCTCGTCGCCGAGGGCGGGTGATCAGATCAGATGCCCAGCATCTTCTTGATCTTGGCCGCGTCGCCCGGGGCCATCTCCGCGTTGCCGGTGAGGCGGCGGGTCAGCTTGGACGACTTGTGCTCGAGCAGGTGGCGCTTGCCGGCGCGCTCGCGCAGGATCTTGCCGGAGCCGGTGACCTTGAAGCGCTTCTTGGCACCGGAGTGCGTCTTGTTCTTCGGCATCGCGCCGTATCTCCTCGTCAGTGGCGCTCCCCCCGGTGCGGACACCGGACGTCCGGGAGCGTCAGTTCTTCGTTCGGTGGGTCCGGGCGGGGCCCGGGGCCGCCTGGGTGGCAGCCCCTCGGGTCACGCCTCGGGGGTCTCGGCCGGAGCCTCGGCGACCGGGGCCTCGGCCTCGGGTGCCGGAGCCTCGGACGTCTCCTCGGCGGTGACGCCCTGGCGCTCGGCCTTGCGTGCGGCCTGGGCCTCACGCGCCTCGGCCATGGCCTCGGTCTTCTTCTTGTGCGGGCCGAGAACCATGATCATGTTCCGGCCGTCCTGCTTCGGGTTGGACTCGATGAAGCCAAGCTCCTCGACGTCCGACGCCAGCCGCTGCAGCAGCCGGAAACCAAGCTCGGGGCGGGACTGCTCACGACCACGGAACATGATCGTGATCTTGACCTTGTCGCCCTGCTTGAGGAACCGGACGACGTGACCCTTCTTGGTGTCGTAGTCGTGCGGGTCGATCTTCGGCCGGAGCTTCATCTCCTTGATGACCGTGTGCGCCTGGTTCTTGCGCGCCTCACGGGCCTTCATGGCCGACTCGTACTTGAACTTCCCGTAGTCCATGAGCTTGCACACGGGCGGACGGGCGTTCGCCGCGACCTCGACCAGGTCGAGGTCGTACTCCTGTGCGAGCTCCAGGGCCTTGGCAAGCGGAACAATCCCGACCTGCTCGCCGCTGGGTCCGACAAGTCGCACCTCGGGAACGCGAATCCTGTCGTTGATGCGGGGCTCGGCGCTGATGGATCCTCCTCGGTAGCACCACGCGACCGCCTGGCGGACGGACGCGCAACGTCTGTTTCTGAGACCAACCGAGCCGGTACATGAAAAATGCCCCGGACGGGACACAGGCGGGGCTCCAGGGAAATACCGGAACACCGCCGCGGTCAACCGCGGGGCGCACATCGGGCGGCTCCATCGTCCGTACGGAACGATGGGCACCACCTGACCGGTGACCCGCCGCCCGTGAGGGTGGTCGGGTGGGAGTACGGAGCCTCCACTTGTGGGCCGGACACACACGTGTCCAGCCGGTCGTAACACAAGGTTAGCAGGACCCGCCGGTCTCCGCTAACCGGAGACCGGCATATCGTGTGGGGCATGAGCGAGACGCCCCAGAACGAGTCCACCGACTCCTCCGACACCCTCGACTTCGAGGCCATGACCCACGACATCGCCGAGGTCCCGGCGGTCAGGGTGATCGTGACCGTCGCCGTCAACCTGATGAGCGCCGCCGCGGTGAAGCTCGGCCTCACCGAGGAGGGTGACAAGTACAAGGACCTCGACGAGGCCCGCAAGCTGGTGCACGCGCTCGCGGGCCTGCTCGACGCCGGCGCGACCGAGGTCTCCTCCTTCCACGCCGCGCCCCTGCGGGACGGCCTGAAGTCCCTCCAGCTCGCCTTCCGCGAGGCCTCCCTGATCCCGGACGAGCCGGGCCAGGGTCCGGGCGAGAAGTACACCGGACCGGTGTACGGCTAGGACCCGTCACGGGGGTACGGGGGTCGCCCCCCGAGGAGAACAGCCACGGGGCCGGGTACGGCCAGGACCCTTACCTCCCCGCGTCCCGTACGTAGAAGGGCTCGCCCGGAGGCGTGGCCGAGGCCGGCAGGAGTGCCAGGTCGAGGCCCCGCACCAGGCGGGCCCTCAGTGTCTCGTCGGCGGCCAGGGCGCGGGCCACGCCCCGGGCGGCCTCCGCGGGGGAGGCGTCCCCGGCGAGGACCAGGGCGAGGGTGCCGTCGGCGCTGCCGGGGCCCAGGTGGGCGCGGAGCACGGCGGGCTCGGCGGCGACGGCGGCCCGGACCGCCTCCCGCACGGCGGGGTCGTCGAGCGGGTCGGCGCTGGCGCGGCCCTCGGCGAGGGCGAGCAGGGCCGGTCCGGTGACCTGGTACGGCACGGGGCCCGCGAGGTCGAGGAGGAGCGTGTCCGCCTTCTCGTGGGCGACGGCCTGGAGCGCCTGGTGCAGCGGGACGGCCACGGGCCGGGCCTCGGGGTCCCAGAGGGCGAGCGCGGCGGTCGAGGTGAAGGCGGGCAGGGCCCGCCGGTCGCCGGCCGTGAGGGTGGGGACCGCCATGTCGCTGGTCTTCTCGCGGCGCAGGCCGTTCTCGTCGGTCTCGACCTCGCCGAGGACGGCGACGACGGGGACGAGCAGCCGGGCCTCGCGCAGGGCTTCGAGGACGGGGCCGTGGGCGGTCCTGTCCTGCGCCCAGGCCGCGAGGGCCGCGGTGAGCCGCGGGTCGGCGGTGCCGTCGTCGTCGGAGAAACCGGGGTCCGGGATGTTCTTGAGCGCCACGCCCCGAGCCTAGCCGCCGGGCCGGTGCGCGCGGTCCGCCGGGTGTCAGCCGGTGCGGTGGGCGCGCCGGAGCACCACGGCGGTGAGGAGCAGCAGGGCGCCGAGGCCGCCGAGGAGCGGGGCGAGCAGGCCGAAGGAGCGGGGCTCCTCGGCGGCGGCGACGGGGCCGGGGCCGAAGTACCGCCCCCGGTAGCCGGTGGCGGTGTCCTTCGGGTCGCCGCCCTCGAGCCGGGCGCCCGCCTCGATGGCCGCGGCCGGGTCGACCGTCCCGTACCCCTTGGCGTCGCTGCGGCCGTCCTTGGGCCGGCTGCGCGCGGTGTCGATGAGCAGGGTCTTGATCCGGGCCGGGGTGAGGTCGGGGTGGGCGGCCCGGACGAGGGCGACGGCCCCGGAGACGAACGCGGCGGCGGCGCTGGTGCCCCAGCCCTCGTAGTAGCGGCGGTCGGGGTCGGCGATGACGACGTCGACGCCGGGGGCGCTGACGGTGGCGTACCAGCGGCGGGTGGAGAAGGAGGCGCGGGTCCCGTAGCGGTCGACGGCGGTCACGGCGATGACGCCGGGGTAGGCGGCGGGGTACGAGACGTGGTCGCCCTTCTCGCCGCCGTTCCCGGCGGAGGCGACGACGGAGACCCCCTTGGACAGGGCGTACTGGACGGCGGCGTCCTCGCCCGCGTCGGGGTGGGCGGACTCGGAGTCGTCGCCGAGGGAGAGGTTGATGACGTCGGCGCCGTGGTCGGCGGCCCAGCGGATGCCCTGGGCGAGGGCGGTGCCCCGGCTCTTGCGGGCCTTGTCGCGGGCCTTGTCGGAGGACTCCAGGATGACCCGTACGGGGAGGATCCCGGCCTCGGGCGCGATGCCGAGGACGCCGTCCCGGCCGTCGGGGCCGTGGCCGTGTCCGGCGATGATCCCGGCCATGGCGGTGCCGTGCCGGGCCCAGGCGCGGTCGCCCCGTTCGGCGCCGAAGCCGATGAGGTCGTGTCCGGGCAGGACGGAGCCTTCGAGGTCGGGGTGGTCGGCGTCGACGCCGGTGTCGAGGACGGCGACGGTGACGCCCTCGCCCTTGGTGGTGCGCCAGGCCTCGTCGGTGTGGAGGGCTTCGAGGCCCCACTGCCGGGCCCGGATGGTGTCGGCGTGCGCGGGCGCGGTGGTGGCGGGCAGGACGGAGAAGGCGGCGGCGAGCAGGACGGCCGCGCCGCCGCGCGCGTGCCGGCGGACGGATCGGTTCACCGGGTCTTCTCCTTCGCCGCCGCGGTGGCGGTCGTGCGCAGCAGACGCTCCAGGCGCTCGGTGATGCCCTTGGCCTCGTGGCCGAGGCCGGACTGGGCGACGGCGTCGGTGCGGCCCTCGGCCGTGGCCCGGTCGGCGGGCTGGGGGGCGTCGACGGTCCGGCCGTCGGCGAAGCCGGAGACGGCGGTGACGACGACGGGGAGGTCGGCGGGGGCGCTCGTCCACCAGCTCGCGCGCTGCCGGTCGCCGAAGCGGGCGGCGACGGTGGAGGGGCCGGAGAGGGCCGGGGGGACGTCCTGGCCGAGGCGGGCGGTGAGGCCCCGGCCGAGGGTGCGCTGAGCGGCCGCGTCGGCGCGGGTGAAGACGAGGCCGACGGTGATCACGCTGCTGGCGGTGGCGTCGGTGTACGTGGCGCGCAGGACGCGCTCGCAGCCGAGCGGCTCGACGGTGGCGAGCAGGCCCTCGGCGAGGACGGCGGGCGAGCAGGCGGCGTCCGGGGCGACGACGATCCGGGTCCAGGTGCGGGCGGCGGAGCCGGGGCCCGCGCCGGGGCCCGCGAGGGTGCGGGGGAAGAGGGTGTCGACGGGGGCGTTGTGCCAGAGTTCCCGGGCCTCGGCGTATCCGGCGGGCTCGGCGGGCTTGCCGGGCTCGGCGGCCGCGAGCCACACCCCGGCGAGGGCGCCGCCGATGAGCCCGAACCCGAGCACGGCGCAGACGGCGACCGCGGCCGTCCGCCCGGCGCTCCTGCGGTCCCGGACGGGCCGCAGCCGCGTGGTGATCTCGACGGGCGCCTCGGGCGGCGCGGCGCGGTGACCGGGGGCGCGGCCGTACGACGGCGTGAAGGACGCGGGGGCGGCTGTCGGGCGGACCGTCGGCCTGGCGGGCGCGGCCGGGGTTGCCTGCGGCGGCACGAAGGGCGCGGCCGGGGGCCGGGGCGGTACGGCCCGCGGGGGCGCGGCCGGTCCGGACGCCGGACGTGCCGGCGCGGGGAACGGCGCCGGCGGACGGGAGGGGGGCGCCTGCGGCGGGGCGAGCGGCCCGGACGCGGGCCGTACGGG
>NZ_LGEG01000269.1 GCF_001280125.1 Streptomyces sp. NRRL F-6492
CGGGGACACCCCGTTCCCGGGGACACCCCGTTCCCGGGGACACCCCGTTCCCGGGGACACCCCGTTCCCGGGGACACCCCGTTCCCGGGGACACCCCGTCCCCGGGGACACCCCGTCCCCGTCACCCCCGTACCGCCTCCCCCGCCAGCTCCGCGAGTTCCTCCTCCGTCAGGACGAGCCCGGCCGCGGCCGCCGAGTCCCGGGCCGTCTCCGGACGGCTCGCTCCCGGGATGGGCAGGACGTTCCCCGGGCGCGAGAGCAGCCAGGCGAGCGCCACCCGCTGCGGGCTGGTCCCGCGCGCCCGCGCCACCCGGTGGAACGCCCCGAACTCCGGGTCCTCCTCCAGGGCGGACGTCCCGTCCAGGGAGCTGCGCGAGATCCCGCCCAGCGGGCTCCACGGCAGGAAGGCGAGACCGAGGTCCGCGCACAGCCGCAGCTCCGCCTCGCCCGCGCGGACGGCGGGGGAGTACCGGTTCTGTACGGAGACGAGCCGGTCGCCCAGGACCTCCCGGGCCAGCAGGATCTGCTCCGCGTCCACGTTCGAGACCCCGGCGAGGCGGACCGTGCCCGCGTCCAGCAACTCCCGCACCGCGCCGAGCGATTCGGCGTACGGGACGGCCGGGTCCGGCTTGTGCAGCTGGTACAGGCCGATCGCGTCGCCCCCGAGCCGCCGGGCCGAGGCCTCCGCCGCCCGCCGCAGGTGCCCGGGCCGGCCGTCCACGGTCCAGCCGCCGCGGGCCGTCCGCCCCCGCCCGCCCTTCGTCGCCACCAGCACCCCGTCCGTGCGGCCCCCGTACGAGGCCAGGGCCCGGGACACCAGGAGCTCGCCCTCGCCCGGCTCCCCGCCCGGCGGGTGGTAGGAGTCGGCGGTGTCGAGCAGGGTCACGCCCGCGTCCAGGGCCGCGTGCACCGTGGCGACGGCCCGCGCCCCGCCGGGCCGCCCCTCGATGGAGAGCGGCATCGTGCCGAGCCCGACCGCCCCGACCCGTACGTCCCCCAGCATCCGGAACCGCGTCACCGCACCGCTCCGACCGCCTCGGCGACGGCCCGCGCGAGCCACTCCGAGGAGTGCGTGAAGGAGTAACCCAGCTCCGTGGCCCGCGTGTTGTCCATTCCATAGGAGCGGGCGAAGGAGAACGGCGAGTTCTCCCCCGCCTCCACCTCCCCGACCGCCACCTCCCGGAACACCGTCCGGCCGCCCACCTGCCGCTCGATCTCCGCGCAGAGGTCGGCCGTGCGCAGCGGGCCGTGGGAATGCGCGTTCACCGGTCCGGTGAAGTCCGTCTCCACCGCCCAGGCGAGGAACGCGGCGATCTCCTCCACGTGGACGTAGGTCGCCGGGTGGTTCACCGCCGGCACCGCGATCGGCTCGCCGTCCCGGACGCGCCGCACGTAGTGGTCGAGCCGGCCGGTGAAGTCGTCGTCGCCGCCGAGGACGTGCGCCACCCGCACCGAGGCCCACGCGAACGGCGTCCCGGCCGCGAACACCGCCTCGGCCTGCCGCTTGCCCTCCCCGTAGTGCGCGTCGCGGAACGCCGGGTCGTCCCAGGCCGCGCCGGTGTCGACGGCGACCGACGCCAGGTCGAGGGCGGTCTCCGGGACCGGCGCGGCCGAGTCCTCGTGCTCGTACACCTCCACCGTCGACGTCATCACATAGCGCCGGACGCGCCCCGCGAAGACCCGCCGGGCGATCTCCGCCTGGCGCGGGGTGTAGCAGACCTGGTCGAGGACGACGTCGAAGGAGCGGCCCGCGAGCGCGGACGCGAGCGCGGCCTCGTCGTCACGGTCGGCCACCAGGTGCCCGATTCCCCCGGAGGGACCGCCGGGGGCTCCGGAAGAGCCCCGGTTGAGCACCGTGACGCGATGTCCGGATTCCCGCAGGAGGGCGATGACCCGCTTGCCGAAATAGCGGTTCCCGCCGATGACCAGAACGTCCATGAATTCCCACTCCCTCGCCTCTGGGGACAAGTGTTACGTTCGCCGTTCGCCGTCTGAAGGGGGAAACATGGGCGTTCCGACCGTCACGCCGAAGGAACCACGGCATTCGAGGAGCGCCGCCGACGAAACGTCGGCGGCCCCCTATGCGGCTTTCGACCCCGTCGACCGGCAGATCCTGGACCTCCTCCAGACCGACGGCCGGATCAAGCTGAGCGAGCTCGGCCGCCGCGTCCGGCTCAGCCCGGCGGCCGTCACCGAACGGGTCCGCCGCCTGGAGGCGAGCGGCGCGGTCACCGGCTACGGGGCCCGGGTCTCCCCGGCCCGCCTCGGCTACGGCCTCCAGGCCTTCATCCGGGTGAACCCGCACGGCGGCTACACCCTCAAGCACCCCCGCACCCTCGAACTGACCGCCCGCCCCGAGGTCCTGGAGGTCCACCACGTGGTGGGCGAGGACTGCTGGATCCTCAAGGTCGCCGTCACCGACACCGTCCACCTCGAAGACGTCCTGGAGCAGACCTCGGCCCTCGGCCGCACCACGACCTCGATCGTCCTGTCCTCCCCGGTGGAGGGGAAGCCGCTGCTGCCGCCGGACCGCACGCGCCCCTGAAGCCCATCCGGCTACCCCGCCCCTTGCCCTGACGCCGACGTCAAGGCCTACGGTCGGGGGCATGCGCATCGGAGAGCTGGCCGAGCGGGCCGGGACCACCACGCGGACCCTGCGGTACTACGAGTCCCGCGGTCTCCTGACCGCCCGGCGCACGGACCGGGGGCACCGCACGTACGACGAGGACGACCTGCGGCTCCTCCAGCAGATCAGGACCCTCCAGGACTTCGGGTTCGAGCTGGAGGAGACGCGGCCGTTCGTCGACTGCCTGCGCGCGGGGCACCCGGCGGGGGACGCGTGTCCCGCGTCGATCGCCGTCTACCGGCGCAAGGTCGCCGAGCTGGACGGGCTGATCGAGCAGCTCCGGGCGGTGCGCGCCCAGGTGGGCGCCCAGCTGCTGCGGGCCGAGGCGGAGCTGCCGCACGGCCCGGAACCCCGGTGCGAACTGACCACGGACACGGAGGAGTGACGGACATGACGACGAACACCACGGGCGTGACCGAGGTGACGGACGCGGACTTCGACACGGAGGTGCTGGGCTCGGGGCCGCCGGTCCTGGTGAAGTTCACCGCCGAGTGGTGCGGGCCGTGCCGGCAGCTGAAGCCGGTGCTCGGCGCGCTCGCCCAGGAGGAGGCCGGACGCCTCCGGATCGTCGAGATCGACGTGGACCGCAACCCGGGGACCACGGTGCGCTACGGGGTCCTCGCCACCCCGACCCTCATGGTCTTCCGGGCCGGCGAGCCCGTGAAGTCCCTGGTGGGCGCCCGCCCGAAGCGCCGCCTCCTGGAGGAGCTGGAGGACGTGCTCGGCTCCTGAGCCGCCGGGGCTCCCGCACCCGCCGGGAGGCACTCCCGGCGGCCCGTGCCAGACTCGGGCGGCATGAACCGTGATCACGACACGACCGGTCTGACCGTCGGGGACCGCGACCCCGAGCTGGCTGAGCTCCTCGACCGGGGGCTCGACGCGTACAACTTCGCGGCCACCGGGACCGGCCCCGAGGACCAGAGCGAGTTCTCGGTGAAGGCCGTCGATCCGGCGACCGGCGAGGTCGTCGGCGGGATCACGGCCTGGACCTGGGCCGGACTGCTCGGCATCGGCATGCTCTGGGTCCACGAGGAGCACCGCCGCGACGGCTGGGGCGGCAGGCTCCTCCGCGCCGCAGAGGAGGAGGCCCGCCGTCGCGGCTGCGACCGGGCCACCGTCTCCTCCTTCACCTTCCAGGCCCCGGACTTCTACCGCCGGCACGGCTATGTGGAGACCGGCCGCACCCTCGGCATCCCGGGCGGCGCCGAGGACGTCCACTTCCACAAGGACCTGACCGGGAACCCGGCGGACGGAGAACGGGAAAACCCCGACCGGAATTGACAGTCGGGGTGTTGTGAAGCGTATATTGATGGATTCCGTGTCTGCATATCAAAAAAGCGCACCCAGGTGCGCCTTTGAGTCACGGTGAATCTCAATAAACGCACTGTATCGCGCCGGGAGTCGAATTGTCAACCGAGGAATTTCGGAACGAACAACAATTCATCACCGATCTCTACACACGACTCGACGACCTGAGGGACCAGGCCGAGGCCGCCGTCGACCGCGCCCTGCGCACCCCCGGCACCGGCGGCAACCAGGGCCGGCTCGAACGGGACGTGATGGTCGCCGAGCAGTCCGGGCTGCTCGCCGCGCTCGACGCGGGGGAGAGCGGGCTCTGCTTCGGCCGGCTCGTCTTCCGCGACGGGCGCGACCACCACATCGGCCGGCTCGGCATCCGCGAGGACGACCCGAACCGCACCCCCCTCGTCGTCGACTGGCGCGCCGAGGTCGCCCGCCCCTTCTACCTCGCCACCGGGTACGAGCCGATGGGCCTCTCCCGCCGCCGCCACATCGGCACCACCGGCCGCACGGTCACCGCCCTCCACGACGAGGTCCTCGACCTCGCCGACGCCACCCGCACCGGGCACGAGAGCCGGGACGCCGACGAGGTGCTGCTCGCCTCGCTCGACGCCGCCCGCACCGGCCGCATGCACGACATCGTGCAGACCATCCAGGCCGAGCAGGACGCCATCATCCGTTCCCCGCACCGGGGCGTCCTCGTCGTGGAGGGCGGCCCCGGCACCGGCAAGACCGCCGTCGCCCTGCACCGGGCCGCGTACCTCCTCTACGCCCACCGCGAGCAGCTCGCCCGGCGGGCCGTCCTCATCGTCGGCCCCAACCCCGCCTTCCTCGGCTACATCGCCAACGTGCTGCCCTCCCTCGGCGAGACCGGCGTCCTGCTCGCCACCCCCGCCGAGCTCTTCCCCGGCGTCCGCGCCACCGGCACCGACGCCCCCCGGGCCGCCGCCGTCAAGGGCTCCGCCGCCATGGCCGACGCCCTCGCCGCCGCCGTACGGGACCGCCAGCGGGTCCCCGAGCGCGGCGAGCCCCTCGTCGTCCCGCACGACGACGGCGACCTGGTCGTCGACTGGGACATGGCCCTGGAGGCCCGCCACAAGGCCCGCGAGACCGCCCTCCCGCACAACCTCGCCCGCCCCTACTTCGTCTTCCGGATCCTCGACGCCCTCGCCGAGCAGCTCGCCGACCGCATCGGCGCCGACCCCTACGGCGGCCCCAACTTCCTCGGCCCCGACGACATCGCCCTGCTCGCCAAGGGCATCGCCGCCAACCCCGAGGTGTACGCGGCCCTCGACACCCTCTGGCCCGCCCTCACCCCACGGGACTTCCTCGCCGACTACCTCACCGAGCCCACCCACCTGCCCGACGCCGACGCGGACGCGATCCGGCGCGAGGGCGGCGCGTGGACCCCGGCCGACGTGCCCCTGCTCGACGAGGCCGCCGAACTGCTCGGCGAGGACGACTCGGCCCTCCGCGCCACCGAGGAGGCCGAGCGGCAGAAGCGGATCCAGTACGCGCAGGGCGTCCTCGACGTCTCCTACGCCTCCCGCACCTACGAGTTCGAGGACAAGGAGGAGCAGGACAAGGACGCCTCCGAGGTCCTCTCCGCCCACGACATCATCGACGCCGAGCGGTTCGCCGAGCGCCACGAGGAGGCCGACCACCGCACCGCCGCCGAGCGGGCCGCCGCCGACCGCACCTGGGCCTTCGGGCACATCATCGTCGACGAGGCCCAGGAGCTCTCCGCGATGGCCTGGCGGCTCCTGATGCGCCGCAGCCCCACCCGCTCCATGACCCTGGTCGGGGACCCGGCCCAGACCGGCGACCCGGCCGGCGTCGGCGCCTGGCGGGACATCCTCGGCCCGTACGTGGAGGACCGCTGGGAGCTGGTCCGGCTCGGCGTCAACTACCGCACGCCCGCCGAGATCATGGCCGTCGCCGCCGACGTGCGGCGCGAGGCCGACCCCGGCTTCGAGCCGCCGAGCTCGGTCCGCTCCACCGGCGTCGAGCCCTGGGACCGCACGGTCGAGGACCCGGTCGAGGAGGCCGCCGACGCGGTCGCCGCCGAGCGGCGCCCCGACGGACGGCTCGCCGTGATCGCCCCGCCGGAGCTGCACCCGGCCCTGGCCGGCGCCCTCCCGGACGCCGCCCGCGGCCCGGCCCCCGACCTGACCCGGCCGGTGGTCCTGCTCGACCCCCGGCAGGCCAAGGGCCTGGAGTTCGACACGGTCCTCGTCGTCGACCCGGACGGCATCCGGGCCGGCGCCCCGCACGGCGTGAACGACCTGTACGTGGCGCTGACCCGGGCCACCCAGCGCCTGGGCGTGATCAGGCCCGCGTGATCACGCCCGCCGTGCCCTTCAAGCCGGCCTGAGCCAGACCGTCGCCAGCGGCGGCAGCGTCATCCGCACGCTGGACGAGCGTCCGTGCCACGGCACCGACTCGGTCTTCACCGGGTCGGTGCCGACCACGTCCGAGCCCCCGTAGCGGCCCGCGTCCGTGTTCAGCACCTCCGTCCAGGCCGCGAAGGTGTCCGGCACCCCGAGCCGGTAGTCGTGCCGCACCACCGGCGAGAAGTTCGACACGGCGAGCAGCGGCGAGCCGAAGCCGTCGAAGCGCAGGAACGCGAAGACGTTGTCCTCGGCCGCGTCCCCGACCACCCACTCGAACCCCTCGGGCGAGGTGTCCCGCTCCCACAGCGACGGCGTCACCGTGTACACCGTGTTCAGGTCGCGGACCAGGTCCCGCACGCCCCGGTGGTCGGCCTCCGCCCCGTACTCCGGGTCGAGCAGCCACCAGTCCGGGCCCTGGTCCGCCGACCACTCCCCGCCCTGCGCGAACTCCTGGCCCATGTAAAGAAGTTGCTTGCCGGGGTGGGCCCACATGAAGCCCAGGTAGGCGCGGTGGTTCGCCCGCTGCTGCCACCAGTCGCCCGGCATCTTCGACACCAGGGCCCGCTTGCCGTGCACCACCTCGTCGTGCGAGATCGGCAGGATGTAGTTCTCGCTGTACGCGTACACCATCGAGAACGTCATCTCGTCGTGGTGGTACTTCCGGTGCACCGGCTCCTTCTGCACGTACTCCAGGGAGTCGTGCATCCAGCCCATGTTCCACTTCATGCCGAAGCCGAGGCCGCCGAAGCCGCCCGGACCCACCTGGTCCGTCGGCCGCGTCACCCCGTCCCAGGCGGTGGACTCCTCGGCGAAGGTCACGATCCCCGGGCAGCGCCGGTACACGGTCGCGTTCATCTCCTGGAGGAACGCCACCGCGTCCGGGTTCTCCCGGCCGCCGAACTCGTTCGGCACCCACTCGCCGTGCTCGCGCGAGTAGTCCAGGTAGAGCATCGAGGCGACCGCGTCCACCCGCAGGCCGTCGATGTGGAACTCCTGGCACCAGTACACGGCGTTGGCGACGAGGAAGTTCCGCACCTCCTTGCGGCCGTAGTCGAACTCCAGGGTCCCCCAGTCCGGGTGGTGCGACCGGCGCGGGTCCTCGTGCTCGTACAGCGGCCGCCCGTCGAACTCCGCCAGCGCCCAGTCGTCCTTCGGGAAGTGCGCCGGGACCCAGTCCATCAGGACCCCGATCCCCGCCCGGTGCAGCGCGTCCACCAGGTGCTTGAAGTCGTCCGGGGTGCCCATGCGGGCCGTCGGCGCGTAGAAGCCGGTCACCTGGTAGCCCCACGAGCCGCCGAAGGGGTGCTCGGCGACCGGCATGAACTCCACGTGCGTGAAGCCGAGGTCGCGCACGTACGCGGGCAGCTGCTCGGCCAGCTCGCGGTAGGTCAGCCCGGGACGCCAGGACGCCAGGTGCACCTCGTACACCGACAGCGGGGACTCGTGCGCCGGGCGCGCGCCCCGCCGTTCCATCCACTCCCCGTCGCTCCACGCGTGGTGCGACTCGGTGACGATCGACGCGGTGTTCGGCGGGCACTCGGTCCGCCGGGCCATCGGGTCCGCCCGCAGCGTGTGCGAGCCGTCGGGGCGGGCGATGTCGTACTTGTAGGCCGTGCCCTCGCCGAGGCCGGGCACGAACAGCTCCCACACGCCCGTCGAGCCGAGCGAGCGCATCGGCAGGCCCGCGCCCCAGTACGTGAACTCGCCGGTGAGCCGCACCCCGCGCGCGTTCGGCGCCCAGACCGCGAAGCGGGTGCCGGTCACGCCCTCGTGCGTCATGATCCGGGAGCCGAGCGCCGTCCACAGCTCCTCGTGCCGGCCCTCCCCGATCAGGTGCAGATCGAGGTCGCCGAGCGAGGGCAGGAAGCGGTACGGGTCCTGGACCTCCAGCTCCGTGCCCCCGGGGCCTTCGTCGTAGCGCACCCGCAGCTCGTACGCCGGCACCTTCCGCAGCAGCGGCAGCAGCCCGGAGAAGAGGCCGTCCCCGTCGTCGTGGAGCACGACCCGGCGGCCCTTGGTGAGGACGGCGACCTCCCGGGCGAACGGGCGCAGCACCCGCACCACCACCCCGCCGCGCACCGGGTGCGCGCCGAGCACCCCGTGCGGGTCGTGGTGCTCCCCGGCGAGCAGCCGGGCCCGGTCGCCCGGGTCGAGCGGTGGCGCCTTCCGTACGGCGGGCCGCTCCGGCGCCGGCTCCTTCCGCACGGCGGGCAGGTCCGCCGCGGACGCCTTCCTGGCAGTGGCTGACGCGGGCGCCTTCTTGGCAGTGGACGTCTTTCCTGCGGATCGGGCGGTCACGGGGATGCCTCCTGGAGGACGGGAAGGGGAAGGGGGGGAGTCGTGGCGAACACGCCTGTGGAACGGGCCGCGGGGACGCCGGGACACTCGGCCGAACGGGGCCGGTGGGGGTTCCCGCGGGTGGGAGCGGGCCCGGAGGACGGGCCCGCTGCTCCGAACGGGGTACTCACGGGATCGCCGCCAGACGTTCGATCGCCGCCATCGGGACCGGCAGCCAGTCCGGCCGGTGCCGGGCCTCGTAGACGACCTCGTACACCGCCTTGTCGGTCTCGTAGGCGCGCAGGAGCGCCGGGTCCGAGCGGGGGTCGGCGCCCGCCGCCTCCGCGTAGCCGGTGCAGAAGGCGGCCCGGCAGCGGGCCGCCCAGTCGGCGTTCCAGGGGCGGTGGGTGCGGGCCGCGTAGTCGAAGGAGCGGAGCATCCCGGCGACGTCCCGGACCGTGGGCTGGGGGCTGCGCCGCTCGTCCAGCGGCTTCGCGGGCTCGCCCTCGAAGTCGATCACCGCCCAGGCCCCGTCGGAGCCCCGCAGCGTCTGTCCGAGGTGCAGGTCGCCGTGGATGCGCTGGACCGCGCCCGCCCCGGCGGCCCCGCTCGCCGCCGCGAAGACGGCCCGGAGGCCGGGCACGTGCGGCAGCAGCGCGGGCACGGCCTGCGCCGCCGTGTGCAGCCGCCGGTCCATGGCGTCGGCGAGCAGCTCGGTCTCGGCCTTCCCGAGCCGCCGCGTCGGCAGCGTGTCGGCGAGGGCCAGGTGCACCTCGGCCGTGGCGCGGCCGAGCGCCCGTGCCTCGGTGGTGAACTCCCGCCCGTCGGCCAGCGCGTCGAGCGCCAGCCGCCAGCCGTCCCGGGAGTCCCGCAGGTACGGCTGGAGCACGCCGAGGGTCGCGGCCCCCGACTCGAACCAGGCGACCGGCGCGGGCACCCGGGCGCAGCCGGCCCGGCTGAGGGCGAGCGGCAGCTCCAGGTCGGGGTTGGCGCCGGGGCTGACCCGGCGGAAGATCTTGAGGATGTACGCGTCGCCGTAGACGAGCGAGGAGTTGGACTGCTCGGCGTCGAGCACGCGGGGCGCGAGCGCGGCCGGCAGGGCGGTGGTGGCGTGGAAGCGCAGCGGGCCGGTCCGGCCCGGGGTGCGCAGCCGCTCGTAGAGGAGCCCGGCGAGCCGCGGGTCGCGCAGCCCTTCGTAGACGGCCCGTCCGGCGAGCGGCCCCTGCCGGATCCGCCCGATCAGGGCGGGGGCGAGGCGGGGCGGGAGCTGGGTCCGTACGCCCAGGAGCAGTTGGTAGCAGTCGGAGGGCGAACCGGCCGGGCGGCCGGGTTGTTCGACCCGTACGAGCAGATGGAGGAGGCCGGGCCCCGGGCCGTCCGGCGGCAGCAGCTCGGTGGCCGCGTCCAGGGTGAATCCGGTGACCCTGCGGCCCTTGCCCGCGAACCAGCGCTGCCGTGGCAGCCATTCGTGGAGCAGGGGGGCGAGGGAGGGCAGGAGGGCGTCCGGGGCCCGGGTGTTGGATGCGGTCTCCGGCATGGCATCGCGTCCTTTCCCCGGGGCGCGCAGTTGGCTTTCGTATACGTTCAAATGCGCAGAGTGTCCCGGATGGCGGCTTGGACTGTCCGGATGTGCGGGACGTGTCGGAAAGGGAAGATCCGTACGGGCCCGGGAAGAAGGCCCGTATGGACCTGAATCGTGCTGTCGTTCCCAGTGCCCGTGGCGGGACGGGCGAAACCGCCCCGCCGCGGACATGGCCGAACCCGTGCGGTGTCAGTCCTTCTTGAGGCGGAACCAGTAGAACCCGTGGCCCGCGAGGGTCAGGAGGTACGGGAGTTGCCCGATGGCAGGGAACTTCACGCCACCGATCAGCTCCATCGGGTGCAGGCCGGCGAAGCGCCGCAGGTCCAGCTCGGTCGGCTGCGCGAACCGCGAGAAGTTGTTCACGCAGAGCACCAGGTCATCACCGTCCTCGCGGAGGAAGGCGAGCACCGCCGGGTTCGACGCCGGGAGTTCGGTGTACGTCCCCGTGCCGAAGGCCCGGTTCTGCTTGCGGATCTCGATCATCCGCTTCGTCCAGTGCAGCAGCGACGACGGCGACGCCATCCCCGACTCCACGTTGGTCACCTGGTAGCCGTGGACCGGGTCCATGATGGCCGGAAGGTAGAGCCTGCCCGGGTCGCAGGAGGAGAAGCCGGCGTTCCGGTCGGGCGTCCACTGCATCGGGGTGCGCACCCCGTCCCGGTCGCCCAGCCAGATGTTGTCGCCCATGCCGATCTCGTCGCCGTAGTACAGCACCGGCGAGCCGGGCAGCGAGAAGAGCAGGGCGGTGAACAGCTCCATCTGGTTGCGGTCGTTGTCCAGGAGCGGGGCGAGTCGGCGCCGGATGCCGATGTTGGCCCGCATCCGCGGGTCCTTGGCGTACTCCGCGTACATGTAGTCGCGCTCTTCGTCCGTGACCATCTCGAGCGTCAGCTCGTCGTGGTTGCGCAGGAAGATGCCCCACTGGCAGCCCGACGGGATCGCCGGGGTCTTCGCCAGGATCTCGGAGACCGGGTAGCGCGACTCGCGCCGCACGGCCATGAAGATCCGAGGCATGACCGGGAAGTGGAAGGCCATGTGGCACTCGTCGCCGCCGGACCGGAAGTCGCCGAAGTAGTCGACGACGTCCTCCGGCCACTGGTTGGCCTCGGCGAGCAGCACCGTGTCCGGGTAGTGCTCGTCGATCTCCTTCCGGACCCGCTTCAGGAAGGCGTGGGTCGCCGGGAGGTTCTCGCAGTTGGTGCCCTCCTGCTGGTACAGGTACGGCACCGCGTCGAGCCGGAAGCCGTCGATCCCCAGGTCCAGCCAGAACTTCAGCGCGGACAGGATCTCCTTCTGCACCGCCGGGTTCTCGTAGTTGAGGTCCGGCTGGTGGGAGAAGAACCGGTGCCAGTAGTACTGCTTGCGCACCGGGTCGAAGGTCCAGTTGGAGGTCTCCGTGTCGACGAAGATGATCCGGGCGTCCGGGTACTGCTTGTCGTCGTCGGCCCAGACGTAGTAGTCCCCGTACGGCCCGTCCGGGTCACGCCGCGACTCCTGGAACCACATGTGCTGGTCGCTGGTGTGGTTCATGACGAAGTCGATGACCACGCGCATGCCGCGCTGGTGGGCCGCGTCCACGAACTCCACGAAGTCGGCCAGGTCGCCGAACTCCGGGAGCACCGAGGTGTAGTCGGCGACGTCGTAGCCGCCGTCCCGCAGCGGGGACTTGAAGAACGGCGGCAGCCAGAGGCAGTCCACGCCCAGCCACTGGAGGTAGTCCAGCTTGGACGTGATGCCCTTCAGGTCGCCGACGCCGTCGCCGTTGCTGTCCTGGAAGGAGCGGACGAGGACCTCGTAGAAGACGGCCCGCTTGAACCAGTCGGGATCACGGTCCTTGGCGGGGGTGTCCTCGAACTTGTCGGGGACGGGCTCGTTGACAGTCATGAGATGGGTGACCCTCCGGTCTGCGGGGACGGTCGCAGGGCCAGCACGTGCGCCGGCGTGACGCCCGGTTCCAGGCGCACGTAGTTGGCCCTGCCCCAGTGATAGGTGTCGCCGGTGAGCTCGTCGCGCACCGGAGCGGTCTCGTGCCAGTCGAGGCCGAGTTCCGGCATGTTCAACGAGACCGTCGCCTCCTGGGTGTGGTGCGGGTCGAGGTTGACGACCACCAGAACGGTGTTCGAACCGGAGCGCTTGCTGTACGCGATCACCTGCGGGTTGTCCACGTCGTGGAAGGTCAGGTTCCGCAGCCGGCGCAGCGCCGGGTGACGGCGTCTGATCCGGTTCAGGGCCGTGATCAGCGGGGTGATCGTGCGCCCCGCGCGCTCCGCCGACTCCCAGTCCCGGGGCCGCAGTTCGTACTTCTCCGAGTCGAGGTACTCCTCGCTGCCCGCCCGCAGCGGGGTGCCCTCGCACAGCTCGTACCCGGCGTACATGCCCCAGGCGGGCGAGAGCGTCGCCGCGAGCACCGCCCGCGCCTCGAACGCGGGCCGGCCGCCCTCCTGGAGGTAGCCCGGCAGGATGTCCGGGGTGTTCACCCAGAGGTTCGGCCGCATCTGCGCGGCCGTGTCGCGGGACAGCTCCGTGAGGTACTCCGTCAGCTCCTCCTTGGTGTTGCGCCAGGTGAAGTACGTGTACGACTGCTGGAAGCCGATCGCGCCCAGGGTCCGCATCATCGCGGGCCGGGTGAACGCCTCCGCCAGGAAGATCACGTCCGGATCGGCCCTGTTGACCTCGCCGATCACCCGCTCCCAGAACACCACCGGCTTGGTGTGCGGGTTGTCGACGCGGAAGATCCGGATCCCGTGGTCCATCCAGTGCCGCAGCACCCGCACGGTCTCCTCGACGATCCCGTCCATGTCCTTGTCGAACGCCACGGGATAGATGTCCTGGTACTTCTTCGGCGGGTTCTCCGCGTACGCGATCGAACCGTCCGGGCGGTGGTGGAACCAGTCCGGGTGCTTCTCCACCCACGGGTGGTCCGGCGAGCACTGGAGCGCGAAGTCGAGCGCGACCTCCAGGCGCAGCTCCCGGGCCCGCGCCACGAAGGCGTCGAAGTCCTCGAAGGTGCCCAGGTCCGGGTGGAGGGCGTCGTGCCCGCCCTCCGGCGAACCGATCGCCCACGGCACGCCCACGTCGCTCGGCGACGCCGACAGCGAGTTGTTCGGGCCCTTGCGGTGGGTCTCGCCGATCGGGTGCACCGGCGGCAGGTACAGCACGTCGAAGCCCATCGCCGCCACCGCGGGCAGCCGCTCGGCGGCCGTGCGGAAGTTCCCCGGGACCGTGCGCCCGTCGACCGTCCGCGCCCCCTCCGAGCGCGGGAAGAACTCGTACCACGAGCCGTACAGGGCCCGCTCGCGCTCCACCTGGAGGGGGAACTTCGGTGAGGAGGTGAGCAGTTCGCGCAGCGGGTGGCGGTCCAGGACCTCCACCACCCGGGGGGCGAGCGCCGCCGCGAGCCGCACGGCGGCGGGGCGGGAGGGGTCGCGCAGGGTGTCCGCCGCCGCGAGCACCGCCTCCCGGCCGCCGCCCTTCTTCGGGACGCCCTTCGCGGCCCGCTCGTACAGCTCGGCCCCCTCGGCGAGGACCAGTTCGGAGTCGATCCCGGCCGGGATCTTGATCTTCGCCGTGTGCCGCCAGGTGGCGACCGGGTCGCTCCAGGCCTCCACGGCGTACGTCCAGGAGCCCTCGGCGTCCGGGGTGACCTCGGCCCCCCACCGGTCGGTGCCCGGGGCCAGTTCGCGCATCGGGATCCAGGGGCCGGGGCGGCCCGACGGGCCGCGCAGCACGACATTGGCGGCGACCGCGTCGTGGCCCTCGCGGAAGACGGTCGCCGTCACCTCGAAGGTCTCTCCGGCCACCGCCTTCGCGGGGCGCCGGCCGCAGTCGACCAGTGGGCGGACGTCCAGTACGGGAATGCGTCCCATGAGCGGATTCACAGCATCACCTGACGGGGTACGGGGGTGCGGGTGGTGGTGCGCTCTTTCTAGCTCCGCCGACGGCCGGCGGGTCGGGGGCGTGCCCTCTCCCGTCCGCGTTCACCCGGACGGCCGAACCGAGGGGGTGAAAGGGGGTCAGGAACGGGCGCGTGCCGGGCGTTACCGGAGGAGCCTTCCCATGGTGCACCCTCGGGCAATCCGGCGCTTTGTTAACTACTCGGTCGTAGCAAATCGGGCAAGGGCGGAAGTCGGACACGCATCCGTCACCACCCCTGTGGCACCAGGAGGTTGCTCCCGTCCGTCCCGTCACGGGGGTGTCCTCACCCGTCGGTTCCCGTTGCTCCGATCCGGTCGGGGCTACCATCGGAGCGGCACGCCGGACACACAGCGTGGTGCGTCCGCTCCGGTCCGTACTCGCCTGCGAAGGTGGAACACGTGAAGGCAATCCGTCGATTCACCGTGCGCCCCGTCCTCCCCGACACCCTTCGACCCCTCGCCGACCTGGCGCGCAACCTGCGCTGGTCCTGGCACGAGCCCACCCGGGCCCTCTTCGACTCCCTCTCCTCCGACCCGGCCCGGCCGGGCCCCCGGCCCGGCACCGACCCCGTCCGGATCCTCGGCGCCCTCGAAGCCCCCCGGCTCGCCGCGCTCGCCGCCGACCAGGACTTCCTGGCCCGGCTCCGCGCCGCCGCCGAGGACCTCGACGCCTATCTGAACGCCCCCCGCTGGTACCAGCGGCAGCCCGACGGCCTCCCCGCCGCGATCGCCTACTTCTCGCCCGAGTTCGGCGTCGCCGCCGCCCTGCCCCAGTACTCCGGCGGCCTCGGCATCCTCGCCGGCGACCACCTCAAGGCCGCCAGCGACCTCGGCGTCCCCCTGATCGGCGTCGGACTGCTCTACCGGCACGGCTACTTCCGCCAGTCCCTCGCCCGGGACGGCTGGCAGCAGGAGCAGTACCCCGTCCTCGACCCCGGCGAGCTGCCCGTCACCCTGCTCCGCGAGCCCGACGGCACCCCCGCCCGCGTCACCCTCGCCCTGCCCGGCGGCCGCAGCCTGCACGCCCGGCTCTGGACCGCCCAGGTCGGCCGCGTCCCGCTGCTCATGCTCGACTCCGACGTCGAGGAGAACGCCCCCGGCGAACGCGGCGTCACCGACCGCCTCTACGGCGGCGGCAGCGAGCACCGCCTCCTCCAGGAGATGCTCCTCGGCATCGGAGGCGTCCGCGCCGTCCGCACGTACACCCGGCTCACCGGCCACCCCGTGCCCGAGGTCTTCCACACCAACGAGGGCCACGCCGGCTTCCTCGGCCTCGAACGCATCCGTGAACTCCAGGGCGAGGGGCTCGACTTCGACAGTGCCCTGGAGACCGTCCGGGCCGGCACCGTCTTCACCACCCACACCCCCGTCCCGGCCGGCATCGACCGCTTCGACCGCACCCTGGTCGCCCGCCACCTCGGCGAGGACGGCGCCCTGCCCGGCGTCGACACCGGCCGCGTCCTCGCCCTCGGCGACGAGCTCCCCCTCGGCGGCGAACCCGGCGTCTTCAACATGGCCGCCATGGGCCTGCGCCTCGCCCAGCGCGCCAACGGCGTCTCCACCCTCCACGGCGCCGTCAGCCGCGCCATGTTCGCCGGACTATGGCCGGGATTCGACCCCGACGAAGTGCCCATCACCTCCATCACCAACGGCGTCCACGCCCCCACCTGGGTCGCCCCCGAGGTCGGCCCCCTCGGCCCCGACGCGAGCGACCGCGAGCTGTGGGACCTGCGCCGCACCCTGCGCGAACGGCTCGTGACCGACGTGCGGGACCGGCTGCGCGCCTCCTGGCGGCAGCGCGGCGCGGCCGCCGCCGAACTCGGCTGGACCGACTCCGTCCTCGACCCCGACGTCCTCACCATCGGCTTCGCCCGCCGCGTCCCCTCGTACAAGCGGCTCACCCTGATGCTGCGGGACAAGGACCGGCTGCGGTCGCTGCTGCTCCACCCCGAGCGGCCCGTGCAGCTCGTCGTCGCCGGCAAGGCCCACCCCGCCGACGACGGCGGCAAGCGGCTCGTCCAGGAACTCGTCCGCTTCGCCGACGACCCCCGGGTCCGGCACCGGATCGTCTTCCTGCCCGACTACGGCATGGAGATGGCCCGCGGCCTCTACCCCGGCTGCGACGTCTGGCTCAACAACCCCCTGCGCCCCCTGGAGGCCTGCGGCACCAGCGGCATGAAGGCCGCCCTCAACGGCTGCCTCAACCTCTCCGTCCTCGACGGCTGGTGGGACGAGTGGTTCGAGCCGGACTTCGGCTGGGCCATCCCCACCGCCGACGGCGCGGCCGCCGCCGACGAGGAGCGCCGCGACGACCTGGAGGCCGCCGCCCTCTACGAGCTGATCGAGCGCCGGGTCGCCCCCCGCTTCTACGACCGGGGCGCCGACGGCGTCCCGGCCGGCTGGACGGCGATGGTCCGGCGCACCCTCGCCGACCTCGGCCCCAAGGTCCTCGCCGACCGCATGGTCCGCGAGTACGTCGAGCGGCTCTACGCCCCCGCCGCCACCGCCCGCCGGGCGCTCACCCCGGACCGGGCCGGCGAGCTCGCCGCCTGGAAGGCCCGGGTCCGGGAGGCCTGGCCCAAGGTGACCGTCGACCACGTCGAGGTCGGCGACGGCCTCGCGGACGACGTGGCCGACGCGGAGCTGGGCGCCACCCCGGTCGTCCGGGTCCGGGTCGCCCTCGGCGCGCTCGGCCCCGACGACGTCGAGGTCCAGGCCGTCACCGGCCGGGTCGACGCCGACGACACCCTCACCGCGCCCCGCACCGTCACCCTCAAGCCGGCGGGCGGCCCGGACCTGGAGGGCCGCCTCCCGTACGCGGGCACCCTGGAGCTCGACCGCACCGGCTCCTTCGGCTGCACCGTCCGCGTCCTGCCCGCCCACCCCCTCCTCGCCCACCCGGCCGAGCTGGGCCTCGCGGCCCTGCCGGAGGAGACGACGGGGGAGGGGGCGGGGGTGCTGCTGCGATAGCGGCCCGTCCGGTCCGTCGCGGGGCGCCCTGATCGTGGGGCGCCCCGTGCCACGGTGACGCCCGATCCCCCTGTTTCGCTGGATTCGTACAACCATCCGCACGCTCATGAGTCATCCAAGGCGATGACGCCGTAGGCGTGCTGGTTTCGTTTCCAGGGGGAACCCACATGAATCACCGCATATCCCTGCGCGCCCGCGTGCTCCCGGCCGTGGTCGCCGCCGGAGTGCTCGTGCCCGCCGTGGTGGGCGCGGCGCCCGCCTCCGCCGCCACCGCGCCGCAGGTCAGCTGCACGTCGGGCAAGGCCGGGCTCGCCGCCAAGCTCCAGAAGGACATCACCGCCGCCCTCGCCACGCGCACCGGCACCGTCGCCGTCGGCCTGCGCGACCGCGCCACGAACACCACCTGCACCCTGCGCGCCACGTCCTCGTACGACTCGGCCAGCGTCGTGAAGGTGACCGTCCTCGCCGCGCTCCTCTGGGACGCCAAGAAGACCAACCGCTACCTGACCTCGCGCGAGAACACCCTCGCCACCGCCATGATCACCAAGTCCGACAACGCGGCCACCACCTCCCTGTGGAACCAGCTCGGCGTCACCAAGGTGAAGGGCTTCCTGACGGCCGCCGGCATGACGCGGACGGTGCCGGGATCCGGCGGCTACTGGGGGCTCACCCAGATCAACGTCACCGACGAGCAGCGGCTGCTCTCGCTGATCAGCGCCAAGAACTCCGTCCTGAGCGACAACTCCCGCGCCTACGTCCTCAAGCTCATGAAGAACGTCGTCAGCTCGCAGAAGTGGGGCACCCCGGCCGGCGCGCCCTCCTCCGTCTCCGTGCACGTCAAGAACGGCTGGCTGCAGCGCGCCACGCGCGGCTGGCGCGTGCACAGCGTCGGCGCGTTCCAGGGCGGCGGCCACGACTACACCGTCTCGATCCTCACCGACGGCAACAGCTCGATGAACTACGGCGTGACCACGATCCAGGCCGTGGCCAAGGTGATCCACCGGGACCTGGTCCCGACCGCGCCCGCCGCGTCCCGCTACACGCCGACCGCCGCGCCCCAGGAGGCGCACGTCGCGGTGCCCCGCGGCTGACGGGCCCGGCGGAGACGCGCGGACGCCCCGGGGGCAGTGCCCCCGGGGCGTCCGTCACTTCGTTCCGGCCCGTCCCGTGAGGGTTACGGGAAGGTCAGCTTGAAGGCGTTGATGTAGCCGGTGTCGGCCGAGGCCTTGTCCTGGACGCGGAGCTTCCAGGCGCCGTTGGCGAAGGTTGTAGACCGAGCCGTCGGGGGCGACGAGGTCGACGATCAGGTCGCCCTTGTAGGTGTGGACGATGTCCACGCCGACGGAGAGGTTGCTGGGCGCGTTGCCGGTGACGCCGGTGACGTTGACCGTCGAGGTGACGGCGGCGCCGTTGTCCGGGACCGCGACGTCGGCGGTGTTCTCGAAGACCTTGCCACCGGGGTTGCCGCCGCCGGGGCGGGCGCCGACGTTGATGCCGGCCCAGGCGTTCTCGACGGCCGTCACCTCGGGGCTGGTGGCGCCGTAGAGCGCCTTCGCCACGTCGACCGTGCCCGTGCGGGCGGCCGCGTAGTTGGTGTTCGAGCCGAACTTGGTGGTGAGCGCCTTGAACCAGATCAGCGCGGCCTTGTCCCGGCCGATGCCCGTGACGGGCAGGCCGTCCGAGGTCGGCGAGTCGTAGTTCACGCCGTTGATCGTCTTGGTGCCGCTGCCCTCGGAGAGCAGGTAGAACCAGTGGTTCGCCGGGCCCGAGGAGTAGTGGACGTCGATCGAGCCGATGCCCGAGTACCAGGCGTCCTTGGACGAGCCGTCCTTGCTCGGCTTGTCCATGTAGCGCAGCGGGGTGCCGTTGCCGCGGATGTCGATCTTCTCGCCGACCAGGTAGTCGCCCTGGTCCTGGGCGTTGTTGGCGTAGAACTCGACGGCCGCCGCGAAGATGTCCGAGGTGGCCTCGTTGAGGCCGCCGGACTCGCCGCTGTAGACGAGCTTGGCGGTGACCGAGGTCAGGCCGTGCGTCATCTCGTGCGCGGCCACGTCGATCGAGGTCAGCGGCTTGGTGTTGCCCGCGCCGTCGCCGTACGTCATGCAGAAGCAGGAGTCCTGCCAGAAGGCGTTGACGTACGCGTTGCCGTAGTGGACCCGGGAGTACGCGCCGACGCCGTCACCGCGGATGCCGGTGCGGCCGTGCACGTTCTTGTAGTAGTCCCAGGTGAGCGCGGCGCCGTAGTGCGCGTCGGCGCCCGCGGTCTCCTTGTTGGACGGGTTGCCGTTGCCCCACACGTCGGTGGAGTTGGTGAACAGCGTTCCCGTGCCGGAGCTGCCGCCGTTGAGGTTGTACGTCTTGTGGCTGCCGCGGCTCGTGTCCGTCAGCGTGTACGAGGGCGCGGTGCCGAGGGTCACCTGGCCGCTGTACTGCGTGTTGCCGGTGCCCGTCTCGACGGCCTGCCACTCGTAGAGCTTCGCGCCCGTCTTGGCGTCCGTGACGACGTGCAGCTCGTTCGGGGTGCCGTCGTGCTGGAGGCCGCCGACGACGGTCTCGTACGCGAGGACCGGGGAGCCCTCGGCGAGCCAGACGACCTTGCGGGGGGCGCGGCTGGCGGCGGTCTTCTCGGAGCCGTCCGCCCGCGCGAGGCCGACGGCCTGCTTCTCGGCGGCCGCCGGGGCGACCTCGGCGGTCGTGTCGACGTTCTTCAGCTCCGCGCGGACCGCCTTGGTGACGCTCTGCCGGGCGCCGGCCTTCGACTCCTCGACGACCAGGTCGCCGCCGAGCACGGGCAGGCCCGCGTAGGTCCGCTCGTAGCGGGTGTGGGTCGTGCCGTCGCGGTCCTGGACGACGTCGCGGACGACCAGCTTCTCCTGGGCGCCGAGGCCGAGGGACTTGGCCGTGGCGGCCTTGTCGGCGTCGGCCGCCTTGATGAGCGCGGTGCGCTCGGCGGGGGTGAGGTCGGCCGGGAGCTTGCCCGGATTCGCCGACGTGCCCTGCTGCGCCTTGGGGGCGACGCTGAACGGGGTGTCCGCCGCGGTGGCGGCGCCCGTCTGGACGCTCACGGCGAGCATGGCGGCGGCGGCTATCAGGGCGCCGGTCGCGGTGGCGCGACGGCTGGGCGTGGATCTCACGCGGACTCCTTTTGCGAGGGGGGTACCGGCGGGCCTGGGTGAGTCCGTCGGGCAGAGCAAGGAGAGCGGTTGAGCACGTTCGGGTGATGCCTGAACTTTCGTTCGTACAGCCGGGGAGAGAGTCGCAGGGATGACGGGGACCTGTCATGAGTGCGGCTGGAAGTTGGCCAGAAATCGTCCGCTGCTGGTACGGCCGCGTTCGTTAAGCGGACGTTTCGTGGACCGTGGGCGGGGCGTGGGGTGGTGTTCGGCCTGAGGCGCGTTTTCGCCCGTGGTACCGGGGCGGTGGGGGCGTGCGCCGGTGCGCCGGGGCGCGTGGGCGGTTCCGGGGGCCGCCTTCGGGAGCGCGTGACGCACGGCGCCCGAGGGTCCCGGCGGAGTGACCGGTTCTCGTGCGCCCCGCATCGCGCCCCACGTCCCGAACGCGGCCCCCCTCCGAGGCCCCCGTTCCCGTCTCAGCCCACCAGGCTGTCCCGCCACGCCCGGTGCAGGCCCGCGTAGTGGCCGTCCCCCGTCACCAGGGCCGACGGGGGGCCGTCCTCGACGATCCGGCCCGACTCCATCACCAGGACCCGGTCCGCCACCTCCACCGTCGACAGGCGGTGGGCGACGACCACCGCCGTACGGCCCTTCAGGACCGTGTCCATGGCCTGCTGGACCGCCCTTTCGCCGGGCACGTCCAGGGAGCTCGTCGCCTCGTCCAGGATCAGGACCGCCGGGTCCGCCAGGAGCGCGCGGGCGAAGGCCACCAGTTGGCGCTGGCCGGCCGAGATCCGGCCGCCGCGCTTGCGCACGTCCGTGTCGTAGCCGTCGGGGAGCCCCGCGATGAAGTCGTGGGCCCCGATGGCCTTCGCCGCCTCCTCGATCTCGGCGCGGGTCGCGTCCGGGCGGCCGATCGCGATGTTCTCCGCCACCGTGCCCGAGAAGAGGAACGCCTCCTGGGTGACCATGACGATTCCGCGTCGCAGCTCCGGGGTGGTGAGGTCGCGCAGGTCGACGCCGTCGAGGAGGACCTGCCCCTCCGTCGGGTCGTAGAAGCGGGCCAGGAGCTTCGCCAGGGTCGACTTTCCCGCGCCCGTCGCTCCCACCACGGCCACCGTCTGGCCGGCCGGGATCTTCAGGTCGAAGGTGGGGAGGACCTCGCCGCCCGTGCGGTACGCGAACCTCACGTCGTCGAAGACCACCTCCCGGCCGGGGGCGCCCTCGCGGCGGGGGAGTTCGCGGGGCGCCGTCGTCTCCGGGACGCCCGGTTCCTGGGCCAGGAGGCCCGCGATCTTGGCGAGGGACGCCGCCGCCGACTCGTACGAGTTGAGGAACATGCCCAGGCGGTCGATCGGGTCGTACAGGCGCCGCATGTAGAGGACGGCGGCCGCCAGGACGCCCAGTTCCAGGGAGCCCTCCGCCACCCGGTACGCGCCCCAGAGGCACATTCCGGCCACCGCCGTGTTCGCCACCAGGCGCGAGCCCACGACGTAGCGGGCCATCTCCAGGAGCGCGTCGCCGTTGCTTCGTTCGTGGCGGTGGTTGAGGGCCGCGAACTCCGCGTCGTTGGTCTCCTCGCGGCGGAACGCCCGGACCGGGCGGATGCCGTTCATCGTCTCCGCGAACTTCACGATCACGCCCGCGATCGCGGTGGAGCGCTCGCCGTACACCCGGCCCGCGCGGCGGCGGTAGAGCTGCACCAGGAGGTAGAGCGGGACGAAGGACGCCGTCGCCACCGCGCCGATGCCCAGGTCCAGCCAGAGCAGGACGAGGGTGATCGAGACGAAGGAGAGGACCACGCCGATCAGTTCCTGGAGGCCCTCCGAGAGCAGTTCGCGCAGCGACTCCACGTCCGTGGTCGAGCGGGAGATCAGCCGGCCCGAGGTGTAGCGCTCGTGGAAGTCGACGCTGAGGACCTGCGCGTGGCGGAAGATCCGGCCGCGCAGGTCCAGGAGGACGTCCTGGTTGATCCGGGCCGCCCCCCGGACGAAGACGTACTGGAGGAGGCCCGAGAGGACCGAGCAGAGGAGGTAGCCGAGGGCCACGGCGACCACCGGGCCGTGGTCCCCCGCGCGGAAGGCCGGGACGGCGCGGTCGATGGCGTACGCGACGAGCAGCGGGCCCGCCTGGACCGCGGCCTCCTTGACCAGGAGGACGAGCGCGGCGACCGCGACCCGCGCGCGGTGCGCGGAGAGCAGGGAGCGGAGCAGGGCGCCCGTCGCCCCCGGGGGAGCGGGCAGGTCGTCGCGGTCGAAGGGGTCCGGCTCGTCCGGCGGGGTGGTGGGCGGCTTGGTGAGCGTGGTGTCCGTCATCGCCGTTCCTTCCCGCCCGACATCAGCCAGGCGTACTCCTCGCTGCCGCGCAGCAGTTCCTGGTGGGTGCCCACGGCCGTGATCCGGCCCCCGGACAGCAGCGCGACCCGGTCGGCCAGCATCACCGTCGACGGGCGGTGCGCCACCACCAGGGCCGTCGTCTCCCGCAAGACCTCCCGCAGGGCCGCCTCCACCCGCGCCTCAGTGTGCACGTCGAGGGCGGAGAGGGGGTCGTCCAGGACGAGGAAGCGGGGCCGGCCGACCACCGCGCGGGCCAGGGCGAGCCGCTGCCGCTGGCCGCCCGACAGGCTCAGACCCTGCTCGCCGACCCGGGTCGCGGCGGCCTCGGGCAGCCGGTCCACGAAGCCGTCCGCCTGGGCCACGCCGAGGGCCCGCCGCAGTTCCGGCTCCCCGGCCTCCGCCCCGGCCCCCATCAGGACGTTCTCGCCGACGGACGTGGAGAACAGGGTGGGTTCCTCGAAGGCCATCGACACCAGGGAGCGCAGTCGGTCCCGCTCCATCAGCGCGACGTCCTCGCCGTCGAGGAGGATCCGGCCGCCCGTCGTCTCGTGCAGGCGCGGCACGAGGGCGGTGAGGGTCGTCTTGCCGGAGCCCGTGCCGCCGACCAGGGCCAGCGTCTCGCCGGGGCGGATGTGCAGGTCGACGCCGTCCAGGACCGGCGGGGCGCCCTCGGGGGCGTCCGGGTAGCGGAAGGTGACGTTCTCGAAGCGCACCCCGTCCGGGCCGTCGGCCCGCGGGACCCCGGGGGCGGCCGTGTCCGGCTCCTCCGGGGCGTCCATCACCTCGAAGTACCGCTCCGTCGCCGTCGCCGCCTCCTGGCTCATCGCGAGCAGGAAGCCGATCGACTCCACCGGCCAGCGCAGCGCGAGCGCCGTCGACAGGAACGCCACGAGCGTGCCCGCCGACAGGCCGCCGTCCGCGACCTGCACCGTGCCGAGGACGAGCGCCGCGCCGATGGCCAGTTCCGGTACGACCGTGATGACCGCCCAGATCGCGGCGAGCAGCCGGGCCTTGACCAGCTCCGTGCCCCGCAGGCGCTCGGAGAGCTCGCGGAAGGCCCGCGCCTGGCTGCGGTGCCGGCCGAAGCCCTTGACGATCCGGATGCCGAGGACGCTCTCCTCCACGACCGTCGTCAGATCGCCCACCTGGTCCTGGGCCCTGCGCGCCACCAGGCCGTACCGGCCCTCGAAGAGCGAGCAGACGACCACCAGCGGCAGCACCGGGGTCAGCAGCACCAGGCCGAGGGACCAGTCCTGGGAGAGCAGCAGCACGTACCCGGCGAGGATCGTCACGCCGTTGACCAGGAGGAAGGTCAGCGGGAAGGCGAGGAACATCCGGACCAGCATCAGGTCCGTCGTCCCGCGCGAGAGGAGCTGGCCCGACGCCCACCGGTCGTGGAAGGCGATCGGCAGCCGCTGGAGCCTGCCGTACAGGTCCGACCGCATCCGCGCCTCCACCCCGGCGAGCGGCCGCGCCACCAGCCAGCGCCGGAAGCCGAAGAGCACCGCCTCCGTGATCCCGAGCAGCAGCAGGTACAGCGCGCCGAGCCACACGCCCCCGGGGTCCCGGTCCGCGACGGGCCCGTCCACCAGCCACTTCAGGACGAGGGGGATGACGAGCGACAGACAGGAGGCGACTATCGCGACGAAGGCGGCCGTGAACAGCCGCCCCCGCACGGGTCGTACGTACGGCCACAGGCGGAGCAGGACGCGCACCGCCGACCGGTCGGCGGCGTCCGCCGGGTTCGCTGGGGGCAAGGGTTTCTCGGGCATCAGGTCCGACCTTACGGTTCACCACTGACACCGCTCATCCGGTTTTCCGGCCGCGGCTCCCCGGGTCGTACCGGCCGTCAACCGATCGGCCGACGGCCGGTACGAGCGGATCGGCCGATACCGGCGGGCCGCCCCGGCCGGGAGGCTCGGGGCATGACGACAGCAGCGATCGAAGTGCGGGGACCGCACAAGTCCTACGGCGGCCGGAAGGCCGTCGACGGGGTCTCCTTCGAGGTCGGCCAGGGGGAGGTCTTCGGGATCCTCGGACCCAACGGCGCGGGCAAGACCACCACCGTGGAGTGCGTCGAGGATGCCGAGCGGACCACCGTCACCCTGCCCGCCCTGAAGGCCGGCGCCTGCGCCTCCCACGACACCGGTCTGGGCCACCTGGCCCGGGTCCGCCCCGTCCCCTGCGGCGAGGACGCGGACCTGCGGGTCTTCGGCCAGGAACGGATCGACGAGACCGTCAAGGGCCAGAACCCGGCGGGCCTCGGCGACCGGCTCGCGTCCGAGCGGTGCGAGAGGGCCTACCGGGCGGCGCCCGCCGCCTGGACCTCCGGCGGGCGGGCCTCCGGCCAGTACTGGGTGGCGGGGGACGAGAACCTCACCTTCACCTACGTCGGCCCCGACGCCACCGTCAGCGGCGACTTCACCTGCTACGTCGCGCTCCGCTGACCTCCCCCGCCCCCGCCCCCCGGCCTCACCTCGACACCCGCAGCAGCACCACCGACCGGGCCCCCACCGCGAGCACCTCACCGCCCCGGTGGACCGTGCCCGGCGGCCCGGACTGGTCCTCGCGGGCGGTGTCCACGACCAGCTCGTACGTCTCCGCCCACGGCGGGCCCGGCAGCCGGAAGTCCAGGGGGCGGTGGTCGGCGTGCAGGACGGCGAGGAAGCTGTCGTCGGTGATCCGCTCGCCCCGCGCGTCCCGGCCCGGGATGTCCCGGCCCGACAGGTACAGGCCGAGCGTGCCCGTCCGCGCGTACCAGTCGCCCTCCGTCATCTCGGCCCCCTCGGCCGTGAACCAGGCCAGGTCCCGCAGCCCGTCCGCGCGCTGCGGCCGGCCGGAGAAGAAGGCCCGGCGGCGCAGCACCGGATGGCGGTGGCGCAGCGCGAGCAGCCGCCGGGACAGGGCGAGCAGCTGGGCCCGGCCCGGGTCCTCCGGCAGCGACCAGTCGAGCCAGCCGATCTCGTTGTCCTGGCAGTACGCGTTGTTGTTGCCGCCCTGGGTGCGGCCCATCTCGTCGCCGGAGACCAGCATCGGCACCCCGGTCGACAGGAGCAGGGTGGTGAGCAGGTTGCGCTGCTGGCGCAGCCGCAGCGCCCCGATCTCCGGGTCGTCGGTCTCGCCCTCCGCGCCGCAGTTCCAGGACCGGTTGTCGTGGGTGCCGTCCCGGTTGCCCTCGCCGTTGGCCTCGTTGTGCTTCCGCTCGTACGTGACGAGGTCGCGCAGCGTGAAGCCGTCGTGGGCGGTGACGAAGTTGACGGAGGCGTACGGCCGCCGGCCGCCCCAGGCGTACAGGTCGCTGGAGCCGGAGAGCCGGTAGCCGAGGTCCCGCACGTCGGGCAGCGCCCCGCGCCAGAAGTCCCGCACGGCGTCCCGGTAGCGGTCGTTCCACTCGGTCCACAGGGGCGGGAACGCCCCGACCTGGTAGCCGCCGTTGCCGACGTCCCAGGGCTCCGCGATCAGCTTCACCCGGCGCAGCACCGGGTCCTGGGCGATGACCGCCAGGAAGGGGGAGAGCATGTCGACGTCGTGGAAGGACCGGGCGAGCGCCGCCGCCAGGTCGAAGCGGAAGCCGTCCACCCCCATCTCGGTCACCCAGTAGCGCAGGCTGTCGGTGATCAGCCGCAGCACCTGCGGCTGCACCACGTGCAGCGTGTTGCCGCAGCCCGTGTAGTCGGCGTACCGGCGGGCGTCGGACTGGAGCCGGTAGTAGCCCCGGTTGTCGATGCCCTTCAGGGAGAGGGTCGGGCCCAGCTCGCCCGCCTCCGCCGTGTGGTTGTAGACCACGTCGAGGATGACCTCGATCCCGGCCGCGTGCAGCGCCCGCACCATCTTCTTGAACTCGCCGACCTGCTGCCCGGCCGTCCCCGAGGAGGAGTAGCCGGCGTGCGGCGCGAAGTAGCCGACGGAGTTGTACCCCCAGTAGTTGCGCAGGCCCCGCCGCAGCAGGTGGTCCTCGTGCGCGAACTGGTGCACCGGCAGCAGCTCGACCGCCGTCACCCCGAGCCGTACGAGGTGGTCGACCGCCGCCGGGTGCGCGAGCCCCGCGTACGTGCCGCGCAGGTGCTCGGGGATGCCCGGGTGCAGCCGGGTGAAGCCCTTGACGTGCACCTCGTAGATGACCGAGTCCTGCCAGGGCGTCTTGGGCCTGCGGTCGTCGGACCAGTCGTCGTCGTCGTGGACGACGACCCCCTTCGGCACGTGCGGGGCGGAGTCCCGCTCGTCGCGGACGGTGTCGGCCACGTGCTGCTGCGGCCAGTCCCGCACGTGCCCGTACACCTCGGGCGGCAGGGAGAACTCGCCGTCGACGGCCCGCGCGTACGGGTCGAGGAGCAGCTTCGCCGGGTTCCACCGGGCGCCCGTCCACGGGTCCCAGCGGCCGTGCACCCGGTAGCCGTACCGCTGCCCCGGGCCGGTCCCGGGCACGAAGCCGTGCCAGATCTCGTGGGTCAGCTCGGTCAGCGGCAGCCGCGTCTCCGTCCCGTCCTCGTCGAACAGGCACAGCTCCACGGCCTCCGCCCCGCCCGCCCACAGGGCGAAGTTGGTGCCCGCGACCCCGCCGGGCCCGACCCGGCAGCGGGCGCCGAGGGGCGTCGGCGCCCCCGGCCACACGGGTGGCCCCGCCCGCTCCAGGGCGCGCTGCTGTACCGCCTCCTGCTCGGCTGCGCTCGTCACCGTCCGGCCTCCCGCGGCTCCGTCGGGCCCGCGCCCGGGGACCGGCGGCGTCCCTGCCACCGGTCCCCGGGCGTGGTTCTCCTCCTGTTCTTCCCGTACGGCCGTGCTCCCAACATGACCCGCACGCACGTTTCCCCTGGAGGGTGGCCGTCGTTGGGCCGGGCGTGAGATCTGTATGGAAGCGGGCGGGGCGCGCCCTCGCGGTGGCGGGACTGTTGGCGGGCCTCGCGGGCTGTACCGGGGCGGACGGCGGCGGGGGCGTCGACCTCTCCCCGCCGGGCAAGGGGCGGGCCCCCGGCGACGTCATCCGGGTCACCCCGGAGGACGGCAGCCGCGCGGTCCCGGCCGGGGCACCGGTCGAGGTGAGGGTGGACAGCGGACGGCTCGAACGGGTGACCGTCGCCCGGATCGAGGACGGCCGGCGGACCGAGGTCGCCGGGGAGATCTCCGCCGACGGGCTGCGCTGGCGGCCGCCGGCCCGCAGCCGGCTCGCCCCGGCCGCCAAGTACGGCGTGGACGCCGTCGCCCTCGACGCGCACGGGCGCCGCTCGGCCCGCCACACCACCTTCACCACCGCGGTGCCCGAGTCCCGCTTCATCGGCTACTTCAAGCCGGAGAACCGCTCCACGGTCGGCACCGGCATGATCGTCTCCTTCTCCTTCAGCAGGCCCGTCGAGAACCGGGCCGCGGTCGAGCGCGCCGTCCGGATCACCTCGGACCCGCCGGTCGAGGTCGCCGGCCACTGGTTCGGCAAGGACCGCCTCGACTTCCGCCCGGAGCGGTACTGGGCCGCCGGCACGAAGGTCACCGTCGACCTCGACCTGCGGGACGTCGAGGGCGCGCCCGGCGTGTACGGCATCCAGCGCAGGAAGGTCGGCTTCACCGTCGGCCGCTCCCAGGTCTCCGTCGTGGACGCCGCCGCGCACACCATGGAGGTCCGCAGGGACGGCGAGGTCCTGGCCACCCTGCCGATCACCGCGGGAGCGCCGAAGACCACCACGTACAACGGCAAGATGGTCGTCACCGAGCTGTACGACGTGACCCGGATGAACGGCGCCACGGTCGGCTTCGGCGGCGAGTACGACATCAAGGACGTGCCGCACGCGATGCGGCTCACCGACTCCGGGACCTTCCTGCACGGCAACTACTGGGCCGAGCCCGACACCTTCGGCTCCGCCAACGTCAGCCACGGCTGCGTGGGACTCCGGGACGAGAAGGGCGGCAGCGCGCGCTCGCCCGCGGGCTGGTTCTTCGACCGGACCCTCGTCGGCGACGTGGTGGAGGTGGTCAACTCCCGCGACCGGAAGGTCGCTCCCGACAACGGACTCGGCGGCTGGAACACGGACTGGAAGAGCTGGAGGGCCGGCTCCGCGCTCCGCTGACCCCCCCGCCGTTCCCGGGAGGCGGCGCGCGTCCCGGGAACGGCCCGGGTCAGACGTGGTGACTCAGCACGTGACCGGACCCGATGATCAGACCGGCGGCGAGTCCCACGACGACCGCCACCGCGATGGCTCCCGCTTTTCGTTCGGGGCCGTTCAGCAGCCGCGCCGGCTCGTCCCGTGCCTCGTCGAACGTCCTGGTGCGGGTCGAGGCGGAGGAGAGTTCCCAGTCCTTGACCTGCCGGGCCGTCAGCCGCGGCGTCTCGGCGGAGAGGGGCCCGTCGAGCGCGGACTCCACGTGCCGCCGGAGCCGTGAGCGCCGTCCGCCCGTCGCCGCCGGCGAGGGGGCCGAGCCAGGGCAGGGGGCCGGGACACGGAGGGGGCCAGAGCGGCCACACCGGCGGGTACGGCAGCGGAAGCAGCAGTTCCTTGACGCCGGGCCGGAGCAGCGCCGCGACGCGTTTCTGGAATCGTTGCTGGTTGAAAAGTCGCCGAACGGCGACGGGGGAGTGCGGCTCGGGCCACACATCTTCGAAACGGCACGACGGACCGGCCGGACGCGACCGGGACCCGGCGCCGTGTCGGACGGAGCGCGCCGGTGGCGTCGGCCCGCCCCCGCGTCCAGGATGTCGGGTCCGTCGCCTCCGAGTTCGGCGCGCGGGTGCGGGACGCTCCGTGGGCGCGTGGGATCGAGCCGAGCGTCCCCGGCGCCGACCGGCCGCGGATCGGCACGCCGACGGAACGACCCCCGTCGGCGGCGTACCCCGGAGGGGCCGTCACGCCCCCGGTCGACGGCCGCGAACCGTGACCGACGGGGAAGGCGTCTTCCGGTGAGGTACCAGCACGTCAATCGGGACGGAACGGTGACATGCGCGAGGATCTTTCGTGTCCTGCGGTGTGATTGTCTAGCGCCGTGTGCGCGAGCCAATGCGCACGGGGGTGGGGCCGCGGCGACGCCGGGCCGTGCGAGGGGAGAAGACCACAGTGAACGGGCAGCCGATATCGGGGGCGTCGGTAGGGACCACGCGGCGGGGCCGGGGACGCGGGGGCGTCCGGCTGCAGGCCCTGGCGGCGGGAGCGCTGCTCCTGGTGCTCACCGCCTGCGGCGGCGGGGACGCCACCGACGGCGCGAAGGGCCCGGAGGGGCAGGGCGCGGGCAAGCAGGAGAACGCGGCCTCCCAGGCCGTCGTGACGATCCTTCCGAAGGACGGCGCCGACTCGGTCGCCACCAGCGGCGCCCTCAAGGTCACCGCCCAGCAGGGCAAGCTGACCACGGTCACGGTCGCCGACTCCAAGGGCACCGAGGTCGAGGGCGAGATCGCGGCGGACGGCGCCAGCTGGCAGCCGACCGCCCACCTGTCCGGGGGCACCCAGTACAAGGTCCACGCCGTCGCGAAGGACGCCGGGGGCCGCGAGTCGGCGAAGGACACCACCTTCACCACCCTCGTCCCGAAGAACACCTTCATCGGCCACTACACGCCGGAGGACGGCTCGACCGTCGGCGTCGGCATGCCGGTCTCCATCAACTTCACCCGGGGCATCACCGACCCGGAGGCCGTCGAGAAGGCCATCAAGGTGACGGCGGTGCCGTCCGTCCCGATCAAGGGCCACTGGTTCGGCAACGACCGCCTGGACTTCCGCCCCGAGCGGTACTGGGCCGCCGGCACCAAGGTGACGGTCCACCTCAACCTGGACGGCGTCGAGGGCCGCCCCGGCGTCTACGGCAAGCAGAAGAAGACGGTCACCTTCACCATCGGCCGCCGCCAGGTCTCCACCGTCGACGCCAGCGCCAAGACGATGAAGGTCGAGCGCGACGGGAAGATCGTCAAGACGCTGCCGATCACCGCGGGCGCGCCGTCCACGACCACGTACAACGGTCAGATGGTCATCAGCGAGAAGTACAAGGTGACCCGGATGAACGGCGCCACGGTCGGCTTCGGCGGCGAGTACGACATCAAGGACGTGCCGCACGCGATGCGCCTGTCCCAGTCGGGCACCTTCGTGCACGGCAACTACTGGGCCCCGAAGAGCACCTTCGGCTCGCAGAACGTCAGCCACGGCTGCGTCGGCCTCGCGGACACCCGGGGCGCGGGGGACGGCTCGACCCCGGCCGCCTGGTTCTACGACAGCTCGATCATCGGTGACGTGGTCGTCGTGAAGAACTCCAAGGACAAGCAGATCAAGCCGGAGAACGGCCTCAACGGCTGGAACATGCCGTGGTCGGAGTGGATCGCCTAGGCGTTCCCGAGCTTTTCGGCGGGGCCCGGTGCTGTGAGCAACAGCACCGGGCCCCTCGTCGTCGACGAGCCCTAACCTTCTCCCATGACTGTGAACCTCGAAGTCGCCGAAGGCGTCGGCACGATCCGCCTCGACCGCCCCCCGATGAACGCCCTGGACGTCGCCACCCAGGACCGGCTGCGCGAGCTCGCCCAGGAGGCGACCGACCGCGACGACGTGCGGGCCGTGGTCCTGTACGGCGGGGAGAAGGTGTTCGCGGCCGGCGCGGACATCAAGGAGATGCAGGTCATGGACCACGTGGCCATGGTCAAGCGCTCGCGCGCCCTCCAGGACGCCTTCACCGCCGTCGCCCGCATCCCCAAGCCGGTCGTCGCCGCGATCACCGGCTACGCGCTCGGCGGCGGCTGCGAGCTGGCGCTCTGCGCCGACTACCGGATCGCCGCCGACAACGCCAAGCTCGGCCAGCCCGAGATCCTGCTCGGCCTGATCCCGGGCGCGGGCGGCACCCAGCGCCTCTCCCGCCTCGTCGGCCCCTCCAGGGCCAAGGACCTCGTCTTCACCGGCCGGATGGTGAAGGCGGACGAGGCCCTCTCCCTCGGCCTGGTCGACCGGGTCGTCCCGGCCGCCGAGGTGTACGAGCAGGCGTACGCGTGGGCCGCGAAGCTGGCGCAGGGGCCGGCCGTCGCCCTGCGGGCCGCGAAGGAGGCGATCGACCAGGGCCTGGAGACCGACATCGACACCGGTCTGGCCATCGAGCGCACCTGGTTCGCCGGTCTGTTCGCCACCGAGGACCGCGAGCGCGGGATGCGGAGCTTCGTCGAGGAGGGCCCGGGGAAGGCGAAATTCGGCTGAGCTGTCCTAAAGGAATTCGTCGGGTGTCGGCCAGGTGTCCGTAAGGCGCCTACCGGGGGCCCGTGGGGGGCGGATTCCGGCGGAACGGCCCCCGCGGGCCGTTCCGTGCGGCCATGATGGGGGGCATGGCGGGCCTGGAGGGTAGGGAACAACCACGGCAGCGCGCGAGCGCCGCCGCGGGGCGGTGGCCACTGGCCGCGGATGACGAACAGGCCGCCGAAGCAGTCGAGTTGTACGGGAACCCGGCCGAGGACGACGTCCGGCTGCCGTCCCGGCCCGAGTCCGCGTGGGTGGCCCGCAGGCTCACGCAGCACGTCGTGATGCGCCAGTGGGCGCTGGGGCCGCAGATCGCCGAGCACGCGGTCCTCCTGGTCTCGGAGCTGGTGGGGAACGCCGTCCGGCACACCGGGGCCCGCGTCTTCGCGCTGCGGTTGCAGCGGCGCCGGGGCTCGATCCGGGTCGAGGTGCGCGACCCCTCGCGCGGGCTGCCCTGTCTGATGCCGGTGCACGAGCTGGACACGAGCGGCCGGGGACTCTTCCTCGTCGACAAGCTGGCGGACCGCTGGGGCGTGGACCTGGCGCCGCGCGGCAAGACGACCTGGTTCGAGATGCGGGTCGCGGACCGCCCCTGAACGCACGGAAGCCCCCGTGTGCCGTGGTGGGGCGTGCGGGGGGCTTCCGTGTGATGCGCCGTGGACGGGGGGGTGTATCCACGGCCGCTGTGTCGACCTGGCCCGGGTCAATGGGGGTCGTGTCATCGACTATGTCAGACAAGTGCCCCATCACCAAAAGTCCCTAGTGGGGCAAAAGCGGGCAAAGGTGAACACTTTAACTGTGAATCGTTGGTGACGTGTGGCACCTGCCTTGTAAACAGTGAATGACTATGCGGTTCATTGTTTGTTTGTCGGGGTCGTCCGCATGCTGGGCCCCTGGCGGGGCGCTCTGAACCTCCCGGATCGGCCGACCGGACCGGGGCGGCTAATCTGACCCCGTCAGACAAGCACCATGAAGGGGCGGAAACAGTGGCGGACATCGAGTCGGCACGCACGGCATTCAACCGGTACGACGTGGACGGGGACGGCTTCATCACCGCCGGGGAGTACAAGAGCGTGATGGCGCAGCTGGGCGACTTCAACGTCACCGAGACGGTCGCCGAGGCGATCATCAAGCAGCGCGACGACAACGGCGACGGCCGGCTGTCGTGGGACGAGTTCTGGTCGCACCTCAGCAAGGCCTGACCCGCCCGCCCGGACGGGCCGCGCGACTCCGGTCGCCACCCGTCCGGGGCCCGGCGCCGACCGACGTACTGGAGGACCGGCCGTGACCGGCATCGGATTCCTCGCCTCGTTCCTCGCCACCGGAGAGTTGTGCGGCCTCCGCGTCGGCTCGACGCTCGCCGAGGCCGACCGGGCGTTCCACCACCCCTTCGTCGATGTCGTCGACGAGGGAGGGGCGTGGCTGCGGCGGGACCACGGACTCGTGGAGTTCGCCTTCAACCCGGACTCGGGGCCGGAGCCGGAGCAAGAGCCGGAGTCGGAGTCGGGGCCGGAGCCGGCGTGGGTGATGGCCACCGCGACGGTTCGGCTGCACCGCCTCGCGTCGGACGACGACCTGGCCCGGACCTGGGCGCGGAGCACGGGCGTCGCGTTTCCCCGGTACACCTCCTGGGAGGAGCTGTACGACGAGCTCTCCCGTACCTGGGGCGTCCCGGAGCTGGACGTCGCCGACCAGGGCGGATTCCTCCGGTACCGGGCCGCGTCCTCGAACGTCTCCGTCCTCGTCGTGGACGAGGAGGACGAGGAGCGCGGTCACCGCGTCGGCGACGGCGACGTGTGGAGCCTCGACCTGTGGGCGCCGTTCCGGACGGTCCGGTGACCGCCTCGGGGAGGCGGACACCGGTCGGAGAATCGTTTCCGGTCCGCGGCCTCAGCACTCGATGATGTTCACCGCGAGCCCGCCCCGCGCCGTCTCCTTGTACTTGACGCTCATGTCGGCGCCCGTCTCCTTCATGGTCTTGATGACCTTGTCGAGGGAGACCAGGTGGCTGCCGTCGCCGCGCATCGACATCTTCGCGGCCGTGACGGCCTTGACCGCCGCCATGCCGTTGCGCTCGATGCAGGGGATCTGGACCAGGCCGCCGACCGGGTCGCAGGTCAGGCCCAGGTTGTGCTCCATGCCGATCTCGGCCGCGTTCTCCACCTGCTCGGGGGAGCCGCCCAGGACCTCGGCCAGGGCGCCGGCCGCCATCGAGCAGGCCGAGCCGACCTCGCCCTGGCAGCCGACCTCGGCGCCGGAGATCGAGGCGTTCTCCTTGAAGAGCATGCCGACCGCGCCGGCCGCGAGGAGGAAGCGGACCACGCCGTCCTCGTCCGCGCCGGGGACGAAGTTCATGTAGTAGTGCAGGACGGCGGGGATGATGCCGGCCGCGCCGTTCGTCGGGGCGGTGACCACCCGGCCGCCCGCCGCGTTCTCCTCGTTCACCGCCATCGCGTACAGGGTGATCCACTCCATCGAGTGGGCCGCGGGGTTGCCCTCGGAGCGCAGCTTGCGGGCCGAGTTCGCCGCGCGGCGGCGGACCTTCAGGCCGCCGGGCAGGATCCCCTCGCGGGACATGCCGCGCGAGACGCAGGACTGCATGACCCGCCAGATCTCCAGGAGGCCCGCGCGGATCTCGTCCTCGGTGCGCCAGGCCTTCTCGTTCTCCAGCATCATCGCGGAGATCGACAGGCCGGTCTCCTTCGCGAGGCGGAGCAGCTCGTCGCCGGTGCGGAAGGGGTACTTCAGGACCGTGTCGTCCGGGACGATCGGGTTCTCGCCGGCCACGGCGTCCTCGTCGACGACGAAGCCGCCGCCCACCGAGTAGTACGTCTTCTCCAGGACGAGCCCGCCCTCCGCGTCGTACGCGAAGACCGTCATGCCGTTGGCGTGGTACGGGAGCGCCTTGCGCCGGTGCAGGACCAGATCGGCGTCGAAGTCGAAGGGGATCTCGTGGGCGCCGACCAGGTTGATCCGGCCGCTCGCCTTGATCCGCTCGAACTCCTCGTCCGCGTGCTCGACGTCGACCGTGCGCGGAGAGTTCCCCTCCAGGCCCAGGAGGACCGCCTTGGGGGTGCCGTGGCCGTGGCCGGTGGCGCCGAGCGAGCCGTACAGCTCCGCCCGCACCTTCGCCGTGTGGGCCAGCAGGCCCTCGTTCTTGAGCCGGCGGGCGAACATCCGGGCCGCTCGCATCGGGCCCACCGTGTGGGAGCTCGACGGGCCGATGCCGATCGAGAACAGGTCGAAGACCGAGATGGCCACGGGAGGACTCCTTGTGGGGGCTGGACGTCGTTGTCTGCCGGGGTGGTGCAGAGAGCGCGTGTGCGGGGGACATGGGTCGGGGCACCGCGCCCGTCGTTCCAGTGTGCGCGGTGCCCCGGATGTCCGTACGAACAAAAGCGTACGAAATTACTGCGATATCACTTCAGGCCGGGGTACAGCGGGTGCTTGTCCGCGAGGGCGGTCACCCGGGCCTTGAGGGCCTCGGCCTTCTCCGCGTCGAAGCCCGGCTTCAGGGTCTCGGCGATGACGTCCGCGACCTCGCGGAAGTCCTCGGCCCCGAAACCGCGGGTCGCGAGCGCCGGCGTGCCGATGCGCAGGCCCGAGGTGACCATCGGGGGACGCGGGTCGTTCGGGACCGCGTTCCGGTTGACCGTGATGCCGACCTCGTGGAGCCGGTCCTCGGCCTGCTGGCCGTCCAGCTCCGAGTCGCGCAGGTCGACCAGGAGCAGGTGCACGTCCGTGCCGCCGGACAGGACCGAGACGCCGTGGGCGGTCACGTCGTCCCGGACCAGGCGCTCGGCGATGATGCGGGCGCCGTCCAGGGTGCGCTGCTGGCGCTCCTTGAACTCCTCCGAGGCCGCGACCTTGAAGGAGACGGCCTTGGCCGCGATCACGTGCTCCAGGGGGCCGCCCTGGAAGCCGGGGAAGACGGAGGAGTTCAGCTTCTTCGCGAACTCCTTCTTCGCCAGGATGATGCCGCCGCGCGGACCGCCGAGCGTCTTGTGCGTGGTGGAGGTCACCACGTCCGCGTGCTCGACCGGGTTCGGGTGCAGACCGGCGGCGACCAGGCCCGCGAAGTGGGCCATGTCGACCCACAGGTAGGCGCCGACCTCGTCCGCGATCCGGCGGAACTCCGCGAAGTCCAGCTGGCGCGGGTACGCCGACCAGCCCGCGATGATCACCTTCGGGCGGTGCTCCTTGGCGAGGCTCTCGACCTCGGCCATGTCGACCAGACCGGCCCCGTCCACGTGGTACGCGACCACGTCGAACTGCTTGCCGGAGAAGTTCAGGCGCATGCCGTGGGTGAGGTGGCCGCCGTGCGCCAGGTCCAGGCCCAGGATCGTGTCGCCGGGCTGGGCGATCGCGAAGAGGGCGGCCTGGTTCGCGGAGGCGCCGGAGTGCGGCTGGACGTTGGCGTACTCGGCGCCGAACAGGTCCTTGATCCGGTCGATGGCGATCTGCTCGGCCACGTCGACGTGCTCGCAGCCGCCGTAGTAGCGGCGGCCCGGGTAGCCCTCGGCGTACTTGTTGGTGAGGACGGAGCCCTGGGCCTCCATGACCGCGACCGGAGCGAAGTTCTCCGAGGCGATCATCTCGAGGGTGGACTGCTGACGGCGGAGCTCGGCGTCGACGGCGGCGGCGACGTCGGGGTCCAGCTCGTGGAGGGGAGTGTTCAGAAGCGACATGAATCGATCCCTAAGGGGTCTCGGGCCCGGTCTCAGTTCCCGGCGGAGAACGCGGCGTACTCGTCGGCGGTGAGCAGGTCGTCCGGCTCACCCGCGACGCGCACCTTGAACAGCCAGCCACCCTCGAACGGAGCCGTGTTCACCAGCGACGGGTCGTCCACCACGTGCTGGTTGGCGGCGACGACCTCACCCGAGACGGGGGAGTACAGGTCGCTCACGGACTTCGTCGACTCCAGCTCGCCGCAGGTCTCGCCCGCGGTGACGGTGTCGCCGACCTCGGGGAGCTGGGCGTAGACGACGTCACCGAGCGCGTTGGCCGCGAACTCCGTGATGCCGACGGTCGCGACGCCGTCCTCGGCGTCCGACAGCCACTCGTGCTCCTTGGTGTACCGCAGCTGCTGGGGGTTGCTCATGACCTGATTCTCCTGGATCGGGGGAGTACTGATGAACGTGGGTCTTGCGGGGTGAGACGCGCGGTGGGACGACTTCGTCACTTCTGGCGCTTGTAGAACGGCAGTGCCACGACCTCGTACGGCTCGTGGGTGCCCCGGACGTCCACACCTACACCCCGGGTGCCGGGCTCCGCGTGCGCCGCGTCCACGTAGGCCATCGCGATCGGCTTTCCGAGGGTCGGGGACGGGGCCCCGGAGGTGACCTCGCCGATCACCGCGCCGTCCTTGACGACGGAGAACCCGGCGCGCGGGACCCGGCGGCCCTCGGCGATCAGGCCGACCAGCCTGCGCGGCGGGGCGGTCTCGGCGCGCTCGGCGGCCTTCTCCAGGGCCTCGCGGCCGACGAAGCGGCCCTCGTTGGTCGTCTTCTCGAACTTCACGACCCGGCCGAGGCCGGCGTCGAGGGGGGTGAGGGAGGTGGTCAGCTCGTGGCCGTACAGCGGCATGCCCGCCTCCAGGCGGAGCGTGTCGCGGCAGGACAGGCCGCAAGGGATCAGGCCGACGCCCTCGCCCGCCTCGGTCAGCGCCTTCCACACGCCCTCGGCGTGCTCCGGCTTCAGGAAGAGCTCGAAGCCGTCCTCGCCGGTGTAGCCGGTGCGGGCGATCAGCGCGGGCACGCCCGCGACCGTGCCCGGCAGGCCGGCGTAGTACTTCAGGCCGTCCAGGTCGGCGTCGGTGACCGACTTCAGGATGCCGGGGGACTCCGGGCCCTGGACCGCGATCAGGGCGTACGCGTCGCGGTCGTCGCGGACCTCGGCGTCGAAGCCGGCCGCGCGCTCGGTGAGCGCGTCCAGGACGGTCCGGGCGTTGGAGGCGTTGGCGACGACCATGTACTCCGTGTCACCGAGGCGGTAGACGATCAGGTCGTCCAGGATGCCGCCGTCCTCGCGACAGATCATCGTGTACCGGGCGCGGCCGGTGCCCACCGTGGAGATGTTGCCGACCAGGGCGAAGTCGAGCAGCTCGACGGCCTGCGGCCCGGTGACGGTGATCTCGCCCATGTGGGAGAGGTCGAAGAGGCCGGCCCGGGTGCGGACGGCGTGGTGCTCGTCGCGCTCGCTGCCGTACCGCAGCGGCATGTCCCAGCCCGCGAAGTCGGTCATGGTCGCGCCCAGGGAACGATGCAGCGCGTCGAGGGCGGTCAGGCGGGGGGCAGAGGTCATGGGGTGGCTCCCGGGTCCCAAGGGCGTTCGGTGACGAAGACATGACGGGCGAGGACGTCCTCCCCATCTGTCATGGAACCTGAGAGGTTCACCGGGGGCATCTCGTCACCGAGAGTCCGGCTTGCACCTTGGGTGGGGACACGACGGTGTCCCGCTTTTCAGATCTGCCTCATCCACGCGGTACGGGGCCTGAGAGATTCAAGGGAGGGTCTTGCTCCTTCGGCGCCCGGACACACTCTGTGGGTGACCCACTCCGTGGTCCGGAACTCTCCCGCGCGGATTCGAACGGCCGGTATGCGGTTGTACAGGCGACTGTGCGCGCCTGGCGGGCACATCATTGCACGCGGTGTCGGCGCGGCAAATCGCTTGTGCCCCATTACCGTTTCTTTACACTTCTTGGGAAGGGTCTCCTGAGGCCCGGCAGGGGGAGCAGCGATGACGATCCAGCACACCGGCGCGTACGCGGCGGGCACCGGCATACCGTCCCCACGGGCCCGCGCCCGGACCCGGGGACGGAGCCGGATCCTGCGGGACCTGCGCGAGCGCGGGGGCCGGGGCCCCCGCGCCCTCACGTTCGCGGCCGGAGACCTCGTGGTCGTCTCCGGGCTGCCCGGCAGCGGCAAGTCCACCCTCATGAGGCGGACCGCCGGGGGCCGGGGCGTCGACTCCCAGGACGCCCGGGAGCGCTGGGACGCCCGGATGCCCCGCCTCCTGCCGTACGCGGTCTACCGCCCCCTGGTCCGGATCGCGCACTACGCCGGGCTGCGCCGCGCCCTGCGCTCCGGCGCGAGCGTGGTCGTGCACGACTGCGGCACCCAGTCCTGGGTGCGCGGCTGGCTCGCCCGCGAGGCCCGCCGCCGGGGGAGCGACCTGCACCTGGTCCTCCTCGACGTCACCCCCGACACCGCCAGGGCCGGGCAGGACGCCCGGGGCCGGGGCGTCTCCGCGTACGCCTTCGCCCGCCACCGGCGCGCGGTCGGCCGGCTGCTGCGGGCCGCCGGGACCGGCCGGCTCCCGCACGGCTGCGCCTCGGCGACCCTGCTCGACCGGGACGCCGCCGACACCCTCCGGGAGATCACCTTCGGGGAGGCGGTCTGACGGACGGGCACCGCGCACGGCGCCTCCGGGGCCTCCCGTACGGCGACTTCGGGCCTCCCGTACGGCGCCTCCGGGGCCTCCCGTACGGCGACTCCGGGTCCCGCCCGCGGCGCGTCCGGGGCGCTCGTACCCTTCTCTTCTGGCCACGGCGGTGCCGGGGCGGCGTTAGGGTGCTGCCGGGCGGCCGGGTACGGCAGGCCGTGCGAGAAGGGGAACGGGACCGTGGACGTGACGTGGCCGGGCAACGAGCTCGAAGAGGTGCTTGCCGCCTCGCTCGGCAACCCCGAGGCGGGCGGCCGCCTCCTGGAGGTGCTGGGCCGCAGCCCGGTCTGGGTCCCCCTGCCCAACGGCGGCGGCCCCGACAGCCCCGACCTGGACCTCGCCACCCTGGAGATCGACGGCGCGGCCTACGTCCCCGTCTTCAGCTCCGAGCAGCAGCTCCGCGCCTGCGCCGGCGACCACATGTCCTTCGCCGTCGCCCCCGCCCGCGACTTCGCCCGCGGCCTGCCCCCGCAGCTCGGCATCGCCGTGAACCCCGGCGGCGCCGTCGGCGTCCCGCTGCCCCCGCCCGCCGTCGCCGAGCTCTGCCGCGCCGGCCGGACCCCGCTCGACGGGCCCGCGTCCGGCGGCCGCGTCCGGCTCTTCGAGCCCGACTGGCAGGACGACCCCGTCGACTTCCTCGCCGCCGCCTCCGCCGAGTTCGAGGCCACCGGCGTCGTCGCCAGCGCCCGCCGCGCCCTCGCCAGCGTCGAGGGCACCGAACCGGCCCTCTTCATCGGCGTCCAGCTCTCCCACTGGGAGGGCGCCGACCGCACCGCCCCCCTGGACGCCCTCGGCCGGGCCCTCGGCCGCGTCGAGGTCGCCTGGCCGGTCAACCTCATCCTGCTCGACATGGCGCAGGACCCGGTGGGCGACTGGATGGTGGAGCGGGTCCGCCCCTTCTACCAGCGCGCCGCCGTGTGAGCGGCACCCTGTTTAAGCTGAACTGACTCGACGGCCGCACCTGACCCGGTGGCCGCACAGACGTGGTGGACGAAAAGAGGGGCGGAACCCAGGGTGAGCGCGTCAGGCACCGCTGCGACCGGTCAGGTCGAGCACATGCTGCGCCAGGTGGCACCCGGACGCTACGACGCGTACGAGCAGCTGCTGCACGCCCTCGCCGACGGCGAGCTCCGGATGCTGCTCTGGCAGGGCTCGCCCGGCTCGCCCGACGCCCAGTACGGGAACATGGAGGTCGACGGCTTCGGCTACGCGCCCTGCGTCACCTCCGACCAGGAGCTCGCCGCCTCCGGCTGGAACCGCGCCCACGAGCGCGTCACCGGCCGCGAGATCGCCCGCGCCCTCTACCCCGACCGCTGGGGCGTCTGGCTCAATCCGCACGCCCCCGGCGGCGGCGTCGGCATCCCCTGGGCCGACCTGCGCCGGATCGCCACCGGCCTCGACCGGATGCCCGCCGGGCCGCTGCGCGTCACCGAGCCCGCCCTGGAGATCCCGCAGTTCTACGCCCTGATCACGCAGAACGCCCACCGCACCCCGGCCGTCCGGGCGCTGCGCCGCGGCTGGGTGCAGCCCGCGCTCGGCTCCCCGTACCTCGTCATCGGGCTCGACCTCTACGACACCTCCCCGGCGGCCGTCGACACGGTCCGGTCGATGATGCGCCAGTCCATCGGCTCCGTCCCCGACGGGCTGCCCGTCTCGACGGTCGCCCTCTCCGACGCGTACGACCCGGTGGCGCTCTGGCTGCGGGCGAACGCGCGCCCCTTCTACGACCGCGAGGCGCACGCCGGGCGCGGCTCCGCCCCCGCCCCGGGGTACGGATACCCGCCGGCGGCACCGTCCGGATACTGAGACGTCCCCTCCTTTCCCGTCCGCCCCACCGGCCCCGCCGGAAGCCTTTGTTCGCCCCAATTGAAGAGGTCAAACGCCCAGTTGGGTGACATGTCCGATTGGGGGGAAGAGGGGCCGAGATGGTCCGCTCACACCCGCGCGGCGTCCGGATAACGGAAGTCGCAGCACCGCATCACGTTTGAGCAACCATTCCCCGTCAGGGCTGGCGGGTGATCACAAGCGCGTTGAAGACTCCCCGGAACACCGGGTGTTCGGCTCCTTTCGGGCAGATACCCAGCAGGTTGTTCCACCGAGCCGCTACCCGCGGCGGGCAAGGGCCGGCTACCGGCGGCCGAGAGGGGTCCTCACCACGATGACGGCACCACTGCGCGAGACCAGTGCGGGCGCGTCGACCGCCACCGTCGACGGCGTGCCCGCCGATCCCGGCTCCTCCGGCACCCCCGGCACCCCCGACAAGGCGATCCAGGGCCGCTCGCCCTGGAAGATCGCCTGGACCCGCCTCAAGCGCGACAAGCTCGCCCTCGCCGGCGCCTGCGTCGTCGTCTTCCTCATCCTGGTCGCGCTCTTCGCGCCGGTCATCGTCGGTCTCCTCGGCCACCCGCCGGACGAGTTCCACGAGGACCAGATCGACCCGCTCTTCGGCACCCCGATCGGCGCCTGGGGCGGCATCAGCTCCGACTTCCTCCTCGGGGTCGAGCCGGTCAACGGCCGCGACGTCTTCAGCCGCATCGTCTACGGCGCCCAGATCTCCCTGCTCGTCGCCTTCCTCGCGGCGGTCTTCGCGGTCCTCCTCGGCACCGTCCTCGGCATCGTCGCCGGCTACTTCGGCGGCTGGATCGACGCGGCCCTCAGCCGGGTCATGGACGTCATGCTCGCCTTCCCGCAGCTGCTCTTCACGATCGCGCTGGTCTCGGTGCTGCCCAACGAGCTGTTCGGGATCGAGGGCTCGGGCGTGCGCATCGGCGCCCTCGTCGTCGTGATCGGCTTCTTCGGCTGGCCGTACGTCGGCCGCATCGTCCGCGGCCAGACCCTCTCGCTGCGCGAGCGCGAGTACGTGGAGGCCGCCCGCAGCCTGGGCGCCGGCCGCCTCTACATCCTCCGCAAGGAGCTGCTGCCCAACCTGGTCGCCCCGATCACGGTCTACGCGACCCTCATGATCCCCACCAACATCCTCACCGAAGCGGCCCTCAGCTTCCTCGGCGCGGGAGTGAAGCCTCCCACCGCCTCCTGGGGACAGATGCTGTCCAAGGCCGTCAACACCTACGAGTCGGACCCCCTGTTCATGGTGATCCCCGGCCTCGCGATCTTCATCACCGTCCTGGCGTTCAACCTCTTCGGCGACGGCGTGCGCGACGCGCTCGACCCGAAGGGCTCCCGCTGACCGTTCGCCGACGACCCGCAAGACCCGCCCCTGCCGCTGTCGACAGGAGGCTCATCCCCCTCGGCGGACCGCCGTAACGGCCGCCACTATCCCGGAGGTTGCGAGACCCATGACTCTGATGAGCTCTCAGAGGCGCAGAATCGCCGCGGGCGCGCTGCTCGCCGCGGCCACGATGGTCGTCACCACGGCCTGCGGCGGCGGCAACGGCGGCGGCGGCAGTGACAAGGGCAAGGACGGCCTCGCCTTCAACGGCGGCGTCAACAAGGTCCTCAACGCCTCCGACAAGAAGGGCGGCGAGCTGAAGTTCATCGGCTCGCAGGAGGCCGACTCGTGGGACCCGCAGCGCGGCTACTACGGCTTCGTGTGGGACTTCGCCCGCTACTACACCCGCCAGCTGGTCACCTTCAAGGCCGAGCCGGGCGCCGCCTCCACCGAGCTGGTCTCCGACCTCGCCACCGACACCGGCAAGGTCTCGGCCGACGGCCTCACCTACACCTTCACGCTGAAGGACGGGGTCACCTGGGAGGACGGCAAGCCGATCACCTCCAAGGACGTCAAGTACGGCATCGAGCGCATCTGGGCGCAGGACGTCATCTCCGGCGGCCCGATCTACCTCCAGCAGGTCCTGGACCCCAAGGGCGAGTACAAGGGCCCGTACAAGGACACCTCCGCGGACAAGCTCGGCCTGAAGGCGATCGAGACCCCGGACGACAAGACCATCGTCTTCAAGCTGCCGGTCGCCAACGGCGACTTCCTGCAGATGCTGGCGATGCCCGCGGCCTCCCCGGTCCGCCAGGACAAGGACACCAAGTCCAAGTACGGCCTGAAGCCCTTCTCCTCCGGCCCGTACAAGTGGGACTCGTACACCCCCAACAAGTCGATCAAGCTCGTCCGCAACGACAAGTGGGACGCCAAGACGGACACGATCCGCAAGGCCCTGCCGGACAAGATCAGCGTCACGTTCACCACGAACGCCGACGACATGGACAACCGCCTGATCGAGGGCGAGTACGACCTCGACATCAACGCGACCGGTGTCGGCGCCGCCGCCCGCCAGAAGGTGCTCCAGCAGCACAAGAGCAACATCGACAACCCGCAGACGGGCTTCATCCGCTACGCGGTCTTCCCGCAGACGGTCATCGACAACGTCGAGTGCCGCAAGGCCATCATCTACGCGGCCGACTCCAAGTCCCTCCAGACCGCCCGCGGCGGCCCGCAGGCCGGTGGCGACATCGCCGCCAACATGCTGCCGCCGGCGATCAAGGGCGCCGACCCGAAGGCCGACCCGTACGGCAAGCTCGCGGGCAAGGCGGACGTCGCGAAGGCCAAGGAGGCCCTCGCGAAGTGCGGCAAGCCGAACGGCTTCAAGACCACCATCGCGGTCCGCAACAACAAGCCGATCGAGATCGCCACCGCCGAGTCCCTCCAGCAGTCGCTGAAGGCCGTCGGCATCGAGGCCCAGATCGACCAGTTCGACGGCGCCCAGACCTCGGGCATCATCGGTTCGCCGAAGGTGGTCAAGGAGAAGGGCTACGGCATCATCATCATGGGCTGGGGCGCCGACTTCCCGTCGGGCCAGGGCTTCCTCCAGCCGCTGGTCGACGGCCGCTTCATCCTCCAGAGCGGCAACAACAACTTCTCGGAGCTGAACGACAAGGCCGTCAACGGCCTGTTCGACCAGGCGCTGAAGGAGACCGACCCGGTCAAGGCCGGCGACCTCTACAAGCAGATCAACACGAAGGTGTCGGAGGCCGCGGTCTACCTGCCCTTCACCCACGAGAAGAACATCATCTGGCGCAGCTCCCGCCTGACCAACGTCTACACGGCGGACGCCTACAACGGCCGCTACGACTACGCGTCGCTCGGCGTCGTCAAGTAATCCGACCCGCTCCACCGGCGCACCACCCGCCGCCAGGTCCGAAGGGCAGGTGATGGCCGAGGGCGGCGGCCGGGGGACCCGATCGGGTCCCCCGGCCGCCGACCGGCCGACCGCATGCTTGCATACATAGTCCGGCGACTCTTCGCGGTCGTCGTGATGCTGCTCGTCGTCACGCTCGTGACGCTCAGCATCTTCTTCCTCATTCCCAAGCTGACCGGCAGCGATCCTGCCGCGATGTTCGTCGGCAAGCAGGCGGACCCGGCCTCCATCGAGGGCATCCGGCAGAAGCTGGGCCTGGACGAGCCGATCCTGGTGCAGTTCTGGCACTTCGTCTCCGGCATCTTCGTCGGCCGGGACTACACGGGCGGCGGCGACAGCATCCACTGCGCGGCCCCGTGCTTCGGCTACTCCTTCAAGACCGAGCAGGACGTCTGGGCCATGCTGGTCGACCGGATCCCGGTCACCCTCTCCATGGTCGTCGGCGCGGCCGTGCTCTGGCTCCTCATGGGCGTCACCGCCGGCGTCGTCTCCGCGCTGAAGCGCGGCACCGCGATCGACCGCATCGCGATGGTCACCGCCCTCGCCGGAGTCTCGCTCCCCATCTACTTCACCGCCATGCTGGCGATGTTCCTCTTCCGCACCCAGCTCGGCTGGCTGGACGCCAAGTACGTCCCGTTCACCGAGTCCCCGGGCGAGTGGTTCATCGGCCTCCTCCTGCCCTGGGTCACCCTCGCCTTCCTCTACGCGGCGATGTACGCGCGCCTCACCCGCGCCACCATGCTGGAGGTCCTCGGCGAGGACTACATCCGCACCGCCCGCGCCAAGGGCCTGCCGGAGCCGGTCGTGCTCGGCAAGCACGCGATGCGCTCCACCATGACCCCCATCCTGACCATCTTCGGCATGGACCTCGGCGCCCTCGTCGGCGGCGCGGTCCTGACCGAGACCGCGTTCAACCTGTCGGGTCTCGGAAACGCCGCCTTCAAGGCGGTCGGCGACCGCGACCTGCCGGTGATCCTCGCGGTCACCCTCATCACGGCCGCCTCCGTGGTCATCGCCAACCTCGTGGTGGACCTTCTGTACGCGGTGATCGACCCCCGAGTGAGGCTCGCATGACGGACCAGCTGTCGAAGACCGGAGCGGCGGTGGGAGAGCCCGCCGCCACCGGGAAGCCCGCCGCCGGGAAGTCCGCCGCCGGAAAGCCCGGTCCGGGGAGGCCCGCCCCCTCCGACGCCTTCCTCGACGTACGCGACCTGAAGATCCACTTCCCGACCGACGACGGTCTGGTCAAGTCGGTCGACGGCCTCTCCTTCCAGCTGGAGAAGGGCAAGACCCTCGGCATCGTCGGCGAGTCCGGCTCCGGCAAGTCGGTGACCTCGCTCGGCATCATGGGCCTGCACACGGTCGGGCAGTACGGCCGGCAGAAGGCCCGCATCTCCGGCGAGATCTGGCTCAACGGGCGCGAGCTGCTCTCGGCCGACCCGGAAGAGGTCCGCCGGATGCGCGGCCGCGAGATGGCCATGATCTTCCAGGACCCGCTGTCCGCGATGCACCCGTACTACACGGTGGGCGCCCAGATCGTGGAGGCGTACCGCGTCCACCACGACGTGAACAAGAAGACGGCGCGCACCCGGGCCGTCGAACTCCTCGACCGGGTCGGCATCCCCGAGCCCGTCAAGCGGTTCGACAACTACCCGCACGAGTTCTCCGGCGGCATGCGCCAGCGCGCGATGATCGCCATGGCGCTCGTCAACAACCCCGAGCTGCTCATCGCCGACGAGCCGACCACGGCCCTCGACGTGACCGTGCAGGCGCAGATCCTCGACCTGATGCGGGACCTCCAGAAGGAGTTCGGCTCCGCGGTCGTCATCATCACCCACGACCTCGGCGTCGTCGCCGAGCTCGCCGACGACATCCTCGTCATGTACGGCGGGCGCTGCGTCGAGCGCGGCCCGGCCGAGCAGGTCTTCTACGAGCCGCAGCACCCCTACACCTGGGGCCTGCTCGGCTCGATGCCGCGCATCGACCGGGAGCAGACCGACCGGCTCATCCCGGTCAAGGGCAACCCGCCCAGCCTCATCAACATCCCGAGCGGCTGCGCCTTCAACCCGCGCTGCCCGTACGCGGACGTCCCCAAGGGCGGCATCACGCGCACCCAGCGGCCCGAGCTGGAGCTCGTCGGAGAGCGCCACCACTCCGCCTGCCACATGCCGCAGGAGGAGCGCACCCGCATCTGGACCGAAGAGATTGCGCCGAAGCTGTGAGCGAGACCATGGAACCCCTGCTCAAGGTCACCGGCCTGCAGAAGCACTTCCCCATCCGGAAGGGCCTGCTCCAGCGCCAGAGCGGCGCGGTCAAGGCGGTCGACGGCCTCGACTTCGAGGTCTACCCCGGTGAGACCCTCGGCATCGTCGGCGAGTCCGGCTGCGGCAAGTCCACGATGGGCCGGCTCATCACCCGCCTGCTCGAACCGACCGGCGGCACGGTCGAGTTCCAGGGCAAGGACATCTCCCACCTCGGGGTGTCCGGGATGCGGCCGTTCCGCCGGGACATCCAGATGATCTTCCAGGACCCGTACGGCTCGCTGAACCCGCGCCACACGGTCGGCACGATCGTCTCGGCGCCCTTCCGGCTCCAGGGCGTCGAGCCCGAGGGCGGCGTGAAGAAGGAGGTGCAGCGCCTCCTCGGCCTGGTGGGCCTCAACCCGGAGCACTACAACCGCTACCCGCACGAGTTCTCCGGCGGCCAGCGCCAGCGCATCGGCATCGCCCGCGCGCTCGCGCTCAAGCCGAAGCTGGTCGTGGCGGACGAGCCGGTCTCGGCCCTGGACGTCTCCATCCAGGCGCAGGTGGTCAACCTCCTGGACGACCTCCAGGACGAGCTGGGCCTCACCTACGTGTTCATCGCGCACGACCTCTCGGTCGTCCGGCACGTCTCGGACCGCATCGCCGTGATGTACCTCGGCAAGATCGTCGAGCTCGCGGACCGCAAGTCCCTGTACGAGGCCCCGATGCACCCGTACACCCGGGCCCTGATGTCGGCGGTCCCGGTCCCGGACCCGCGCCGCCGGGGCGTCAAGAGCGAGCGCATCCTCCTCAACGGGGACGTCCCCTCCCCGATCGCCCCGCCGCCGGGCTGCCGCTTCCACACCCGCTGCTGGAAGGCCACGGAGGTCTGCAAGACCCAGGAGCCCCCGCTCCTGGAACTCCGCCCGGGCCAGCGCGTGGCCTGCCACCACCCGGAGAACGCGGAGGGCGTGACGGTACCGGGGACACGGGAGTCGGTGGAGATCACCAAACGCCCGGAACCGACCACGCCGGCCGCCACCGGGACGGAGGCCTCTGCCGGGACGGAGACCCCGGTGAAGGCCGAGGCTTCGGTCGGGTCTGTTGCGGAGGTGCCGACCGGGGTGGAGACCTCGGCGAAGGCCGAGCTTCCGGTCGGGTCTGTTGCGGAGGTGCCGACCGGGGTGGAGACCCCGGTGAAGGCCGAGCTTCCGGTCGGGTCTGTTGCGGAGGTGCCGACCGGGGTGGAGACCCCGGTGAAGGCCGAGGCTTCGGTCGGGGCCGTTGCGGAGGCGTCCGCCGGGACGGAGACCCCGGCGAAGGCCGAGAAGCCCGCCGGGGCGGAGGCCGCGACCGGGCCCGAGGCGTCTGCCGCGACGGACGGCCCGGCCGGGACCGGGCCCGAGGGCAAGGCATCGGCGGAGACGGACGGTCCGGCCGAGGCCGCCGGGCCCGCCGCCGAGGGCGACGCGCCGAAGGCGTGACCCCGGAGAGGTCCCTGTCGCCGCCCGGCGACGGGGACCTCTCGCGTGTACGGGGCGGAGCCCGCCCCGTACGCCTCCCGTGCCCGCAGGGGGCTTGCGCCTGTCCCGCCCCCGTGCGCCCGCAGGGCGCTTGCGCCTGCCCCGCGTCCCGCGCCCGCGGGGGCTTGCGCCCGTCCCGCGCCCTGAGCCCGCAGGGGGCTTGCAGCTGCACGGTGCCGACTGCCAGCTGCCAGCTGCCGGCTGCCCGGTGCTCGCGCCCGCCCCGCGTCCGGCGGGGCCGAGCGCCTCGCCCGGCGGGCCGGTCGTGCCCGGGGCGCGGGGCCCGGTGGCGGCGCCTGCTCGCGGCGCGAAGCGCTCGCGTCAGGGGGGTTCGGGGGCGGAGCCCCCCGG